>JAFDGW010000028.1 GCA_019309115.1 Deltaproteobacteria bacterium
CGGATAGTGGTTTATCAACTACTACTCTACTTGCATGGCTGTGTGTGGTAAGAATCTCAATACTTACTCATTTAATCAGGAATAAGGAAGCAGGTGCAGGAAAAAGGTGACGGTTGTGGTAGGTTAGTTTTTTGAGATTTCGGGATCGAGATGGTGCAGTTTACGCTTCTGACTTACAGGTCATTACATACTATGTTGAGAATTTGGCTTATTCGATGTGTATAGGTATGATATGTTAAAACCTTCCTGTAAGCCCGTTCGGCATATTCTTTCCGTTCGTCATCGTTGGCGCGTCATCGTTGGCGAGGAATTTGTCTATAAGTTTTCTTAAGTCTTCTATTGTCGCAAAAGTTACCATTTCTGAGTTTGTGAAAATTTCATTAATTAATGTTCGCCTGTCAACCAGCTGAAATGCTTTGCAGGCGGCAATTTCAAAGGTCCTAGGATTGATAAAATCTCCTCCAATGCCCTGGGGATTCAGAGACGAATGGAGATTGATATTTATCTTTGAGCAATTAAAAACTTTAACATATTCTTCAACAGATATGCGGCGGCTATTATCCTGTACAAAAGGACGAAGAGAAGTTGCACCCTGCGATAACCATCCATTTCCCCAGATTTTCAAATTATAATTCGTTAGAAACTTGAAAGCATGCAACCTGTTAGGGTAACCTGCCCCAACGAAGGAAACGTCAGAACCATAATAGGCCTTTTCGTCTGGATCGACCTTAACGGGCCTGTGAACTTCAGGGTCTGCCGCAAGGGGAAGATAGGCAGCACGAGGGCAAAGTTTTCGAACTTCCGATAAGATGGGTTCTTTTTGTATGATAAAGAAGTAATCCGATTGAAGTGCCAGCTGCCTCCAGGCGAGAAATCTTCGGCAATCCTCGGGGAACCAAAAAACCGTGATTATTCGGCGTTTCCGACATAAAGACAGATTCCACGGGAATAAGGGAGATTGAGAAACTCCTAAAACAACTTCCGGGGCAGCTTCTTCAATGCATATTTGCACAGTATTAGCCAAAAATTGGACAAATAATCTGCTCAGTGGGTGATCTGAATTTCCAGATGTAAGTTTTCTGATATAATTAAATACAGGCAGGAACATTGATCCTTTGAAGGTAAAAACATCGTGTCCTAGCTGGTGAAAGGCTTTGGTACAATAGTGGGCAATAGGGATTGAACCGCCCTCTATGGGTTCGACAATAAAAATCTTCATTACCCGGAGATATACTCAACTTTCTGATATGGTTTTGTAGCGTGCACGTAGAGCATTGCGCTCATTCGTGCACGCCTTTCTTCTAATCATCAAAGAATTATCGTCCAGCCTTCCTCATCGGTGTATTCGGAGACTTCCTGTTTTTGTCCGTAGTGTTCGAGTTTGTTTAAAGCATCTACCAGAGCATGAGCACTGGCGAGGACAATATCAATGTTTGCACCTCGCCCATCAACTACGACATCACCTTCTTGCAGTCTCAAAAGCACTTCGCCTTGGGCATCGGTTCCGGAAGTTGCGGCGTTCACTTCATAGTGAATCAATTTGGGGAAACGTTTTGCCATTCGGAAGATCGTTTTAAACGTCGCATCTACGGGACCGTGGCCAAAACCCGCGTCCTGCACAATCTGGCCGTCAATTTCCATCTGAACTGTCGCGTGAGGAACGGGAATTGAACCCGCCGTTACGTTTAAGTACAGTAATTTGTATTTCTGTGGAACCTGATACAAGGTTTGGTGCACAATCAATTCAAGATCAGAACGGAAAATCTGTTCCTTTTTATCTGCTAGTTCCTTAAAACGCTTGTAACATTTTTCATACTGATCTTCCGTTAGCAAATAACCAAGAGCTGCTACGCGGTCTTTAAAGGTTTCATAGGTAGTGTCCTGATCGAGATCGTTGCCTACAACACTTACGCCAAGGTCTTGCGGGGTAAGGATGTAAAATGGTGGAGTGTCCGTTGCATCTCCAAGCTGTGGAATCGTTGCATCGCAGGTAAAGGCATTCGAGCCGGTTAAAGGCTTCAGAGGGCTCATGGCAATTCCTGTGTGACGTTCTACTATGCGACACACCTGATAGATCCTCTCGAGTTTGATTGACGTACTTAAATTCAATTCGGCGGCGTGACTCTTCAAAAAAGCCGCTATCTCTTCAAGGGATGCATTTCCTGCCCGTTCGCCAATGCCGTTCACCGTACAATGGACCTGTGCTGCACCCGCTTTAAGGGCCATAATCGAGTTTGCCACGGCTACTCCAAGGTCGTTATGACAGTGTATGCTGAAACGCGCTTCATTTCCGAATCGGTCAACCAACCTTGAAAACAAATCTTCTACACCCCAAGGTGTTGCGTAGCCAACCGTATCAGCAAGGTTAACCACTGTGGCACCAGCTTCCAGAGCTACTTCCACCATTCGGATGACATCATCTTCATCAGCCCTGAAGGCATCCACAAGCGAAAATTCTACCTCTGAGGCAATATCGAATCCTCTCTTTATAGCTTCTTCAGCAAGTTCAAGCGTGTCTTCAAGCGATTTTTTCAAGAAATGATCTCTGTATGATTTTGACACCGGAACAAAGGTATGGACCCTAGGCTTTGCCACACGCTTGAGCACCTCTCCAGCAGATTTAAAATCTTCCGGATTGGTGGCCCTCGCAAGTACGCAGAAAATAGTGTCCTTAATTACATCAGCCATTTGAAGCAGGGTTTTATACTGGCTTTCCGATGCAGCGGGAAATCCTCCTTCAATAACGTCCACACCAAGGTCCTGAATCTGTTTTGCAATCTGAATGCGTTCCTCCGGTAGCAAAAAAACTCCAGGAATCTTCAGCCCATCTCGGAGTGTGGTGTCGAAGATGTGAACACTTCTCATTCCTTTCTCCTCTCTCGATTTTTTGTTGTTTTAATATCAACGTTCCTCAAAGAATAGTTTCCTGAAGTGATAGCCATAAACCTCCCAAGTAACGACCTCGACAAAACATTTAGGATAATGGGTTATCGCAGTCCACAAAGCCTTCCAGAAAAATCTCCGTCCCCTTTCACAATCTCGAATACCCATATACCAGAGAGATCGCAGAAAAGTTATGAGATCTTCGAGTAAAATTTTCCCCCGCTTTCTGGGCTTATTGTAAAGCTTCAGAAATCTCAAAATTCTTCGGTAATAAACTGAGGGCTCGTAAACCTTCTTCATCAATTTTTGATATTCGCTGATGATCCAATCTCTATCCATTTTGGGAATAAAATTAAGACTTCCTTCTTTGTCAGTATTATCGCCAGAAGGATCAAACAGTATGCGCCCCTCCTTCTCCAGCCGTTTGTACAACCTCGTTGTGGGAATCGCCGTAAGCAAACCTATCATGGCTGTTACAATGCCATTGTCTTGGATAAAGTTGAACTGTTTTTTGAAAATATCCGGTTTGTCATGGTCGAACCCGATTATGAACCCACCCATTATAGCCAG
The DNA here is from genome assembly GCA_019309115.1 of Deltaproteobacteria bacterium. Lineage (GTDB taxonomy): Bacteria > Desulfobacterota > Syntrophobacteria > Syntrophobacterales > Thermodesulforhabdaceae > JAFDGW01. The sequence goes on from JAFDGW010000028.1 coordinate 3,454, forward strand.
TCCATGTTTTTGTATTTTTCTTACTGACCAGGATAAATTATGTTTAAGATTCTGGTATTTACCGCATTCCTGCAGACTTTCTTCTTCGGGTGTTTCAAGCCCGAGAAAAACTTTATCGAAGCCAGCCTGCACCATCAGTTCCAACAGTTTGTCGTCGTCGGCCAGATCAACCGAGGCTTCGGTAAAAAAGGTAAACGGATAACCCTTTTCTTCCTGCCATTTTATGACTTCCACAAGCAATTTTTTGACTTTTCCCTTGTTTCCTATGAAATTATCGTCAACGATAAAAACTGCCCCGCGCCACCCACGCTTGTAAAGGGCTTCCAATTCTTTGATCATTTGTTCGTTCGTTTTGGTTCTGGGCTTTCTACCATTCATCACGATTATGTCGCAAAATTCGCAGTCATAAGGACAGCCCCTGGAATATTGAATGCTCATTGTTGAATAGTTGTGTATGTCAATAAGGTCCCACCTGGGCACAGGGGTTTTGTCAAGCGGCGGATGAGCATCTGAACGATAAATTTTCTTGGGGGTTCCTGATATGATATCCGAAATGAATTCTGGTAATAGTGCTTCGCCTTCTCCTAAAATCAAGTGATCAACGTCGGGAAAATCCTGGTGATAACAAAGAAAGAGTGGCCCTCCTCCCGCCATCTTTATGCCCAATCGTTTGCATCGCTGTATGACCTCTTCTGTGGATTTTCTTTGAGCAACCATGGCACTGATAAAAACGTAATCGGCCCATTTCAGGTCGTCGTCTTTCAGCGGTGTTGTGTTGAGGTCCAGGACCCTCTTATTCCATTCTTTCGGGAGCATTGCCGCTACAGTCAGAGCTCCCAAGGGTGGGAATGCGGCTTTTTTCCTGACTATTTTAAGGGCATGAGAAAAACTCCAAAAAGTTTTCGACACTTTAGGGTAAATCAGCAAAATGTTCATGTTTCATTCCTTTCTTTGTTGTTGTTATTATTTCTTCCTGTTACGAGCGTAGTAAACCATGAAAAGCATTATACCGACAATCAGCAGCATTATGTCTCTCAGAACGTCGAGCCACATAGACAACCGGGATGCCTGAGACAGTTCTGCTTCAAAGCAGCCGCACGTTATGTCCATCCCTCGAGCAATATTGGCCAAGATCGCTCCCGTAAATATAACAAGTAGCGCGTTTACTACAAGCAGAGCTCCTCGATGTAAGATACCTAAAGCAATCGCAAGCCCGCATAAACATTCAATCCAAGGAAGCACAATGGCAACAAGATTTACCAATTTATCCGGAAGAAGTCCGTAATTGTAAACAACTAACGCAAATTCTTTTGGGTGCAAAATTTTTGATATAGATGCGTAAATAAATATGCTTCCAAAAAGTAGTCTAACAGTCACAAGAGCATACCGTTTCAGCCACTTTTGTGTAGGGGTTTGAGGTTCCATTGAACTGTTTCCAAGGTCAATTTCCTTAATATGTTTACCATTTTCACAAACATCGCTGCAAATCAAGCTACATTTCCCACATCCGGTTGTCTCGAACTGAATCACCGGGTGATCAACTTGGAACCTGTCAAATAGGATCTCTTGTATTTTATCTTTTAGCTTTTCAAGTTCGCTGAGGGGACGGTCGGGGACAACAATGTGGCAGGAAAACCCTGTGCTCGATGAGCTTATTGACCATGCGTGAAGGTCATGAACATCCTCAACACCTGGCAATTTTTCAAGTATTCTCTTTACCTTTGTGAGGTCTATATGTTTTGGAGCGGCGTTCATAAGTATGTGAATCGCATCAGAGACAATCCCCCAGCAATTCTTCAATATAAAACCAACAATAGCAAAAGATAAAACAACATCCAACCAGTACCACGGGCGAAAGAGTAGCACAATTCCTTCCAAGCAAACGGCAATTGAGGTCAGGAAGTCAGCAAGCATATGAAGAAACGCACTCCGAATGTTAAGGCTTGATTGGGATCTACGGTGAAGTAGCCAGGCACACAAGCCGTTTCCTACAATGCCTACCACAGCGAGTGCTATAACAGTTGGAGCTACAACCGCACCACCCGACAGAAAGTGTCTGATGGCTTCTTTTACGATGACAGTGCAAACGCCTAGGAGCAAAAATACATTGGCAAAGGCGGCTATAACTTCAGCACGCCTGAAACCAAAGGTATAAGTCGGCGTTGCCTTCTTTGATGCAAGAGTGAGGGCTATATAAGCTATGATAAGTGATGTGAAATCGCTGAAGTTGTGTACTGCGTCGGATATTATCGCCATACTGTTAGCAAACAAGCCTCCAATGACCTGGACTACCGGGATGATCAAATTGATTATCATAACAGCAAAAATCGTTCGCTTATCGTCCGATAGTGTAGTTGCTTCAAGCTGGGTATGGTGATGAAGGTAATGGTTGTGAGTTTCCTTCGGTTTCACAGTCATTTTGCTTAAATCCTTTAGCAATTCATGGGGCGCATCACCGTAGTCGTTTTAGTTGACAAACAAATGAACTTTTAACAAGCACCCTTGTGCTTCCACCAAATTTGAATCATAAAGTAATGGTTTCGAGCATATCAACAAAAATCGCCAAAAGGATGGTTGCAAATGAAAATAGCACTTGTCCAGATGAATCCCACAATCGGAGATTTTCATGGCAACATTGAGAGGATGCAATCCTTTTTGGAAGAGGCCAGTAAGCAGAAGTGCGATATTGTAATTTTTCCTGAACTCTCTTTCATAGGTTATCCACCTAGGGATTTTCTGGATAGACCAGCCTTTGTGGAGGATAGTATCCGCTGTTGGCCTTTACTGGAACGAATGAGTTCCGAAATAGACATCATCTGTGGTGCAATTTCGAAAAATAACGATCTATACGGCAAGCCTTATTTTAATTCGGTGCTTTATTTTTCGTCGGGTAAGCTTCAAGCTCAGGCACACAAACAGCTTTTGCCCTTTTATGATGTTTTCGATGAAGAACGGTATTTCGAACCAGGTAGGAAAACGGTCGTGGTTTCGGTGAAAGGATTGCGCTTGGGATTAACAATCTGTGAAGATATCTGGAATCATGAGGGTATTTTACCTCGAAAGTTTTATCCAAAAGACCCTGTGGAGGATCTCAAAGGTTTGGGCGTTGACATGGTGATAAATATTGCCGCTTCCCCATACTTTGTAGGGAAAATGGAAAAGATAATGAACCCTTTGTTAAGCAGGGTTGCATCTGAAATCGGTGCCCCTGTAGTTTACGTAAACCAGGTTGGCGGCAATGATGAATTGATTTTTCAGGGATGCAGCATGGTTTACCTAGCTGACGGTAGTGTGGCGGCAAAGGCTGCGTCCTTCAAGGAAGACCTGATTGTTTTTGACTTGGATAAGAAGACCGGAGAGTTTCGCGATAGGTCGGCTATGGAAGTTGAAGAAGTCGTAGAAGCTTTGTGCATGGGACTTCGTGATTACATGAGAAAGTGCGGTTTTGATAAGGTTGTGCTTGGACTAAGTGGAGGCATTGACTCGTCTGTTGCTGCTTGCATTGCGAGGTTAAGTCTGGGAAAGGACAGGGTTCTTGGTGTGGGACTTCCCGGGCCGTACAGTTCGCCAGAAAGCCTAGAAGATGCCCACGAGCTTGCCAAAAGGCTTGAAATTGGCTGGGATGTTGTTTCCATTCGCCCGCTTTTCAATGTTGCTTGTGAGGCTCTGGCATCGCTTTTTGAAGGGCTGGATCCGGACATTACCGAAGAAAACATTCAGGCACGCCTAAGAGGCCTTGTACTCATGGCAATCTCAAATAAATTTGGTCGGTTGCTTTTAAGCACCGGCAACAAATCGGAACTTGCCGTTGGATATTGCACACTCTATGGTGACATGAACGGCGGGTTGGCTATTCTCGGAGATGTTCCAAAAACCATGGTTTACCGAATTGGTCATTACTTCAGAGACAAATACAGGTGGATCCCGGAAAGAGTGCTTACAAAGGCACCTTCTGCTGAGTTGAAGCCTAACCAGACCGATCAAGATACACTTCCACCTTACGACGTTCTGGATCGCATACTTGAACTTTACATCGAGGAAAACATGGGAGAGCAGGAAATTGCCGCACAGGGCTTTGATGCTGATACTGTCAGAGAAGTAATTTTCATGGTCGAAAAGAACGAGTACAAGAGGCGACAAGCTCCACCGGTTCTCAAGGTAACATCAAAGGCTTTCGGTAGCGGTAGGCGTATGCCTATAGCACACGGTTACAGGCCGTGGAAGTAGGGGGAAGAAATGAAGCTCGTTGTCGCTATTGTAAAACCTTTCAAGCTTGACGATGTAAAGGATAAGCTGGCGGAAATAGGAATAAAAGGAATGACGATAACGGAAGTTAAAGGCTTTGGGCGGCAGAAAGGTCGTACTGAAATATATCGTGGTGCCGAGTACGTCGTGGATTTTCTGCCGAAGGTGAAGCTCGAGATAGCCTGTGCTGATGAGCAGGTTCGAGAGGTTGTAGAAGCCGTTTGCGAATCTGCAAGAACAGGCAAGATAGGTGATGGCAAAATATTTGTGCTACCCATAGAAGAATGCGTCAGGATCCGCACCGGTGAATGGGGTGAGGATGCCCTCTAGTGAAATTCTGAACCGCGCGATTGATGAGATTATTACCGCTCGTCAGGAATTTGCTCGGAGTTTTGGATCTGTTTCCAGCCAAAACGATGTAATTCCCTTCAGGACTTTTTCCGGCATTGTCTTGGCCAGGAAATATGCTCAGAGGGTTAAGGATAGTCTTGCCTATTTCTTTTCTTTCTTGCCCGTTGGGAGTGTATCCAGATGGGTTGTCGCTGCTGTGGGAGGTCTTGGCCGCGGAGAAATGAGTTTTTGCTCAGATATTGATATACTCTTTCTTCATGAGAGGCGGCTAAGCAAATCCTTTCACGATTATATCCGGTCACTCGTTTATGGACTCTGGGATGTTGGCCTGGATGTTGGCCACAACACTGCACCGCTATCAGTGGCTCTTCGTTTGAGTTCAAAAGATTTCACGATTCTTACCAATCATCTGACAGCCGATTTCATTGCGGGGGACAGAGATCTTTACGAAAAATGGCGAACTCGTCTTCTGGGGAGATTTGGTATCCGGCGCACCAAAAAATTCGTAAAACAGCTACAGGAATACATCAGTCGGCGTCACCACAGGTTTGCTGAAAGCTCATACCTGCTAGAACCTCACATTAAAGAAGGACCCGGCGGGTTGAGGGATTTACATGTAATACAATGGGCTGGAGCCGTTTTCTGGAATGCAGCGGATTACAAAGGAATACCAGCTGAAGTTTTACCAGATTACGAAAGGGAGTGGCTTATTGAGGCCGAAGCCTTTTTATGGGAACTGAGGTTGGCTCTTCACACTGTCAGCAAAAGAGCAAATGACCAACTGCTTATGGCATATCAGCATGAAATAGGAACTCGGTGGTTTAGCGATAATGAAAGTGACGGGGGACGGCAGGTAGTTGAGGAATTCATGAGGCAGTACTACCTTCACAGTGCAAGGGTGCGCCGGGTGACTACGTTTTTCCTTGAAAGATTGCACGATATGGTTTTCCGACGGAAATCCAGAACTAGGCGGCGATCGCTAACCAACGGGGAGCTCTTTCTGGAAAATGGTCACATATGTTTTTCTGATCCTGGGGTTGTGGAGAAAAATCCCCTGTTGCTTATGAAAATCTTCGCTGAAGCAGCACGCAGAGGTGTTCATTTTCATCACGAGACGGGAAGAATCATCAGGGTTAACCTTGAATACATTGATGATTCGGTTCGCGAAAGCCGAAAGGCAGCTGAGCTTTTTTTCGAGGTTCTTTGCAATGTACGGCATGGAGCCGACGTGCTGAGAACCATGCTCGAGACAGGTGTGTTGACCAGGTTCATACCTGAATTCAAAAATGTGAGATATCGCGTACAGTACGATATTTACCACCTTTTTACTGTTGATGAGCATTTAATCAGAACGGTTGGCGAATTACACCAACTTGCTAAGGAAGAGAAAAATGGGCTGTTTTATGGACTCAACCGAAACGACCGAAAACTGCTTTTTCTAGCAGGCTTGCTGCATGACATCGGAAAGGGTATGGGAAAAGGACATGCAGAAATAGGAGCTAACCTCGTTGTCGGAATAGCCAGGAGATTAGGACTGTCTGAAAAGGAGGCAAGGGACTTACAGTTTCTGGTGAAGCATCATCTTTTAATACCCGAAATAGCGTTGAAAAGGGATCTTTCTGACGAAAAACCCATTGTGAAATGCGCCACCGAAGTCAAAAGCGTTCGTCTTTTAAAGCTCTTGTATCTTCTTAGCATTGCCGATTCTAGAGCAACAGGTCCTCGAGCGTGGAATGCCTGGCGGGCAGGGCTAATGGCGGAACTTTATTTTAAGGTTTATCGCTTCCTTACACGAAAGGATTGGCGCGGGGATCTGGCTCGACAGATCAGGAAAACAAAACAGGCTGTTCTTGAGTTATGCCAGAGTGACGAAGAAAAAAGCATTGTGGCGAAATGGCTGGAAGAACTTTCGTTTAGATACCTGATTTCTCAAAGTCCCCCTAGAATTTACGAACACTTTGCCATGGAACGTGAGTTTGAACGACGAGGTGGGGTTGTGTTCAATGCGGCACGTAGAAAGGGCGACATTTGGGATGTTACGGTGGTCGCCAGGGACAGGCCTGGATTATTTTCCATTATAGCGGGTGTATTGTGGGCGGCTGGAGTTAATATCCTAGCAGCGGACATATTTACGAGGACCACCGGGATCGCCGTTGATGTTATTACCGTGGACATGTTGCCTGATCCCATGAAAACGGATAAATTGTGGGCAAAAGTGCATTCCGACCTTAGTAAAGCCATCGAAATCGATGACTATTTAAAGAAGCTGCTCGAGCGTCGCAAGTCTTCACCCTTTTTGAAAAAAGACTTTGTACCAAAACGACCGGATCGAGTGGTCATTGACGAGAACTCGTCGGACTTTTATACCGTTATCGAAGTTTATACTTGGGATAGACCCGGTGTACTTTATGCCATCACCGATGTGCTATATAATTTCGGCCTATCCATTCAACTTGCCAAAATCAGCACCCCCGGTGCTCAGGTTGCCGATGTTTTTTATGTAACCACGACCGGTGGCGAAAAACTCAATAATCCAAGATTAGCACATCAAATTAAAGAAGCCATACTCCAACGTTTAACAACAATCGATTAGCGTAACCTGAATTTATCGAATTGAAGAAAGCAACACACATAAACCCCGACAGTGAAAATGATGTCCCAAAGTCGTACAATTTATTCGTCACTGAAAGTTTTGCTTGACAGGATGACATGTCATTCTATAATGCGACGTCACGTTCATGGCTTGAAGATGAGGTTCTATGGAATTTTTCTGTAGTAGGGGAACACAAGGTGTCGGTGAAGAAATTGTCAAGGCGAGAAAGGGAAAGGTTCAGGCAGCGGCAAGAATTACTGAGCGCGGCGCTGGAGCTTTTTTCGGAAAAGGGCTATCACAACGTCTCGATGCATGAAATTGCCCAAAAAGCCGAGTTTGCCGTTGGAACGCTTTACAAGTTCTTTCGCAATAAAGAAGATTTATACAAGGCTCTTATAAGGGAAAAAGCCGATAGGTTTCATCAAACCCTCACGAATGCCCTGGATCAGGGAGACAATGTGATTGAAAAACTCAGGAACTACGTAAAGGCAAAGAGGGCTGTGTTTATAGAAAGCGCACCTGTTGTTCGGCTTTACTTTGCCGAAACCCAGGGGGCAAGTTTCAATGTAAAAGCAGGGCTTGATAGTGAACTCCGCGAAAGATATGAGCGGTTTCTTTATAGACTTGCTTCAGTTTTCAAAAGAGGAATAGAAGAGAAAGTTTTTCGAAAAATCGCGGAACCATACCAGCTGGCTGTTGCCCTGGATAGCATTTGTAACGCATTTCTTTGCCTGTGGCTTGATGATCCGGAGCGCCATCCATTCCCTGAAAACCCAGATGTAATCCTGAACATAATTTTTAGCGGGTTGGTAAATGAGCATGGGCAGTCGTGAACTTTTCTAGGAGCGGAGCGATGGCAATTCTGAGCAGGAAAGTAATTTTGTGCATGTTGTTAATGAGTTTTTTAATGATGGGCTGTGAGCGAGGAGGTTCAAAGGCGCCGTCGCATCAAGCGAGAATTCCGGAAGTATCGGTTGTTACAGTAAAGCCTCAGGACGTGGAGTTAACGACTATCCTCCCAGGTCGCACATCGGCGTTTCGTATAGCAGAGATTCGTCCTCAGGTTAGCGGCCTTTTAATGAAACGCTATTTCAAGGAAGGCTCGGACGTAAAGGCCGGCGATCTGCTGTACTTGATTGATCCTGCTCCCTTTGAAGCGGCACTGGAAAATGCAAAGGCGGCCCTTGCTAAAGCCGAAGCAAATCTCCCGGCAATACAATTGAGGGTCAAGCGATATAGGGAGTTGCTTAAAACTAAAGCGGTGAGTGAACAGAACTATGATGATGCCGTGGCTGCCCTGGGGCAGGCTAGAGCTGAAATAAAGTACTGGAAAGCTCAGGTAAGGACAGCAAAAATCAACCTTGGATATACCCGGATAACCGCGCCTATATCTGGCCGCATCGGGCCATCCTACGTTACGGAAGGAGCCATAGTTACAGCTTATCAGCCAACTCCGCTTGCAACCATTCATCAGCTCGATCCCATCTACGTGGATGTACCCCAGTCCACTGCTCAACTTCTGCGTCTTAAAAAACGTCTCCAAAAGGGAGTGCTCAGTCAGGGAAAAGATTATGCCAGAGTCAAGTTGATACTCGAAGATGGAACAGTATATCCCCACGAAGGCACGTTTCAGTTTCAGGACGTGTCTGTAGATCCAACCACCGGGTCCGTAACCCTCAGAATTATTTTCCCGAATCCAGAAAGGACGCTTTTACCGAAGATGTTTGTTCGTGCAGTAATAAAGGAAGGAATCAGGAAAGATGCTATTCTCATTCCTCAGGAAAGCGTCCTTAGAACGCCTAAAGGTGAACCATATGTTCTGATTGTGGGTGCAAATGGCAGAGTGGAACTCAGAATGATTCAGATTGATCGGGATGTAGGAGACAAGTGGCTTGTGGATTCAGGGCTTTCCCCCGGTGACAGAATTATAGTGCGAGGTATTCAGTTTGTACGGCCCGGTATGCAGGTGAAGGTCGTGCCCCTTGGGAAAAACTTCAAGGCTTCGAAAGCCCGGGGTAAGCAAGGATCCGTAAAGGACACCGATGGAGGCGGAGGTGAATAATGCTGTCGAAATTCTTTCTGGATCGTCCTGTTTTCGCTTGGGTCATCGCAATTTCCCTGATGAGTGCGGGTTTGCTGGCTATCCATTTTCTGCCGGTGTCCCAGTACCCAAACCTGGCGCCCCCCGTAATTGCAGTTGATGCCTTTTACCCAGGGGCATCAGCCGAAACCGTAGAAAACACCGTAACCCAGATAATCGAGCAGAAAATGACAGGTCTGGATAAACTGTGGTACATTTCTTCATCCAGCGGTTCTTCCGGCGCTAGTCGCATTCAACTAACCTTTGCTCCGGGAACGGATCCGGATCTGGCGTGGTCAAAAGTCCAAAATAAGCTCCAGCTTGCCATGGCAAGCTTGCCCGAAGTGGTGCAGCGCCAAGGTGTAAAGGTAAGCAAATCGACCAGAAATTACATGCTCATTGTAGGGATAATATCCGAAGACGGCAGCATGGACGGAAATGATCTCAGGGATTATGCCAAGTCTAACCTGGAAAAGGTGCTTGCCAGAATTCCCGGTGTAGGTGAGGTGGAGGTCTTTGGAACCGAATACGCTATGCGTATTTGGATCGATCCTGACAAGTTGACTAATTACTCGCTAACTATCGATGACGTGATAAAGGCGATCCGTGCCTACAACGTAGAGGTTTCAGCCGGACAGTTCGGGGGTGCTCCCGCCGTAAAGGGTCAGCGCCTGAATACCGCCGTAATAGTTCAGCATTATCTTAAAACTCCTGAAGAATTTGGTGCTATCCCTGTTCGTATCAATCCCGATGGATCAATTGTCAGGATTAGGGATATTGGCCGGGTAGAGCTTGGAACCGAGCGCTATGACATCGTAGCTCACTACAACGGTAAACCATCTGCCTTTCTTGCTATTCGTAAAGAGCCCGGAGCAAATTCTCTCAAGACGGCGGAAAACATCAAAAAGAAACTTGAGGAAATGAGCCATTTCTTTCCACGAGGTATGAAGGTAGTCTATCCGTACGACACAACCCCCTTTACCCGTGTGGCCATTCATGAAGTGGTTAAAACCCTGTTTGAAGCGGTTATACTTGTTTTTCTCGTAATGTGGGTTTTTCTCGGAAATATTCGCGCCACATTGGTTCCCACAATTGCAGTACCTGTGGTGGTTCTTGGGACCTTTGCTGTTATCTGGGTTCTCGGTTTTTCCATAAACATGTTAACCATGTTTGCCATGGTGTTGGCGATTGGTCTTCTAGTCGACGACGCAATAGTCGTGGTTGAAAACGTTGACCGCATCATGACGGAAGAAGGGCTGTCACCCAGGGAAGCGGCGGCCAAGTCCATGGATCAGATTACAAGTGCTCTTGTGGGCATCGGGTTGGTTCTTTCGGCTGTTTTCGGTCCCATGGCATTCTTTCCAGGATCCACCGGGATTATCTACCGTCAGTTTTCGGTTACCATAGCCTCTGCCATGCTCCTGTCTGTTTTGGTTGCACTTATTCTCAGCCCGGTTCTCTGTGCCTCGTTTCTCAAACCCCTTCCGCCAGGGCACAGGCCGTCAGACAACGCTATATTTTTTCTGAGACCCTTCTTCCGATGGTTTGACCGAACACTTGACCGATCCAGAAGCGCTTACGTTCGATTGGTCAGACACGTACTTGGCAAAAGGTTCAGGTACGTATGCATTTATTTTGTATTGGTCGGTTTGATGGGGTATTTGTTTTTGCATTTGCCGACGTCCTACCTTCCGGATGAAGACCAGGGAATCCTGTTGGTTCAGGCGGTTTTGCCATCGGGTGCCACGCTGGAGCAGACTGAAAGGGTCATGAAACAGGTGGAACAATATTTTCTGACCGAAGAAAAAGATGCTGTGGAGTCCTTTGCTTATGCAGCAGGAATTTCTTTTGCGGGTCAGGCGCAGAACGTGGCGATAGGGTTTGTTAATCTCAGAGATTGGGAACTGCGCAACCGGCCTGATCTGAAAGTGTGGGCAGTGGCCGGGAGAGCCATGAGGGTATTTTCGCAGATCAAAGAGGCTATGCTGTTTGCGTTTCCACCACCGGCTATCATTGAGCTTGGCAATGCCACCGGATTTGACTTTGAACTTCTTGACTTCGGTGGGGTGGGCCATGAAAAGCTTATGCAGTGTCGAAATCAGCTTCTCATGATGGCTGCACAGGATCCCAGGGTTACCAGGGTCAGGCCTAACGGTATGGATGATGTTTCACAATATTTCGTTGACGTTGATTGGGAGAAAGCGGGCTCCATGGGCGTGCCTATTACGTCCATTCACAATGCAATTTCTGCCCTTTTCGGTGGTGCATACGTGAACAACTTCGTTCGAGGCGGCAGAGTTAAGAAGGTATACGTGCAGGCCGACGCTCCGTACCGCATGCTTCCAAGGGACCTGGAACGCATCTACGTTCGCAACAGCTCTGGCAAGATGGTTCCCTTCCTCTCCTTTGCATCGGGACACTGGGGATATGGTGCGGCAAAGCTTGAGAGATATAATGGATTTCCATCAATAAACATATGGGGTGAACCGGCTCCGGGGCATAGTTCCGGCGAGGCCATGAAGGCTATGGAAGAGCTGGCTTCAAAGCTTCCGAAAGGAATTGCCTATGACTGGACCGGCCTTTCTTACCAGGAACGAATGGCGACAGCTCAGGCACCTCTTCTGTATGCGTTTTCCGTCTTTGTTATCTTTCTGTGCCTGGCAGCTCTTTATGAAAGCTGGTCTGTACCGCTGGCAAATTTGCTAATGCTTCCTCTCGGTGTATTCGGAGCCACGGTGGCTACCTGGTCTCGAGGGCTCTACAACGACGTCTACTACCAGATCGGGTTTTTAACCACCATGGGCCTTTCTACGAAAAACGCAATTCTAATTATTCAGTTCATAAAGGAACGGCTGGCTCATGGAGAAAACCTGATAGATGCAACGCTTGGGGCGGCACGTATCAGGCTCAGGCCGGTTTTGATGACCTCTTTTGCTTTCTTCTTCGGCGTTCTCCCGCTGGCCATTTCTACAGGAGCAGGCTCCGGGGCAATGAACGGAATCGGCACTGCTGTTTGTGGAGGTATGATTTCGGCAACTTTTATTGACCTTTACTACATACCGTTGTTCTTCGTTCTTGTGTACAGCCTGACAAAGGGTAGATGATCCCGGCGAGGAGCGACAGGAGGTGTGTTAAATGGTGGCAAGAGCTGCGCTGGTCTTTTTCGTTCTTCTTTGCCTTGCCGGTTGCACGATGATACCGGAATATCACAGACCGGACATGCCGGTTCCGAATAAGTGGCCTGGAGGAGAGGCGTACCAGGGTGTGAAGGTTGGAGAAAAGGTCAACGGCCAATTGAAATGGAGGAGATTTTTTACCGATGAGAGGTTGCAAAAAATTATTGAGATTGCGTTGATCAATAACCGGGATCTACGGCTTGCCGCTCTGAATGTGGAAAGGGCTCGAGCCATGTATGGTGTTCAACGGGCTGAGCTCTTCCCGGCGGTGGATGCCACTGGTGGTGTTAACATCGAGCGCGTGCCAGGGGATCTTTCGTCAAGTGGGGAAAGTGTAACGCAAGAGCAGTACAGCCTTGGTGTAGGCATCACCTCCTGGGAAATCGATTTTTTTGGTCGCATTCGCAGCTTGGAGAAAAAGGCCCTGGAGGAATATTTGGCGACAGACGAAGCCCGCCGTAGTGCCCAGATTTCGCTTATCTCCGAGGTTGCGAGGGCTTACTTCACACTGGCTGCGGACAGGGAGAATCTTAGACTCGCTCAAAATACCCTGAAAACACAGCGGGAAATTTATGAACTTATACGCCAGCAGTATAAAGTTGGTCTTGCCACCGAATTGGATTTACGCAGGGTTCAGACCCAGGTGGACCGGGCTCGTGTTGACGTTGCTCGCTACACACAACTTGTAGCACAGGATAAAAATGCCCTAAACCTTCTTGCGGGCACCACGGTGCCGGAAGACCTGTTGCCACCCGATCTCACGAGTGTGATTCCACCGAAAGAGGTTTCGCCTGGTTTGCCTTCGGACGTGCTGCTAAGTCGGCCTGACATTATGGCTGCAGAACACAGGCTCAGAGCAGCCTATGCTTACATCGGTGCTGCTAGAGCTGCCTTTTTCCCGAGAATTTCTCTTACGACTACTGTAGGAACGGCAAGCGATGAACTTCTCGGGCTCTTCGGGTCTGGTTCTGGCACCTGGAACTTTCTACCCCAATTTGTTATGCCGATCTTCGATGCCCGTGTGTGGGCAGCCCATCGAGTCAGCAAGGTAGAACGAAAGATTGCCCTTGCGCAGTATGAAAAAGCTATTCAAATGGCTTTCAGGGAAGTAGCCGATGCTCTTGCTGTAAAAGGCACTGTGGATAAGCAAATCTCAGCTCAGGAATCTTTGGTCACAGCTACAAAGAAAACCTATGATCTTTCACTGGAACGCTACAAAAGGGGGATTGACGACTATTTGGGAGTCCTAGACGCTCAACGTTCCCTTTACGCATCGCAGCGGGGATTGATTTCGCTCCGTCTGGCAAAAATTGCCAATCAGGTCAGACTTTACGCCGTGCTGGGCGGAGGGGTTTATTAACAGTTACTTGATTTTTTGATTTTATTTGCTTATTTGTATGCATGCACACAAACGGGTTATAGTGTTATAGGTTTATGAGCTGTGGGCAACTAAAGGGGCTTGTCTCCGATGGTGTCAGGCAACATAAGCCGTTACGTCTGACTCCACAGCTCATTGAAGTGGATGTTCATCTGAGCAGAAATAGGTTGCGGTTTTTTCGAACGGCTCTCAAAATTACTTGACACCCAGAGACTTTTTGGATAAGTGATTTGTGCCTTTTGGAAATCCTGCTTATCAGTCAGGGATTCCAAGGGCGGATAGCTCAGATGGGAGAGCATCGGCCTTACAAGCCGGGGGTCACAGGTTCGAGTCCTGTTCCGCCCACCAGGGTTATGGGGGGTCGTAGTTAAGCCAGGTTATAACGCCGGCCTGTCACGCCGGAGGCCGCCGGTTCAAATCCGGTCGACCCCGCCATTTTGGCTCTAGGTCAGTCTGTTTTTATTATTTGTTCATAAAGTTCCATATATTTCAGAGCAGAGCGAGACCAGGAGAAATCCTGTTCCATACCGCGTATTTGAATTTTCTGCCATTTTTCCGGTTGTGCATAGACGTCGAAGGCATTTCTTATAGCTTCCCAGAAATTATCTACGTCATATTTATAAAACTTAAAACCCGTTCCTTTGTCCGGATATTCAACGGCGTCCACTACCGTATCGTCCAAACCTCCAGTGGCATAGACAACCGGGACAGTACCGTAGCGCAAGCTGTACATCTGGTTCAATCCGCAGGGCTCAAACCTGGACGGCATCAAAAAAATATCCGCACCGGCTTCTATCCTGTGCGCTAGACTTTCGTCGAACTCAAAAACGGCGGCGCAACGATCCGGATACTTTTGCTGTAGAGAGCGAAATAGCTTCATGATTTCGGGAATGCCGGTGCCAAGAACGACAAGACCAGCGCCATGATCGAAAATGGTGGGTGCAATAGCATGTACTAGGTCATAGCCCTTCTGATAGGTCATGCGGCCTATGATTGCGCACAGCGGATGATCCAGCAGGTCCGGTGTCAGGTTGAGTTCTTTCAGGAGATGCTTTTTGCATAGTTTTTTTCCTGACAGATTTATCGAATCGAAGGGAGCCACAGTAAATGGATCGTTGGCGGGATCCCATGTGTCGTAATCTATACCGTTTAGGATGCCAAGAAGCCTGTCCGAACGATTGCGCAACACACCGTCCAGACCATGGCCGTATTCTGGGGTTTGAATTTGCTTGGCATAAGAGGGACTTACTGTGGTTATAAATTCACTGCATACTATCCCTGCCTTTAGAAAGTTACATTGTCCCCAGTATTCCATGCCTTCCATGTTGAAAAAATGGTCGGGCAGGTGAGTAATCCCGTAGTAGCTTCCCGGGAATATGCCCTGAAAGGCAAGATTGTGAATGGTCAGCAAGCACCTGGCCGTGGAGAATTCGTCAGTATTTCGCCAGTGGTATTGAAGATATGGAGCTACCAGTGACGCTTGCCAGTCATGAATGTGGAATATGTTCGGCGTCCAATCTATGTGAAGGCATAGAGAAAAAACAGCTCTGCAAAAAAAAATGAAGCGTTCGGCATTATCTTCGTAATCTCCACGTTCGGGATCGGGGTTTCCGTAAAGAAAGCTTCGATCAAAGAATTCATCCTTTTCGATCAAGTAAACTTCAACACCGTCTCCTGTGGTTGTTTTCCACAAGTAACCAGTATAATGATGTATTCCGACAGGTACGAAAATCTTATGCGGAAGAGCTTCAAGCTTCAGTTGCAAACTCTTGGTTTGCCTGTACATGGGTAGAACGACCCTGACATCACAACCTAGTTTTCTAAGGTGTTTGGAAAGAGCTCCGACTACATCGGCTAGGCCGCCTGTTTTTGCAAAAGGAGCTACTTCTGACGCACACATCAAAACCTTTAAGTTACCCGACATCGCCATGCAATCTCTCCTGAAAGTGTTGTTCTTCAAGCGTTGATGAATTATCAAATAAAGCCCATGCCAATTTGCACAATACCAAAGTGTTGCTGTTCGGAAAATAGGCGTATCATTATTACCACACTGCAGGACCACTTAGATAATAAACTGGTTTTGTTCAAGCATCGCTTTGGACAGGTTGCCTTTGTTATTTTACGTAGATAAAGTAATTTTAAGTTTAGCAAATAATTATTTGCGCCAGGAATCTGCGCAGGAGGACACGGCGTGGAAGAAATGGTTCTTTCCTTTGAGAAGGCTGATGCCAAGCGAGTTGATAAGTTGGGTGCCAAAGGAGCCAAACTTATTGAGGATTTTCAAATGATTCAGAAAAATTTCCCCCAGTCCCATGGAGCGGTTCAGGTGCCCGACGGGTTTGTGATAACAACTGACGTGTGCCGCGAATATTTCGCAAAAGGTCGTGTTTTAAGTGATGAGCATTGGCGAATCATACTCAAGGCGCTGGTGGAATTGGAAAATCGTCTTTCCCGGAGATTTGGAATGGCTACCGAAGGTTTCCCTCTTCTGGTGGCTGTCAGAGGTGGTGCTCCTGTATCCTTACCAGGAGCCGTCAGTACCGTTTTAAATGTGGGTCTCAACGATGAAATTGTAAAGTCCCTCATATCACAGGGGGACGATCCTGTATTTATTCTAAGCACTTACCTCAACGGTATCCGGATGTATGGTGAGGTTGTTCTGGGCATACCTTATGATGAGTTTTACAGGGTACTCGAACAATGGAACGTTCGTGACGAAGCAGACGTGGATAAAGAAGAAGTGTTGTGCAAGTTGGTCGGAGAATATCGCAAAATTCTAAACAGCGTAGAACACCCAAAATACGGGACCGGATTCCCGCAGGAACCTTCGATTCAGCTTCGAAACGCGGTGGAAGCGGTATTCGATTCGTGGATGGGACTTACTGCCATTGAAGCCCGCAAAAGTCGCAAACCGCCTGTCTCCGACGACATGGGAACTGCGGTAGTTATCCAGTCGATGGTTTTCGGAAATCGAAGCAAAAAATCCCTGAGTGGGGTGCTTTTTACAAGGGATCAAAGGACTGGTGAGAACAAACCCGTTATAGAATGGGCTCCCAGAATACAGTGTGACAAAATTGTTTCGGGCCGTCTAAGGAAGCGGTTGCAGAAAACGGAGGACCTCAAAGCCGCAGTTCCCGAAATTTACGAATTGTTACTGATGGTCAGGGACAGGCTCGAAACACGATCAAAGCGCCCTTTGGACGTAGAGTTCACCGTTGAAGACAATGTTCTCTATATATTGCAGAGGCGCCCACTGCGCATGACCTTTAATGCCACCGTCAGGGCGCTATGGGATATGGTGGACGAAGGAAAAACGACAATACAGCTTGCGTCTCTCATCATTAATAACGCCCTGGAACAACCAGAAAAGGTAGTGCGCGAAAATTTCGAAGACTACGAACTCATTGGTAAAGGCGAACCAATAACGGACAGTGCCGACACCGGGATTTTGGTTTTTGGAACCGAGCAAGCCCTCGAACTTGCCCGAAAAGGAGTAAAGGTTATTTTGTTGAGAAAGCGACCATATGGTGAAACTGATATTGCCGTTAATCACCCCAACGTGAGAGGCATAATTCGCTACGATGGAAATGCTACCGGTCACGAGGCGGTATCTGCAGTGGCATATAGCAAACCGTATCTTATAAACGTTGTGGATGCAAAAGGTGAGAAACCGGTGGTAGTGCGTGGGAATCGAATAGAACTAAATTCTCATAGTCTTTTTGCACGTTATATAGGCAAACGAGTGTTTGTAGACGGCGAACGTGGAATTGTAGGGTTTACGGAAAAAAAAGAGTTTCTTGAAGATAGAAGGTCCAGAAAAAAATTATATGTCGATTGGGAATATGTGAGGAAAAGGTTTGAAAAAGAGAAATATGAGACACTTAGCTACGAGCAGTTGCTTGACATTCATTACCAATGGGAATTGGAACTGGAGCGGTATCAGCAGCTCGAGAAACGAATAAAACAAAAAGATGCCACGCTGAAAAATGAGGAACTTCTCCAGGCTTTTGAACATTACCTAAACTTTGTTTCTCCGAAGGACGTCAAGAGAGTACTTGCTCTGAAAGAGGTAAATATCAATGATTTTGAGTTTTCTCCGGTGCTTGTATATCGAGGCAACGATCTAGCTGCCGAAGTTTCAAAAATCATCAAAACCCTTATGCTTTGCATAACTTGGAGAACTCACTGGGTACATCAGATACTTGTCGAGAAAGCTAAGGCGCGCGGTGAAACAGAAAATGATGTAATACGCGACATATTTCTTAAGAATAGGACCATGAGTCTCGTCCATGGCTTTGAAAAAGAAGGTTTCCATGTTATGAAGGTCCCAGGCTATCATTACCTTATTTTTGCCAGCAATTTTGAGTATGATCAGGATCTCAACCGCGTACAGATCGGTCCGGCAACTCTCGACTATAGAGAAAAGGAAATCCTGGCACGTCACTTTCTGGCTTACCTTAAGCAGACCAATCCGGAACTTGGCAAAAGAGTTCGGCTTGTACAGGGGGAACCCCCGTTAGGGCAAGGACACGCTCGTATAATCAGCGTTGGATTATCCGTTGCGAATGACCTCTTTCCCATACTGTGCCGATACCTGAGAGCCTTTCTGGATCAATGCCGTGATGGTTGCTCCCTCTGTCGTGATGAACTCATCCCGTCGACAGAATTCATAGAACTGTACCGCCTTGATCCTTTCTTTGCCCTTTATCCAGACATGAAAATCAAAAAGAACGAAGGTGGCACATGTTTCATTACCTTCGGCAATTGTTCTTACGGCGAGTTTGACGGAACCGTTTTCGGAGAAAAAGAGTATATGGAACTGGTTCAACTGGTGAAGACCTTTGAATGGCACTTAAAGGTTACGGGTAGGTATCTGCCCATAAGACCTTGGTCCTTCGAGGTGGATCCGTTCAGACGCCACAGCGTTATAACGGCAGTAGGAATAAGTTGTCCTGTTGATAGATTGAATCCATTGCTAGAGGCTTTGAAAGAGTTTTTGGGCCAGAGAGAAAGGGAAACCCTTGCCGAGCCTTGCTTTAGAAGCTCCTTTGAACGCATGGGCGATGATAGCTGATATGAGCCTGCTTACGCCAGGAGTACTGCGATTATTCCTGTCAGGAATATCCCGTCAAATGTTCCCGCACCACCTATGGATACCACGGGAGCCCTGAGATCCCCGAGTTTTTTCAGGTTCATAAGATCTGCCCCGATCAACGTGCCCATGGTGCCACTGATGTATGCCGCTGGAGGAGCCCAGCCAGGGGTTATCAATAGTGCGGTCAGGGCTGCCACAAGGGGAGGGACCAGCATAGGAGTCGCAATACCCACGCCAGGTATCGGGCGAGCCAGCTTATTGACCACCATGGTGACTATTGCCACTGCAATCAACACTCTGATGGGCATAGGAGATTGCAGAAAGAAGTAAATTGACAACAGGGTTGGAATAACTGCACCTCCAACATTTACGGCAACGACCGTTTCACGTTCGTGTACCATACGTGGGGGTCGATAGCGAATACCAAAGAAAGAAATTATTCCTACTGCGGGAATCTCCTCGGTCACCTTTATTCGACGTACCGGTATATTAATCATACTTCCAAGCATGGACATTAGAAGAAGGAGAAAAAGCAAGCCAGGGGGTATCCCCAGCTTTGCAAAAGCTATGGTAATGATACCCCACTTGATGAATATAAAGAGCAGAAAAAGAAGGAACAAAAAAAGAAAGAAAAAAAGCAGCAAAAAAGGAGGGAAGAAAAGCATTTTGTTCTCTTTTTGGTTGTAGGTTTTACATTAATGAGCTATATATTGCGTCCACTTGACCTTCAAATTGCTTGAAGTTTTCACGAAACAGCTGCCTGAGTTTTAAAACCTGCTGCTCATACGCACTTTGATCCTTCCATGTTCTGTGGGGCGTAAGTAGTTCGGGAGGAACCTCTGGGCAATACTCAGGAACAAGCAGCCCGAAGTAGGGCTCCTTCCGGAAGGGCTGATTGTCTAATTTGCCGTTCAGCGCTGCTTTTACCATACTTCTTGTATACCCTATGGGGATTCGCTCTCCCACGCCGTAATGCCCCCGTATCCAGCCAGTGTTGATCAGCCAGCAGTTGGGCTTGTACTTTTCAATTCGTTCTTTAAGTTGATTAGCGTATCTGATCGGCGAGAGAATCATGAAAGGGGCTCCGAAGCAAGTGCTGAAAGTAGCAACCGGTTCCACTATGCCAGCTTCAGTGCCTGCGACCTTAGCGGTGTAGCCAGACAGAAAGTGGTACACTGCCTGTTCGATAGAGAGTTTTGCGATTGGCGGGAGCACACCGAAGGCGTCGCAGGTTAGCATAACAATATCCGTAGGATGCGGTGCCATTCCGTCCAAAAGGACATTATCAATGTAGTGAATTGGGTAAGCGGCACGGGTGTTTTCGGTGATTGATGCGTCATCTAGGTCGAGCATGCGCGTTTCGGGGTCATAAACCACGTTTTCCAGCACCGTCCCGAACATTCTCGTGCATCGGTAAATCTGAGGCTCTGCTTCCGACGACAGCTTTATGACTTTCGCATAACAACCCCCTTCAAAATTGAAAATACCCTTTTCGCTCCAGCCGTGTTCGTCATCGCCGACCAAAGACCGCTCTGGATCTGCGGATAAACTCGTCTTACCCGTTCCAGACAATCCGAAAAATATTGCAGCGCGGCCGTTCTGGCCCACATTAGCTGAGCAGTGCATTGGGAACACGTTAACCTGGGGCATCATGTAATTCATGACCGTGAATATGGATTTTTTTATCTCACCTCCGTAGCCCGTTCCACCAATTATCACTATACGCTTGGCCAGGTTGATAAGTATAAATGCTTCGGACAATGTGTTATCTATTTCTGGATCGGCCTGGAAACTCGGTGCTGCTACAACTAGAAAGTCTGGTTCAAACTCAGTGTGTTGCTCTGTAACGTCGGCTCTTATGAACATGTTGTAGGTAAAAAGACTCTGCCAAGCATGCTCAGTTATTACCCTTACCTTAAGTCGGTACTTCGGATCTGCCCCCACATAACAATCTTGCACAAAAACCGTCCGCCTTTCAAAATAGGCAAGAAGCCTGTAATACAGATGTTCAAAAGTGTCCGGATCTACCGGTTTGTTGATTTCACCCCACCAGATTTGGTCTTGAGACGAAGATTCACGAACGATGAAACGATCTCTAGGCGTCCTCCCGGTGTATTTCCCAGTTCTAACAACAAGGGGTCCCATGTGGGCTATCACACCTTCGGACCTCATAATTGCTAGCTCATACAGTCGCGGTGGATAAAGATTGTGATAGATTTTCGCAATGTTGCGAAAACCGTGTTTGTACAGAAAATTGTCCAATGGAGTTTTTTCCTTCATAGCCCTAGGTTTCCTTTCTGATACATTCATTTGCTACTGCATCCATTAAACTCTCGTAAATGGGATATTCATAAGTGCTATCAAAATACGCTACTTTTTCTCTGAGCACAAGCACCGGTCTACATTCCGCCTTCTGGGCTGCCTCTACATCTGTTTTTCTGTCTCCGATAAAAATTGAGCCCGGGAGACTAAAAGAAAAAATGTCGGCGGCCCGAACGAGCATGCCCGGTTCTGGTTTTCTGCATCGGCAGTTTTGCTCTGGTCTGTGAGGGCAATACAGGGCACCGGTTAAGAAAATTCCATTTTTTTGAAGCAACTGGACGAGAAAAAAATGAATCCGCCAAAAGTTGCCAATGTTAATAATTCCACGTCCTATGCCGGATTGATTACTAACAACAATAAGGCTGTATCCCTGTTTTTTGGCGAGCCTGAGAGCCGGAATTACATCGGGAAAAAGGCAAAACTCCTCCACCTTTTTTACATAGTCAGCTCTATCTCGGTTGATGACTCCATCCCTATCGAGAAATAAGACCTTCTCAGCTCTTAAGGGTTTTGGAGAACCAATCCATATCAACATTTCAATTCAGTGTCGCAAATATCTTAGGGTATTTTATAACGTCCAAGCTCAGCGGCGGGCGATTAGCCCGTCCGCTGGAGTGGATTGTTAGATATTTAGTATTTTTCTTAATTCCTCTTTTACCTGAACAACATAAAATTCTTCTAATTCATCTAATCTTTTTCTCAATCTTTTACTATCTATCGCTCTCAATTGAAAAATTAATAATATAGATGGAAAAGACAACCCATTTTTTAATGAAGGTTCTATTTTCAAAGTATAAGGAAATCGAAGAGCTAATATATTTGAAGTAAAAGGGACTATTAAAGAAATTTCCGAAATAGGCTGTGATACTAATAATACGGGACGAAAACCAAACTGTTCATGACCATTAGTCTTTGGTATCTCCGCAAGATATATTTCCATTTTTAATTCTCTCTTCAAAATTTAGGAAATCAATATCAGAAATTTCATCCCACATTTCAAACTCTTTTTGAAGTTTTAAAAACTCTTTATAAATTCTTAAAGATTCTTTTAAAACTTCTTCTTGGCTTTTGTTTACTTGCAAAGCAATTTCATTAAGCTCTTTTTGAATTTCTCCAGATAGCATCATTGTTTTATTCCCTCTATGTTTATTTATAATGCACTTTTAACCTAAATCCTGAATCCGTGAGGAAAATGCAGTAAATGCGCCTCAACTTCTTGTTTTTTAAGACAATATTGCACGAACGGAAATTCACCCAGTGGGTGAATTTTCTGACCATACAAATTTTACTGGAAAAACAAGAGGTTAACCAATATTTCACCATGCTTTCTTCACGGATTCAGGCTAAATTTCTATTTTTTTCAATCTAGCATACGACTGTGAAACTTGACCGTGCCTCAGCCTCTAGCGCACCATTACTACATCACCAGCTTGAATGGTGTAGACCTTTCCCGTGCCAGCCCTTACGACAAGACTCCCATCGTCCGCAAGGTCCTCCGCCAAGCCGCTAATTTTTTCAACTCCGGTATCGACGGTAACATGTTTCCCTAACAGGATGGACACCTCCCGTAAAGCTTCACGCCAAGGAAATAAACCTCTTTCCAGAAAAGACCTGTAATTTCTCTCAAAGGCCTCGGTAAACTCAACAAGAACATCCTGCCTTTTTATTGGTTTGTCGCATGAAGATTCCATAACTAAAGATGTAGGTTGGTACCTAAAGTTTCCCTCAAAATCTTTCGAATCATGGTGAACATTTACGCCCATGCCCAGAACAACGAAGCGAACCACCTGTGGTTCTACATGCGTTTCTGCCAGAATACCAGCTATCTTCTTGCCTTCCACAACCACGTCATTAGGCCACTTCAGTTTTGCCCTGATTCCGTAGCTATCCCTCAGCAAAAATATGAGGGTGATTGCTGCAACTAGAGTTATCTGAGGGGTATTTCGCGGTGGGATATATGGTCTTAAAAGGTACGATACATAAAGTCCCTTACTTTTTAGAGACATCCAATGTCTTCCAAGGCGACCCCTTCCGGAAGTTTGTGCATCTGCTGCCACTACGGTCCCTTCAGGGGCACCGGATAAAGCCAGCTTCAGCGCATAGTCATTTGTTGAGGTAATTTCGGGAAAATATATGTAATGCTTTTTAAGCCAGTCACTTTCGGCAATTGATAAGATTTCCACCGGTTCAATGGTATCTGGAACACCGATCAGCCGATACCCGGTTCCTTTTCGCTTTTCCAGCACATAACCAAGCTCTTCAAGGGAACACATTTCCTTAGAAATCATAACTCTCGAAACACCAAGCATATTTGCCAGCTTCGAGCCGGATACAAAATCTCCCCTCCGTGTCCTCAGTTCTCTGAGAATCAAAGCAAGCCTTTTAACTCTTTCTGCTGACATATCACCATATTCCATGACGTATTAAACCCACGCAAAGGATTAGCACAGCCGTTTCGGTAATTTCGGAAGCTGCTCCAAAAAGGTCACCCGTTATTCCGCCAAATTTTTTGACAAAATTCCACCTAAAAACCACCACAAGGGCAAGAGTTAAAATTAGAGATACCGCAAACCCAACAGGAGCAATCACAAAAAGCGGAAGCGTGGACGCAAAAGCAAATACGGCTGTTTTCCTGTGGAAGCCCTTCAAGAAAGTTGCACCAAGGCCTTCCTCCAAACGAGCAGATCTCATATTTACAGCACACAAAACCATGGCAAGTCTTCCCATGACCGTCGAAACAACTACAGCAGAATAGCCACCACCGGCAAAGTTACAAAGTGCTAGGGTTTTCAAACCTAAAACCACAATGAGGGCCATAACCCCAAAAGCCCCTACCCGACTATCCTTCAATATTTCCAAGCGCTTTTCTTTGGTATAACCTCCGCCCAGAGCATCCACCCAGTCGGCAAGACCGTCCAGATGAAGACCCCGTGTGAACCAAACCTGAAAGGCTACAGCAATTCCAGCTCCGAGAAATGGAGAAAAAAACAGCGATGCCGTCCAGAATGTTGCAAAGGTTACGCATCCGATCAAAAACCCCACAGCAGGGAAAGCCGCAAAGCAATCCGCAAAACTTTTTTCCCAAAAAGGAGTGGGTATTCTTGTAAGGAAACTCAGAGCTGTACAAAATAGTCGAAAGGCATTTACGACAAACATGACAAAATCAGGATTTGATCCGAACGGGAATACCGGCCACTATCCATGTAACGGTTTTTGCCACATCGGCCAGCATCTGGTTGCATATTCCTGCAACATCGCGAAACTGACGGGCAAGGGTATTTTCCGGAACAATTCCGAGTCCCACCTCATTGGTTACGCAAACAACAGGTGGTAAATCCATCTTCCGGAAAAAATTACATAAATTTTCAACTTCTTTCATGACTTCCTGTTCATTGGACAGCAAGACATTGGTAAGCCACATGGTTATGCAATCCACAAGAATGGGTTTTAATTCCCGACAAAGTTCTCTTAATGTGCCCGGCAAATCAAAGGGTGCTTCAATGGTTGTCCAATCACTTCCCCTTCGTTCTTTGTGCAACTTAACCCGGTTGGCCATCTCATCGTCCAGGATTCTGGCAGTGGCTACGTAGTATCGAGGAGGAGGAAAAACTTCGAGCAGCTTCTCAGCGTAGCGACTTTTCCCGCTTCTAGCACCGCCTATTACAAGGTGTAATCCGGAAGACAGTCGACTCATCATGCCCGTTTATCAATTAGTTCGCTCAAGTATTCAGAAACCAGACTTTCAACAAGATGAGGAAGAGGCTCCTTCACCGTGCCGACCACATGGACGGGCTCCTGGGTTAGAGGAATAAGAAACTTAACAGCAGGAGACTCTCCAATGGCGGCAGCCATTTCTGGAGTAACTTCTCCCATCATCGCATATGCAATCACAATGGAAATGGGGCCAATTATGACATCGACCTTCTTTACGGAATAACAGAGGGCAGATGGCCCTGTCGCCCCTCGATTTGCTCCAGCTTTAAGCATCTGCGCCGTCGCAATGGCGTTAGTTCCAAGTGCCCAGACTTCGCAACTTTCGCCATATCGTTCCCTGATTTTCTTTATGACGACAGATCCAATCCCTCCACCCTGACCATCAACCACTGCTATCCGCATTGCCTGCTCCCGATAAAATCGACAAGATCTTTTCAAGTTGTTCGGCACTGTGAAAATCTATCACTATCTGTCCCTTTTTCCTGAATTTTCTTATCTTTACTTCCGTCTTGAAAAGGCTTCTTAGAAACCGCTCCTGTTCTTCAAAAGCGGCCACAGGCTCATGTGAAGATTTCGGCCCGTTTTCCTGTTCTTGCCCTGTTTTTTCGTCTTTTTTTTCAAACCGTTTTACCAGCCTTTCCGTCTCTCTCACCGAAAGCTGTTCATCCAAAATTCTGTCTCGCACTTTCCTTTGTTCGTCAGGCGATTTCAAGGAGAGCAATGCTCGTGCATGTCCCATTGTCAAACGGCCAGCCTGCACATCTTCCTGAATATCCTCGGGCAAGTCAAGCAAACGCATGATGTTTGCTACAGCCGAACGGCTTTTACCGACCCGAAGGGCAATTTCCTCCTGGGTCAGTCCAAACTCGTTGCGAAGACGATCGTAAGCGCGGGCTTCTTCAATGCAACTTAGATCCCTTCTTTGAATGTTTTCTACCAGGGCCAACTCCACCATATCGGATGAAGACGCATCCTTTATGATGACCGGAACCTCTCGGATGCCTGCAAGCTTTGCCGCTTTCCAACGCCTTTCGCCAACGATAATAACGAAGTCGTCACCATCTCGGGTAACCACCAAAGGCTGAAGTACCCCTTTTTCTTTTATAGACTGAGCAAGTTCCTGAATTTCGGAATTTTCCATGCTCAATCTGGGCTGGTATGGGTTGGGCCGCAGTTTTTCGACAGGGCACATGAAGAACTTCACCTGTTCTTGAAATATCCAGCCCATTTCTTCCGAAAGGATATCCTTAATGGAGCGACCCAGACCCTTTTTTTTCTCCATTATTTCTCCTCAGCGACCTGCCTAAAAATTCTTTTGCCAATTCCATGTAAGCCTTGGCTCCAGAAGACCTCGGGTCATAAAAAAGCACGGGTAAGCCATGACTGGGCGCTTCACTGAGCCGAACATTTCTTGGGATCATCGTCTGATAGGTATAAAATGGGGCGTGTTGCCTTATTTCAGATACCACCTGATGCGAAAGATTGTTGCGCCGATCGAACATCGTGAACACGACACCATCTATGCCAAGATCCGGGTTCCAGCGCAGTCTTATCTTGCGAACAGTATCAAGCAATAGGGAAAGGCCTTCGAGGGCGTAATATTCACACTGAATTGGAATCAACACCGCATCTGCCGACACCAGGGCGTTCACCGTTAAAAAACCCAGAGAAGGTGGGCAGTCGATTATGACGAACTTCGACCTTTTGCGTAGCAACCTGATACGTTTCGAAAGAAGATTTTCTCGATCGTTCAATTCAGGCAGGCTCCATTCCAGAGAAGCCAGATCCGGATGAGAAGGGAGTAGCCACATGGGCAAATTCTTCAGTGGTTGAAACAAGGGCGGCAAAGTGGATTGCTCAATCAAAAAGGACATAAAAGACCTATCTCCCGAAGGAAGCCTCACACCCAGACCGCTTGATGCGTTTGCCTGAGGATCACAATCCACCAGCAAAACCTTGTGACCAAGATATGCAATGGAAGTGGCCAGATTAATGGCGGTCGTTGTTTTACCGACCCCTCCCTTCTGGTTTGCCACCGCAACCACGTAGCTGTTGCCCATAGCTCATAGACCAATGTAATTGGTTATTCGAAGAAGCCTGAACTTCAGACTCAGATCCTTAGCGCTCGGTACTCTAAAACAATAAGTTCCCAAGTGTCCAGGTGAAATTTTTTTACCTTTTCTATTCGGGGCTTATTCCACCGTATGCAATCAAGCAGCAGGTCGGTCGTAAACCATATTCAGGTTTTTCGACTGCTTTTTCCACCGTTCTTGACAGTGTGGTTCCTAGGCCATAGAGTACTTTCGAGCAAATAGGTTATGGAAAAATTTCGAGTAAAAATAGCCCGGAAACGATTTGAGCCTCGTTGGGCTTGAATCGTTGATTTTTTGTGAATGCGGGAAGGTCGAAGATGAAGCGGATAAGAAAGATTCGTAATATCGGAATCATAGCACATATAGACGCAGGCAAGACAACGGTAAGCGAAAGGATACTTTATTACACGGGGAAGTCTCACCGTATCGGTGAAGTCCATGATGGTACTGCCGTTATGGACTGGATGGATCAGGAACAGGAGAGAGGCATCACCATTACGTCGGCGGTTACCACCTGCTTCTGGCGTGGGCACGAAATACATCTGGTAGATACCCCGGGACATGTGGATTTCACGATCGAGGTTGAAAGGTCCTTGAGGGTGCTAGACGGAGTGGTAGCCGTTTTTTGCGCTGTAGGTGGAGTAGAACCTCAATCGGAGACGGTATGGCATCAGGCGGACAAGTATCGCATTCCCAAGATAGCCTTCGTAAACAAGATGGATCGGATCGGAGCCGATTTCCAGCAGGTAATCCGGCAAATGGAGGAGAAGCTCAGGGCGAATCCTTTGCCGATACAGATTCCCGTTGGTGCAGAGTCAGACTTCAGGGGAGTTATTGACCTTATTAAAATGAGACAGATTATCTGGCTAGAAGAGACCCTGGGCGCAAGGTACGAATACGTTGATATTGAGCCGGATTTGCTGGACGAGGCAACGGAAGCCAGGGAGGCACTGGTTGCAAGTGTAGCTGAATATGACGATGCATTGATGGAAAAGTACCTGGAAGAGCAGGTCATTGAACCTGACGAATTGATACGAGCCATAAGGAAAGCCACCCTAGAACTTAAGCTTGTGCCCGTCCTCTGCGGTGCGGCGCTGAGGAACAAGGGCATCCAGCCTCTGCTTGATGCAGTGGTGGATTTCCTACCGTCCCCTCTTGATGTGCCACCCGTTGTGGGAACAAATCCCGAAAGTGGAGCAAAGGAGGAGCGTCATCCGAGCCCTCGAGAACCTCTGTCAGCTTTGGCATTCAAAATATTCATGGACGAAGGCAGGAAGCTGACCTACGTGAGAATATACTCTGGTAGCATGAACGTGGGCAATCAGATTTACAATGCTTCCAAGAAGACCAGGGAAAAGCTGTCCCGGATTTTTTCCATGCATGCCAATAAGAGGGAAAGAAAGGAAAGGGCAGAGGCCGGTGACATAGTGGCTCTAATGGGAATGAAAAGCGCAACAACAGGTGATACCTTTTGTGACCCCCAGTATCCGATACTGCTTGAGCCAATCGAAATGTACGAACCGGTTATTTCTATGGCCGTTGAGGCAAAAACAAGAGGGGATCAGGATAAGCTGATGGAGAGTTTAGTGAAAATATCCGAAGAAGATCCAACCTTTCGGTTTCACGAAGACCCGGATACCGGGCAGATTATCATACGTGGTATGGGAGAATTACACCTGGAAGTGCTTCTTACCAGGTTGGAGCGTGACTATCATGTTTCCGTGCGCGCGGGTAAGCCTCAGGTGGTTTACCGCGAAACGGTTCAGATAGAAGCTTCCGGGGAAGGTATATTTGATAGAGAAATTTCAGGCATGAGGCACTATGCGAAGGTGGCCGTTCGAGTGCTTCCCAGATCGAGGGGTGCCGGCAATATTGTGTCAATTGATGTTGATGAGGAAAGAGTTTCTCTGGATCTCGTTGAGGCCCTTCGGCAGGGAATTGAAGATGCCCTGAATAGCGGAGTTCTGCTGGGATATCCAGTTACAGACGTGGAGGTAATGGTAACAAACGTGGAAATTGACGAACAAAACCCGAGTGACATCGCCTGTCGCGTTGCAGCCAGCATGGCTTTGAAGGATGCCTGCGAGAAAGCCCAACCGGAACTTCTGGAACCTTACATGACCGTAGAAATTCTTACGCCAGAAGAGTTCCTGGGCGAAGTCATCGGAGACTTGAATTTGCGGAAGGGTAGGGTGGAAAGCATAACTGCAAAAAAGGCCGTTCAGGTCGTGAACGCATTAGTGCCGTTATCGAAGATGTTTGGTTATTCCACCGATTTGAGGTCAGCCACTCAGGGCAGGGCTACATTTTCCATGCAATTTTCTCATTATGACAGCGTTGTGGACCCGCAAGCCGCTGGCCTTACCTGAAAAAGTTCTTGTCATCGTTAGACCTGTTGTGTTATCGGTGACCCTGTTCTAATGAGATCCGTTGCTGAAAATCCCGCCGAAGAAGAAGCGGGCAACAAATATACGAAAGGTAGGTGAAAACTGGATGGCCGAACCTGAAGTCCAAGAATCTTTCGAAAAAAAGATCAGAAAGCTAAGAAAGGACTTTCAAAAGAATGTGCAACCGGTGCTAAGGCGGCATAATTATTACCTCTCCAAAGGAGAACGACGCAGAATTAAGAGGAAAAAAGCTATCAAGAGGCTTCAGAGAAGAGAACGCCGCATGATGCTTCGTTCTGCCTCTTAGTGCCGAAATTGGTTTAATTAAATGAAAAACCCCGAGGGTTAAACAAACCCTCGGGGTTTTGTTTTTCAAGCCTGAGCACTAGGCCGAGAAACCACCCTTGAAAGATGGTTTTCTCTTTTCCAGAAATGCTGCCACACCTTCCCGAGCATCCTCGCTAGTGAAAGTCATGGCAAAAGCATTGGCTTCAAGTTCGCAACCGCTTCTGAGGTCCATGCCAACCCCTTCGTCGATAACCCTCTTTATAGCTCTGATGGCTATCTGGCTCTTCTTTGCAAGATCCGAGGCAATCTTCAGGGTTTCTTCGAGAAGTTTATCGGCCGGGAAAACTTTGGCCACAAGTCCGATAGCTTTTGCTTCTTCAGCGGAAATCATTTCACCGGTCATGCACAATTCCTTGGCCTTCGCCCGTCCCACCAGTCTGGAGAGCCTCTGAGTACCGCCAAATCCTGGAATAATTCCCAGGTTAATTTCAGGCTGGCCGAATTTGGCCTTATCTGAAGCGTAAATGAAGTCACAACTCATGGCCAGCTCACAACCACCACCTAAAGCAAAGCCATTAACGCACGCAATGACGGGAATGGGTAATTTTTCAAGCCTGAAGAAAAGCCTTTGACCTTTTTCTGCAAAAATGTATGCCTGAAGGGCGTTCATTTTAGGAAATTCTGTTATGTCCGCCCCAGCAATAAAAGCCTTCTCGCCAGCTCCTGTTATAACTAGCACCTTAACGTTCTGCTCCTTTTCGATGCGGTCAATAACGTCACTGATTTCATCGAGTGTCTCCGGATTCAAAGCGTTCAGAGATTTTGGACGGTTAACAGTAAGAAGCCCCACACCATCATCTTTCACTTCAAACAAGATATTTTTGTAATCCATAGCATGCCTCCTAGGGGTTCTTTCTAGCATTCCACCGTCATAGCACAGCCCTGCCCCCCTCCGATACACAGGGTCGCAAGGCCCTTTTGGACGTTGCGCTTTTGCATTTCGTAAAGCAAGGTAGTAAGAATTCTCGCTCCGGAAGCCCCTATCGGATGTCCCAATGCGATGGCGCCTCCATTTACGTTGACCTTGTCCGTGTCCCAGCCCATTTCACGGTTGACAGCAATAGACTGGGCTGCAAAGGCTTCATTAAGTTCTATCAAATCCAGATCGTCAACAGTCCAACCAGCTTTCTCAAGGGCCTTTTTACTGGCAGGAATCGGGCCTAGTCCCATGTAGGCGGGATCAACGCCGGCAGAGGCAAAAGATACAATCCGGGCCATAGGTTCAATACCAAGGGAAGCTGCTTTCTTCTCTGACATTACTATAACAATGGCCGCTCCGTCGTTAATACCCGAAGCATTACCGGCCGTAACTGTTCCGTCTTTCTTGAAAGCAGGTGGAAGTTTCGAAAGGGCTTCCATGGTGGTACCAAAACGAGGATGCTCATCCGTGTCGAAGATTATAGGGTTACCCTTTCTTTGAGGCACTTCTACTGGTACAATTTCATCTTTAAATCGACCCGATTTTATTGCTGCTTCGGTCTTTTGTTGGCTTTTGAATGCAAATTCGTCCTGTTCCTCACGTGATATACTGTATTTTTCAGCTATGTTCTCTGCCGTTATGCCCATGTGATAACCGTTGAAAATTTCCCACAGCCCGTCGAGAATCATAAGATCAACCAATTGACCGTCACCCATCCGATGGCCCCATCTGGCTTTGGGCACAGCATAAGGCGCCATGCTCATGTTTTCTATGCCTCCAGCAACAATTATTTCAGCATCATCGAGCATGATCATCTGAGCAGCAAGCATTACGCTTTTCAGACCTGAGGCGCACACTTTGTTGACCGTGTAAGCAGGAACCTCCACGGGAACCCCCGATTTAACTGCAACCTGTCGGGCCGGATTCTGACCTTGTCCAGCCTGAAGTACGTTGCCCAAGATAACTTCATCCACCTGGGCTGGATCGAGATTGATCCTTTTGAAAGCCTCCTTGAGTGCTACAACTCCCAGTTCAACGGCCGGAATCGAAGCGAGAGTTTGCCCGAACCTACCAACAGCTGTCCTTACTGCAGTGGCAATTACTGCCTGTGTCATTCCATACCTCCTGTTGATTTTAACCACAGATTTCTCTGACCGGTAAGTGAATTCACCGCTGACAACCCCCTCCTAGCATTACTATCATCCGGTAGTTTTTGACAGAAGTTCTAAAAAAATTCAATACTATGAGGGAGGACCCATGGCCCTCCCTGCAACATTCCACTGTGATTTACTATGACTTAAGCTCCGGATGATCTTTGAAATACTCTAAACACTCCGGATTGACCAACGCTTCGAGATTCGTCACTGGCCTTCCGTGAATAATATTGGTAACTGCACTCTCTACCTTCTTCATATTTCTCGTGTATGGTATATCAGGCGCTTCGATAATTTTTGCCGGCACATGACGAGGAGAAGCATTTTCCCGCAGGATCTTTCGAATCTTGGCCTTAACCTCGTCAGTAAGCTTGTAGCCTTCTTTCATTTTCACGAAAAGAATAACCCTTTGATCTCCTTCCCATTGCTGCCCTATGGCAAGGCTGTCGGCAACTTCAGGAATATTCTCTACCTGATTGTAAATTTCCGCCGTACCGATCCTTACGCCTGAGGGTTTCAATACCGAATCCGATCTACCGAGGAAGGTTATTCCGCCGGTGTCAGAGT
Organism: Deltaproteobacteria bacterium; assembly: GCA_019309115.1. Lineage (GTDB taxonomy): Bacteria > Desulfobacterota > Syntrophobacteria > Syntrophobacterales > Thermodesulforhabdaceae > JAFDGW01. The sequence goes on from JAFDGW010000028.1 coordinate 35,876, forward strand.
GGAAAATCACATAATCTCCATGTCGCCATACATTTTTCCCCGGAAAGTATTCAAAATAAGCTTCACGATACTTTTTACCGTCAGGATCATTCCAAAAGTACAGAGGCATGGACGGAGCGGCGGCTTCACAAACCAGCTCACCTTCCCGATCCCACACAGGATTTCCGTTTTCATCGTAAGACTTCACTTTCATTCCAAGAGCGGGTCCTTGAAGCTCCCCGGCATATACGGGCTGAATAGGACTACCTATAGCAAAGCAACCGTTTATGTCGGTACCGCCGGATATTGAGTTAAAGTGGAGGTCGGACTTGATGTCGGAATACACATACCTGAATCCATCAGCCGACAAAGCTGAACCAGTCTGCGAAATTTGCCTCAAAGTTTTGAGGTCGCAATTCTTCATGGGCGAAACATTTTCCTTTCTCAGAGCATTGATGTAGCTTGCGCTCAATCCGAAAATCGTAATCCCTTCTCGGTCAACCATGTTCCACATGGCGTAGGGATCTGGGTACAGCGGGTTACCATCGTAGAGGATGATAGTGGCGCCAACTCCAAGCGAGCTAACCAGCCAGTTCCACATCATCCAACTACAAGTCGTAATATAGAAAATGCGGTCATCACGCTTGAGGTCAGAATGGATCTTCAACTCTTTCAAATGATTTATGAGAACACCGCCTGCACTCTGGACCATGCACTTGGGCTTTCCTGTGGTACCTGAAGAAAACATGATGTAAACAGGGTGATCAAAGGGGAGTTGTTCAAATTCGGGTTCTACATCGTGCTTAGCAATGAAATCTTCAAAGCGAACAGCGTTAGGAATCTGAGATAGATCGATGTCGGCTCCTGAGTATGAAGCAACTACCACTTTCTTCAGGGATGGTATTCTGCTCGCCAGTTTGGCCGCGTTAGCGAAGGTATTGAAAGGCTTGCCTTTATAAAAATAACCATCTGCCGTAATCATAACCTTAGGCTCAACCTGACCAAACCGGTCGTAAACCGCTTCGGGTCCCATATCGGCAGCGCACGAAGACCACACGGCCCCTATGCTCGTGGCTCCTAGCATAAAAGCAACCGTCTCAATCATATTGGGCATGTAACCTACAACTCTGTCTCCCGACTCAACACCGAGTTCCCTCAGGGAGCTGGCTATTTTCCCGACCAGTTTGTAAAGTTCGCCGTAAGTAATTGTGCGCCGCTGTTCCTGCTCTCCCACGAAGATGATAGCCGTCCTATCATCGCGATAACGAAGGAGATTCTCTGCGAAATTCAGCTTAGCCCCCTTAAACCACTTGGCTCCCGGAAGTTTGTAGGGGTCGTCCACAACTTCTTCATAGGGGCTACTGGCTATAATGCCGCAAAAATCCCACACAGTTGCCCAAAAGTCGGCAATTTTATCAACGGACCACTCATACAATTCCCGATACGAAGAAAAATTTTTTCCGTATTTCTCGTTTACGGACTTCATAAAAGCTGTCATGTTAGCTCTATCAATTACGTCCTGACTCGGTACCCACAATGGCTCCTTGCTCATAAGTTCCTCCCTTAGCTCACGCTATTTATTACCTCTGACCGGTAGAACCAAACTATGTTAGACAATATCAAAATATAAAAAATTCGCAAGCTTCTTTAGTTCAACAATCTGAATGTGGGGATCAGCATCCCGGAATACGCTTAAGCCCTGAAATTCACATTTACATCGACTTCTTTCAATTTTTCTGTAAACTCTTCGGGAAAATCAGCTCGGCTTTGTTTCTGGTAGTTGTACGCCACTATCAGCCCGGTTCCCGTTGCAACGATGCGGTTTTGCTTCGTGCTGTGAATTGCATATTCCTGTTCCATCTCTGATTTGCTGATCCACAGGGTTCTGGCTCCCACGAGAATTGTATCAGGGAACTTGAGAGGACGAATGTATTTGCAAGATGTAGCAGCCAGAATTGGCCCGATACTGGTTTTTTGCATAATTTCCATCAGTCTTGTGCACGTGAAATATTCAACTCTGGCAGATTCAAAATACCTGAAATAAATTACGTTGTTCACATGTTGGAATGCGTCCATGTGTCCCCATAACACGGGAAGTGTTATGATAACGGGAAATTGATTTATAGTAACATTCTTTTTCGACATGAGGTTTCCTCCTTATTTCAAATGGAGTGCTGGATTCGGTGATCGAAATAGTATATTGAAGCTTCTTTCTGAGTAAATTGCATTTCCTTACTGCAATGGGGGTGTAAATGGTGGGGAAGAATGTTTTCAACAGTGTTTTGGAATGCATTGGACACACTCCGCTGGTGAAAATAAACCGCCTGAACCCAAATTCCAAAGTAACCGTTTATGCAAAGCTGGAATCGAAAAATCCTGGCGGTTCCATAAAGGATCGAGTCGCTCTTACAATGATTGAAGAAGCCGAGCGCAAAGGAGTTCTTACAAAAGACAAAATCATAATTGAGGCCACCAGTGGCAATACAGGCATTGGTCTTGCTATGGTAGCAGCAGTAAAAGGCTACAGGGTTATCCTGGCCATGCCGGAAACGGCTAGTACGGAAAGACAGAAAATACTCAGGGCCTTTGGTGCCCAGATTCTGCTAACGCCTGGAACACTAGGAACTGACGGTGCGATAGAGGAAGTTTATCGCCTTGTGCGCGAAAATCCTGACCTTTACTTCATGCCGGACCAGTTTAACAACCCAGCCAATCCCTTGGCTCACTATTTAGGAACGGGCCCCGAAATTTATGAGCAGACTGACGGCAAGGTCAATGTCGTCGTCGTAACACTTGGCACGTCGGGTACGGCAATGGGAATTCTTAAGGCGATGAAAGAGAGAAATCCCGACATAGAAGTTGTTGCCGTCGAACCCTATCCAGGCCATAAAATACAAGGCTTGAAGAATATGAAAGAATCCTACATTCCGGGAATCTTCGATCGCTACGCCTTGGACCGCATAATCCACGTAAGGGATGAAGAAGCTTTTGAAATGGCGAGAAAGCTCGCTCGAGAAGAAGGCATCTTTGCAGGGATGAGTTCGGGAGCTGCTATGGCGGTGGCCATTAGAATGGCTCAGGAAAGAGAGGATGGTATCATTGTAGCAGTTCTTCCCGACGGCGGAGACCGTTATCTTAGCACCAACCTCTTTACGGTCATGCTGGAGCCGGATTTCCGATTTTTTGATCAGCTGACAATGAAATTAAAACAACTAAAACCCGTAGAAGAAGGGAAAATTCGCCTGTTTATAACGGGTCCCCCCTTAGATGGATCTCTTACGATAAATGAGTCAAGAAGGTTTTTCGTTGCGGACCTCCTTGTTCGTTTTCTGGAAGCAAAAGGATTTTCCACCCTGGCCGTTATGACCGTGCCCGACCTTGATAGCAGAACCATACAGATGCTGGATCGTGCAGGAAAAGATTTCGAATCATTCGTCAAGGAAAAACTTCAAGATCTCTTTGACCTTTTCGATAGATTTAACATAAAAAGACCCTACCGTTGCGCTAGGGTTTCGGAATACACGGATGTAATTGTCGATAAGGTTCAAGAACTTATTGACAAGGGCTTCGCTTATGAAAAGCTGAGATCCGTTTATTTCAATATATGTCGCTTTTCTGACTATGGAAAACTTGCCCACATTGACCCACGGGAAACCGTTCCCGGCAAAAGAATTGATCCATCTCTTTTCGAAAAACAAAATCCTCGGGATTTTGCTTTGCTTAAACGAGCTAGTCTAAACGAGTTAAAACGAGGCCTTTACATGAAGGCCCGGTGGGGAAATGTAATCCCCACGTGGCACATTGCGGCTTCGACTATTTTGCTAAGCCAATGGGGGACACCTGTTGACATCTATCTTAGCGGAGCGGACTTCCTCTTTCCCCATCTTGAAAACGTTCGGGTGGTTGGAGAAGCCCTTGCCGGTAAACCCGTAGCCCAGGTGTGGCTCGTATGTGAGCGGCTATGGGTACGCAAGAAGGCTTCGAGCGACGAATTTGATGAAACTACCACCCTTTATGACTTGCTGAATGAAGGATTCCGACCGGAAGAGGTCAGATTTTGGTTGCTGAGTGCTCACTACCGGAAGCCTCTCCACGCATCAAGAAGCGGACTTGCAAACGCAGTGAAATCTTTCAGGCGTCTCAGACGCTTTGTTGCTGCACTTCATTTGCCGCCCGTGAAAAGTGGTGAATCTAATAGCAGGTTTTCCGACCTCCTCTATAAACTAGAACGGGAATTCTTTGATGCTTTATCAGAAGACATCAACACCCCGAAGGCATTGTCGGCGCTTTTTGCCTTTGTCCGCGAGGCTAATGCTATTATGCGGGAATCTGGCATAAGCGAGGAAGACAGGCAAAATACGCTGAATCTATTGAAAAAGCTTGATGCCGTGCTTGGGATCCTTGGTAAAGACCTGGTGCCTCCGGAACCTATAATAACTGAGCTTTTAAAGCGTAGGGAAGTGGCCAGATTGAATGGTAATTGGGACGAAGCGGATCGGTTGAGGCAAGAGTTGGAGGACAAAGGCATTCGTATTTACGACACGCCTGCTGGCACCAGGTGGGAACGCGTTGATTAATCACGGCTGGCAGTAACAATTACATCGGTACAACAAATAGAGTGATTAAAACACAGGATAAACGTTTCCCGTTTCTATAATCTGCCAACCCCTAGGCGTCTTGCCAAGAAGCAAGTTAACACACCAGCCCGTTTGACAATAGGCAAGTATCTCTTCAGGAAGCCTTAGCTCTACCATTTCTATTTCCGACGATAAGCTGGAAAGTATTATCCTACCCGGCAATACTTCCTCTATGACGAACAGGTCATCTATTTCAGCACTCCAAAAGCGAGGTGCATGACTGTGGGCATGTTCATAAAGCAGGCGCGCTAGCCGTTCTGCTGCCGGAAGAACCTTGGCTGCTTCTCCGGCATAACGTATGGCTTTGTTTGCTTTTGCCTTTCCGACATACCCGCACTCAGCCAGCCACTTACACAGCTTCTTGGTAACCGTGCCGGACGATCTCAACAGAGACTCGGATGCAGCAACCTTGCGGATCATGAACTCTCCGAGAAAAGTCGGAATCGCCGTAATGATTTTATCAGCACCGAAAATAGAGCAAAACTCCAGTCCTTTATAGCTATACATTCTTTCGTAAAGTTGATACTCGGCGTCGGACAGGAAATTGGGGCCGTACCCATCAAGACAGTGTTGCAGTAATTCTATGACCACACGATACTGCTTAAGGGTAGCTTCCTTAAGCCTGGTTGCTTGATCTTTTAAAAACAGGTCCAGGAGTTCCTCGATATTCGGATTAGCTACTTGAGGAAACGGAATTATCTGTGCCTTTCGCTTCATTTTCACCGTCCATTGAATTAAATATTATCGCCATCTGCTTATACTTTCGTTCCACATCTGGGGCAATAGTTAAATGAAGGTTCTAGGATCATACCACACTTGGGACATTCTAGGCGAGTTCCAACGGAGAAGTTTGCTATTTCCTCGGCTCGATCAGGGGGTGCTGTAAAGCCACACCGCTCACACATCAGCAGAGGTTCCCCTTTTTTGACCCTGAACAACGGGATGAAGAACAGGGTTAGGTAATGGTCTATCCTCTTTATCTTCGCCTGCGCCAGGCCGCAGGCCGGGCACAAACGAGGGTTTTCATCCAGAGTAACGGTTTTCGGCTGAACTCCACCAACGAAAAAGAACATGAATGTTACCCTCCTGCTCAGCGTGCTATTGCTCTGAATGCCGGCCAGAGATATTTTATAGAGACTGCCATAATAGTGAGCCCGAGAATCACTTTAATTATGGTTGCAGGCATCCTTCGTTGCAATCGTGCTCCTACATAGATTCCAATCAATCCACCAAATCCAAAGAGTGACCCAAGAAACCAGTCGGGAGATGCTTGCGATGTGGCACTGCTCAAGGGTCCAAAAGCGTAAAACAAAGCAGCCACGATAGAGGATACCCAGGTTGAGCAGAGAGAAGCTCCGGAAACGATATACACTGGCAGATTCATAACGGAAATCAGAAAAGGTGCCATCAGTGCTCCACCTCCAATACCGTATGCTCCACCGATGACGCCCACAATCAAGGAAACAAGGACTATAGGGATCAGCGAGAAGGTGTAAGGCTTTTCATTAAAATAAACCGTGCTCTTTATTCCAAAAGCTTCCTGGGTGATTCGGCCTGAAGCCAGCGGGGTTTTTGTTCCACCCGTTCTTTCCCCAATAGCACTCCACAGTATCCTCAAGCCTAGATATGTTAGCACGAGTCCCACAAATATTTTGAACCTGGCTGGGTCCGGAAGATACCTGATACGAATGTAATAACCCACAAAAACACCTGGCAGAGTTCCCCCCACAAGGGCACCAAATATGATTCTTGAAAACTTGCCATCCCTTATGTACCGATAAACACCCCCTGGAATGGCCACAATGTTATAAACAAAGTTTGTTGCACTAACGCCCGGAGAGGTGTAATGAAGAACGCTCATTTGAAAGGGAAGGAGTATGAAAGCCCCGGAAACTCCCCCCATGGAAGTGAAAGACGAGATTAAACACATGACTAAGGGAGGCAAAAATAGGTAAGTATTCACCCCGGATGTTTCAAAGTGCCATTTGAAGATTTCGAAGATGTCCATAAGAGCTCTCCTTAGGAATTTCAACTGCGAGTTTGTAATATGAGCGAAAAAACCCCAAAAAACAACTCACTCAGTGATACGGTAACACTCCAGTCGCAAATTGGAACCATATGCATCCCACGTGAGGTTTATTCCTTTGTTAAGTGGCTTACAAATTCTGGGTATGCGGTCTGGTTCGTCGGCGGGATTATACGTGACGGGCTTCTCGGTAAAAACCCGAAGGATTGGGACATTGCCACCACAGCGCCATCTGAAGTCGTTATTAAATCACCCTTTAAGGCAATACCAGTTGGAATTCGGTTCGGGGTTATTCATGTGGTGGTGGGAAACGATGTGGTGGAAGTCGTTAGTATTCCCGAATCAACAAAAGTCGGAACCATTGATGCCGATCTGGAACGACGGGATTTCACCATAAATGCAATGGCTTTGAGTTTTCCCGAAGGAAAGCTGATTGACAGGTACGGTGGACGAAGGGATCTCAAAGCCGGGCGTATAAAAGCCGTACGTGATCCGGACGCTAGGTTTCGGGAGGATCCGGTACGGATACTCAGAGCGGCTCGTTTCGTGTCCACCTATGGCTTCAAAATCGCTGCCGAAACCAGGAAGGCAATGAAACGCAATGCAGAAGCGCTTAAGACCTCACCAATCGAAAGAATCCGTGACGAAATGTTCCGACTACTTCCGGGTGATAACGTGGTTGCTGCTGTGGATATACTCAGAAGCGCCGGAGCACTTTCTCAGTTCTTTCCAGAAATCCTAGAAGGATGGCGGAAAAAGCAAAATGAATTCCATAAATTCGACATCTACCGTCACATCCTGCTTTCTGTTTCCTTTGCCCCACCCAGGTTGCGGGTAAGACTCGCGGCTCTTTTTCATGACATCGCAAAACCGAGGGTCCGAGTTAAAAGGGGTAATCGTTATAGATTTTTTGGTCATGATAAGGAAAGTGAAAAACTGGCCAGGGAAATCCTGGAGAGGTGGAGGGTAAATCACGACCTGATAGAGCAAGTATGCCGCCTTGTGAAAAATCACATGGTGTATGATATCCAAAAGTGGTCCGATGCTGCCATACGCCGGCTAATAGCTCGGGTTGGCGAGGATTTGATAGAAGACTTTATTGAGCTCGTACGGGCAGACAGACTGGCTCACGGGTTTGGCACGGACAGCCTTGTAGAAGTGGAAAACCTAAGAAAAAGAGTTCACGAACAGTTAAATCAGCGTCCTCCACTCAAAACCACGGATCTTGCAGTCAACGGCCACGATGTTATGAGGATCCTTGCCATTCCACAAGGCCCGGAAGTAGGCCGAATATTAAGGTTTCTTCATGCACATGTGGTGGACCATCCACAAGATAACAATAGAGAGAAGCTCATCGAACTTATGCTTAAACTCCGTCCAGCGCCTGCTGCAAATCGGTAGACAACACTTTTATACCATGATTTCGTCTTGACTTTTTGAAGGCATGAAGCTAAGAGAACTGCAGCTGTGGTTGGGGGATCGTCTAATGGCAGGACGGCGGACTCTGGATCCGCTAGTCTAGGTTCGAATCCTAGTCCCCCAGCCATTTTCATGTGGTCCCATCGTCTAGCGGCCTAGGATATCGGCCTCTCACGCCGAAGACACGGGTTCGAGTCCCGTTGGGACCACCATATACAAGGTTCGCTTTGTTTCTTAAAATCTCACAAACCTAGATAAATCAAGGCTTCACATCAAATCTCTATATCATAGTGTTTCATAAAATACCTTGACATCCCGTTAAAATATGCGGTAGCTTTTAAAGTAATGGCATTTCAGAGCAAAAGGGGCTACCGCTTATGCCTTTGACAGATACTAAAATCCGCACAGCAAAACCAAAAGACAAAGAATACAAGCTATATGACACAAAAGGCCTGTGCATAATCATAACACCTAGTGGAGGCAAATGGTGGAGGTTTAACTATTCTTATGGAGGTAAACGTAAAACTATCAGCTTAGGAACCTATCCGGAAGTTAGTCTGAAAGAAGCCAGAGAGCGTAGAGACGAAGCAAGGCGTTTACTTGCTCAAGGCATAAATCCAAGTGAACATCGTAAAAAGGAAAAGCAAAAGCTTTTAGAACGCCAGGCTAATACCTTTGAAAAAATAGCGCTTGAATGGTTCAATAGCCGTAAGAATAGCTGGTCAGAAAGCCATGCAAGCCGTGTATATGGACGTCTTGAAAGGTTTATACTTCCTTTCCTGAAAGGTAAGCCAATAACTGAAATTACTCCACAAGAGATCCTGGAAGTAATCAGACCCATAGAGGCCAGGAATACCATTGAAACTGCTCGTAGAGTACTTCAGATAATCGGACAGATATTTAGATATGCTGTATCCATTGGCAAAGCGGATTATGATCCAACATACTCACTCAAAGGCATAATTCCTCCATCAGAAGTAAAACACATGCCTGCTCCAACAGATCCACAGGTAATAGGCGGAATATTAAGGGCTTTGGATGCTTTTGGCGGTACTTTTGTTGTGAGGTGCATAATCAGATTACTTCCTCTTGTGTTTGTACGTCCTGGAGAGCTTAGAACAATGAAATGGCAGGACGTGGATCTTGAAGCCGCTGAATGGCGCTTTATCCTTTCCAAAACAAAAACTGAACACATTGTGCCTTTATCCCGTCAAGCACTTGAAATCTTACATGAAATACATCCTGTTACTTCTCACTATCCTTCTGGCTGGGTATTTCCTTCAATCCAGAGTCCAGATAGACCTCTAAGCGATATGACCATAAATGCTGCATATAAAAGGCTAGGAATAGACACAAAAAGAGAGCTTACAGCACATGGTTGGCGAGCCATTGCAAGGACATTGCTGCATGAAAAGCTGGGCTATCCACCTGAAGTAATAGAGCATCAGCTTGGCCATAAGGTCCCTGATATGCTGGGTAATGCGTATAACAGAACCAGGTTCCTGGAGCAAAGAAGGGAGATGATGCAGAAGTGGGCAGATTACCTGGACCAATTGAAGGCAGGAAGACCATTTTTGTGACAATCTTTTGGGAAAGTTTACCGGGTGAACTGAATAATATCCCACCTGGAGCCTATCAGGCTGGAGTATTAAGCAAGCTACCTGATGGCAGAGCTGTAATTGACGGTTCATTTTTAACCAGGGAAAGCATCAATCTTGGACGTACCAGGCTAACACTTAACTGCCCTTACGAGGAATTTATCAGCACATTTGCAAGAAGGTCCCCACCACGCAAACCAGGAAGAAAGAAGGAGCCATCAAGGCCGATAACTATACTGGCCCATTATCATATGGTATCAAGCCTTTATAAGATACTGGGTAAAAGAGAAAGCAAGAAGAATTGCCGTCTTGTTGTTGCAAGACAATTTCACATTGGAGGCGACAACCCAGATAACATAAATCGCCAGGTACGTCGTGCAATAAGCGAAGGTGAAAGATACCTACACAAGCTGGCTAAATTCCTGGGCCCAAAGAACAAGCCACACATAGTCGTATTTGGGAGCTCTGAGACACTCAAAAACTGGACACTTGCTTGGATTTCTTACTTTGCCCCGGAGGGATGGAACCCCGAGAAAAAACCAGATCACGCAGTAAAAGGCGGCCTGTGGTGCTTCTGGGGTGATCAGGTAAAGAACGAAAAGATAAGCTTTCGTGTTGAGCTCAGCGATCCTGACGATGAAGGGCCATACTTCTTTATCGACTGCTTCAGTATATGAGGCAAAAAAGGGGACAAAAATTAACGAACCTATTTTTGTCCCTTCTCACTATCAGCAAAAAGGTCAGAATAAGACCTGATGAAGTCAATACTACATTGCTAGTACATAAAAACACATTGTCACGATTTATACTACCAACACGGCTTGACAAAACCGACATGATACGAACAGGGACAAATCAGGGGGTAGATATGAAGCTGCCAGAGACAGGATTCCTGAGGTTGAAAGACATTATCGGCGACCCGGAGAAAGGTGTTAAAGGCCTTATTCCCGTCTCGAGAACAACGTGGTGGAGAGGCGTGAAAGAGGGGATTTATCCAAAGCCCGTCAAAATCAGCTCTCGAACTACTGCTTGGCGGGTGGAGGATGTCAGAGAGCTCATAAAAAAACTGGGAAACGGCGACACCGACACATAAAGAAATGGCCCCTGCATCTCTCGGCCCGGTCGATGCAGGAGCCTACGTGCTACGCATTGCGCTGCAGTGCTGTTGCTACGTTGTGGAAAGACTGGTGCGCAGCAGACAGCCCTTGTTAGTTTTGTAGCGAAATGAACCATTTAAGTCAACAAGGGGCAGAGAGAAACGGTTTTGAAAAGAGGAGATAGTATTATGAAAAACGATAAAGGAACGATAGAAAAGTTTTTGGATGTTGTCATGGACGGCATTACAGAAGTAAGAATAATAAAGGTCCCCAGGGTGGGGACCGCTTCGGGGTACTACACTGATGTGACAAAGCTTATTTCAGACATTCAACGATATAACCATAACATTTATATCACGCTTAACCCACCTATAAAAGCGCTTTTTGCCCGGTCGGCAAATAGGCTCACCCCTAGGCCTGAGAAAACCACTGGCGACGATGAAATTGCCTCCCGCCGGTGGCTTTTCATTGACATTGACTCGCAACGTCCTTCGGGAATATCAGCCACTGACGATGAGAAATTCCATGCCTGGGAATTAGCAAAAACCATCGCAAGCTTTCTTAGAAATAAAAAGTGGCCGGAACCGGTGTTTTGTGATTCTGGCAATGGCTACTATCTACTTTAAAGGAGGATAGCCGGTGAACATCATTGAAATGCAAAAGAAAACCCCCCTTGCGAAGGGGGATAAGCTAGCAAAAAAAGAACCTCATTTAGAAAATACCGAAAACCGGGTGGTTAGTCCAGAAAAAATTAGTCAGCACATTGCGAAAATCGCCAAAGAAGGCGAGTTGAAGTATTCAAAACTGGAAGACGATTTTGAAATTGAGGATTTCCCTGAACCTGATCCGGAAGTTTTCCACGGGTTGGCGGGTGAATTTGTCAAGATCTTCGAGCCGTACACTGAAGCCCACCCTATGGCCTTATTGAGCCACTTTTTGGTTTTTGTTGGTAATAACATTGGCAAAGGCGTTTACGTTTATGCAGACGGGGCTCGCCATTATGCAAACCTGTTTGTGGTCAACGTGGGGCCTACCGCACGAGCCCGCAAAGGGACAGCGCTCGCAAGGGTAAGAAACTTTTACAAGATCGTTGATCAGAAATGGCTTTATTCCTGCGTTTGTTCTGGCCTTTCCTCAGGCGAAGGGATAATTGAGGCCGTGCGAGATCCAATGGACGATGAGGAAGAACCGGTCGACAAGAGACTTTTGGTGATCGAGTCAGAGTTTGGAAGCGTTTTGCGCATTCTCAGGCGAGAGGGCAACACACTTTCACCTGTTCTGAGAGATGCCTGGGATGGCAAAGAAGTTTTACAAACGCTGACCCGAAAAGATAATCGTATCAGGGCTACCAATGCGCATATTTCGATTGTGGGCCATATCACACAGGCTGAGTTACTAAACTACCTTGATAGGGTGGAAATTTTCAATGGGCTAGGAAACCGGTTCCTATGGGTTTGTGTAAGGCGGTCAAAACTGCTTCCACATGGCGGTGACCCACCAACTAATGAAGTAAACAGATTGGCCCAAAAGGTACGCCGGACCATAGATATGGCAAAAACCCCGAGGCGGGTTGAGTTTTCGGAAGATGCGCTGGAGGCGTGGGGGGACATTTATTATTCACTTGCACAGAGTAATTATCCGGGGCTGTTAGGAGCGTTGCTGGACAGAGCGGAAGCCCAAATACTGCGTTTAGCTCTGCTTTACGCGGTCTTGGACCAAAGTTCTGTGATAAATGCTGAACACTTGTTTTCTGCCCGGGCTTTTTGGAAGTACTCAGAGGCTTCGGCGAGATTCGTCTTTGGCGAAACCTACACGGACGAAATAACTGAACGCCTTTTGTCGGCGTTAAAAAAGGCTGCCCAGGACGGTTTGACGTTTACCGAGGTGTATAAAAACATCTTCCAGTGCAACGTCAACCAGAAGCGTATCAAACATGCAGTCAAAGAGCTCATGCAGGCAGGTATTGTAAAACGGGTCGTTGAGAAACGACCGGTCGGACGTCCTGTTCAACGTCTGTTTCTTTCTTCTTATTACGTAAAAAACGTAAAAACGTAAAAAGTGGGAAAAAAGCAGGAATTACGGCAAGTTATGGTGTTTAACCCTTTACGCAAAAACTACGCAAAAAGTTACGTAAAAAATACCCCTGGGACTTAATACGTAGTTTTTTACGCAGAAAATACGTAAGTTGTTTTGTTGGGTTTTTGTAAGCATTTCAGTAGGTTATCTTATTTAATACGTTAATACGTTTTTTACGTATAGATAGAGAAAAAAGGTAGGTCGATGAATATTCTCGATCTGGTCACCGGGGTAAAAAGGGTAGCCTCTACCAAAGGGGGAGAATACGCTGGTCCTTGTCCTTTTTGTGGTGGTGAAGACCGCTTTCGTGTATGGCCCAAACAGGGCGAAACCGGCAGATATTGGTGCCGACAATGCGGGGCCCATGGTGATGCCATACAATTTCTGCGAGATTATGAAGGGTTATCCTTCAGAGAAGCTTGCGAAACCTTAGGCATTGCAAAACCTACGCTTGTGCCTGTTAGGCCTGCTAAGCCTGTTAAGAAAGAGCCAGAGTTTACTTCCTGGCAGGAAAGGGCCCACAAGTTTATAAAGACCTGCGCTTCCAGTTTAACGTCAGATGTTATCAAATACCTGCACGACCGGTGTCTTTCGGATGAGACAATCCGGAGGTTTCAAATCGGGTATAACCCGAAGCCCAAGAAAGAACCCGGAAAGCTCTGGGGAGTTGAAGGGGAGGTCTTCCTGCCTGCTGGGGTGGTCATTCCATGCCTGCACGGTAGAGAAATAATCCGGATTAAAATTCGAGCATTCCCAGATGGAAAACCCAAATACATGTGTATTAAGGGGTCCAGACAGGAGCTGCCCTGGATTATTCAGGAAGGCAGAGACAAGCGGGAGGTCCTTATCGTTGAAGGAGAGTTTGACGGCATTCTGCTTGCCCAGGAACTAGGAAAGGAAGTCGGCGTTGTTGCCCTGGGCGGTACAGGAAAGCCAACAGAGGCATTTATGGCGTGGGCGAGGCAATACAAGAGAGCACTTCTTGCCCTTGACCATGATGAGGCAGGAGAGGAAGCAATATGGCGGCGCTGGCTTCCTGAGCTGGAGAATGGCTTTATGGCCCCCCCTGTCTTTGCGAAAGATATTACCGAGATGGTTCAAAAAGGGGTGGATGTAAAAACCTGGCTGGAGGGGGTCAGGCTTTACATAAACCGGCTTTTAGAAGGTCCGGGCAAAAGGGAAAACAACCGGTCGGCGCAGAACCCAACTATAAGCCACACAACAACAGACAGAAGGCAGGAAACGCTGAGTGCCCCCGAACAACCAGCAGAGTTGCCCCTTCGAGCTGATACCACCTGTCTGGCCTGCAAACATTACCAGCCTGACTGGCAAAACCCCGTTCGTCGCCAGAACCGGTTTCCCCTCACGAAAGGCAAATGCGAGCTTACTGGCCTTGAGGTTTTAGAAACACGCACATGCGACAGGTTTGAACCGCTTTTTCGCTTCAGGGAACCACAACCAGGGGCCGACAATTCCTACGTGCGGATTCACAAAATCCTGTCTCTATCA
>JAFDGW010000029.1 GCA_019309115.1 Deltaproteobacteria bacterium
AAACCTCTACAACCTATTAAAAAAATTAGATAAATAAAATCTGTAGTGTCGAAAACAAAACCAACTTCTAATGATTTCAGTATGTTACAAAAAATTTTGACAAACTTGGGTTAATAGTCCGTTGCAGTCTCATATAGCTTACCTTGACGACATTGTTTTTACGTTCATATATTATTTCAATAGCAACACTCTGTCAGGTTGCGGTCTCCTCCCCTCCCTTACGGAAGGAGTCTCCGACCGCAGGGGAGGTAAGATGAATTGAAACTTGCCATTTATGGAACTACGTTCCTACCGAGAAACTTGTCAATTATTTTTAAAAGGTTCTGGCCTTCATTGAATTCTGCTCCCTTGATAAAGTATTCCTTTGGCGGTTTCATGTAATCTTTTTCATGTTCTACCTTTTTTGCAATGATTTTTCGTTCTTCCAGATAGCGCATGGCATTTTGATACATAATTTTGGAGACCGCTTCGGGACGCTCAATTAGACCAAGCTTTAGAGCTTTTCTACCTTCAGCAAGGATTTTCTTAACGAAGTCTTTATCAAGGTATTGTTCTTTCTTGTCTAGCATGCGCAAACTGCGAAGACATACTCTATAGCCTTCGAGGTAGTTTGCAATTAAAGAAGAAAAAGCCCGACACGCTTCGAGACCTTCGTGTGACAGGAGATAATTGGCATGATTTCCCACCTTTGCCTTCAGCCAGCTCGTTTCTAGGAAAAAGTTAAAAACCCGTTCCACCTGTTTTTCATCTGATACATCAGCGTCGTACGCGAATTCGTATTTGAAAAGGTGTTTTAGCGTTTTGTAATCCTCGATAACAGCGAATTTGTTCGGTTCGAAGGTTCTCTGGGCTAACAAAGAAGTTGCTACAAAAGAGGCGGGTAGAAAAAAGTGTATTATGTTGTTTTTATAGTATTCGAGGGTATGCCGTTTCTTTTCTTCGATTGATATAAGCTCTTCTTCTGCCTCATCATCTTGATCACGTATTCTCTCAATAATTTTTGATTTCTCCAGATCGGCAAGAGTGTCTTCTAGCATCACGCTGTAGTTACTGAAGGTCCTAGCAAAGCGCACTCCTATGAACTTTAGGTATTCATATAAAATTCCGGCTGCTCTTTCTACGGACGATCTCTGGATACCGCTACGGGATGTTGTAAGGAGCGATGAAGATACCAGTGAATGAGGGGTAACGAGGCTGACCTGGTTGATGCTGTTTATTATTCGGAAGGAGAAGTCACGGTACATAGCGTGCCGCTCTCGCGGTCTCATGCTCTTCATGTCCAATTTGTTGCGTTCTAGGTATTGTACTAGAGATATTGGCTTTGCAAACCGCACGTAAACTCTGCCGTATCGTCGTTTGAGAAAACGGCGCAAACCGAGGAGTTGCTTTACATTTTCCGATGTTTTTGCTCCTCCAGTAACCTCATGCACATAAGCTTCCTCTTCTGGTATGCGGTCGTAGCATATTGCTGTCGGAACGAAAATTAGATCATCACAGTAGCCTTCTTCAACGGCCTGTATGAGAATAGAGAGCAATCCCAGCTTGGGTAAAATCAGCTTCCCCGTTCGGCTTCTTCCCCCTTCTATGAAGAATTCTATGTTGTGGCCCAGGTGCACCATAGTTTTTACATATGATGAAAACACCTCGGCATAAAACCGTTGGCCTCTAAAAGTGCGCCTTATAAAAAAAGCTCCGCCACGTCGAAAGATGGGACCAAGGGGCCAGAATGCTAGGTTTTTCCCCGCAGCGATAAAGGGAGGATGAAGGTTATTCTGAAAGAGGATGTAGGAAAGTATAAGGTAGTCGAGATGGCTCTTGTGGCTGGGAATGTAAACGATGGTGTGTTCCCGGGCTGCTTTTTTGACCTTCTTTAGGCTTTCTTTATCGACTTCAATACCTTCGAACATGTTGTTCCACACCCATGTCAGCAATCTGCTCATAAGCTTTACGAGGGTGTAGTTGTAGTCGGCGGCTATTTCTTCCAGATAGGTGTCTGCTTCCTTGCGGATCTTCCAGATTTCCTGACCCGTGGATTTGGCCCGCCTCCTCATGTACGTCTGCAGTCTGGGATTGTTAAGTATGATTTCTTTGAGTTCCAGCTTGGACTTGAGAGCTGGCCCGACGATAGCTCTATGTATTCGGTCAATGGAATTTATAAGCTCGCGACGAATCTGGAAAATTTGAGCACGACGCTCCGATGATACCGACGACAATTCTGGCAGGACATCCTGCAGGTTTACAGGGTCTCCAATTTCTATTACCGCATGGCGATAGCCACGCACAAAAGAAATAAGCTTGCGTACCGGTCCGGTATTTTCACCTGAAAGCCACTTTAAGTGAGGCACAGGGCTTTCTCTACCGGGATGCCTTGAATATAGAACAGCACATGGAACCAGGAAAATAGGTCTGTCCAGGCTTTTTTGGAGATCCAGAAGGTGCTGTATCGGATCTTCTCCGAACATGATAGCTCGCTGATGGTAACCTTTTTCACCTACCAGAAACATAATGCCTGTATTACTCGATTTTACTTGACCTTCGTAAAAGCCTTCTTCATAAGGATTTGGCAGGCTGCTACGGCGTAAATAGTGTGCCAGATGTTTAAATCTCAATTTCCATGCTTTCCAAAAGGGGTGAAAGCCGTAGATCCGTGTATCAAATGCAAACTGTGGATGGGGCAACCCCATCTGAAACAGTCTTGTTTTGAGATACAACAAATCAAATTTGGACTTGTATTTCAGGCAATAGATAACAATTCCTTTCTTACCTAAATCTTCTAGCGTTTCCTGCTGATCCACAGGCATTGTCCCGAATCTTATCAGGCGTTCCATTATGGGGCGCAGAAAGTAGCGAGGTCGCTCTGGTAAGATTTGCCCAAACCGCTCTGTGTCCTGGTTATTTTCCTGAAGCCTGTCGTGCATTTTCATACCTCTTTTTACCCAGATGCGGGATAAATCCTTTTAAGGAGGTTCTATGATTCTGGATTTGTTTGTAATTATGTTCTCATTGATGAAGCCAGGCTGGAGTTTGGAGCTAAATTAAATATTATGATCAGGAGAACGGAAGCAGATAAAATCATTATAACCGCTGCTGTTGAATTCGTCACTGGTTTCAGAACCTCCCTTTTGTTATTCGTTTGGCTCTGAATCACATTTTCGTTGAGGCAACCTTTGATATATCAAGCCAGGTAGTGTTGCAAGAACATCTTTCTGAAGCAGGTATTGCCGTGGCTAAGCCTATAATGAAGACGAAAGCATTGGTGGAGAGCTTACAAGGATATTGGCTGGCGGCGAACTTACACATACTGCCCGCCGCCAAGCCTTTGAATTTCTAAGGATAGACGTACCCAAGCGAGATGGGAGCGGTGGAGATAGATACTATCTTACAACAAACTTCTTTTCTAAATCTTCAAGCTTTTTAACAATTCCACCGTATTCCAACTCTGAATAAGGCAGCATGGCGTTTCCGAAAAATCCCTGTCGTCTGATTTCTATTGCCTTTTCAGATATTTTTTCACGTACATAATCCCAGAAAGGATGATCAAACGCATCGACCGGTGCAGTTAGCTTCCCTTCGTGAACGCAATAAGCTGCACAAGACACCACGGGTGGACCATCAAAAAAGGAAATGGTGGAATTTTGTTTCACCGGCATAAGTGGTCCAGAATGGCTTCCTCTCATAAAACCGGCAACGTAGTGTCCAAGATGAAATGGTGCCAGCACTTCACCTGTTGCCGGGAAAGCTCCCTGCACCCTCACCAGCATTATCGGATCATCCTTTCCGGTGTACTTCCCGGCTATGTTGTGAAGTCTGGTAGTGCTAACAGCAGCAGCCTGTTCGCCCGTTTCTCTTGAATAGATTGCTTCGATAACAAACCTTTCGGGATCTCTTAGCAACGCGGCTATGTCGTAAAGCTCTTCGGGAGCATTGAGCTCTATAACCTTGTCCGCTTCTACATGCTCAACGTCCATTATCACGAACTTAAACCCCTTGAACATGCCGGGGGATAAAATAAGGCCAGAACAATACATAGGATCAGCAAAAGCCAGGTATAATGGTAGGTTATAAGCACCGGGGTCCGTTTTGTCAGCTGCGAAAAATAGAAATGGTTCGGCCGTTCGCTCTTCAAATTCCATCTCGGCGACAGCCGGCCCTAACCCTTTTACATTCCCGGAGAAGGCGTCCTTAAGCAGGTCTTGACCGGCTCCATAAAGACCCTGATCTTTTGCTACTTCCGTGGCTGCCTTGAAAGCATTCCAGGCAAGTTCATGGACCTCCGTACTCCCTGTGCCTTGCTCATGAGTGCACAAGATGGCTATATCATCTCCCGTGAAAGTTACGCGGTAATCAATCAACAAGCCCTTGTGATGCTGCTCGATGTGCTTTTCTACGGCCTGCAAAACCCGATTGCTAGGTCTAATGTGCCCTCCTACACTCCCAATATCTGCCTTAATCGCCGTAACCGTAATCTTCATACAAAAACCTCCTTTTGTTTGAAGAAACTCAAAAAAACTTTCTAACATTAATAGCGCTCTGTCTTGTGAACTTACACAAAAAGCTATACTATACCTATAGTCAGGATGTGTTCGAATTCAAGATGAGATTGCGAAAAAAGTAACTTTTGCCAATTATTGCTGTGAGTAGCGAGCAAACATAACCAGCTAGCAGCATTTTTTAAAGCTCTGTTACCGGGATTGTTATCAAACAGTGCCGAAACGTGAATCCCGCCCGTGGCTTTATTCTAAATTCTTGGATGAGAGGGTGCAGATCATTTCCGAGCAGACTGCAATAGTAAGCTTCAATAGAGGACATACTTGAAGTTTCGTAAAAGCAAATGTAGCCACCTGGCTTCACAACCTTAGCTGCGCACTCCAGAAGCCTCTTTATGTATGCTGTTGCCCTGGTTTCATTGTCAAGTCTTAAGTATTCGTAGATATTAGAAAAATACAGAATATCAGCGCAGTTATCCTGTAAGTGGCCCAAAAAAGTTTCAATTGGCAGATTTATAAGGGGGTAATTTTTTATTCGCTGGCGCAAGATTTCGTATTTATCTGGGCTTTTTAGATAAAAAGTTTGCCATGCTAGCAATGTGTCAGTGGGTCTCACAAAAGATGCTATTTTTTCGTAGCCTTGTTTCCAATAATTTCTGGCTTCTTCGCTCAAAAACCGGAAAGCCGATTGTACCATTTCAATTGGTAGAGTCCTTTGGTTGATGAGGGCTGAGTAAGCAATCTGAAAGTGGTGAAAGGAGACGGTTTTGATTAGCGCTCTTTTTAATTCGTTCCACATGCAGGCGTGAATAGAAATATCGACTGCTATAACCTTGTCGTATCCTTGGTAAAGAAAAAACAGTGGATTATCACCACTTCCTGCTACTGTAATGACGATTTCATCTTCTTCTCTTGAAGGTGCCAAACGCCAGGCAAACCACGGACATTCCGTGGCAAAAAGGTACGGTGCTGAAAATTGGTGAAACCGTTTTCCTCTAAGGGAAATATATTTCCATATTTTGCTGCTCCATCGGTATAATTTGTCCTGGTTAGAGTCGAATATTAAGTTCATTTAGCATGTTATCAGCATAGTCAATGATATAGTCTCGTTGTGCTCTATTGGCATAGGTGATACAACTACACCGAATTACCTTACGGCTTCTAATGAGCCACTCAAATCCAATGTACCTTCGTGTTAGGTTCACGGCAAAGTAATAAGGCTGGCAGGCTTTGTGGTCTTTTTGTATCTGGGTATAGAGTTCTTCAGGGATGTCAATCCAGTAAAGGCCTTCCATTCCCGTGGTATCGGCTTTATCGTCCAAATACTCTTTGATTTTATGGTAGTCGTCCTCACGTAATTGGTCAATTACGTATTGCCTCATGGCGAAAGTTCCCCCTCTGTTGTTTTAAATACCCACTTGGGCTTTTACAGAGCGGTTTGCAAAAAGTCAAATAACCTCAGGGGCCATTCATGAAATCGGCGGTTTACGAAACCATAACCTTGACCCTACGAGTTCTGGGTCCGTCGAACTCGCAAAAAAATACGCGTTGCCATGTTCCGAGGCTCAGCTTGCCGTTATCTATTATGATTTGTACACTACTGCCCACCAGAGATGCCTTAATGTGCGCTGCCGAATTGCCCTCTAGATGTTTATAGCCTGCACGCCATGGAACCAGTTTTTCAAGTGATTCCAGTACATCCTGCATTACAGCCGGATCGGCACCTTCGTTTATGGTAACGCCTGCTGTCGTATGAGGTACGTAGATCACACAAATTCCTTCGGAAACCCCGGATCGGGAAACAATGTTTTGTACTTCTGAGGTTATGTCCACAGCGTCATTTCGTGATCGAGTTCTTACGGAAAACTCGCCTATCATCCCGGCGCACCCTCCTTCAATCTGATGGAACTATCAGTCCCGAATCCAATCGACGATATCCTGGAAGCCCTTCCTCGTCAACCAAGTCTCTTTCTTTGGCTTCCGACATTTCTGGAAACAGTTCACCAAGCATTTCGGCAAGTTCTTCATCCATTTTGATCAGGGCGTTGATGGTATAGGAAATAAGAAAGTTTCTGATTGGGGATATTGATCCCTCTTCGCAGTGCTTCGCAATGTCGTAAATGGTTCGAGCAATTGACTTTTCCTGGTCGTGAATAAACTTAACTGCATGAGCCTTCAAGTTAAGACCAAGCAGTTTCAATCTGCGAGGGTCGGCGTTTTCGAAAAATTCATTGATCACTTTTTCCACACGATAGCGTTTTGCATGAGCAGGGCTTTCGATCGGAGATTTCAACAAAGTAAGTACGTTGTTGAGTAGGTCTAGGGAGTCATTGTGATAGCCAAGTCTAAAGTATGATTTATTTTCTGTTAACTTACGGATAACCACCTGAGGATCTTCAGGTTCCACATCAGCAAGCACTTCAAGGAAATATTGGTCTCGGTTTTCTGGTACATGTGGAGCAAGCAATCTCTTAACTTCAAAAATCTTGGTTCTATCTCCGGGATCATAGCGCCCTTCGAAAATTTCCAAGTAGTCGTTGAAAATTACAGCTCCATGGTACATTGGAACACGGTACAAGTCGGCATGTTTGGTAATCTCATTTAGCATTTCTAGCACTTTTCGCTTCGAATTCCATACCCAGTAACAACCTAAGGTTGATTTGGTGGCGCTTTCCTCTACAAAGACCAGACCGGCGTCGTAAGTTAAACTGGGTTCGAAAAGAAATATCAGTCCATCCCAACCGGTGCCACTGTCAAGATGCACCATTGCTTCACCCGCGCAAACGTCTTCGTTTGGTATATCAATAAGCACTCGTTTCTCAGTTGATCCGGAACTTTTCGTTTCAGGGTCAAGGTTTATTCCTTTTTGCTTTAACCTAAATTCGGCCCTTTTAACCACTTTTACGTAAGGTTTTTCCGATATGGTATTGCGGAAATGTTTGAAAACTTCTAGTGAAGCTGGGGTCGGAGCTTTGCTTATCCTTTCCAGCAACGCCGCTCTAAGCCTTTCTTCTTCAAATCGTTTGGAAAGAGATTCTACGAACCTGGAAAATGACTCGCCTTCTGGATCCTGAACAGACAACCTATCTATTATACTTTCCAGTTCTTTTTCTTCTTCAGGGCTTACTTGAAGAGGTTCCGATTTCTTCTTTTTCTTGCCCATACTATTCTCCTGATGCACATCCTCTTCACTAAAAACCCCCATAGGTATCTGACCACCTATGGGGGAGCATAGTATCCGGCAATTGTGTGTTAATTTACTCCTTTGGTTCAATAATCAGTGAATCTGCAACCAATTCCCACAAGTATTTGACCTCGATGCCAAGGTCATACTCTTTGCATAGGCTCTTCATAATCTGATCCCGGCAGTTATGGCATGGTGTAATTAATAGCTCGGCTCCGGTGTCCTTAATCTGTTTTGCCTTAACTCTTCCGTAAAAGATCCTCTCCTCATTGTAAGGGGATGCCCAAGCTCCACCGCCGCCACCGCAACAGAAATTATTAGCTCTATTGGGGTTCATCTCCACAAAATTTTCACAACATTGCTGAAGAATCCAACGGGGTTCCTCATAATAGCCATGCCCGAAGGTTTTTTCACTCTTTCTACCGTAGTTACATGGATCGTGATAGGTAGTAAGTTGCGGGTGCTTTGACTTATCTACTTTTATACGTCCCTCTTCGAGGTATTGTTTCAGAAGGTCATGTACGCTCAGGTACTTAACGCCTTCATTTTTAAACCATTTCTCGAGACCAAACCTGGTCGCGTAATAAGCATGTCCTCATTCAGGCAGCAGAAGATACTCACATTCCAGCTCTTTGTAATTCTTTACAATCCTTCCGACTATTTCCTTCATTGCTTCGTCATCACCGGAAAAAAGCCCCCAGTTCACACCTTCCCAGTTTTCCGATGCAACGGTCCACGATTCGCCAGCAGCGTAAAAGATTTTCCACCAGAAGGTCATATCTTCAGGTTCACCGAATGGCTCTTTTGAGTTTATTGTAACAAGTATGCGAGCTCCCTTCTCGTCAACGGGAACTTTAAAGCCCGGCAACTCCTCAGCGAGCTCTTCTCCTACATCTTCTAGAAGAAACAGGAAATCTTCCTTAGGGATACCCAGGTTATTTCCGGTCTTGAGGCACATTTCGACGCCTTTGTGAAGTGTACCTGGCACCTGATCCCTGGGCCTCATCCATCGCGCCGACCGAATAAGAGTAAGCAAATCTACTCCCATTGGGCACGCATATTCACATCTTCCACACATTGTGCATACCCAGGGAAATTTTGAGTTGACGATTTCATCATCAAGCCCAAGAATAGCAAGTCTTACAATTTTACGAATATCCAACCCATCAACCCCTGTAACCGGGCATCCACCGGCACAGGTGCCACAGGTTAGACATCGTTCGGCGTATTGGCTCGCCAGCTTACGGCGCTCCCTTTGTGTGAGCAGCAACGGTTCCATAAAACCTCTCCCCCGTGAATGTTTTCACATTATACTTTGTTTCCCTAACGGCTTTTTACATTTTTGCTATAATACTCGCAAAATTATCGAATAGCAAGCAACAACCGACTTCCACTAGACCGACATTCAACGTATATCTGTATTCACCGGATATTTCCTCAGCTTAGCTGAACCGTGGGCTTGAGAATCCGATCAAAGGTTTTCTCCAGATCACGCATGTCATCCGGCAAATCCGATGAAAAGGACAGGAGCTCGTTTGTGACCGGATGCCTGAATTTCAGCGTCTTGGCGTGAAGCATCTGACGAGCTATTGATTTAAGGTATTTTCGAATTTCTTTATTTTGGACATTTTTCAATCGACGAAAGTGCCTGCCGTAAATTTCGTCTCCTAGTATGGGATGATGAATGTGAGCAAGATGAACACGGATCTGGTGAGTCCTTCCGGTGAGTATTTTCACAAGGAGCTTCGCAAATCCAGGCCATACCTTATCGATTTGCCACTGGCTTACCGACGGACGGCCATAAGGAATAACGGCCATTTTTTTTCTGTTCTTAGGGTGGCGACCTATAGGAGCATCTACGATACCATGATCTTCCTTAGGGTTGCCCCAAACAAAAGCAACATAATACTTTTCTACAGTTCGGTTTTGAAACTGGGCTGCAAGGCCCCAATAAGCTGGATCTGTCTTTGCTACCACAATCAACCCTGATGTGTGCTCATCCAAACGATGCACTATACCAGGTCTTTCCGGTGCGCCGACAGAAGCAAGCTTCCCGCAATGGGCAAGTAGTCCGTGTACCAGTGTTTCCTCTTCTCTGCCCGCTCCGGGATGAACTACTAGGCCAGGTTGTTTATCCACAACTATGATATGGTCGTCTTCAAACAAAATGTTAAGGGATATTTGTCGAGGAGTCAGATCAATAGCGCCGGTCGAGTAATCAGGCAGTGTTATGTCTATCAGATCTCCAGGTTTGAGAATATAACCTGGTTTAGTAGCATTTCCATTGACGTGAATCCACCCCGCCAAAATAAGCCTTTTTATAAAATTCCTGGATACATCAGGAATATGGCTGGATACAAATGTATCCAGCCGATAGCCAGAACCCTGCTCATCTACGACCAACCGCAAGGCTTACCTCAGTGCTGTGGTTGCAACAGCTACTCAAAAACATAGACATTCATACATACAAAGCAGCTGCTGCTCTACAGGCTCCGCTTAGATTATACCACCTGTGGCTTTTCAGCGAAACCTGAAAGGTGACCACCTGCACCTCTTTCCCACCTGCATATAACAAATGGGACAGTGCTGAAAAAGCTATATTAACATTCAGGAGAGAACCTCTCTCCTAATACTTTACCAAACACCGTTTACAGCTTGATTATGTTTATGTCAAGTGGCTATGTTTAGATGTATATTATGAAGCTCTTCCTCCATCTACGTTCTTAAGAGTGGTGAATATCATTCGTCCTCCCGGAGTCTGAAGAACACTCGTAACAGCGGCCTCTACCTCCTTACCCAGATATCTACTCGCGTTTTCAACCACCACCATTGTTCCATCTTCTAGATAGGCGATTCCCTGTCCTTCTTCACGGCCTTCTTTGAGTATCTGCAATCTTAAAGTTTCACCTGGCAGCACCTGAGGCCGCATGGCGTGTGCCAGCCTGTGCATGTTAAGAACCTGTATGCCGTGGAGTTCTGCTACTTTGGCAAGGTTGTAATCGTTGGTTAATATCTTTCCGTTTACGCGTTCCGCCAGAGCAACCAGTTTGGTATCCACACCCAAAGTGTCCGATGTGTTCTGCCGGTCTATTCTTACTTCCACGGTGTTGAGATCTTGCAGTCTTTTCAAGATTTCCAGCCCTCTGCGTCCCTTTGCTTTGCGAAGTGGATCCTGACTGTCCGCTATATGCTGGAGTTCCTGCAGGACAAATTCCGGTACTATGAGAGGGCCTTCAATGAAGCCGGCTTCTGCGACATCAGCAATACGGCCGTCTATGATAACGCTAGTGTCCAGTATTTTGGGGCTCTCTGGCTTGTTCCAGCTCTTGCCGAACCAAGGTACTCCGGCCATAAGTTCCGCAAACTTGAAGCTTCCAAGTACCATTCCGATGTAACCAAAAATACATGACAGTATTACATAGATGCTCACTTGCACCGTCGGATTTTGAAGGCTTGTAAAACTACTTCCAATAAGCCGTGCTACAAAAAGACCAAGTATGAGTCCACTAGTCCCACCAAGGATTATTTTGAGCGGTACACGTTTGATAACCTTTTCAAAGGCCAAAACGAGCAGGGCAAAAATGGTGCCTGCTAGCGCTCCAATCCATTCGGCCCATGCGTAAGTACTTAACACACTTACCTGCGTAGCTATAAAATAACCACCGACGGCGCAAATTAGAACAATCAATAGTTTCAGCACGAGCCATACACTCGAAACGTTCATCAAATTCACCTCGCTATCCCTACTTTTTGCGCCCCTATAGTTTATCATTTCCTTCTGCTGGAGAAACACTCGTTTATTCGTCGTTCTATCACCTCCTCTTTTTCGTTTTCCACCAGCGCGATTTCTTTGACTATTAAACTTTTGGTCGTGTCCAGCATCTTGCGTTCACCAAATGACAAATTCTTGTCTTCTTTGAGCAAATTGAGATCCCTAAACACCTCAGCCAGTTCGAATATCGACCCGGATTTTACCTTTTCCATGTACTCTCGATACCTCTTGTTCCAAGTGGACGCACTGACGGAGATTTCCTTTCTCTTTAGGATTTCAAACACCTTAGGAACATCCTTCTTTTCTATCAGCTGTCGTACTCCAACGTGGTTTGCATTCTGCACCGGAACCATTATGCGCATGTCGTTATCAAGTATGCGCATAATGTAGAAATCCTTTTTTTGACCATCCACAGAAGTGCTTTGGATTCCTTCGATTTTGCCTATACCCTGAGCCGGATAAACTACTAAATCTCCTTCTTTAAACATTCACATAACCCCCTTTTCTTAAATCTTTAACTTAAAAAGTTTAACATTTGTGAACAGAGAAGCAAAGGAACAATTGTTTGACAAGGAATCTTAGAATGTTCAATGCGATATGGAATGACGGCACGTAGGGCAAAGCATGAGCCATGCGATTTTTTCATCGGCGAGACCGGTATCTTCCAGCCGTCTTATAATATATTTCAACATCATTTTCGGCGCGAAGAACCTACCGCAAGCCTCACATTCTGCCATTTCGAACCATAGCTTTACCGATTTCTTCTCAGGTGTGTCGTTCGTTAGTGTGAGGGCGTGAGTTGGACAAATATCTACACACTTTGTGCATTGCATGTCGCAACCTGGAGGAAATTCCACCGATATCTCGGATTCTGCTTCTTCGATCTTAATGTAATCCTCAGGGCATGCAAGAGAACATGCCCTACAGCCTATACATTTCTCTGAACTGACTATAAGTTTTCTCACCTTGCTACCTCACGGGTGAAAAAAAGCTAATCCTGGTTTGCTTTTCATAGGCTTCTATACTTTCGTAAACGATGGCGCCTGATGGGCAAGTTAAAGCACAGATCGGTGTTTTCCCATCCAGAACAAGGTGCTGGCATCCATCGCATTTAGACGGTTTTTGTTTTTCCACCATGGTTATTGCTCCAAATGGACAGGCCAGTTCGCAAAGTCCACAGCCTGTGCACAGATTTTCGTCGATTATAACCATGTCTCTTTCATCATACCTAATTGCTTCCCTGTAGCACACATGAATACATGGAGCGACTTTACAGTGCCGGCAGGATACGGGCCACGCAATACACTCTGTCTCTACGACCGTTATCCTGCTTTGTCCCCCATGTTCCCTGGCACAGGCTACTTCACAGGCCCGACACCGAATACATCGCTCGGCACGTATGAGTAGTAACCTTTTCATATCTTATACAACCTCCAACCGACATTCTGCGTCCTTAAACCCCGGAGTCCTTGAGCTGGTATCTAGGCCTACCGTAACCACATCATTGACGCCAGGAAAATGGAAGGGAAGAAAAAGCGTTTTCGGGGGGACACTAACATCTAAACGAATTTGAAATATACCTTCACCCGATTCCCCTATTAGTTTTACTTCATCGCCGTTTTTCAAACCCAAAGCAGCTGCATCTTCTGGATTGATAGACACCGATGCTATCGGTTCGTAAGGAAAAAGTTCTGACAGACGTCTGCTCATTGAGCCTGAATTGTAATGAACGACTAAACGTCCGGTTATCAGTTTGAAAATGTTATTTTTTCCAATTTTTCCTTTATCCTCGATTGCGAATTGCGGAGTGTGAAACTTGAATCTACCGCTTTGATGCAGAATTGGCGTTCCGGGATGGCTTTCGTTCTGACATGGCCATATAAGTCCATTTTTACTCAATCGCAGGCGCTCGGGGGTAATACCCCCGTATTGCGGAACTACCCTATTTATTTCGCGAAGTATTTCATCCGGCCTCGGAGTATAACCCCATATTTTCAATCTTTTACCCAGTTCCCCAATAATCCACAGATCCGGTTTTGCATCTCCATCTGGATCCAGCGCTTTTTCCGACCATTGCACGCGCCGTTCGGTGTTCGTATAACTTCCTTCCTTTTCTGCCCAGCATGCCGCGGGCAAAAGGATATCCGCATATCGGGCAGTTTCCGTCATGAAGAGATCAATCACCAACAGAAACTCCAGCTTCTCTAGCGCCTTTTTCACTCCCGACGCTTCCGGATCCGATACCACGGGATTCTCTCCCAATATCACCATTGCTTTTATTTTTCCGTTTAATGAGGCATTAGTCATTTCTGTGACGGTGTAACCCGGGCCAAGCGGTAAATCCGATTTTTCCCAAACTCTGCTTAGCTTTTTGAGTTCCATATGATTTGACGCGTCCGCATAGCCAGGAAGGTAATCTGCAAGCGCTCCCATATCGCAGGCACCCTGCACATTATTCTGACCTCGAAGAGGGAAAATACCAGACCCGGGAGCACCTACTTTCCCGCAAAGCAGTGCCAGATTTGCACATGCCCGAACATTTTCTGTGCCGTTCCTGTGTTGCGTAATTCCCATGCAATAGATAAGTGCTGCACTGTAAGCTTCAGCATAATAACAGGCAGCGGCCACAATTTCACGCTCGGACAATCCAGTGAATTTAACTGCTTCTTTAAGGTCGAAAGAATGCAACCACCGATATAAATCATCAAACCCCTCTGTTCGTTCTCTTACAAACTGATAATCACATAAACCTCTATCAACTATGACCTTCATCATTGCGTATAACAGGTATGGGTCCGATCCAGAGCGTAGCTGCAAGTGCAGATCGGCTATCCTGGTGGTGATTGTTCGTCGTGGGTCTGCGACTATAACCACGGCACCTCTATCTTTTGCATCCCATACCCACCTGCTGACGACCGGGTGAGTTTCGGCGAAGTTGGATCCCAAGACGAAGATACAGTCGGAATTTGCCAGGTCCGAGATGGGATTCGTCATAGCGCCTGAACCAAGCATATCCTTCAGCGCAACGAGCGATGGAGCATGGCAGAGGCGTGCGCAGTGGTCAATATGAGGTGATCCGAACAGGCGAGCAAGTTTTTGGAACAGGTAAATTTCCTCATTGGTTGCCCGTGCCGACGCCAGAAAGCCGACGGAGTCAGCACCATATCGTTTTTTTATGTCTAAAAGCCTTTCCGCAGCAAGGTTGAGAGCATCATTCCAAGGTAATTCAATCCATTCATTTTCACTTTTTACCAGCGGGTGTTTCAATCGATCGGGATGTTTGACAATGGATATCGAGCTATTTCCTTTGGGACACAGTGCACCAAGAGCAACTGGGTGATCAGAAATGTATTCAATGTTCAGGGAATTGCTTTTTGTAACTATAAAAAAAGCACATCCTGCTCCACAAAAAGGGCAAATTACTTTTGACTTGCTACCGGTCTTCATTGGATATAGCCCTTCAAGTACTCTGTGATGGCTTCTTTTCTGACCATTTCGGAAAATTCATTTTCCTCTGTATAAACCAACGCGTTAGTGCGACAAGCCTCCACACACGCAGGAATTTCCCTATCGGGACATCTGTCGCATTTGACAGCAATTCTTCTTTCCGCTTCCTCGCCTATAACGCCGTAAGGACAAACCATGGCACACATCCAACAACCAATGCATTTTTTTGGATCGTGGGTAACAACGCGGGTTACAGGATCCTGACTGAGAGCCCCGGTTCGACAGGCCTTTACGCATGGAGCATCTTCACAATGCCGACACAAAAAAGGGATTTTGCGACCGGCTATATATTCCACATAAACCCTGCGCTTCGGTTTCGGAGTTTCATGTATAGCCAGTTCCAGCTTTTTGGCTTGAGAATGTTCAACAGCGCAGGCAAGTTCACAGCTGCGGCATCCGATGCACCTATCCAGCCTGACAAAAATTTCCT
Source organism: Deltaproteobacteria bacterium (assembly GCA_019309115.1). Lineage (GTDB taxonomy): Bacteria > Desulfobacterota > Syntrophobacteria > Syntrophobacterales > Thermodesulforhabdaceae > JAFDGW01. The sequence goes on from JAFDGW010000029.1 coordinate 15,381, forward strand.
TCATGGGAACTCCTCCCTGTCCATTGAAAGTCGGCCTCTAAAAACCTTCTATTAGACGTGAGATCCAAGCATCACTACGGAACCTACGCCAGAATGATAACATTGTATCACCCCTGGTCAAAGCTGTATTCCATATATAAGCAAAAGCGTCCCGCGGTATTTCTTGAGAGCAATGTTCGGTTGCTAGAGATCTACAGCAATTTGAATTTTGCCTTTCAAATATCTTCCCCAATAAACAACCCTTTTTTATTGAGGAGCTCGGCGTTATCGTTGGTTATACGGACCATGTTTTCCAGCCTTACCCCGCCTTTGCCAGGAATGTATATTCCGGGTTCAATTGTAACCACCATATTTGGACGCAATTCTACCGGCTTGTCTTTGCGCAGTCCGGGAAGTTCGTGAACAGCCAGTCCGACTCCGTGTCCCAGTCCGTGTCCAAAGTACTGTCCGTAACCGCCTTTTTCTATAACACTTCTAGCTACTTGGTCCACCTCTGTAGATCTAACACCGGGCTTTATGAACGATTGCGCTTCAAGCTGAGCCTGCCTGACCACCCTGTAAATTTCCCGCCATTTTATATCCATTTTGCCAATGGCGAATGTTCTGGTCATATCGGAACAATAACGATCCAGTTTTGCGCCTATGTCGATAATTATGGTTTCGCCTGCTCGAGGTTTCCTGGTGGTTGGAACAGCGTGAGGTTTCGCAGCGTTCGGTCCCGTTGCTACTATCGGTGAGAAAGCCAGGGCTTCAGCCCCAGATGTTCTGATTTTTTCCTCCACAATCCAAGCCAGCTCCTTTTCTGAATAGCCTTTATCCAGAAGCGAAAACACCGTTTCCATTACAGATTCGGTAATCTCCAGAGATCGTTTAATTAACTCGATTTCTTCTTCCGTTTTAACGGCTCGCATATTCTCAATTACACCTGAATATCCGACTACTTCTAACCGGGCATTTTTATCCCTGAGATGTTTTTTCAAGGAATCGTAAAAGGCAATAGTTACGTAATCCTTTTCTAAGGCAACGCGACGAATGTCTAGTTCGGTGAGTAGCTCAGCAATGGTCAAGCTCATTTCCTTATCGTACAGCAAAACTTCGAAGTTTGGACATTCACTTTCGGCTTCCTCACTGTACCGAGAATCGGTTATAAGGAACCGGTCTTTCATGGTTATCAGCAGACGACCTGCCGATTCGGTAAAGCTGACATCGTCCCCACAAAATCCACTCATGTAAAAACGATTTTCAGGACCGGACACAAGGAAACCGTCTACACCTTCCTGTTCCATCCAGTTTTTAAGGCGATTTAGTCTTTCTTCAATAAACGGCGTGTTGCTGGCCACTTTCACTCTCCCTATTTGCTTATATGCCATTGGTACACCATAAAATGCTCAATTTTTTCCGAGGCGCAACAGCAAAATTCGGGTTTTCTTAAAAGGAGAAATTTGATACCAGAAAATTCACGTTCATCGGAGGTGTGAAGCTATGACTCAGGTGGGAGATGTTGTTCTGGTATATGTTGAAAATAAGCCGGCCTTTTTTGCGAGAATTGAATCTATCACTCCGGATGTAAAGCCGGAGTGGTTCCAGGTTAAGCTTTTGGTTCTTCAGGTTCCGTTGGTCGTTGTTACATGGATTTTACGAGAACCTTATATAAATGGCGTTGAGTTCACCATGGGAGGGCGTCCGATCAGAATAGAAAAAGTAGTTGCGCCCGAAGAATTTCTATCCGAAGAGGCAGAAGCAGGATCGGAAGATACAGGAGAAGAGCCTGCTGAGAAAAAGAAGAAAAAAACTTCCGGCAAAGGGAAAAATAAGGGTGCGAAGGTGATCTCCCTTAGTGGCCGAATGAAAAAGAAATCCTAAACGAGAGGAAAATTAGAATATGGCGGAGGTTAAAGCAGAAGCCGAAAAGAAATCGGTTCAGCGAGTTATTTGGGAATATACTCAGTCAATTGCAATAGCTCTGATTCTTGCAATGATAATAAGAGCCTTTGTTGTCCAGGCATTCAAGATTCCATCGGGTTCCATGATCCCCACGTTACTTGTAGGTGATCACATCCTGGTCAGTAAATTTGCTTACGATATTAAGGTGCCCTTTGTGAACACAGTAATATGGCACAGAGCAGATCCAAAAAGGTTCGATGTGGTTGTATTTCGTTATCCGATTGACCCAAGCAAGGATTTTATAAAAAGAGTAATTGGGCTCCCGGGCGATAAAATTTTCATTAGAAATAAGAGGGTGTATGTAAACAACAAGGAGCTACACGAGCCTTACGTGCAGCATACCGACCCCAGAATTTTCCCGCCTGAAGTAAGCCCGAGGGACAACATGGGACCAATCGTCGTACCTGCTCACAGCCTGTTTGTAATGGGAGACAACCGTGACGAAAGCTACGACAGCCGCTTCTGGAAGTTTGTGGATTTTTCTGCTTTGAAGGGAAAAGCTTTCATAATTTACTGGTCCTGGAACAGCCACGGTACTATGTCACTTGATCCGAATCATTTCTTTATCCGTTGGAATAGGATAGGACGCTTGATACACTAGATTTTTTAGAAACCAGATCATCGATACAGACGGCAATCTTCTCTGAGCTCCATGTATTGTGCCAGATCTTTTTGCCATGATTGTTCTATTTCTTCCAGTGGGGCCAGTTTTTCCACAAGGTTTCTGATACGTTGGCTTCCAAGGATGATGTCAATGGGAAGTTTTTCATATTCGTATTCATAAGGCGGTGGTAACCATTCAAATTGATGAGGATATTCTTGTATTATTGCCTGTAGCACCATAAGTCCAAGTGTGTAAGGTTTAATTTTTTGTGGGTCAATAACATGTATCTGAAATCCGCCACAGCGTTGACCTTTCCATTTGTCCGCAACGGGTTCGAAGAATATCGGCCTAATTACAACCCCATACTGTTCCATCTTTTTCATGACTTTTTCAAGCCTGTACGGATCTATGAATGGTGCTCCGAAAATCTGAAAAGGGAGAGTAGTGCCGCGACCTTCGCTCAGATTTGTTCCTTCAAGGCAGACCATGCCTGGATAAACGATGGCAGTTTCAAATGAGGGCATATTGGGGGAAGGAAGGACCCATGGTAGTCTGGTTTCTGGGAAAATCTGAGATGCCCTCCAGCGTTCCACCGTTATTATCCGAAGGTCGATGTCCAGCTCTTTTTCCTTCACGATCCATCTAGCATATTCCCCCATAGTGAGCCCATGACGCATGGGGATTCTGTACCTGCCGACGAATGAGCGAAACCGGTCTTCAACCACATTTCCTTCAACCTGAGAACAGCCCAATGGATTGGGACGATCCAGGATTACCACAGAAATGCCGCTTCTAGCACACGCTTCCAGCGTTAACCCCATGGTAGAGGTATAGGTATAAACCCGAGCGCCGACGTCTTGCAAATCAACGAGCACAAAATCCAGACCTTCCAATACTTCAGGTGGAGGGCTTTTCATTGGGCCATACAGGCTGTAAATAGGGATTTGCAACCGCGGGTGAAGCTGGTGATCCGATTCTATCATGTTGGCTTGCTTTTCTGGGAAAAATCCGTGCTGAGGTGAGAAAAGGCATTTAAGGTTTGCACCGATTTTTACAAGTTCTTCCGGCAGTGGTTTGAGGTTGCTCGTTACACTTGCATAGTGGCAAAGAAGCCCTAGCCTGGAAGAGAATAGCCATCGTGGCTTGTCTCTTAACAGTACTTCACATCCGAGAACAGGGCGCATCTCCAGAGTGCCTTAAAAATCAACAAGGTTACTCTTTTCGAGGCTTTTTACTATCTGAAGGGCGCTTTGTTGAGCTGTGTCGTCGTTCTGGTTCGAAAACACCGTAACCCTTCCGGAAGGAAGTATAGCTACTTGAAACAAATACCCTTCAGCATCTGGAACTTCTATTTCGAGCACCATACCCCCTTTTTCCAATTCTTGCTCTCTTACAAGCTTATAGGTTTCCTTCAAGACTTTTTCTGCCGATTTCACGAAAACCGTTCCAGCGTAAGATTTAAGAATGTTGCGAATCTCAGATGGCCAGGTTTTAACTTTCTTGACCATAAACGGGTTGGGCTCAAAATCCAATATGCCGTCTTTGAAAAAAATCTTTCCCGCTTTGCACTCCATGATAAGCCCGGAAAAGGTATCTACCCTATGAGGTGCTTCCCCCATTTTTTTCTTTATATACCGGGTTAGTATCAACTGTACGTTTTTCGGTGGCAAAAGCTTTAGTAGCGTTGCTTCCTTTGCCTGGCCGATAGCAAGTGGTTTTCGAGGTTCCTGGGATGACAATTTTTCACCTCCGTCTTTCGTTACCATTCAAAAACAGGGTAAGATAGCAGGCACGAAAATACCAGCGTGGAGGCATCCGTGGAAGAGAAAATTCGCCGTGAACTTGAGTCCATTTTTGGGACAGAAAGACTCTATTTTCTGCCAGAAGATGTTTTACCTTACGGGATTGACGCCAGCAGACTTGAAGGCTTTCCTGGGTATGTGGTTTTTGCCGAAAAAGCCGAAGAGGTAGTAGAGCTTTTTAAATTGGCCAATAGTTATGGTTTGCCTGTGTATCCTAGGGGAGCTGGAAGTGGAATGGTTGGCGGGGCAGTGCCTGTGGAGCGCGGCGTCGTGTTGTCTCTTGAACGTATGAACCGAATAATTAGTATTGACGAAAAAAACATGATCTGCGAGGTAGAACCAGGAATTGTAACCGGCGAGCTTCAAAAACAGGTGGCCTCGATTGGCCTTTTTTATCCTCCTGATCCTTCCAGTCTTAGTTTTTCAACAATAGGTGGAAATGTTGCGACCGGCGCCGGCGGTCCAAGGGCTGTGAAATACGGGGTGACCAGGGACTATGTAATGGGCATTGAGGCTGTTGCTCCTTCTGAGGGAATCATAAGAACGGGAAGCAAGGCGATAAAGTCGGTGGTTGGATACGATTTGACCCGTCTTCTCGTGGGTTCAGAAGGAACTCTAGCCGTATTTACCCGAATATTACTGAGATTACTGCCTGCCCCCGACCCCCCGTGGGCAATGCTTGTTGCCTTCCCGGATGCTAATTCTGCCGTAAACTGTGTATGCTCAGTACTCCGCGCGGGATTGACTCCGTCGGCAGCAGAATACATGGACAGGGACATACTGAATGCGGTCGCTCAGTACTCTGATTTTTGCTTTGCCGCAAACGTTGGGAGCTTACTGTTGTTTGAAGTAGATGATTCAATGCGTTTCCGAAAATTCATAGTTGACGCAATTCGTCAAATCTCCATAGACCATGGAGCTATAGAGGTACAGCTTGCTACGGACGAAGATGAAATAGAAAAGCTGTGGAACATTCGCCGATCCATATCACCGTCACTGTCGCGCATCAGACGGGGTAAGATAAATGAAGACGTTGCAGTTCCGAGGCAGTCCATTCCGGAACTTGTTTCCAGAGTAAAGGAAATATCAAAGAAATTTTCCATACCCATTCCGGTTTTTGGGCACGCTGGTGACGGTAATCTTCACGTTAATATTATGTACGATCCGGCAGATGATGGCGAACGGAAAAGGGCAGGACAGGCTGTTGAAGAACTTTTTTACGAGGTGCTCCGGATGGGCGGTACCATATCGGGGGAGCACGGGGTCGGAATTGCCAAGTCTCCTTTCATTACCAAAGAATTGGGGCCTTCGGTTATGGAACTGATGTGGCGGATAAAACTAGCCTTTGATCCCCATAACATCCTGAATCCCGGAAAGATGTTTATTCCCAATCGGGCTTTCTTGAATGTAAAAAAACCATAAAAAGTATCGAGTAGGAGCCATGAAGGTAAAAAAATGTGAAATTCTTCAGGAGTTGTTTAAGACAGGAATTGATGCGGTTTCTCCGGAAAGGGTGGTAAAAAGAGCGGTAAAGCGGGATGGAAACGTCCTTCATGTTGATGGGAAGTGTTATTTCCTCAGAGATTTTGAAAGAATTTACGTAATAGGGGCTGGTAAAGCCACTGCTCCTATGGCCAGGGTTCTTGAGGAATTACTTTATGATCGCATCGCTGGTGGTGGTGTTGTAGTTAAGTACGGACATGGGTTGCCCTTGGAGAAAATTGCGGTTTATGAAGGAGGACATCCAATACCGGACGAATCAAGTTATCGTGGAACGGAAAGTGTTCTGAACGTGGTCAGGGATGTTTCAGAAAGGGATCTTGTGTTTTGTATTTTTTCGGGCGGAGGCAGTGCTCTGTTTGTTTCACCTCTTGAACCCCTGACTCTGGCAGACAAACAAGTTACAACCGATGCGCTTCTCAGGGCCGGCGCTCCAATTGAAGCCGTGAATACCGTTCGAAAACATTTGTCTAAAGTCAAAGGTGGTCGTCTGGCTCGTTTTATCTATCCCGCCTGTGTTATTACCGTGCTTCTTTCCGACGTGATCGGAGACAGGCTTGATGTAATTGCATCGGGACCTACCGTTCCGGACACGACCACCTACGATGATTGCTACAGGGTGCTTCATGATTACGGAATATGGGATGAAGTCCCTGAAGCGGTGCAACGTATTGTAAATCAGGGAAGAGCAGGCTTAATAGAAGACACCCCAAAATCAGGAGATCCTGTTTTTGAAAAGGTGCAAACCACCGTTGCCGGAAACAACCGTCTTGCTCTGGGGGCTGCGGCGGAAGTGGCCCGCAGAAACGGCTACAACGTAGTCGTGGTGACTTCTCGGCTACAGGGTGAAGCCCGTGAAGTTGCCAAAGTCCTTGCTGCGATGGTTGAAGAAATCCTATTCGGTCAGGGAATTGAAAAACCCCCGGTTTGTTTGCTCTTTGGCGGTGAAACGACCGTAACCGTGAAGGGAAGTGGAACAGGCGGGAGAAACCAGGAGCTTGCCCTGGCGCTGGCAATTGCATTGAAAAATGTTCCGGGCTGGAGTGGTTTTTCAGTCGGAACCGACGGCACGGATGGACCCACCGATGTTGCTGGTGCCATGGTGGACGGTGAAGTTTTCAAAAAGGCTGTGGCGAAAGGATTAGATCCACATGCATTTATCAGAAACAATGATTCCTACAACTTTTTCAAACAAATGGGTCTTCTTGTGAAAACCGGTCCTACTAGGACGAACGTTATGGATATGATTTGTTTGCTCATTGATGGAATGTAATGGTTCGGAGTCGAACCGTGAATCCGCGAAGCAGAGCGAGAAAAACCAAAATTGTAGCCACTTTGGGTCCGGCTTCTTCGTCACCGGACATTATTCGGCAACTGATTCTTGCGGGAGTTAACGTGTTCAGACTTAACTTTTCCCATGGAGACCACGAATTCCACGGACGTATGATAGAAGCTATCCGTTCCATATCGGCGAGTGAGGGAGCCTGTGTGGGCATATTGCAAGACCTGGGAGGCCCAAAGATTCGGCTGGGAGAACTGGCAGAGCGGAGTGTTTGTTTGAAATCTGGAGATACCATCCAACTGATTCCCGGAAAGGCAAGCAGTGTTCCAACGGTGCTGCCAGTGGAGTACGACTATCTACTCGAAGAAGTAGGTGTGGGGGATAGAATTCTTCTAGCAGATGGAACCATTGAGCTTGTTGTGGAAAGAAAGGGGGAGGGTTCATTAATCGCTCGGGTTATCGTTGGAGGTGAAGTGAGGTCTCACAAGGGCGTCAACCTTCCGTCCGGCGGCCTTAAGGTTCAAGCTATTACAAGTAAAGATATGATAGACTTAGAGTTTGGAATCGAAAAAGGCGTCGATTTCGTTGCTATATCCTTTGTAAGACATGAAAAGGATCTGGACCCTGTTTTGCGAAGGTTTAAGAACCTGGATAACAGGCCTCTTTTGATCGCAAAGATTGAAAAGCCTCAAGCCCTTAATCGACTGAACCAGATTCTAGAACGCGCCGACGGTATTATGGTCGCCCGAGGGGACCTCGGTATTGAGATGCCTCTTGAGAAGGTGCCTCTGGCCCAGAAAACTATAATCAAAAGTGCCGTCAGGCTCGCAAAGCCCGTCATTACCGCAACGCAAATGTTGGGAAGCATGACCAATAGTCCACGGCCCACAAGGGCGGAAACGACGGACGTGGCAAATGCAATACTGGATGGGACGGATGCGGTCATGCTTTCGGAGGAGACTGCCATTGGGCGCTATCCCGTTGAGACTGTCAGGATGATGAATCGGATAGCTGTTGAAACGGAAAGTCATTTTGAAAACTTTTTTATCCGCCGCCATACGGACGTTGAAGACGGAAGCATAGAAGGTGCAGTGGGGCAGGCGGCGTGGATGGCGGCAACGAATTTGAGGGCGGCAGCACTAGTGGCTTCAACAGCATCTGGTGCAACGGCGAGGCTTATGAGTAAATATCGTCCTAAAACCCCCATTGTGGCAACTACCCATAAGGAAACAACTTACCGTCAGCTATCTCTCAGCTGGGGTGTTATTCCGCTTCTTACCGGAAAATTCAAAAATACCGATGATATGTTCAACGTAGCTAGAAAGTGGATGCTGGAAAAGGGCTATGCGGGGAAAGGCGATTGCATTGTGGTTACCGCTGGTGTGCCCGTGGGGGTAGCCGGTACAACTAACCTGATTAAGGTTATCAGGCTGTAAAATGGCTAAATACGGTGGACGGGGGTATCGTGAACTGTTTATTTCACTGATTGGCGGTTTGAGTAATTAAGTTATTTTTCAAATGCCTCGCACGTGAAATAGTTGACGGAGCGAGAAAGTCTCAATAGGATTAGCGCGCTTTTTAAGAGAAGAAAACCTGGAAAGGAGGAAATAACATTGGGATACTTAGTATCGATTGGTGGCAAGGGTGGAACGGGTAAGACCACGGTTGCCGGGCTTTTAATTCGTTATATGCTAGAAAATAATATGAAGCCAGTGCTGGCAATTGACGCCGACCCGAATTCCAATCTTAATGATGTGCTGGGAGTAGAGATTACGACGACAATCTCCGATGGGCGGGAGCGCATGAAAAAGGATGTTCCCACGGGCATGACGAAAGACGTGTTCATGGAAATCCAAATGGAGCAAGCGCTTGTAGAAGCGGACGGGTTTGATCTCATTGCAATGGGGAGGCCCGAAGGACCTGGCTGTTATTGTGCGGCAAATAGCATTCTCACGGAACTGCTGGACAGGTTGATGAACAACTATCCCTACCTGGTAATAGACAATGAAGCCGGCATGGAACATTTCAGTCGCCTTACGCAGAAGGACATCGATCTTTTATTGCTCGTCTCAGACCCCAGCAAAAGAGGACTTACTGCTGCCTGTCGTATTTCGCAACTTGTAAACGAGCTCCCCATAAAGGTTGGAGATCGTTACCTGATCGTTAACCAGGTAGTCACTCCCCCATCAAAATGGCCTCAGGAAGTGGTTGGTGCTTTTGGTGACAATATTGTAATACTCCCCGCTGATCCCCTTATTTCACAGTATGATCTTGAGGGAAAACCTACTTTCGAACTGCCGCCGGATTCAGAAATAGTACAGAAAAGCTGGCGTTTTTTTGAATCCGTTTTTGGCAACCAGAAGGGAGAGCGAAAATGATTCGTATAAAAAGGGCTCTGATAAGTGTTACGGACAAAGGGGGACTGCCTGAGTTTGGAAGATTTCTTCAGGAGTCCGGTGTACATATTCTTTCAACTGGCGGTACGGCCAAGCTTTTGAGAGAAAGCGGTGTAGATGTTACCGATGTGTCTGACTATACAGGTTTTCCGGAAATCATGGACGGGCGAGTGAAAACACTCCACCCGAAGGTACACGGAGGCATACTTGCTATAAGGGATAAGGCCGACCATGCCAATGCAATGCGGCAGTTGAACATAGAGCCTATAGACATGGTGGTAGTGAATCTTTACGCCTTCGAGGAAACAGTGGCAAAACCCGGTTGCAGCCTCGACGATGCTATAGAAAACATAGACATTGGAGGTCCAACGCTTATAAGGGCCGCAGCCAAAAACTTCAAGTACGTAGTCGTTGTAACAAGCCCTGACGATTATCATGTTGTGATGGATGAGATGAAGCGGTTTGATGGCCACGTATCGAGACAAACCAGCTTTTCATTGGCACAAAAAGCTTTCTGCCTGACTCACAAGTACGATGGTGCTATCTGTTCCTATCTGGAAACACAAAAGTTATGAGGAGATAGACATTCAATGAAGGTACTCGTTGTAGGTAGCGGCGGGCGCGATCACGCCATAGCTTGGAAGTTCGCTCAGAGTCCCAGGGTTAAGAAGGTCTATGTGGCCCACGGTAACGCAGGAATTTCTCAGACGGCCGAGTGTGTCAATGCAAAAACTATCGAGGAAATGGCCGACTTTGCCGAAAAAAAAGGCATAGATCTGGCCTTTGTCGGTCCGGAAAAGCCTCTTTCCGCCGGTATTGTTGATCTTTTCAGGGGGAAAAATATCCCTATCGTAGGTCCTGATAAGAAGGCCAGCAGACTGGAATCCAGCAAGTGTGACACTAAGGTATTGCTTCGAGAATTGGGCATTCCCGTTCCTGAATTCGCCGTTTTTGACGATCCTGACAAAGCGAGGGATTACGTGCGTTCCGTGGGATACCAAGTAGTTGTTAAAGCAGATGGTCTTGCTGCCGGAAAAGGATCTCTGGTTTGTGACACCGTTGAAGACGCCGAAGAAGCGATTCACCTCATTATGGAAAAACGCATTTTTGGAGATTCAGGAAATCGCGTTGACATAGAAAAGCGTCTCTATGGAAGGGAACTTTCATTTTTCTGTTTCACCGACGGTTACACCATCGTTCCAATGGTGGCGGCTCAGGATTATAAGCGGGCTCGTGATAATGACGAAGGAAAAAACACAGGCGGCATGGGATCTTACAGCCCTCATCCCTGGCTGACCGACGAATTATCTGAAAAGATTATGACACGCGTAGCCCGACCGTTAATTAAAGGTATTCGCGAAAACAAGGGCATACTTTACCAGGGGGTTATTTATCTTGGTCTGATGCTGGTGGAAGAGAATGGAGATATAACACCGTATGTGCTGGAAATAAACATACGGTTGGGTGATCCCGAAGCTCAGGTTATTCTTCCTCGCATGAAAACGGATATCGTCGATGTTTGTGAAGCGATTTTGGAAGGTCGCTTAAAAGGTGTCAGCTTGGAATGGGATCCCGATTACAGGCTCTGCCTGATCGCGGTGAGCGGAAGATGCAGAGGTAAAAAAGGCTGGTACAAGGGATATCCGGATCGGTACAGAATTGGCGTTCCTATAGAAGGCCTGGAAAGTGTGGATCCGGAATGTTTGGTTTTCCACTCCGGAACGGGTTTTGACGAGTCTGGAAGGCTTATAACGACGGGGGGACGTGTCTTTGGAATAGTCACTCGTGGAAGAACACTCGCAGAAGCTAGAGAAAAGGCCTACAGGGAGATGAAAAAAGTTCACTTTGAAGGCATGTACTATCGTGGCGACATCGGGCTGGAATGAACGGAGGAAATGGAAATGTGCGGTAAGGTTGTTTCGATAGTTATGGGGAGTGAATCGGATCTGGCGGTTATGCAAGCGGCTGCTGATGTTTTAAGAGATTTCGACGTGGGTTATGAAATGAGGATCCTTTCTGCCCACCGTGTGCCCGATGTTGTGGCCAAGTTTGCTTCGGATGCGCCATCCAGGGGCATAAAGGTTGTTATTGCCGGAGCGGGGTGGGCCGCTCATCTGGCCGGAGCAATAGCGGCTCATGCAACTATTCCAGTGATCGGAGTTCCCATCGATTCGTCTCCCCTAAATGGATGGGATGCCCTGCTATCCACCGTCCAGATGCCTCCTGGGGTTCCCGTCGCCACGGTGTCTGTTGGCAAGGGCGGTGCAAAAAATGCTGCCTACCTCGCCATTGAAATACTCGCCCTTGCCGATGATAAGCTTAGAGAACGATTGCAGAAGTTTCGCCAGAAAATGAGAGAAAGCGTGCTTGCTGGCGATTCAAAAATTCAGAGACAATTTGCTGGCGAGGTATGAAGCCAAATCGAGTGGTTGTTCCATCTGATCCAGGTGTTCTTGAGCAGAACAGGGAAAAATGGCGAAAGTTGCTGGATCAAGGAGCCATTTTTGTTTTTCCTACGGAAACGTTATATGGAATTGGGACGTCGGCAAAACACGATAAGGGAGTGCTGAAGATTTTTGAACTGAAGGGAAGAAAACCGGATCACCCTCTGCCTCTCATAGCAGCCAACCCGGGTGCAGCTTTTTCCATGTGGAAAAACCCACCTGATTGGCTTGCAAACCTTGCCAGATCTTTTTGGCCTGGTCCGGTTACATTTGTTTTTCGAGCGTCTGAAAACGTTTCGCGATACGTTACGGGTGGACGTGGGACAGTCGGGATAAGAGTTTCGCCTCAGCCTATCGCCAGGCTACTTGCGGAGCTAGCAAGCGGAGCAATTATTGCCACAAGTGCCAACGTATCAGGAGGCGAACCTGTGCTCGAACCCGAGGAATTAAGCGAATCCTTTCGAAAGGGCGTGGACGTGATCATAGACGTCGGCCCTCTGAGTTCGAAGACCCCCTCGACCGTTGTTGACTGCACGATTTATCCTCCCAAGCTTATTCGAGAGGGAGTTGTGCCCTTTAGTGAGATCCTGAAGGCTCTGACATGATAACCCTGATTACAGTAATAGCGGCCTTGTACGTTATGGCCTTTCTGGCCTTTCGTGTTGTTGGATTGGTAAAAGAGAAGCGGGGAAAACCTCCTCTTGTGATACTAGCTGGTGGAGGTACGGGAGGGCACGTTTATCCACTGCTTGCTATTTATGAAGAAATTGCAAAGCGGCACCCTAACTACCGCTTCCTTTACATTGGCGTTCCTAACAAGGCAGAATCGCACATTGTTCCACGTGAGGGAATTGAACTCTGGTACACGTACTCAATCGGCTATCCGGGCCTGAAAAATCCAATTATTCTAGCAAAGTTCCTCATAATTTTGCTCGCCGGAAGTTTAAAATGTGCCATCAAATTCACCATCGAACAGCCTAAATATTTGGTATCCACTGGAGGTTACGTTAGCGCTCCGGCCATTGTGGCAGCAGTTGTGCTGCGAAAGGTCTTCCGTATCAGGATTGGGATATTTCTACACGAGCAGAACACCGTACCAGGGCAGCTCAATCATTTTTTTGGTAGGTGGGCTGATATAGTATTTGTAAGTTTCAGGGAAACCATGTCTTTCTTCCCGGAAAACGGTGTTTTTTCAGGCTATCCTGTAAGACGGCGGGTTCAGGAAATGCTGAGCCGGTCGGAAGAGAATTCGGCAATTTCCGTTCCTCACGGTAAAAAAGTGGTGTTCGTTTTTGGTGGATCCCAGGGAGCAAGGACGATCAACAGGGCTCTTGTTGATGCCATCCCGTACCTGTACCCTTACAGAAAGAAGATTTTTATTATTCATGGTCGCGGACTTGCCCGCACGGAAGAATACGATGCCGTAAAGGATACAGAAGATCGTATTTCGCGTCTGGATGATGAGATAAAAAAGGAATTGGAGTCCTTTTATTACAGTCAAGCCTATTTTCACAACATTGGAGCAGTTTACAGGATTGCCGATCTGGTTGTTGCGAGAAGTGGTGCCGGAACTCTGAATGAAATAGCGGCCTTGGGTAAGCCAGCTTTGCTGATTCCTAAAAGCGGGCTTCCGGGAGACCATCAGGTGATCAATGCCAGAGCGATGAAAAACGCTGGTGCAGCTCAGGTGTTATACGAGGACGTCAGAAGGGAACCGGACGGCAGGGTTGTTGAATTTGTTGACGGTCAGACGTTAGCATCTGCCATTTTGAGGCTTTTACAAGATCCGTCGTTATTGTCGTCAATGGCCGTTGCGGCAAAGTCTTTCTTTCGGGGAAATGCCGCTGAAACTATCGTGGATTGCATTGATTATCCGTCAAAAGCAAGGGATTTGCATAAAAGCTCCGTTAAACTGTCTCGCTTGAGTGTGGAAAGTTTGCCTTCTAACGATCGAGTTCTGAAGTTGTTGTCCATCAATTATTCGGAAAATCCGGAAACCTTTAACCCCTATCAGGTTTTTGACCCGGAGGATGTGGAGTACTTTCGTTACCGTGCCGTTAGGTTGCTTTATCATCCAAAGTGGCAGATTCGCAACGTAGGGGTTAAGCTCGTGGGGTATTTGCTGCACAGGGATAAAGTCTCCGAGATTCTTCGTATGATAACAGATAGAACCCCAGTCTCGCTATGGCTAAGGTTGCTGGGGGGCGACTATCGGGAGGTTGGTTTTATCAGACGGAACAGCATTAGGGCGTTGCAAATTATGGATATCTTTAACGCGGATGTGGAGGAGGCTCTAATGATAGCAATTGATGACCCATATTATGAGGTTCGCTCTGAAGCGTGTAGGGCTGTGTGTCACTTTTCGAACAAGCTTGCCGGTAAAGACAAGTGGCTTCAAAAAATTCTTGAAAGGTTTAACGATCCATCATTTGAAGTTGTTTGTGAAGCGGCAAAGGCGATGGGTTATATTGGCATAGACGGACGGGCGGTGGAAGCGCTCTTACAGTTCGCAATGCACCCTCTTTGGCAGGTTCGTTATGCTGCGCTTCTTGGCATCCTGCGCCTTTTAGAACGTAGAGTTATCTGTCCCTGCGACGGTTTGGTAGAGCGGCTTGGATCTTTTATATTAACGTCAACGGATTTTGTGCCGCACTTTCGTTTGAAGGAAACGTACAGACAGATAGTATCACTTTGTGGCACTACGTGTGATGAGTAATCGGAGAGATAAATGTTTTACACCATAGGGCGACTTCTTTACGAATATTCCGATGTGTTTTCTTACTGTCGTCTCTTTAATTACATAACCTTCAGATCAATTGCAGCAGCTCTTTCCGCGGTCATTTTCGTATTTCTGTGCAGCAGACCGTTTATAATGTTTCTGCACAGGAAGAACATTCGAGATCAGGCCAGGGATATCGGTCTGCCCGAAGTGACTGACAAAAAGGGCACTCCGACCATGGGCGGCGTATTGATAATAGGTGGAGTGATCTTTTCGCTTTTCCTATGGGCTAACTGGAAAAGTCCCTTTGTCTGGTGCACCGTTGCAGCTACACTCTGGTATGGTTTGCTCGGGTTTGCCGATGACATCCGTAAGATAATGCGTCGAAGCGGAGATAAGGGGCTATCGGAACGAGCGAAGCTCGTCTTTCAGTCCGTTTTTGCAGTTATTTTTGGGTACTACATAACTGGTAGTAGTAGCCCCCTCAAGCTGCACAGCCTGGAGTTTTATCTTCCTTTTGTGAAACACCCTGTTGCTCAGTTGCACCCTGTTGTGTACATATGTTTCCTTTATTTGTTCATCATGTTCGTTACCAATTCGGTGAATCTGACTGATGGCCTTGACGGCCTTGCAATAACATCGTCACTTTTCGTTCTGGGAGTACTCGGAATATTTGGTTACGTCATGGGGAACAGGATCTATTCCGATTATCTTTACTTTCCTTATGTGCCCGGTTCGGGAGAGCTTACCATTGTAGCAGCAGCTTTTGTTGGAGCAGGCCTCGGATTCCTTTGGTACAACGCGTATCCGGCCCAGATTTTCATGGGCGACACCGGATCGCTGGCGATTGGAGGGGCCATAGCGACAATGAGTGTTTTACTGAAGCAGGAAATGCTTTTTCCTATTGCTGGTGGGCTTTTTGTTGCCGAAGCCTTGACCAGTCAGATTCAGGACAAGATTGGGGTCAAGCTGGTAGGGAGACGTATATTTTACAGGGCGCCGCTGCATCATGCTCTCCAGTATCGGGGTTTGGCAGAGCCAAAGGTCGTCGTAAGGCTTTCCATTATTTCTGGGATTCTAGCACTTATAGCCCTTTCGAGTCTGAAGATACGATGAAAGAAGTTATCGAATTACTGGTAAAGCATGTACGTCCTTTCAAGGTTGGGAGCAGAGAATATACCGTTGTTGACGATTGTGTCATACTGGAGGTTGCCAGGGATCTGGCATTGCCGCCGTGGAAGGTGGCAGGCGATGGCTTGGAAGAAGGGATTGTGCCTTTGAGGTATGCAAAAAATCTCGGAGCTCTGTCGACATGGGAACAGGCTAGAATTTGCAGAAGCTGCATGCTCATTTGCGGTTGTGGTGGTCTTGGTGGTGTGATAGTGCACCTCGCTGCGCGTCTTGGTTTTGGGAGGTTGGTTTGCGTGGATCCTGACAAATTTGTTCCTTCCAATGCCAACAGGCAGTGGTTTTATTTTTCATTTACCGACGGAAAATCTAAAGCCAGGTCCGTTGCTGAATTTGTGGAAAATATAAACCCTCTAGTAGCAGTTAATTGTATGGAAAGCAGGGTGAGTAGTGATCACCTGAAAGGGGTTGACGTTGTAATAGACGCCCTCGACAATGTTCCGGACAGAGTTGAACTGGCCAGGTTCTGCGAAACCAGAAGGCTTCCCTTGATTCACGGCGCTGTCAGGGGGTGGTGGGGGCAGGTGTGTACATTGATTTCTGAGCACGTGAGAATTATGTCCGAAATTTATTCTGAAAGCAGGGGTAGTGGACTGGAGGAGGTTGACAACAGTTGCTAAATAGTGCGCATTAGCATACGTTAATATGTACGATGAGTTCAATGTTGTTAAGTGCACAGCAAATAAAAGAGCTTTTTGGTATTCACAGGAACACTCTGCTGAAATGGGAGAAGGGGGGTCTTCTACAACCTGTAAGGACGCCGGGTGGTAGGAGAAGGTATAGGAAAAAAGATATAGAGAAGCTACTTGGGATTTGTGAAGAAGAGATAGAGAAAGCTGATGTAATTTTGTATGCACGTGTATCAACAAAAAAGCAGAAAGAGTATTTAAGGAATCAGATTGAAAGACTTGAATGCTTTGCAAGGGAGAAAGGTTGGAATTACGAAGTAATCTCAGAAATAGCAAGCGGAGTTAATGAAAAGAGGGGAGGTTTAAAGAAGCTTTTAAACAAAGTTAAAAGAGGAGAAGTTAAAAAGGTAGTGATTGAATATCCTGATAGGTTAGCGAGATTTGGTTATGAGTATTTGAAGTTTTTCTTAGAAAGTTCTGGAGTGGAACTTGTAATAGTTAATGGAAAAGAAAATGAAGAAGATAGACACAGAGAACTTGCTGAGGATTTAATAGCTATAGTGACTTTCTTTGCAGCAAGAATTTATGGTTCTCGTGAAGGGAAAAAGAGAAATGATAACTCTTTCATGCAAACTGGAGTTTAAAACGGCAAAAGAAGTATTGGAACTTCTACGAAACTTTTCGTCGTGCGTACGG
>JAFDGW010000070.1 GCA_019309115.1 Deltaproteobacteria bacterium
GAAGTGATAAGAGCGAATTTTGTCCCTGCGCCATACCTGTAAGCTCCAATGTAAGTCTACCTTCAATGTCCTTGTGGATGCGTTCTCTGCTTATTTCAAGGGACAAAAACCTGATCTTGAATGGTTAACCGAAATTGGTAATGTATAATATCTTGGGGTTGCTTACGTACGAAGAGTTTTTTGATTCCACAGATCTGTTTAAAACTAAACCTAGATACTTCTGTTATGAACTTGCGACAGAGTTAATGGAAAAAGCAAAAGAATCTAGTCCTGAAGCCTGGTATCAAAATAAAAACACAATCAAAGGAATTCTATTGCTTTTATTTACCTGGGATTTTGAAGCTCGAGAAACAAAAAACTAGATTTTGAGAACGTAGGCAATGTTCTTCAAAAATGCAATCAAGAACTCAAGGAGCTAGAATGTTACTCAATTGAAAATATCAACGATAAAATAGACGGAAAGATTAAAAAAGTATTTAAGGAATTTAAGGAGTTAATGGGGTAAACTGGGACTAGCGAAGCACTCAGTCTTCTCAATCCGAAGTTAGCGGCAGCTTGGCTTGATCGTTATGTAAGGAGATGTCAAATGAACACGGCACAAAGGAAAATAATAATTGGAATGATTACTTTAATAGTTATTGCGTTTTTATTTCCTCCGCATGCACTCATTACAAAAGACATGACAGCTGAATTAGGGTATAATTTTATCGGAAAAATTCCTGAATATCACACTATTCATATATGGCTATTGTTAGCAGAATGGTTTGGGATATTGGTAATAGGTTTTCTGGGATTGTTGTTGACGAAAGATAGGAAATGATATAGAAAGAGGTGTGCTCTTTTATAATGACCCCCAACTGGACTGGACCAATGATAAGCGGTGGATTTAGTCTGCAAGTAGTATTCCTGTAAGCGATCACGGGGTGTTATACACTACCAGTTTCGGTTAACCATTCAAGGTCAGGTTTTTGTCCCTTGAAATAAGCAGAGAACGCATCCACAAGGACATTGAAGGTAGACTTACATTGGAGCTTACAGGTATGGCGCAGGGACAAAATTCGCTCTTATCACTTCCCGCCACAAAACTCCAAAGCGAGGGGTTCGTTCAGCCAGATTGTTGGTGGGTTCCACCCCCCCAGTTGGCAATGTATAACATCTAGTGACCGCTTCCCTCCTTCTCTTGCTTCTTCTCCGCATCTCTACTTCTCCTTCTCCTCCTCCTTCTCAGAGCATACGTCCCAACAAAAAGGTAAGCAATCACGGGATTTATGTATTGCTGATTTTGATCAACCACTCAAGATCAAGTTTTTGTTCCTTGAAATGAGTAAAAGATGTAAAATTTACAACCTTACTATGATTACCATGTGATCGCTTATCATCCAGGTGCTTGGTATGAAGCGACCCAAGTCTCATGAGTCATTTTTAAGCATGATCAAGTCCTGATCAAGGCCGTGTCGCAACACATCGAGCCGCCCGGAGACCGTGACCAGGTGATCCGCGGAAATAGGGCTGAGGCGGAATGGAAACAGGCTCGTGGAGTCGAGAACCGTTCTCAAAGCCACCGAACCGTTAGGATGAGCGTGCAAGAAGGCCTCGGCCAACCAGGCGATAACCTCCACCTGAGCTATGGGGAGTGAAAGCCCAGGGGTATAGATGCCTTTTTCCGAAGTTTCCTTCAGGACCTCCCAATCGACGAAGCTCCGGAGCACCCGTTGTACTGCTCTGGATACCGTGTCGCGTTCCCCATATTGTTCCCGCACACGGCGCTGTACCTGGCTGGCTGCGGCCGTTCCCTGGAGTCTGAGCAGTCGCCCTACATGGGCCGCAACATTCCCCCAGAACGGATAAACCGCCATGGCCATGCCCCAGTGGACCGCAATATGGTCCCCGCGCGGCAGGTGTAAGAGAAGCTTGAGGCCTTCCCGCTGAAGGGGACGAAGGTCGCGCGGAGGGCGAGCCCAGATCTTCATCAGGATGGTGATCGTCTTGTCCAGCGAGCTGCGTATCTTCGTGTTGTTGGAACGAAACGCTCCCTGGAGATCTTCTTGTAACGCTGTCTTCACAGCAGGCGCCTCGTTCCCTGCCAAGACGAGATACGCAGTCCGTTCCAGCCACTTGATGCGAATAAGGCGGTCGAGTCCGATTTGGTTGTATCGTCGATTGGGCCGCGAACTCATTGGTTCCTCCTATCGACTTGAACAAGAGGGACGAGCAGTTCCTCGACACTAATGCCGCCATGACTGACAAGGGTTTCACCCTCCCGCACGAAAGCAGCCCGGTTCGGAGCGATGAGGGCGAGGTAGTCCTCTGGGAGACCAACCGGCGGCCATTCCAATGACTCTGGAAATCGCTCCTTGATTT
>JAFDGW010000006.1 GCA_019309115.1 Deltaproteobacteria bacterium
CCCCAAGTCCTTATGGATAGGGGATAGTAAGCAGGATTTATATCCTGCAGGGTGGACGGAAATACTACTTCAGATGAATACATTTGAAAACTGAAGTAGTATTTTTACGAACCTCACAAACCGAAGGAGTAAAGATATGGTAAAAATTGAAAAGATTCTTGTACCGGTGGACTTCTCCGAAAATTCAAGAAAAGCTGTTCATTATGGGCTGGCTATCGGTAGAGATCGAAATGCTCACGTAACCTTCTTACACGTTATAAATCAGCATATAGTCGATGCCATACATGATCTCAGCATTAAGGGATACAAAGGGGATTTTTTGGAAATTCTGAGTAAGCTTGCTTCGAACCGTGAGAAGGAACTTCAACAGTTTGTCCTACCCAAATGGCGCGAAGGCCTGGATACTAACTTCGTGATAAAGCATGGAAAGCCAGCAAAGGTAATAGTGGACTTTGCTAGAGAGGAAGACATCGACCTAATAGTCGTTGGACACCGGGGCCGTTCTGCTCTGGAAAGCATCCTAGTAGGCAGTGTAACCAGATATGTTGTTAACCACTCTCCTTGTCCTGTTTTGGTGGTGCACCTGAAGGAGAGAGAATTTGCAACCGAGGAAAAGGAACGGCAAGAATAGACAGGATATCACTTAACACCTGATCCCGATTTTTCGGGGTCAGGGTGAAGCGTGACGCAGAGTAGCTTTTACAAAGAGACTCGATAAAATCTGGGCCTTTCAGGGGAATGGTTGCAACAAGATGTACCTGAGAGTCTAAAAGAGAGATGATTGCACTTCTGAAGGTAGGGGATGCACATTCCATTTTGCCTATTTCGTCTATGAGAAATAAATTAACGGAAGATGTTTCGGCCATGGCGGGAATGGCAATGTTTTCTATGGATTTCAGAGAAACGCCGTACTTGCCAACCCGTACGGAGGAGGATAACCCGACATGAGCAAGGAATCCGCAATCTCCACTCCAGGAGCACAGGCGGAATCCGACTCTGGTGCCTGCTTTTCTGATTTCTTCAGTGTAAAACCCGGAAAAAGAAATTCCCTGACTTTGCAGAAGCGAAGCCAACTTCTTAATGAGGGTAGTCTTCCCACAACCCGGCTTTCCCGTAACAAAAATGCGGAAAGTACGATTCGGATCCTTAAGCTTCATACCTTTTCCTCCATCAGTATAACAGAAGAACCTGACAATTTCAGGCGCTTCATCTCACAGAAAAACTGGAAAAGGATACGCACACAACTATACAATACCTTCCAGGAACTTCCCCATAGGGACAAAAAACATTTGCACGAAACGGCTCTTTTAATAGCTCGTGCAATCGACATACTCGACCCCTTTATGGACCACTTATGTGCCATAACCTGCCCGTATTGTCAGGACATTTGCTGTCACGCCAGCCATGTTTTTTACAACGAAACAGATCTTTTTTACCTCACTGCACTTGGCGAATACTATCCCGAAGAACAGACGCGCACAAATCCATATCAAAAATATTGCCATTACTGGATGCACGACCTCGGTTGTACTATTGACCGCATCTACCGTCCTTATGTATGTGTTTGGTTTCTGTGCGAGGCACAAATGCAGGAGATGACAAAAACCTTTAGTGAGCGGGAGCGGCGGATAATCGCAGACACTTATCGTTTCATAAGAGTTGCAAGGCTTTACCTGACGGAGATTTTCTTAAAAAACACAGGCGGTGCTAATGTTCTTGGTAAACATCTTTCATGACAGAAAGTGGGACCGTCTTTTGAAAGTGGCTTTGGAGATGGAGCTTGCGAGGATTCCCGTTCCATCACCCGAGGGAAAAACAATACGAGCCTATTTCGTGGATCTCAAAGAATATGCAACAACCTTCGCATATCGAAAGGTGGAATTTCTTCAAGAGTTTCAAAGGCAACAGGGTATAACCCTATCGGGTAAGTATCGTCGGAAGTATCTGGCTCACTGCTTCGACAGCTATTGTGAAGATTTACAGAACGTGGCTCTGAAGCTTCTGGAGGTGGAATTTGCATTCCTATTGAATAAGGAAAGAGAAAGAACAGATGACCTGGAAAAACTTAGAGAACAGTGTATACATCGCCTTCAGGCAGTACTTACGGAATTTCTAGAAGCCCCATTGAGGGGTTTTTTGCACAATCTTCTGGCAGCAGATAGTTCATGGGAAATGGAACATCGTGAAAAATTTAATCGCTTTTTTACCGAAGCTGTGAATACTATCCGAAAGAAGGGAGAAAAAGAAATTGAAAAATTTTTCAAAAACTGGAACAGACGGGATTGTCTGGCACAGCAGGAAGGTTATAAGAAGTTTGTTGAAGAGTTGAAGGCAAAGGGCTTAAAACCAGAACTGTGAAGTAAATCCACGTTCAAAGTTTGAAGCCAATGAATAGGAAAATAATTGAATCCGGTACCTTTTTCGTAGGGAAAAAACAACCACTGGTTCTGGAAGCTTATTTGGGAACCTGCGTTGGATTGAGCATCGTTGACAGAAAAAATAAAGTTGGTGGGCTTTACCATATTTTGTTACCCGAGTCTTTGACCCCAACTGAGTCAGATTTTCAACCTTGTGTTTACGCCACCACCGGACTTCCGATTTTCCTCGAAGAATTGATAAAAATTGGAGCATCAAAATCAAATATGAGGGCATCTATAGCGGGTGGTGCTTTGACTGCTCCGCTAACAGAAGAGGATTTTGTATTCAACATAGGCGGACAGAATCTGGAAGTGGTTGAAGACTTCCTGCGAACGGAAAAAATTCCCATTGAAGCGTCCGAAACGGGAGGATTTTTTACGTGCACAATGTCCTTGAATCTTGAAACACTGGAAACGTCCGTTGAGCCTTTTGGAGTTGATTCGACAATTGATATCAAACACATACGTCGTCCAACGGAAAGCGATATTCTCCATACTACCACGAACATCAAGCCAATACCTCAAGTTGCATTGCGCATTTTGAACATGCTTCAGGCTGGAGACTACAACTTTTCCGAAGTGGCAGGGGAGATAAAAAAAGATCAGGTAATTACTGCCAAGATTATAAGTTTCTGCCAGTCTCCTGTTTTTGCTACTAGACATCCCATAACGTCCATCGACAGAGCCATTGTTTATCTAGGGGAACGACGACTGCTAAAAACTGTTTTGGAAGCTTACTGCGAAACCATTTATTCTGTAAAAACAGGTGGTTATTCGATGTGCCGAGGTGGTCTTTTTAATCATGCTGTAACAACAGCTCATTTGAGTGAAGCACTGGCCAGTTCGCTAAACCTTCCAGAAGATCAGGCATATACGGCAGGTTTGTTACATGATATCGGAAAGGTAGTCCTCGATCACTACATACATCCTGTTGCGCCTTATTTTTATCGTCAGGTTCTCGTTTCAGGGAAGCCTCTTGTTGAAGTAGAGGAACAGGTTTTTGGTTTCACCCATACGGAAGTTGGCAAAATTCTTGCGGAAACATGGTTTTTCCCGTCCGAGCTTGTGGACGTTATTTATAATCATGAAACAGCATGTAGCGCACCTAACAATATGGAGCCTATAACTTACGTTGTGGCGCTGGCAAATATTATTGCCGGGCGATTCATGGTCGGCAGAACACTTTCAGGAACAGCCATTACTGATTTTCAAATTTTGAAGCAAATTCAGTCCCTGGGGAGAAAAGAGTTGTTTTCAATTATTGAAAAAGCCAGTCAAATCAGCGCTCACTTGAATCATGAAGAAGTGGGAAGTTAAAGTCATAGCCTTCGATTGTGACGGGGTGTTATTCGATTCTAAAAGCGCGAATGTTTGTTTTTACAATACTATCCTAGGAAAATTCGGCTTGCCGCCTATACAATCTCACCAGGAAGATTTCGTGCATGCCCACTCGGCTGAGGAGTCTATAAAATTTCTAATAGCTGATCATCAGTTAGCAGAAAAAGCCTGGGCTTATGCGAAGAATCTGGATTTCAGATCTTTTTTCCCCTATATGAAGCCTTATCCCTTTTTGAAACAGTGTCTGGTTAGATTAAAGCAAAAATTCAAGACTGCACTTGCCACGAACCGGACAGTGTCAACCGAAGAAGTTTTAGAGTACTTTGGTCTTAAAAACCTGTTTGATCTGGTAGTGTGCGCGGCCGACGTGCCACATCCCAAGCCGGCAAAGGATATGATGGAGTGCATACTGAACACCTTCAAAGTCCATCCGAGAGAGGTGATTTATGTGGGTGATTCCAAAGTAGATGAGGCTTTTGCCAGACAAAGCGGGGTTATTTTTGTGGCCTTTAGGAACCCCTTGCTAGACGCCGACCTACATGTATCAGGTTTTAAAGAACTTCTCAAAAGACTCCAGAACGGAACTTTATGATTGGGTTATAGCGTTTATGAAAGAGCCTGGGGTGGATGAGCGGACTCGAACCGCCAACCTCTGGGGCCACAACCCAGTGCTCTAACCTGTTGAGCTACATCCACCACAAAGAAAAAATTACTGGCAGGCCAGGAGGGATTCGAACCCCCAACCCCCGGATTTGGAGTCCGGTGCTCTAGCCGTTCGAGCTACTGGCCTTCAGACTTAGCATGAATTATATATCCTGTTTGCTATGCCTTGTAAAGCAAAACTTATCCCGTGTAGGCCATGGTGCGCAACCGACGAATCCGTTCTTCTAGCGGGGGATGTGTGCTGAATAGTGTCAGCCATCCTCCACCGCTAAGTGGATTAACGATAAACATGTGAGATGTGGCAGGATTTACGTTCTGCATGGGTATCTTCTGAGTGGCATACCCCAGTTTTTCAAGAGCGCTGGCGAGGAATTCTGGATTTCCGGCGAATTTCGCCCCCATCTCATCGGCCAGGTACTCCCTGGATCGGGAAATTGCCAATTGAATGAGCATTGCAGCAATTGGGGCAAGTATTGCCACAGCAATGGTTCCGAAAATTCCCAACCCTTCATCCTCATCATCACCTCGAAAACCGCCGAAAATGACCGACCATCTGGCTATATCAGCAAGGACCATTACGGCTCCAGCAAGGGTAGCCGCGATAGACTGGATGAGTATATCCCTGTTCTTAACGTGTGCAAGTTCATGTGCAAGCACACCTTTTATTTCATGCGGTTCCATCAACCTCAAAAGCCCTTCTGTTACGGCCACAACAGCTTTTTCTGGGCTACGACCGGTGGCAAAGGCGTTGGGAGCTTCACTCGGAATAATGTAAACCCTGGGCATGGGAATGCCTGCCCTTTGCGCCATTTCTCTGATCATCATGTACAGCTCCGGTGCTTCCTGCTCAGATACCGGTTGTGCCCCGTACATGGAAAGAACGATTTTGTCAGAAAACCAGTAGCTTACAAAATTCATCAATCCTGCCAGCACCAACGCCATAACCATACCGGTGGGCCCGCCAATTAGCCGCCCCATAAACACGATAAAAACCGTCAATACCGTAAGCAGCATCAATGTGCGAAACTGACTACTCATATCACCCTCCATAATGGTTGGTGAAAGCTATTCAATATTAAAAAATAATCAGTTTATCTTACTGTCAACCTGGAAATGGCAGCCGTTTGAAAAAACCGTGCTATTTATTGACTTTACCATGGTAACAGTAAAGAATAAATCAGTTCGCGGGCGAAAATTCCAAAAGGCCTGAAAGGATTTGAGATAGGAAATGTAAAACGTTTGGAGGGGTGGCCATGAAGATTATGAGGATTGATGTGGGAGCAAACGGCGGGCCGAAGGTTGTTGAGAGTGGGCTTGGTGAGTATGAAGGTTTTGGAGGGCGAGGGCTGACTTCAGCCATCGTTTCTCGAGAAGTACCACCTGACTGTCATCCCCTCAGTGCAGATAACAAGCTGGTCATTGCACCGGGGCTTTTAAGCGGTACTACGGGGGCCATGACAGGCCGCATTTCTATCGGTTGTAAGAGCCCTCTTACGGGAACCATCAAGGAATCCAATGCCGGTGGCCAGCCTGCTCAGGTTCTGGCCCGACTCGGATATGCAGCCATTGTGCTGGAAGGGAAACCGAAAACGGACGACCTTTATGTTATTTACATAAACAAAGACGGCGTGAAGATTGAAACTGACAATTCCCTTAAAGGCCTTGCCAATTACGACCTTGTTGAAAAAATGAAGCAAAGATACGGTGATAAAATTGCATGCATATCTATTGGGCCGGCCGGTGAAATGAAAATGTCAGCCGCATCCATCGCTTGTACTGATATGGAACTACGACCCACCAGGCATGCAGGCCGCGGCGGTGTTGGTGCTGTAATGGGCTCCAAGCAGGTCAAGGCGATAGTCTTGGATGATACAGGCATGAGAATGAGGGAACCCAAAGATCCGGAGAAATTCCGTGAAGCAAACAAGAAGTTTGTTGAGGGGCTCAGGAATCACCCTGTAACGGGAAAAGGCCTCCCTGCTTATGGGACTGACAGTTTAGCCAATATCATTAACGAAGCAGGAGCTTACCCAACCTATAATTTCAAGCAAGGGCGGTTTGAAGGCACGGCCAAAATCAGCGGCGAGGAGCTCGCAAAAATTGAGAAGGAACGCGGTGGTAGTCCGACACATGGCTGCCATCGTGGCTGCGTTATTCGATGTTCCGGTATTTTTCACGACAAAAACGGGAAATACCTTACCAAGCAACCCGAATATGAGGCAGTATGGGCAAATGGAGCGAACTGTGGAATAGATGACATTGACGCTATAGCCTTAATTGACTTCCTTTGCGATAATTACGGCCTCGATACCATCGAAATGGGTGTAGCTATAGGTGTCGCCATGGAAGCGGGGATTATCCCCTTCGGCGATGCTCAGGGCGCAATAAATCTTTTGCATGAAGTGGGCAAAGGAACTCACTTAGGGCGCATACTTGGAAATGGCGCTGCTGTGACAGGCAAAGCTTTCGGTGTGGAACGCGTCCCCGTGGTGAAAGGCCAGGCTCTTCCGGCATATGACCCGAGAGCAGCCCACGGTATCGGAGTTACATACGCAACAAGCACCATGGGTGCGGATCACACAGCGGGTTATGCAATTGCGCAAAACATACTCAAAGTCGGTGGCTATGTAGATCCTCTAAAACCTGAAGGTCAGGTAGAGCTTTCACGCAACCTTCAGATTGCGACGGCGGCAATTGATTCAACGGGAATGTGCCTGTTCATCGCCTTTGCTATCCTTGACCAGCCGGAAACATTTCAAGCTATGCTTGACATGATAAACGCATTCTACGGCTGGAACTGGACGGCTGATGATTTCACCGAATACGGAAAGAAGATTCTCAAGATGGAGCGAGAATTTAACTCCAGAGCAGGCTTCACAAAAGAACACGATCGTCTGCCCAGGTTCTTCAAGGTGGAATCTCTGCCACCTCACAATGTAACCTTCCAGGTTGCTGACGAAGATCTGGACAAGGTTTTTGCATTCTAGCTTCTTTTTTTCAACGAACGAGGGCCTTTCCATCCGGAAAGGCCTTTGTTTATTACAGATCTTTCGAAATCTCACCGGGAACGGTTATGAGAAAGGAAAGTAACGTATTTTACGGGTTGTACGGGGCGATATATATTCCCGGAAGTCCCGTATTCTGTGGTTAAAATTCTGAATTCGTTGGGCTACGATGTTTTAGTTCCCAAACAGCTATGCTGTGGAATGCCGGCTTTGTTAGAAGGGGATATCCAGCGTGTACAAAGCTGGATAAGCCGGAACATGGGGCATCTTATTCCGTTAGTTCATGCAGGATATGACATTGTGTGCTCCTGCCCTACATGCAGCTTTATGTTACGGTGCGTGATCCCTTCCGGAGCTATGTACCACTCGGAGGTTCAGGAAAAAATCCGCTCTAATACGGAGGAACTCATGGTACCCCTTACCAGGCGAACAAATCGGTTTATCTCTGTTAAGCGAAGCCTGTATGAGAAAATTATGGGTGAAGACGAGCTTTTCCCGGGCATTCCTGCCTCCGAGCGCCTCCTTCTGGCAAATCACGTGTTTGATCTCGGAGAATTTCTTTTGCCCTCGGTGGATTTTCTCCCCTCGGGCTGTACCGTTTCCGCTTCAAAACACCACTTCGTGTACTTTGCTCCCTGTCATCAAAGGGAGCAGAAGATTGGCAGACCTTATGTGAGGTTGCTTCAACACATGGGCTTTGAGAAGTTACAGGAATTTCCAGACACCATGTACTGTTGTGGTCAGGGTGGCATTATGGGTTTCAAGAGTCACTATCATGAAATATCCACGCGGATTGGTATGCGTCTTGTGGAAAAGATTAAGCCGCTTAATCCTGGTATCATAGTGACTGAATGCCTGAGCTGTGCAATTCAGCTATCGCAGCTCACGTCTTATCGTGTAATCCATCCCGCCCTTCTTATTGCGGCTTGCCTTGAATAATTTTTCGGGAAAATGAAGCAACTGGGCAAGAGGTTCACTGTCCGAAAATTCATGAGAGCAATGCATAATCGGTATTGGTATAGCGGCTTAAACCGCGTACCTGCAAATTTTCTGGTATTCACAGTATCTGCAGATGTTTTCTTTCACAGCGGGATACCACTCGGGAGCTTCCATAATATGTAAAACAAGATATTTCAGCAACTCGGGAAATTTTTCGTCCATCCAAGTGGAGTATTTTTCGACCCGCTCCGCTGATTGCCTGCCGGGAAGTAATTCCTCCGGCTTGATGAGATAAACTTCCTCCCCCTTTTCACGTAGTTTTACATAAGCAGCGGTGGTTTTCTTCAGGAGTTCTTCACCTTTTTCCTCTGAGACCAGGTTGGCAGAGTGGGGATTTTTGGCAAACAGATAAACATAGAATGGTAACTGCAAATCGGGGAGTCGTTCGACAATTTCTTCCAGGGTTTCTCGGTCAAACTTTTTTTTCGAAAGCCAAGGAGACACATCAAGATCTAGAAACTTGGTGGTCCTTATGCCATTTACGTAGCCGGTTTTGTAATCTAGCACCACATAGCAGCCGCCTCGCCTGTCTATGCGGTCAATTCTCCCGAAGAGTTCGAATATTGATCCGTCAACCTCAAAAGACATGCCGTAATCCTTTTCAAGCCCGAGAATTTCCGTCTCTTCCGGATGGTTTTCGAGGTACTTCCTAAGCCTGTATTCCGCCCCCTTGAGCATTAAAAATCTCTTTTCGGGAGAAAGAAGTCGATAAAAATCCTGTTTTTCAAGAACTGTCTTAAATAATCCAAAAAGCTTCTCAAATTTCAAGTTCTTACGTCGAACGATGGCGGGGAAGCGATTTTTCACTGTTTTTCTGAAAAATTTCTCCAGAGCTCCATGGACTGCTATTCCCAGCTGGGTGTGTTCAATCTCTTCCGGTAATTGCGGTGAAGACAGCCCAAGCACCTTGCTGTAGAAAAACTTGAGCGGACACTCCAGATAGGTTGCAAGAAGTGATGGAGATATCTTTCCAATCTTCCTCTTGATTATTCCCCTGAAACGATCGTCCTTATGTAAGAATTTTGGACGTAAAAGCCCCTGTGGCTGTAGGTCGAGCGTAGATTTCCGCAACCTGTGAGCTTCTCTGCTTTCTGAGAAGAACTTCTCCTCTCTTTTTTCAATATCCCATATAATTTTTTCCACGTAACGGCTCCGAGTTTTTTTCTCATTAAAACCTGCTTTTCCAGATCCAGACCCCGTGGTCTGGAATTGCCAGAACAGGTGAACCTCTTTTGCCGACTGTATCAATCGTTCAAAATGGTAGCGTAAGATTTCCTCATCTTTCTGTCGATCAGGGAGCCCAAGGGCGGGCCTCACCCCATGTGGAATCAACGGATTAACTTCTTCCACATCAGGAAGGACACCTTCGTTCACATCCAGAAAAAACAGTTTATCAAAGGAAAGGAGTCTGGCTTCAAGAAGTCCCATAATCTGAAGGCCTTGAAGGGGTTCTCCCTCAAATGGAACCCGAACTGAAGACACCATGCTTTCGAAAAATCTGAAAAGCCCCCTTTTCCCCATTGAGACATCGGAAAAAAGAGAACCTTCTAATACCGGAAGCACCTTTTCCAGAATGGCTGCAAGAAACTCAATTTCTAATACGTCAACACTTTTGTGAGCTTCTATAAAGTTGAAAACCTTCCTCAAATTCCGGGATAAATCGGCCGGAGTTTGCACTTTATCGAAGGGCAGAACAATTTTATCAAACAGGTTTTTAACAAATTTATTCAAATCGGGTCCCATCAAATTTAGAATATCTTCTAGAGTGACAAAGGGGGCTCCATACTCCCGAAGTTTGATTTCAAGCGAGTGAGTATTTTCGAGGTAGGGGCTTTTCAAAAATTCAAGCAATTCCTCCAGATGGTATCCTTTCTCTTCGTCCCTGCTGAGCACGAGGGCAAACAGGCTTTTCAGAAAAGCAAAAAGGCCCGTGAGCTTTAGCGGATAGCCCATGGTTAAGTTAACCGGACCTTTTGGGAGAAAGTAAAGCAGAGGAATGAGGTTACCAATGGAAAGGAGTACGACAGCACAGTGGTCGGGCCTTGTGTTAAGCTCTTCGCTCGAAAGCCTTTCTTCCAGTTCCCTCAATTCGGCGTGCAAATCGTGTGCTTCAAAAAAGAAAAACTCACGATTTCGCGGTTCGTCAGGCTTTATCTCATGTATTTCTGCGTTCCATTCTTTTCGCCACTTTTCGTAAAATTCGGGAAGTTTATCAGGTTCGGCATACCAGTAAATGAATGCCCCATTGTTGTAGAGTTTTCTGAACAGGTGATCTTCTGCTTTGGTCAAAGTGTAAAAGCCGATCAAATATACCGGCATGTCCGGTAGAGGAAATTCGCTTTCCGCCAGAAAACGGAGCATCCTGGCTGATGTAGTCCAGTTGCCTTTCGCCAGCAAACCATTGAACGTGTCGTAAATTTGTCCTAGTTTTTCAAGTATTTCAACAGCTTTTCTAGGAAGGCTCTCCTCGGGTGGGTAGTATATGTCTCTAGCGTCGGTAAGCTCGAGATCAAACTCCCTGAAAAGACCGGCAAGCCTCAACGCCCATGGGAAGAACTCATCAAAAGAAAGTTCTTGTCTTCCATCTTTTAAAACTTTTCTGGCGGCACGGTAAACCAGCCAAGCCTGATCACATTCGTTGAGTGGGATTTCGGCTCCGTTTCGAGTAAGCACATAGGTTTTCCTGATCCAATCCTCGAAGGACATTATGATGGGAAGAAGGCACGGACCGTTAATTTCCTGGGCCAGATAATACTGAAGGAATGCTGCAGGCCGGCGATGAGGGAAGATTACCAGTGCTTTGGATAGATGTTTTCTTTGCAACAGGTGAGAAGCCACGAGCTGTAACAAATTCTTTTCAGGATGAACGACAAATATCCTGGCCATCGTTGCAGCTCCTAACAGACTTTTTCTGCCTTAGGGGTAACGATAAACAGAAGATAGCCTTCCGCGGGAAGACTAAAAAGAAGCCGAACCACCTTGGTGTAGGCCTTTACCTGTCTTCGGTATTCGTCGTAAGCTCCTGCGTCACCTGGAATCTCGCTCTTAAAATCTACCACCAGAACTCGGTCATCGAAGAGAACCATGCGATCTGGCCTGAGAACCCGGCCACCATCATCACCTTTAGAAGGTAGCAAAATACTTCTTTCGTTAAGTACTTCCTTTGCTTTGGGAGAAAATAGTTTTTCCACTTCGGGCAAAGAAAACACCTTTTTCAGCGGGCGGATGAAATCATTTTCAAGGTTCCAGCGCGAAGGCTTTTCTCCCATAATTGCCATAGCCTGAATTACATGGGTATTCAGGTGCGAAACGTCGTCCACGGATCTTACGAAGGACAAAGCAAGATGGAGAATTTCACCTCTGCGGCGTGCTCTGAATCTTTCCTCGGACACATGAACTTCGCTGCTATTCTTTATTCTGACGTTAATATTTGCACGTGGCATGAGTCATTGTTCCTTTCGAGAAGTTTTTCAACCCAATGCGAAACATCCTTAAAACCCCTCCTTCTGGAAGGCGTAAGAAAAAGGTAAAGCGCCTCTTCTGCGCGGGTTACCGCAACGTAAAAGAGGTTTAGAAGCTCCTGAGCTTCTTCTGCCATAAGCCTCATTCTGACCTTTTCAAGCTCTTCCGAAAGAGGTTTCTGAAGGTGAACCAGGTAGCCATTGTGCACATCTACAGGGGTCATGTCGCGTATGGTCCAGTCGGTAAAGGGGATAAATACCACCGGAAATTCGAGCCCCTTTGCCTTATGAATGGTGAGTACCCGTACGGCACAGACGTTTTCCGGAAGACCGACCCGCTCCTCGAGCCCTCCTCTTTCCCAGAAAGAAAGATACTTGCCAAGGCTTGCCCCTTCCTCAAGAACGAACTGATGGGTTACCTCGAGAAGCCTATAAACAAAGGCGGCGTAAGCCGAAAGATCATTTTTTAGGCGTTCATAAAGGCCAAGTTCTTCTATTACCGCCTGAACGAGTTCGTAGGGTGTCCAACGATTCACAAAGGGCCTAAGCTTTTTGGTCAAAGACTCAACGTGTTCCCGCCACAACTCGGTGCTGCCCTGTATCCAGGCGGTGGCAAGCTCTTCCTCGCTGGACGGGCCTTCGTTGAGGAGCCCTGACGCCAGAAAACCGTAAAACGCGCTCAGATCCTGCGGTTCAAAGAGGTAGTAAAGAAAGCAAAGTATTCCCTTGATCACGGGGCATGCCTTGAGTTGCAGGGCATTTTCAGTAACAACTGGGATACCTTTTTGAATCAACCAAGACGAAACCTCCTCACCCACAGAGTTGCTGCGCACAAGGACGGCAACGGGAGACTTTCCGATCATGTCTTTGCGCTTGCTCCATTCCTGCTCGACATCTTCCAGAAACTTCTTTTTCACAATGTCTTTAATCTTTTCTCTTTCGTCAGCCTGAACCTTGTAAATTCTTATAATGGCATCTTCTTCTGAAAATTTCCTTTTTGCAGTAGGCTTCTGAAGGTGACCTGAATAAGCCCTGGATACGCTGCGTGCGAATTCTTTCCGAACATCAGGAAGGGAATTTTTGCCAAGCACAATCTCAGAAAAATCGTCTAGAATCGTTTTGCAGTCTGTCAAAGGCTCAAAAAGGGCATTGAAAAACTTCACAAGTTTTGGGTGAGACCGGAAATTACCAGACAGGGTCTTCTTTGTGGGATTTTCCACTGATTGGAAGTATTTTCCGCTGACAATGTCATCAAAAAGACTCCAGTCGCCACCGCGCCAACGGTATATGGCCTGTTTTACGTCTCCGACCACGAACAAATCACCGTTTTCTGATAGCGCTTCAGCAAAAAGGGGATAGAGTGTATCCCACTGTGTTCGGGAAGTATCTTGAAATTCGTCAAAGAGAAAGTGAAGGAATCTTGCCGCAAAATGGGCATATATCAGGGGAGGAACACCATCGTTTCGCATTTCAGCAAGGACAATACCGGTCCAGTGTTCACTGCCAAGAATTATGCCTTCTCTGCGGCATATCTCTTCCACGTGTTGTCTCAAAGAGATAAGAGCCGGTACATAACCCCCTACCCTTGCGTATGCCTTCTCCTGACGAAGCGGCAACAGAGTTTCCAGCTTTTCTCTGAGCTTCTGTCGCTTGCTACAAAAGTAATCTCTATCCTCTTTGGAAAGCCTGGAATTTTTCTTAAAAATCTTCTGAACGTCTCCGTTAACAATACTTCTCTCCAGGAGATCCATAGGATCTAGGTCTCGTTTCAGCCCTCTAATCAAGTTCCCTTTGATATGTTCTTTGAACTTTTCTACTACATCAAGAAACTCAAAATAGGCTTGCTTTGCCTCGTCTTCCGCCTGGTTTAGTCTTACAGGATCTAAACTTTTACGTTTAAGGTTTTCTTTAGTCTTTGGATAAAGCTCAAAGAGCCGCCTCCTAAGGCCATTTTCAGGGTAAAATCCTCCTCTTTCATCAATCGTCAGATACGTATCCAACGCTTCTTCCAGCAAAGAAAGGTCACTTCGAATTGACCTCGCCAGAAGCATGTCGAAGGCTTCATTAAGAACGGGTTCTGCATTGAAGAGCACCCTTGCTTCGGGCTTGACTCCCAACTCAAAGGAAAGGGCTCTAAGAATAGCAAAAAGCAGGCTGTCTATGGTTCGTACATGAAAGTCGGAGTAGTGAAGAATTATGGTTTCAATCCATTTCGAAGCATTCTCTTTCGAAAGGCCCGTTTTTTTTGAAAGTTCCTGACCGGTTTCAGTGCCCAGGGCAATTTCCTTAAGAAAGCGGAGAATTCGCTCCTTCATTTCGGCAGCGGCTTTGTTAGTAAAGGTAATGGCTACTATCCGACGGAGGTTTTCCGGACTCGGCCTACCCAACTTTTTCAGCAAATTGAGGTAACGCACAGAAAGTTGATAGGTTTTTCCAGCACCGGCTGAAGCCTTGATGCGCAATAACTCCGGCCCCTGACCTCGATTCATCAACTACCTCTATCTTACTCTTGCCGCTGAGATCGCAAAGAGTGTCGATAAAGGAATGAAAGCCTCTAAATACTCGTTGGTTATGTTACCTTTCACTTAACCTGGGCTCTTCCTCCCGACAATGCTTCCCCCCTCTCCGTTGAAACTCGGATGGCGTACGTACCATTTCCTATGTGCCATCCTTCTACCTTGATATTGTCGCCGGGGAAAACAGGAGAAGCAAAACGGCAACCAAAGGAACGTAATCGTTCAACCTTGCCCTCACAGCTTTGATCAATGAAAATCCGGACGGCGTATCCGAACGTGCAAAGGCCATGAAGGATCGGGCGGGGAAAACCAGCAGCTTGAGCAAACTCTGGGTCTATATGAAGCGGGTTGTAGTCACCAGACAACCTGTAAAGTGCCGCCTGAATCTCGGGAATTTTCTCAACCACCGAGAAATCTGGGGGCCTATTGGCTGGAACAGGCTGAATTTCTCTTTTCGGACCTGGATCTCCTCCCCATCCCCCTAAACCTTTGCAAAAAAGGGTCATTTCCGTTTCAAACAATCTTTTTCCGGACTTATCTGTGGAAACGGTATCCAGTAAAATAAGAGCAGCTTTAACTTTATCATATACCCCGGAAACTTTGACCTCGGTTAGAATTTTTCCCTCCGGCGGAATCGGTTCGAAAAATTTAACAAATTCTTCCCCGTGAAGAACCGTTTTAAGGTCTACATTCAATTTTTCCAGGATCGGGAAAAGTGGTTCATAAATAGTCACGGTAGCAAAGGACGGACACACCTTTAGACCACCCCTGCGCCTTTCGTAAAGGTAATGCAGGTCTGTTGCCTTGGCGCCCACTCCAAGATTGTAAATAACCACATCACGCCAAGTGTAGGACATTTCATAAGGTCCAAGGGTCTGTCCTACGAGGTCCAGATTTATCATGGCTTCCTCCTTGCCATCTTAGCATTCAAAAGAACAGTCTATTGTGACATTGTCAACAACGCCGCATGTTTTCCCCGCCTTCCGTTGAAAAGGTGGGGATTGACGTAAGCTTTTTCTTAAAACCCGAGATCGTCATTCACCAGAATAACCTTGATCCGTCCCTTCGGAGCCGACTTTTCGACTATGCTCCAGACATTGCATATTCGTTCGGGGCTGGAGCAGTCTTCACATTGTCCCGTTTTGGCACATGGTGTCTTTCGGTTCAGCCTTATAGCATTGGCAGGAGCCGCAATCTCCTTGACCCTCTGCAAGGCTTCTTCCAGGTCAAAAACCACCTTATTGCGTCCAACAACAATGATCACATGCCGAGGCCCAAATGTAATTGCCGCAATACGGTTGCCCATTCCGTCTAGGTTCACGAGCATACCGTTTTCAACTACTGCGTTTGTTCCCGTTATGAAAAGATCCGCAAGTAACGCTCTTTTTCTTTGATTGATTCGTTCCTTCGGAGACAAGGACATATCATAAGTGTCTATTATTTCGATATTTTCTGCTCTCTTCAGTGCATCATAAATACCGGTTTGTACTACTGTAACGGATCCGCCAAAAGAGATGGTTGATGGTTTCAGAGACAGAATGATTTTATCCACCACAATGCTTTTAGCCTGCTCTGCTGATTCTGCCACGTAAGCCTCAAAGTTGTTCTTTTCGAGATTTTCCTTTACCCTGTTAAGCCTGATTTCCCAGTACTTTCTCAAGGGATCATTCATGATATCCTCCTCGTTTTTTGAAAAACAATTATGCTTCACTTACTTTTGAACGATGGTACAAAAAAGCTCGAGAGGAGCAAACTAAAAATCGCGAGGAATCGAAAATGAACAACAAGGTGCCATCCAGAGAAACTTGTCTTGCATTGATGAAATCAGCAAAAATGCCCGAGCATATAATGAGCCACTCCTTTGTAGTGGAAGAGGTATCGACCATCATTGCACGGCTGTGCATTGAACGGGGATATGAGTTGTCCATCGAACTGGTGTCGGCAGCGGCTTTACTACATGACATTGCCAAGGCAAAATGCATAGAAGAACACTGTCATCACGCGGAAGTTGGGGCGGAAATAGTACGTGCCTGGGGCTATCCTCAAGTGGCAACGATTGTTGAAGAACATGTTTCTCTCTCCATGGCCGATATAATCGCCTGCCCAACGGAGTCACTCATTGTGAATTACGCCGACAAAAGAGTGCTACACGACCGAGTGGTTTCCTTGGACCGGAGATTTGAATATCTGATTGAACGTTATGGCACGACACCTCAGAAAAGGAATCTCTTGAATTTCAAATGGAAGCTTTACAGGAAGCTGGAAGCGCGGTTGAGGCAGGTTACGGCAAATGATTTGGCTTTTTAAGGTCTGTCACATGGAGGCAACCAATGCGAAAGTGTTATTATTTTGCGCTGATGTTAGCTATTTTTGTCGGCATCACTGGTGCTATGTGCAGGGAGGTTTGTGCCCGAAGTGTGGAAAGGGTTCTTCTGACCCCGCGTTCGGCAGCGCTGGTTATTCATGAAGATGTGCCAGTAATCAATAGAAAAGCCACTTTTCGCATCCCACCGCAGGCCAAACCTGACACATTGAAGGTGAAAGTGGAAAGACCTGATTCTGTGCAAATCCTGTTTGTGTCCGTGAAAATGCTGGAAGAAAGAGAGGACGAGGCAATAAAAAAGCTTGGCGAGAGGATTGATCAACTCCGAACGGAATATCATTGGCTAGAAGCCCGAGAGAAGGCAGTTCAGCAAACCATAGACGGGTGGGTCGCCCAGAGTCAGGGAAAGTTCGAAACACTAGAGGGCCTTCCTCATTTTCTCCAGACAGTGCAAAATACCCTGCTGAAGTTGCACAAGGAGCTGGTGAAGATTGAAAAGCAGTTAGAATTAAAGCAACAGGAATTGAAAAAATTAGAAAAGGAACTTGAGGAACTTACCGGAAACTTAAAAAAAGAGTGGCAAGTAACGTGTTATTTCGATTCCGTTCCTCCCGGTACCGAAAACATAAGGTTACAGTACTCGGCGATTTTCAGCAATGCAGGATGGACCCCTGAATATACAGTTGACGCTTATCCCAGAGATGGGAAAGTAGTTTTTCAGTGGAAAGCCAGGGTGTGGCAACACACGGGAATGGTCTGGAAAGATGCGAAAATTCGGCTAGCTACTATGGAGCCTCCGGAATCAATAATCCCGCCAGAGCTTCCGTACTGGAACATTGAGGTTTACGAAGAAACAAGATCAATTATGAAAAAACGTAGCGCTTTTATGCTTGCAGGTATGGCTCCTGCGCCGAAGAAATTAGAAAAAGACATGGTGGAAAAAGAGAAAAAATCCGGCTTCGACATCTACTCGGTTGGAACTCGCACCGTTTATCCCGGCAAAGATACGATAATTCCTGTGGAAAAGCTGTCGTGGGAAGCCGATTTTCAGTACTTGCTTCGTCCTTTTGTAAATCCTTGGGCTTATATCCTGGCTAAAGTGAAACTTGCACAGGCTTCTATATTTCCCGAAGCGACGGCAACGTTTCTTTTGGAAGGAACATACGTTGGACAGGAACGACTGAGCATATCTGGATCTGAAAAGGTTTTTTATTTTGGCCCGGATCGGCTGGTAAGCGCAAAAATGGTGCTGGACGAGAAGCTCGCAGGTGAGAGAGGGTTTTTTCATGCCAAAAAGAGCTTCCTTTGGAAGTGGCATTTTCTATTGAAAAACGACCATGATTATCCGGTAACGGTGAAGCTTGAAGAAAGAAAGCCTGTCGCTTCCGATGAACGAATTGTTTTCAAGGAAATAAAGACTCCCGACCTTTCAGAAGTAGAAAGCGAAGATCCTCACAAGTGGGCCTGGAAAGTGAAGCTGAAACCAAGGGAAGAGCGACAGGTTAGCTTTCTTGTTCATGTACTTGTTCCTGAGAAAATGCAAGTGGATCCTGGCTGGTAAGACGGCAAGGGAGATTGTTGGCAATGAACGGAAAATCTCTTTCTTCTGAATTGAAGGAAATAATCACGGGAGCAAAGCGACTCTATGCTAATTATGGAAAAGATTTGCTCAGTGATTTAGGGTTCATGAAGGTTTTGGACGATTATGAAAAAGCAATTGAGGACACGGCTCGTGCCATGACCAGCCTGAGCATTTGGAAAATGTGCGCCATCTGTGGAAACTCTCCAAAGGGAAGTTGCTGCGCACCTGAAGTTGCCATTTGGTATGATGCTGAACTTGTCTTTGTAAATCTTCTGATGGGCTGCGACGTAGAAAAAGGTCAGTTCTACAAAGATCATTGTTTCTTCCTTGGCAAAAACGGCTGTATCCTGAAAGCGCGCCATTATTACTGTGTTCACTATCTTTGCCCGGAAATTAAAGCGATCCTTTCAGCTGCTGAGCTCGATATGCTTTACAGAACAATCGGACGCGAAATACTGACCGGATCTAATGTGTTGCACTACTTCGAGCAATGGCGCAAACACCATGATGGCGTGATTGTGGCGTGATTGTGGCGTTTTTTCTGGAAAAACACGCCTTCAAAATTGTTTATACCCCATTCAATTAAATTGTTTTTCATCATAGAATTTTTTTAAGTTTCGGTATCTTATTTCCGAATTGGGTTCTTTTGGCAAGGATGGCACTACTCTTGCACCATTCAGTGTAACAGAAAAAGTAACCAACTCTTTCCTCCTCGTCTCGCTAACCGGTCTAGCCCCGCCGGTTAGCTTTTTTATTTTATACTATGACTCGGTCGTACTTGACCCCAGTGGTTCTAGGTGCTAACTGGAAATGGTGATTATTTCACAAAGTTATCTGGAGGCGCATACGTTCAATGGAAAAGGTACGATTCCCTTTTTCGGCCATCGTTGGTCAGGAGCTTATGAAAAAAGCTCTGTTGCTCAATGTTGTTGATCCGTCAATAGGGGGCGTTTTGATACGGGGACAGCGAGGGACGGCGAAGTCAACAGGGGTCAGAGGACTCATAGACTTGTTGCCGGAGATCCGAGTCGTAAAACACTGTTCTTTTCAGTGCGATCCAGACGACGTTGAGAATCTTTGTCCAGAGTGCAGGAAAAGACTCAAGGATCAGGGGACCCTTCCTGTGGTGTCGAGACCCATAAGGCTTGTTAACCTCCCGATAGGCACAACGGAAGATCGCTTGTTGGGAACCATTGACATAGAAGAAGCCATAAAGGAAGGCAAGAAGGCTTTTGAACCGGGGTTACTTGCCGAAGCCCATCGAGGCATACTTTATGTGGATGAAGTTAACCTGTTGAACGATCAGATTGTGGATCTTCTCTTGGATGTAGCAGCCTCAGGCGTGAACATAGTGGAAAGGGAAGGCATTGGCTTTTCCCACGCAAGTCGCTTTGTTCTCGTGGGAACTATGAATCCCGAAGAAGGTGACCTGCGTCCTCAATTGCTCGACAGGTTTGGCCTCTGCGTTACCGTAAGGGCTGCATCATCCGTTGACGAACGACTCGAAATTATAAAGAGGCGGCTGGAATTTGAAAAAGATCCCGTTGCCTTCAGGGCCAGATGGAAACACGAGGACGATGTTTTGCGGGAGATCATTAAACGTGCACGGCAGGCTATCCATTCTATCGAGATTCCTGAAGAGATGTATCGACTTGCTGCTCAGCTCGCCATTGCGATGGACACAGATGGTCACAGAGCCGAGATAACCATCATAAAAGCAGCTCGAGCCAATGCTGCACTAGAAGGGCGGAAAAAGGTAACTCGAACAGACATTGAACTTGCGGCGAGGCTAAGCCTCCCACACCGAGTTAAGAAAAACCCGCTTGAGAAAACCGAATTCGACGAAAGTAAAATTAGGAGGATTATCGAAGAGAACAACGATCGCAAAGAAAAAATCAATGCCGAGTGGGAACCGACAATACAGAACAAGCCGGTCAAAGCCGATAAAGAAATTATCTGCAAGTCCCCGCTGGAATGTGTAACTCACATTTGCAAAGGGACCCTACCGAATGTGATGCCGTCAATTCCATGGCATCGAATCCAACCCGGGAATCATCCCGGTCGGAGGTTTCCACTTCCGACGACACAGAAATCCGGTTTCTGTTCGGGGGTGCGTTATCCTACCAATGGAGACAATGGTCATGACATATCTATAATTGGTACACTTCGAGCTGCTGCTCCTCATCAGAAATTTCGGAACAGAAACGGAAAGATGGTCATCAGCGACAGCGACATTCGTCTCAAGAAAAGACAGCGCAGGTGCGGCATAACCACGGTCATAGTTGTCGATTCCAGCGCATCTATGAGAACCAACGATCGCATGTCCAAAACCAAGGGCATTATTGAAGCCTTAATACGGGATCTATATTTGAAGCGGGATCGCCTTGGCATAATAACGTTCAGACACCAGCAGGCAGAATTGCTGCTGCCCATAACCAGCAACATGCACGATGCTGTATCTAGGGTAGAGGAGCTTCCGGTCGGAGGTAGAACTCCTCTTGCCCTTGGACTGGATCTAGCCTTAAGACAGTTAAAACAGGAAGTTTTCAAAAATCCGGAATGTGTACCTCTTCTTATTCTTTTTTCAGACGGAAGACCCAATGTAAGCTGCTTTGGAGGCGACCCCCTGGATGAAACCCTTGCCTAT
This sequence comes from Deltaproteobacteria bacterium, assembly GCA_019309115.1. GTDB lineage: Bacteria > Desulfobacterota > Syntrophobacteria > Syntrophobacterales > Thermodesulforhabdaceae > JAFDGW01. The sequence goes on from JAFDGW010000006.1 coordinate 20,952, forward strand.
GCAAGGGAAACGCGGAGGCTTGGCATTCAGGCCATTTTCGTGGACACGGAACTGGACCCAATGGCCATGGGTTACGGCTATATAATCGCCCAGCGCATGAACGCAACCTACATTCCTATGGACAGGCTCATGAAACACTAAGCCTCCTGATAGATTCAAGCTGGCGTAGCGTTATCTTTCAACAAGACCCGCCTTGGAGCGATAGGTATCGGATACCAGTTCTTCCCTGCTTCCAAGTTCCGCCGTAATCATGGCAAGTATTATCAGGACCGCTCCGACAAGCTGTTGCCCTGTAAAACGCTCTCCACTGTACAAATAAGCGAAAATAGCACCGAAGACCGGTTCCATGCAGAACACGATGGCAACATGTGTAGGCGATGCAAAACGCTGAACAAAGGTTTGCACTACAAAAGCAAAAATTGTAGCTCCAAAGACGCATACAACCAAAGCTAGGGCTGTACCCGGATAGTAAACAAACATTGGTTTTGACTGCGCATAAGCTATGATAAAACTGCAAAGCCCTACGGTGAGCAGTTCTAAAGTAGTAAGCCACATAACGTCGTGCCTGGTGGCGTAAAGCCCCGTGAAGATTACATGAAAGGCAACGCAAATGGCACAACCAAGTACGAGAAAGTCTCCTAGATTCACCGTGAATTTTCCACTGGTTGTAAGAAGAAAAAGTCCGAGCACGGCAAATAATATACCCGTCCACACACCGAAAGAGAGATGATTCCTGAACCACATGCGCTCAATAACCGGTACAAAAACAACATTCAAGCCCGTTATGAACGCAGCATTAGAAGCCGTAGTGTAAGCAAGTCCTAGCGTCTGAAAGGCAAAAGCTCCGAAGAGAAACAAGCCCAGAATGATTGATCTGACAAGCAAAAGCACACTGAAGCACCTCGGTCGGAAAAAACAAAATAACAAAAGACAGAGGCCACCCAGCAAAAAACGCTGGCTCAAAAAAACAAATACCGGCACGTGTTCAATAGCATCTTTTACCAGTGCAAAGGTGGTTCCCCAGATAAAAGTTACGAGAAGTAGAAGAATGTCGGCAGAATATTTGTGACTGACCATTCAATCTCCACTTGACAGGTTTGGCGGATATTTATGAAATTTTTACCTCGCGCTGTTTCCATGGCGAAAAGCTCAGTTACCATAGTAAAATAGCTCAGCGGTGGCAAGCAAAGAAATGTCTTGTGTTCACATCATAGTTTGCTAATGTGTAACAGAAGTTGAAACAATTAAAGGTGGTTTGCCATGCGGGATAAAGTCGAAGCCGTAGAGGTAAAGTGTCCCAAGTGTGGTATAACTTTAATTATCTACATACCTCAGGAAGAAATTCCTCTGTGTCCAGAATGCCATGTGAGAATGGTTATAAAAGAGTTGCTGGATGAAGGAAAGTCCTATTAACACCATGAAGGAGGTAGGAAGCATGAGGGTCAAAAGTTTATTTGTGTTGTTGGTAGCTGTTGTTTTTGTTGTTGTTGCAGTGTTTGTTCAGGCTGCCGATTTTGAACTGGCGAAGAAATCAACACTGGAGCAAATCCTTAAACGAGGAGAACTTCGGGTTGGCTTCGAAGCAGGCTACATGCCCTTTGAAATGACCGATAAAAAGGGCAATTATATTGGCTTCGACATTGACATAGGAAAAGAAATGGCAAAGGCAATGGGTGTTAAATTCGTTCCGGTAAACACGGCGTGGGATGGCATAATACCGAGCCTCATTACTGGAAAGTTTGACATCATCATGAGCGGCATGACAATTACCCAGGAAAGAAACTTAAAGGTCAATTTCGCCGATCCGTATATTGTCGTTGGACAGACTATTCTTCTCAATAAGAAATGGAAGGATGTTGTAAAATCCTACAAAGACCTTAACGATCCTAAGTTTACCATAACATCAAAACTTGGAACCACTGGAGAACAGGCTGTAAAACGCCTGATACCAAAGGCTAATTATAAATCCTTCGAGACAGAAACCGAGGCTGTAATGGAAGTGCTCAACGGAGAAGCCGATGCTTTTGTTTATGACCTCCCCTATTGCGCAGTCTTTTATGCTCAGCACGGCAAAGGCAAGCTGGTATTCCTCGATAAACCCTTCACCTATGAGCCACTGGCCTGGGCAATAAACAAAGGAGACCCCGATTTTCTGAACTGGTTGAATAATTTTCTTCGTCAGATTAGAAACGACGGACGCTATGAATACTACTACAACAAGTGGTTCAAAAGCACCGACTGGTTAAAAAACGTACAGTAATTGACGACGGCCGGCGGCTTGTGAAAACTACTAGCCTGTGAAAGGCGGGAAAATTCCCCGCCTAAGTTCCGTGTAAAGCTTAGATCGAATGAACAATAAAAAGTTGAGGAGTGTAGGAAAACTGCGTCATGGCTGAGAGAAAAGTTGTCAAACGAAGGAATCGTCATTATTTTCTGTGGATTGGGGTTTTCTGGGGGGTTCTCGCTCTGGGAATTGGTTTGCTGTACTTCTCAACTTTAAAGATCGAATACGTTTGGCGATGGTACAGGGTCCCTCAGTATTTCCTGTATAAAGCGAACATCGAAATAAGAGCCGACATTGATGGTGATGTTGTTTCCATAAAGCCACGATCTTCCGGAGTAATTGTTAAAGTAAAAGGGCCTTCTGATAGTGCCGAATATACTGTTCCTGATCAAAGCTACCTAAGAGTTCAGGAAGGAGATCATGTCTTTCCCGGGGACATCATAGGAACTTACTCCAAATGGAAACCCGGATTGTTGTTAGTGGGCCTCTATACAACGCTGAAGGTTAGTATCATTGGTATCATTTTCGGAATATTTATCGGTCTTGTGGCGGGCCTTGCCCGAATATCCGAAAATCCGGCATTCAAATGGTGGTCGATTGTTTACATTGAAATTATCAGGGGCTCCCCACTGTTGGTGCAGATCTTTATATGGTACTTTGTATTGGGCACCCTGATTAATACCCTGTTGGCAAAACAAGGTCTTCAACAGCTTCCCCCAATTTACTACGGAGTGGCATCCCTGGCTTTTTTTGCAGGAGCTTACGTTGCTGAAATAGTCCGGGCCGGTATTCAGTCAATACATAGAGGGCAGATGGAAGCGGCGAGGTCCCTAGGGATGACTTACAGCCAGGCCATGCGCTATGTTATACTGCCTCAGGCCTTTAGGCGAATTCTTCCACCACTTGCCGGCCAGTTCATAAGCCTCATTAAAGATTCATCGCTCCTCGGCATCATAGCAATCCGTGAACTAACTAAGGCAACTCGTGAGATTGTGACAACAAGCCTCCAACCATTTGAACTGTGGTTCGTATGCGCCTTGCTTTATTTGATCCTTACATTTGGACTTTCCATGCTGATGCAATATCTTGAGAGGAGGTTTATAATAACGTGATTCGTGTAGAAAATGTTTCCAAAACCTTTTTTGTCCCCCATGAAGTAAAAGCCCTGGACGATGTGTCATGCAGCGTGAAGAGAGGAGAAGTGGTGGTGATAATTGGACCTTCTGGGTCCGGAAAAAGTACACTCCTCAGGTGTCTAAACCGCCTGGAATATGCCGACACAGGTCACATTTACATAGACGGTGTTGACGTGCTGGACCCGAAGACGGACATCAACAAACTACGTGCCGAAGTGGGCATGGTGTTTCAGTCTTTTAATCTCTTTCCACACAAGACGGTACTTGAAAACATTACGCTCGCACAACTGATTGTAAGAAAACGCGCAAAAAAAGAAGCGATAGAAAAAGCCATGTTTCTTTTGGAAAAGGTGGGTATTCCGGAAAAAGCAAACGTATATCCTGACCAACTTTCGGGCGGTCAGCAACAAAGGGTTGCTATAGCCCGGGCTTTAGCAATGGATCCGAAGGTCATGCTTTTTGACGAGCCTACATCAGCACTGGATCCTGAGATGATCGGGGAAGTATTAGATGTTATGAAAGCTCTCGCTCAGGAAGGCATGACAATGGTGGTGGTGACGCATGAGATGGGATTCGCGCGGGAAGTGGCAGATCGTGTGATATTCATGGACCATGGTAAAATTGTTGAGGTTGGTACTCCGGAGCATTTTTTCACCAATCCGGAGCACGAACGCACCAAGTTGTTTCTCAGTCAGATCCTGTAGGCATCCAGGTTATATGTACCTGTTGGCAAGCTCGTTGATAATTGTTTCAATGTCTTCATTAGCTTCCATTTGAAGATCTTTGAGTGTTCTTTCCAGCTTTGCTCGTATTTCAATGTCTCTAATTTGCCGAGGGTTTCTTAATACGCCTCCGCGCCTTCCAAGTCTGTATAGCAACCTGTCATGATCAGGCATGTTTAGATATTCGTCAATCAGCTCGAGCATCTTCTCTTTATCCTGAGGAAAGGTTCCTTCTACCTCTTCCAGAAGATTCATGATATGGTCTGATGTTAAAGTGCTTGATATGCCTTCAAGATGTTCGATTATAAGGCGTATTTCCCGTACCACATCATCATCATGAAGAGGTACGAAGCGACCAGCTCGGACATCTTCGGCCAGTGGTACAGAATCTGGAATTCTGAGGCTTCGCAGTCTTATAAAATGTGGATTAATTTCGTTAAGTACCCTGGCGGTCTCGAGAGCGTGCTCCTTGGAATACTCTTTGCCGCCTAGGCCCGGCATAACGTATTCTGATAATTCCATTCCAGCTTCTACGACTTTACGCCCACCTTCTATGTGTTGTCTTGAGGTGGCGCCTTTTTTAACCATTTTTAGGACCGTGTCACTGCCACTTTCCATGCCTACATGAATCCGGTCCAAACCTGCATCTCTGAGTTCTACGAGTTCCTGTAAACTTTTCCTGGCTAGCGTACTACTTCTGGCATAAGATGTGATTCGGGTAATGCCTGGAATCTTTGCCTTGAGGTACCGGATTGCCTCTGCTAGCTCGTCACTTTTCATTATCAGGCTGTTAGCATCTTGAATGAAAACGTGTCCTGTATTCCAAAACAACCATGAAGCGACATGTCTATGGCATTGATTGGCACCCGGATCAGTCATTATATGGCGGACAACAGGCATCGTGATAGCACCACCTTCTCCAAGAGCCCATGATAGAGATTTAATCTCGTCTATTATCCGGGCTACAGTGTCAATGTCGGCCTTAATTTCGGCCAGGCTCCGTCTGCTGAACGTTGTACCCTTATAGACCGAACAGAAGGCACACTTATTCCACGGACAATTTCTGGTAAACCTCAAAAGAAGACTTGAAGCTTCACTCGGCGGGCGAATTGGACCCTGCTCGAAGGTCAAGGATTTTGTCAGCATGGACATTTACAATCCCTCCATTTATTTGAAATTCCTGTCTGTTTCCCGGTGGACGCACCGAGTTGCTTTTGTCCTTGAGTATTTTTCCCATTTGAAGAATATAAGGTTGCTTTAGAAAAGTGAAATAATCAAGTGACTGGGGAGGTACTATGGACGACAGGATTACGGCTGTGTACTTGATGGTCTGGAAGTCCGAACTAACGCCTGAGGACGAAGGCAGTTACGAAAGGCCTCTTGCCCGCCAACGGGAGTTTTTAACTGAATACATGAAGGAACACTGGGGAATTGAACCAGACGAAAACGTGCGATTTTACACCAGCCGAAGCGATCTGTTCTGGGATATAGAAAGACACCGAATAAAAAGGCTGATTGTTTACAGCCTTGACAGGTTAGCAGCCACCAGAGAGGAAATCGATGCCATTCTTTTTGAACTGGACGCAGAAGGAGTAGAACTCTTGGTAGCTCAAGATGGAAATTCCTGATTAAGAATCCGGCAGCCTTGATCCCCTACCCGTTCGAGGCTCCGGGATGTATTCAACCGACGGCATACGCCTTACCGGTTGTGGATACAAGGCCATGAGTTTGTAAACCGCTTCCGGCATGTCCGTTGACACTGGAAGACCCAGAGAAGAGGCAGTTTCAGGGGTTATCGGATAGTCGTGAGTCCAGTGCCCTTCGGTAAGCTTCCGCGCCACCTCACGGCTCCTTTCCGGACCCATTTTATCTTCTATTAATTCCACTATGGCATCTTGGAGCTGTCGAATGGCCTTTTCTGCCATATCGGCGAGGATAAGTGTTTCGTCGTTTATGTGTTCAATGGGCTTTTCTTTGATTACTTTTACCAGCGACGGGGCTGGATACTTGCCAAGCTGAGGGTCTAGTGGGCCCAGTACTGCATGAGATCCCATGTAAATTTTATCGGCAGCCAGAGCAATAAGAGTGCCGCCACTCATGGCATAATGTGGCACAAAAACACTAACCGGAGCGGGATGTTTTTTTATTGCCCTTGCTATTTGAAGGGCCGCAAGAACAAGCCCACCTGGCGTGTGAATAATAATATCAAGCGGAACCTTTGGATCGGTCATGTGGATTGCCCTAATAACATCTTCCGAATCATGGATGTCAATGTATCTCATAATGGGAAAACCTAAAAAACTCATTGTTTCTTGTCTATGAACCAGCAATATAACCCTGGAACCACGCTCAGACTCAAAGCGAGCTACCGCTTTCTGTCTCGTTGCATCGATAATCCTTTGACGCAACAAAGGCTGCAAAGAAATCATAACCAGGAACAACCAGAACAAGTCGGTGGGATTCATAAAACCTCCTCCCTTGCTGGTTAAGTTCTGTGTAAATACCGAACCGGAACCCACTCATCAGGATAATGTTGTCGGTATTTTCTATTAGCTTTCTTCAGCAGTGGTCCCATGATGACTCCCGTTACAAAGCCGCCAACATGAGCCCACCAAGCAATACCGCCGCCCGCTTCCGGCGCAATTATAGCCAGTGTGCCTGAGAAAAACTGGCTTAAAAACCAAAATCCAAGAAACAAAACAGCCGGCACTTCGATAATCCACGGGAAGAAAAAGATGGGGACAAGGGTTATCACGCGAGAGTAAGGAAACATGACGAAATAGGCTCCCATAACGCCCGCTATGGCTCCCGACGCTCCAATGGCTGGAACTATTGAGTGCGCATTGAAAACAATGTGAGTAAGCGATGCAACAATGCCACAGGTTATATAGAAAAAAGCATACCGCAAATGGCCAAGTCGATCTTCTACATTGTCGCCAAATATCCACAAAGTCCACATGTTGCCAACGAAATGTAACCAACCTCCGTGGAGAAACATATTGGTAAGAAACGGCCAGTAACTGAGCCCCTCTTCTGGCCAACCGGGATAGGTGTACCTGGCAGGCACAATGCCTAGATAGAATATCAGTTTTCTGAGCAAAGGCTCAGGTAACGACAGCTCTATCATGAAAAACAGAAGATTTATAAAAATGATTATCCATGTAACAAAAGGACTGCTTCTTCGCGGAATGGTATCATGCAGAGGAATCATTTTGGTCTTCCAAAGTTATAAAATTAACCATTCAAGGAGCCCCTCTCTACTGCAGCTTAAAAAGGTAGCTAAAGCTTGAAACAAAGTAAACAAAAATTCTTCCTCAGTCTCCACGGTAAGTAGAAAACGTAACCTCGGTATGCTTTTTATTTGAAGAAGCACTAAGAGGTTGGGGGTTGCGAACAAGCGAAAAAATGATTTGTTATTATCCCACCGTATGGCGCATAAGGTTACATCGTTAATAAAATAACCATCAGGAGTAAGCAATGCATGATACGGAAGTTGTAATTGTCGGGAGCGGGATTATAGGTCTCACAATTGCGAGGGAACTATTGAAGCGAGGGTGCGAAAAAATACTAATACTAGAGAAGGAATCTCAGCTTGGTGTGCACGCATCTGGAAGGAATAGCGGAATACTCCATGCCGGTGTCTATTACACCCCAGACAGCCTTAAAGCTAAATCGTGCCTGCGAGGAAATATGTTGATGTCAGAATTCTGTACAAAAAACCACCTTCCTTACCTCAAAACAGGCAAAGTCATCGTCGTAAAGTCAGAATCAGAACTGGAAACGCTGGCCGAATTAGAACGTCGGGCTAGGGCAAACGGTGCCAGCGTTGAAATGATAGACGAGAAAACCCTGAAAGAACTGGAGCCATCGGCCCGGACAGTAAAGAAGGCTCTATGGGTAAAAAACACGGCAACGGTTGATCCGAGAAAAGTCCTGGAAGCTCTGGCAAAGGAGTTCGAGTCATCCGGAAAGGTAACGATCAGATTCAACTGTATGTTCAAAGGAGTAAAATCGTCGTTCGAAATAATCACTTCCTGTGGAAACGTAAGATTTGAACACTTCATTAATTGTGCAGGTGCATATTGCGACTGTGTGGCTCATGCTTTTGGACTCGGTAAGGAATACAAAATTGTTCCATTCAAAGGTCTGTATTGGAAGCTTCAGAGAGATTGCGTTCTAAACGACACGATAAAAGGGAACATTTACCCTGTTCCGAACCTGCAAAACCCTTTTCTGGGTGTTCACTTTTCAAGAAACATTTATGGCGATGTTTACGTGGGTCCAACGGCTATTCCGGCTTTCGGCAGAGAACACTACGGCGTAATCAGCGGCATTGACAGAGAAGCCTTGCAAATATTGAAGGCAAATGCAATCCTGTTCTTCAGGCATCCTCAATTCCGAAGCGTGGCAATTCATGAGCCACTGAAGTATCTGAAGCCCTTTTTCTACAAAGACGCTTCGGCGCTGGTTCGCGGCTTGAAACCTGGAGATCTTGTGCCATCTAATAAAGTTGGTATACGACCGCAACTCATTAACAAAAATACCCTGTCTCTGGAAATGGACTTTGTCATGATTAAAGACGGAAACACTGTCCACGTTCTTAATCCAATTTCGCCTGCTTTTACTGCATCAATGGATCTGGCAGAAAAGGTGTGTAATACTCTGGAAAGCTCAGAATGAAAGAGAAAAAGACTAAAAGCTTTTACAGATGTTTGGAATGCGGTTACGAATCCGTCAAATGGCTAGGTAAATGCCCATCTTGCGGAAGCTGGAACAGCTTTGAAGAAACCGTACCGGTTGCGATACGTCATTCTCCAATGTTGATTCCCGGGAAGAACGCAACGCCACCGGAAGCGCAACCTCTTAATGCCATTTCGATGGAATCGGAAAGAAGAATATGCACTCCTATGCTTGAGTGGGATCGAGTTCTTGGAGGTGGCCTTGTGCCGGGTTCTCTTGTACTTCTTGCAGGGGACCCGGGTATGGGAAAGTCAACGTTGCTACTTCAGGTGCTTGCTTCCCTGTCCACACGGCAGAAGGTTCTCTACGTATCTGGAGAGGAAAGTAGGAGACAGATAAAACTGAGAGCCAACAGACTAGGTGTCGGTGATGCAGAAGTGCTTGTGGCGTCAGAAACCACACTTGAGGCCATCCTCGAGCTGATTTCGGCTCATGAAATTGAAGTCGTGGCCATAGATTCCATCCAAACCATTGCGTCGTCTTTGCTTGACGCAACTACGGGCACTATAACCCAGATTCGCCACTGTACGGATAGGCTGCTTCAAATGGCGAAAACCCAAGGCGTTACCGTGATCATCGTCGGGCATGTCACCAAAGAAGGAATAGTTGCGGGTCCGAAAGCCTTGGAACACCTTGTTGATGTTGTCCTTTATCTAGAGGGAGACCGGACTCATACCTTCCGTCTTCTGCGGTCAGTGAAAAACCGCTACGGATCAACCAATGAAATCGGTGTGTTTGAAATGAAGGACAGGGGACTGGAAGAAGTCCGTAATCCCTCTCAAATGTTCTTAGCAGAGCGTCCCATTGATGCTCCAGGTTCTGTGGTAATGGCAACAATCGAAGGTACAAGACCGTTACTCGTGGAGATTCAGGCCCTCGTTTCATACAGTGCACTTGCAGTACCTCGCCGCACGGCAACGGGTTTCGATGCAAACCGAGCATCGCTACTCATGGCCGTTTTGGAAAAGCGTCTTGGAATTTCTTTTGCTCAGGAAGATGTGTTTATTAACGTGGCGGGGGGGATAAAGCTTCGCGAACCGGCTGCGGACATGGCCGTATGTCTGGCACTTATGAGTTCCTACTTTGATCGACCGCTGCCTCACCAGCTGGTAACTTGGGGCGAAGTGGGCCTTACCGGTGAAGTTCGGGCGGTTGGCTACAGCGATGTGAGATATCAAGAGGCGATCCGCCTGGGGTTCAATAAAGTCATGGTACCGGCAACAACGGCAGAACAGCTTAAAAAGGAGGTAAAACCACGATCGGCAGTGGAAATAGTTACCGTGAAATCTCTAAAGGATGTCTTGAACAACCTTTTCAAGTAGCGGAGTCATTTTGATAGCTGTTTCAAGCTCATTTGCGCTTGACTTGTGTGAGTTGAATATGTATGTGAAAACTGTAATTCTTGGGATCATGATAAGCAAAGCGAAGGCGGAGGAAATTGGAGTGAGAGCTATGCTTTGTGGTGGGGTTTACTATTACTATTATTGGCTAACATATAGGACCATGGAGGTGGCACGGGGAAGATAGCATATCTTCTACCGCTTGGGATAAAAAGCCGCGGGCTCCCCGGAGCCCGCGGCTTTTTTATTGGACAAACAACAAAATCATCAAAAGGAGGTACACCATGATCATCGTGATGACACCTGATCATAGCCCTGAAGATCTAAACAGAGTTATTCGTCGGATCGAGGACTTGGGCTTGAAGGCTCACATTTCTAAGGGAGAACACAGAACGATTGTCGGGGCCATTGGTGACGAACGAGTTCTTCGGGAAATTCCCATCGAATCCATGTCGGGCGTGGAAAAAGTTATGCCCATTATGAGTCCTTACAAGCTGGTGAGTCGTGAATTCAAGAGTGAAGATACTATTATTAAGTGCAACGGCTACAGTATCGGGAACAAGAAGATTCAGGTAATTGCCGGTCCCTGCGCCGTGGAAAGCAGGGAAATGCTGGAAGAAGTTGCAAAGGCAATTCGACCGCTTGGAGTAAATTTTTTAAGGGGTGGAGCCTTTAAACCTCGCACTTCCCCTTACAGTTTCCAAGGCCTTGGTAAACAGGCGCTGGAATACATGGCTAGAGTGCGCGAAGAAACGGGAATGCTGGTAGTTACAGAGCTCATGGACCCAAGAGATGCTGTGCTCGTTGCAAAGTATGCTGATATAATTCAAATAGGTACTAGAAACATGCAGAACTTTCGTTTGCTTACGGAAGTAGGCAATATTGAAAAACCTGTGCTTCTGAAACGCGGCATGAGTGCCACTATCAAGGAATGGCTGATGTCGGCGGAATACATAGCCAGTCAGGGTAACGAAAACATCATACTTTGCGAAAGGGGTATCCGAACCTTTGAGACAGAAACCAGAAATACCCTGGACCTCAGTGCCGTTCCGGTTTTGAAACGATTGACCCATCTTCCTGTCATAGTAGATCCAAGCCACGCAGTTGGACGGGTAGATCTGGTGCCTGCGATGGCAAAGGCAGCGATCGCGGCAGGGGCTGATGGATTGCTAATTGAAGTTCATCCTAGACCTGAAGAAGCCCTTAGTGATGGTCCTCAATCACTCACGCCACAACAATTTGCTAAGTTAATGGAAGAACTGAAATGGGTTGCTGAGGCAGTGGGGCGAGAACTTTAATAAGAGGGGAAATCCTATGAATGGCTCACTGCTCAAATTGTGGGGACCGGGCTCAACGCTTGGCATTGTGGGTGGACGGGGTGAGATGGGACAATTTTTCGCCAACTTTTTCCGCAAAAGGGGTTATCGTGTAATAATATCCGATCCTAAAGGATCGGAATACTCCAACGAAGAACTGATATCTGAAGCAAAGGTTGTTTTATTTTCGGTACCCCTTCATGAGTCAGTAAGCATCTTGGAAAGATATTCTCCCATGTTGAAAGAAGACCAGCTTGCCGTGGATATCTCGAGCCTAAAGGGACCTCAAATTAGGGCAATGCTCAAAGGTAGCTCGGCCGTGGTTGGTCTTCATCCCATGTTTGGTGGAAAGATACGTAGCACGAAAGGGCAGACGATTGTGGCATGCCCTGCAAGAATTGAACAGAAGGCTTGGGAAGCTTTCAAAGGCCAATTTGAAGCCGAGGGGTTTAGGGTGGTAGAATGTTCACCAGACAAACATGACCGGATGATGGCTATCATTCAGGTGTTGTTTCACCTATCTACAATGCTAAAAGGTAGAGTTCTTCGAGAAATGGATGTCAACATTGATGACACTCTACAATTCACCAGCCCCATTTACAGACTGGAAATTAGCATACTAGGCAGGATGTTTGCCCAGAACCCTTGGCTTTATGCCGCCATATTTCAAATGAACCCTCACACGCCAGAAGTAATTGAACACCTTCAAAAGGGCATTGAACATTTCAAAACTCTATACAAAAACTCTGATATAAGCGGCGTGGTAGAGCAGTTTTGCCTTTCCGCCGATCATTTAGGGAGCTTTTGTCAGAAAGCTTACAAAGAAAGTTCTGAACTTGTTGAATTTTCAAATCGCCTCTATAACAACGTATAATACAAATGGCCGTCGGAAGTGAAAGCCTTCCGCGGCCTTTCACAACAGGCAAGTAACACCGCACACAAGATTGACCGCTTATCTCCTTTGACCTTACCACGCATTGGGTATATTATTTCAGGTAACAGTTTTGCCAAAAGTGAGGACAGATCATGTATCTTAGAAAAATTCAAGTCGGTCCTTGTGCATATCATTACATAATTAGAGAATCCTATTGGAATGGAACGTGCTGGACGTATCGTGACCTGATTGATCTTGGCTCAAATCCCGGCAGCCATATACACTATGTAGGTGGCAACGGTTTTTACTTCAACGAGTTCATCGAGGAGCGCCTTGACGAATTAGGGGTAAATTACACCAGTGAAGATCTGGAGGAAATCTTTTTCCCTTTTCTTAAACCTCACATCCAACGCATACTGTACATCTTCGGAAGCTCAAGAAGAACCTCAAAGAACAAATGGCATAACTACTCAGAAGAAAAACTCTTCGAAGAGCAAAAAGACATACATTCTTTTGACAAGAGACGGTTACACTTTTTGAGGTGCGGCCGTGTTGACATAGGCAATCTAAATACAAAAGCGTGGAAGTTTCTGAATATACTCCTGGAAAAGAGCAGAGATGAGCGTGAAGCTATAATTGAAAAGATGGAAGCACAGCTCCGTCCTCGAGAAGTAAAATCTTATGTCTATACGGCGCTTAATCTCCAAGAGTATTTTTCCACGAGCATCTTGAAAAACCACCCATTAGCACTGGATGCCGAAAGAATCGACGAAGCCTTTCTCGATGCTATCTGTCGACTTAACCGAGACAGGGAATTCTTCCGGGGAGTGCCCGATCATGATCCAAAGGTTCTGCATCCGTATCTCAAAAAATACGTGATCTATTTCTACGATTATGAATTCGGTCAGTCTATCAGGTGGGATGAATTCATAAGAGGCATTTTCGGTTCGCAGGAGCACAGAGCATACAAAAGGATGCGCTCTCGAGTGGACATTGGTCTTGACGATGCCTGTTCTGTCCTAGGAATAAAAAGGAAAGAACTAAAATCCATGTCCAGAAAAGAATTGAAGCGGATATATAAGAAAAAAGCCAGGGAAACCCACCCCGACACTGGCGGAGAACACGAAGCATTCATACGCCTGACGGAAGCTTACCATAAACTTATGATGCATCTCGCCAGTTAATAAATAAGGGCCGTCCGCAATTAGTTAGACGGCCCTACTCTATTCAATCAATAGTTTACAAGTTTGAAGCAACTACACCGCCGATTCAGGTTCTTTTAACTCATCTCGGATGAGCGAACGAGACAGAGAATAGGGATCCACTTCCTTATCGGCGATCTTTGCGGCTAGATCGTCAATATTCATGCCTTTCTTTTCCATACGACGCATCATTTCTTTGAACAGCTCATCTTTTAAGGTTTCGGAAAATTGATGAAGTGCTCGTTTGACCATGATCTTCTTCAATTCATCCAGCGCCTGAGTCGTGAGATATTCACGATGAGATTCTATAGCTTCACAAAGCTCGTCAATTCCGATGCCCTTGTGAGCCTGGGTTTCGATCACTGGCGGATCCCACCCGTTGGTAGCTCCCGTTTCCATACGGAACTTTTTTCCCATTTCCAGAAGATTTCTGAGCTCCTGAACCGTTTTCTTTGCTCCCTCACGGTCGGCCTTGTTAACCACGAATATGTTGCCTATTTCCATTATGCCAGCTTTGATGGCCTGGATGTCGTCACCCAGCCCCGGCACTGTTACCACAAGCGTTGTATGGGCACATTCGGCTATTTCCACTTCACCTTGTCCAACTCCAACCGTTTCTACTATAATAATATTTTTGCCCATAGCGTCGAGTACAGTGATCATGTCGTGCGTGGATTTTGTCAGACCGCCAAAATGCCCTCGGGTAGCAAGGCTTCTTATGAATACTCCTGGATCTAGAAAGTGGCGCTGCATCCTAATTCGGTCCCCTAAAATAGCACCTCCACTGAATGGACTCGTTGGATCTATAGCCAGAATGGCCACTGTTTTCCCGAGTTTACGGTAGTAGGTTGTCATTTGATCCACCAGGGTGGATTTTCCCGCGCCTGGCGGACCGGTAATCCCAATTATGTAAGCTTTTCCGGTATGTGGATAAAGCTGTTGCAAAATACTTCTGGTAGATGGGACCTGATCGTCAATGTCCCTCAACAACCGAGCAACAGCCCGAACATCACCTTCTAATACTTTTTCCACAATGCTCATTGAATCATCACCTTCCTGCTTGATCTCAGGCGGCATCCACCCTTCTCGGTTTTACATTCTCACGAACCCACTTAATAATGTCTTCCAGTTTCGTTCCGGGAGTGAAAATTTCTTTTATACCAACTTCCTTCAATTTGGGAATATCTTCAAGAGGAAATATTCCACCACCTATGACCGTTATGTCATCTGCTCCGTTTTCTTTGAGTAGCTCCATTATCCTAGGAAACGAATAATTGTGAGCCCCTGACAGAATACTGAGCCCTATAAGGTCAACATCTTCCTGGATTGCTGTTTGGACAATTTGCTCGGGCGTTTGATGACAACCAGTATATATTACTTCAAAGCCGGCATCACGCAGTGCCCTGGCGATTATTCGTGCACCGCGATCATGCCCGTCCA
Source organism: Deltaproteobacteria bacterium (assembly GCA_019309115.1). Lineage (GTDB taxonomy): Bacteria > Desulfobacterota > Syntrophobacteria > Syntrophobacterales > Thermodesulforhabdaceae > JAFDGW01. Next base: position 36,006 of record JAFDGW010000006.1, read on the forward strand.
AACCCGGTTTAGCAACTAATACTCTTAATTTCCTTTCCTGACTCATCCGTGTCCCTCCTCACCATTTTCCCTGAACGACCTCTAGAACGACGCGGGATCGCTGTAAGTGCCGAACACCTCACGATACACATCACAGCATTCCTGTTCTGTAGCACCCGCTTTTACGGCTTCAATCAAAGCAGGCATCACATTGTTTTCCCAGCATGGCGGTCCCTCACACCGACGCCTTAATTCATCGAGTGCTTTTTGCAACCTTACCTTGTTCCTTCGTTCCTTGAATTGATGGAGACGCTCTATTTGAAGTCGTTCAATTTCCGGATCTATTTTCAGGATTTCCAAGGGTGGTATTTCAGAGGGGAACTTGTTTATACCGATTATGATTTTTTCCCCATTTTCCACTTGCTGCTGGAACCTGTAGGCGCTGTCGGCTATTTCCATTTGCGGATAATTCTTTTCAATGGCAGCAACCATACCACCCATTTCGTCGAGTTTGCGTATATATTCATTAGCCTCCTCTTCCATCCTGTCCGTAAGTGCTTCAACAAAGTAAGAACCGGCAAGGGGATCGATTACATTGGCCACGCCGACTTCATCAGCAAGAATCTGCTGGGTTCTCAGGGCTATCTTGACGGCAAATTCGCTAGGGATCATGTAAACTTCGTCAAGCGAATTGGTGTGCAAAGACTGACAACCCCCTAGAATTGCCGCAAGCGCTTCGGTAGTGGTGCGGATTATATTGTTATAGGGCTCTTGAGCCGTAAGGGAACACCCTGCGGTTTGAACATGGAAACGGCACATCATGGAACGAGGTTTCTGAGCTCCGAACCGCTCCTTCATAATCCGGGCCCATAGCCTTCGGGCCGCCCTCAGCTTTGCGATTTCTTCAAAAAAGTCTATGTGAGAATTCCAGAAGAAAGAAAGTCTACCGGCAAAGTCGTCAACATTAAGGCCTCTTTTTACGCACTCCTCAACATAAGTAATTCCATCATAAATGGTAAAAGCCAGCTCCTGAACGGCCGTGGCACCCGCTTCACGAATGTGATAACCGCTGATGCTTATGGTGTTCCACCTTGGCACCTCACGGGTTCCAAACTCAATGGTGTCAACTACGAGTCTAAGGCTCGGTTCAGGGGGGAGCATTAACGTTTTCTGAGCTATAAACTCCTTGAGACAATCATTCTGAATGGTTCCACCCAGTTTTCTCCGATTATAACCTTCATTTTCGGCATTAGCTATATACATTGCCCAGATCACTGAAGCCGGCGGATTAATGGTCATGGAAGTGGTCACTTCTTCGAGATTTATGCCGGCAAAAAGCCGTTGCATATCCTCTATAGTGTCCACGGCAACCCCACAACGGCCACATTCTCCCCGTGCCAATGGTGAATCAGTATCGTAGCCCATCAGGGTTGGAAAATCGAAAGCAACGCTTAGACCGGTTTCCCCATGATCTATCAGGTAATGAAATCTTTCATTCGTCTGTTCTGCCGTGCCTAGACCTGCAAACATGCGCATAGTCCAGAGCCTGGCACGGTACATGGTGGTCTGAACTCCGCGGGTAAAGGGATAACGACCGGGGAAGCCAATATCTTCAAGGTAATCCTTGTTCTTAATATCAAGGGGTGTATAAAGCGATTTGACCTCCATGTCTGACACAGTGGAAAACCGTTCCAACCGCTCCGGCAGTTTCTGTAAAGCCTTTTGATATTCCTCTAGCCATTCTTTGTACTCTTGCTCGATGCGATCAATCGCAGACTCAGAAAACATTTTGGTTCCCATAATCCGTTCCCTCCTCACACAAATAACCGGCATTGCATAACCAGTGAAATATTGCAGTCCTTCCAAGAAGGACAAAGTTTGTTGACATCTAGATAGCCCTTATTGCTATTGTAGCTTACGAAGATAGAGTAACAACCACGTTTGTTTAGTGTCAAACAAATTTTGGTATCTTAAACGCTAGCGGAGATACGGGATGAGGCTACTGATCACCGGTGGGGCTGGCTTTATTGGTAGCCACATTGTTGAAGAGGAGCTGAAGCGAGGAACCGAGATCGCCGTTGTGGACAACCTCAGTGCCGGAAAACGAGAAAACATTCCAGAGGGGGTCGATTTTTATGAGATCGACATTTGCAATCGAGATGAACTTTTCCGGGTGTTTGCGGAATGGAAGCCTGAGGTTGTGTCCCATCAGGCTGCACAAGCGTCCGTAAGCGTTTCTATGAAAGAGCCCGCCGTGGATGCAATGGTCAACGTAGTTGGGACGTTGCACGTACTTGAAGCCAGCGTTTACTATGGGGTTCAGCATTTTATTTTTGCTTCCACAGGAGGGGCCATCTATGGAGAGGTTCCGGAAGGGTCAAAAGCCACGGAAGAATGGCCGGTAAATCCAAAGAGTCCTTACGCTGTGGCAAAAGCGTCCGTTGAGATGTACTTGAAGATTTTCGGTGATGTACATGGTCTGTCGTATACAATACTTCGCTACGCTAATGTGTACGGCCCAAGGCAGGATCCTTACGGTGAAGCAGGGGTTGTGGCCATATTCTGCCAGCGCATCCTATCAGAACTTCCTGTCACTGTTTACGCCAGAAGAACAAGGGGCGACAAGGGTTGTATTCGAGATTATGTTTACGTAAAGGACGTTGATAAGGTTCACAGCTTGTGTCTCAGAAAGAGGCTTAGGGGTGTTTACAATGTTTCAACAGGACAGGGTAGAACCACAACGGAGGTGCTGGAAACCATTTGTAGCGTGATTGGTGCGCGTCCCATTGTCAGTTTCGATAACCAACGTCCGGGAGATCTGGAAGTGAGCATTCTTGACAACACCAGAATATCCAGGTTCTTTGATGGCTGGACTGATTTTCAGCGGGGAATCGAAAAAACCGTTGAGTGGTTTAGTCGAAACTATGGGAGTTAATCTATGAAGATTTGCTAAGAATATACAAAATGTTACAACATCAAACTTTAATATCCTGATAGTTTTTTTTCTTGACTCAAACCTGGGTGTTTCGATAAAGAGTATTTGCTACCTGTTTCATCTTGCCGTTTGAAATTCCTGGTGATCATATTGAAGTTGAAGTGGATATTCGGGTGGGCGTGTAGAGTCCTCAAGTTAACAAAGTTTTCGATATGAAATGGAATTTAGTAATGACGTGCCTGGCGAGGTCGTTTGCATTGTTTGTTAAAGGTTTGGCCACTGGCCATTGAGCGATACAGATATTCACATCTTGGGAGCATGTATATTTTCCCGGCAATTCTAAAAGAGCCAACCTTGTAACATCACGGCAAAGGAGAACACGGAGTCTCTTGTGAATTCCTTTTCTAAAAAGGGGGTGATAGACAGGAATATTAAGGTATGAACTGTTCAAAGGGGTGGTTCATTGAGGAAGTGAATTTTTAGAGGGCTACAAAAACAGGAATGAGGAGAAAGCCATGGCAGAACAACTTCGGCCAAGATGGGGACAGCCTCTGACAGGAATTATTTCTTTTATCTGTTTTTTTGTAGTTGCATGGATTACATGGTATATCTTCAGTGATCCAAGAGGCCCGGTAAAAGCCTTTCCATACCCATTTGTCATGTATCTGGCAATGATGATTCTTGTGGGGTTGTGGCAGCACATGTTTTTTGGTGATTGGCCTTTTCAGAATCTGCCCCAACCTGCTAGAGGGATTATAGAGACCATAGTTAATCTAATAATTGTTTGGTTCGTTATCCATGTTGTTTTTTATCGAATTCTCGGCCTGGGGTTTAATTTCCTCAGCCAGAGTAACCTCAACGATCTGGCAGCAGCAGGCAAAGCAGTTTTGCCCAACGGGAAAGCATTGTCGCTCGAAGTTATGAAGAAAAAACACTTTGCCGAAAGTGCTGTTGTCTGTTTCGTGCTCATAGGTTTCTTCAGCTATCCTTTCGTTACAATCCTGTTTGCAAAATGGCCTGTTCGCCCAAGTGATTTGCCACAGCCCAGGGCCGGGTGGGCAGAACTTGGATGGTGTTCGCTACTTACCCTTTTTTTCTATACGATCCTCATTGTTCCTTTCTGGGGTCTCGTTTATGGAAAGCTACTGGGCCAGTCTTTCGCCCTCAACTTTCCATGGTGGGGTAAGATCGTTGGCACGCCTCATTTGCACTGGGTGTTCGGCTGGTGGGAATGGATGATTATTTTCCTCTTCATGACACCTAATGTATGGCGCATGAAACCCTGGAGCGCTATTAACCTGCCTCAACCTTGGAAAGGTATTATATCTTTCATATGCATTTTTGTCCTGGGATATATTGTTGCTTGGATATGCACAAAGATTGCGCCAGGATGGCTTCCTCACGAAACCATTGAACACTTGAAAGAGGCAAAGCCCAATGATGCTGAACTTATCCGCTTTTTGTGGTATCATGCTGCAGAAATTGCCGGCTTTACCTTAATTCCCTTCCTTATCTGGCATCATTATTTCGATGATATGTGCCCCATGCAGGATAAGGATTCTTGGGGAGCATTCTGGTTCAGGACAATAGGTACTTTCGTTTTTGCTGCAATAAATTATATATTCTATTACTATGTCAACTGGGGCCATTGGGGACTGGGCAATCATCACATGGCAGAGCTTGCCCACAGATTTCCACATGGTGAGTCCCTTGTGTGGAATTTCTGGTGGATCATTCCTCTATTGTGGAATGAATGGTTCTTCCACAAGTGGCCTTTTTATGTGCATGATCATGAACATTAAACAATGGTAGGGAGGTGCGTGTTATGAGCGTTGCTCAGTTTTTTAAAGACGTGATGAGCATCAATTCAATGCCCGATGATGAAAAAAAGGCAGAGGCGTCAAAGCAACTTTTTAAAAAGCTAAACGCGACGCCTATGCCTGAATATTTTAATTGGGCGGAAGAAGTATTTGAGGGCATACATGTAAAAGAGAGACCCGAACAACCTGCTTTGATATGGGCTGACCTCGATACGGGCAAAGAAAAAACCTTCTCTTATCGGGAAATGATGGAAAAGAGTAATCAGCTCCTGAATTTTTTGCGAAAACACGATATTTCAAAAGGCGATGTTCTCTACATAATGATTCCAGCTTTACCTGAAATCTGGTTTGCCAGCCTGGCTACAATCAAAGGCGGTATAGTTTTGGTTCCTACTGCTATGACCATGACAGCTAAAGAATTGGAGTATCGTTTCGATACATATCCACCTGCTGCAGTGATTGCGACTTCAGATTCGGCCAAATTGATTGATGAAGCCCTCGGCAATTTGGGAATTACACCTAAGGTAAAAATTTGCACGGACGGAATGGATGGCTGGATACAGTATGCAGAGACGGAAAAGGAATCAACTGAGGCGGCAGCTGAAAAGACCAAATCCGACGACATTATATTGTGCTTCTTCACTTCCGGAACCACAGGCATGCCGAAACGAGTAGTGCACACGGCCACTTCTTACCCTGTTGGACATCTGTCTACGGCGAATATAATTGGAATTCGTCCGGGAGATGTACATAACAACCTCAGCCAGCCTGGTTGGGCAAAATATGCTTGGAGTTGCTTCTTTGCACCCTTAAATGTGGGAGCAACTGTTACGGGCTTCAATTATTCCGGTCGTCTCAACGTAGAAAAGTATCTCGAGGCTGTGGACAAGTACAAAGTAAATGTTTTCTGCGCTCCCCCGACAGCATGGCGAGCCTTTATTATTTCTGACCTGTCAAAGTTCAAGTTTGAAGCATTGAGGGAATCGGTAAGTGCTGGTGAACCGCTTAATCCGGAAATAATTCAAACTTGGAAAAAGCACACAGGAAACGTCATCAGAGACTTTTATGGACAGACAGAATCTACGGCAATGATTGGAAATCCGCCGTGGTACAAAGACAAAGTCATTCCCGGTTCATTTGGAGAACCGCATTTCATGTATGATATTGTGTTGGTCGATGACGAAGGCAACGAAATCACCAAACCTGATGAGGTTGGGCATATCACGGTCCGCTTGAGTAACTGGCGGGCTATTGGATTGTTCCGAGAATATCTGGGTTCTCCGGACAAGATGGCCGAAGCCTTCCGAGGTAATTATTACTACACCGGCGACCGGGCATACTTCGACGACAAAGGATACTGGTGGTTCGTCGGCCGGGCGGATGATGTTATCAAGTCGTCTGACTACCGTATTGGTCCCTTTGAAGTAGAAAGTGCCCTCGTTGAACATGAAGCTGTTGCCGAAGCAGCTGTTGTCGGAAGCCCTGACCCCAAGAGATGGCAACTCGTAAAAGCCTTTGTCATTCTCAAGCCAGGGTATGAACCTTCTAGAGAACTTGCTCTTGATCTATTCAGACATTCGATGAAAGTTCTTGCCAAGTTCAAAATCCCGAGGATTATTGAGTTTGTGCCCGAGGTGCCGAAAACTATAAGCGGCAAGATCAGGCGAATTGAATTGCGCGAGCTGGAAATCAAGGCGAAGGAAAAAGGCCAAAGAGGTGAGCATGAGTATTTCTACCATGAATTCCCTGAGCTAAAATCCTCTTCGTCATAACGACTAATTTGCGAAGTGTTAAGCCGCATTTCTCGAACGGGAAATGCGGCTTTATTTTTTGCGTCTAATCGTTTACTATCAGTTTGGTCAAATAACAATTCTATTTAAAAAGGTGAATTTATGTCGTCTATGGAAGCTGTTATTGACCGCGTTGATTGGTGTCGCGAAATCCACATAGAAGACCCGACCTCTTATGTCACAATAGACTTTATGAAGTTTCTCTATGAAGATGGAGAATGGCAAGAGTTGTTTGAGGTTTCGCAGAATTTCTTGAATTTTTACCCGAAAAGCGTGATAGCCAGAGCTTACTACGGAATCGCCGCCTGGAAGCTGGGAAAGATTGAAACAGCTCGAACTGCTTTTCTAAAAGTTCACAATGATCTGCATTTCCTTGCCGATATGTATACTGCTCTAGCAACCATTGAAAGTGAATCTGGAAACAAAGACATAGCCAACTATTTTCGCAAAGTAGCGGAAGCAATTGGTTCGGCGAAACCAACTATTGTTCTAGTAGAACAAACCATTCCTTCAGACGAAAAGCTCCCGTCAGAAGACCTTGATTTTGTAGTATCAAAGAAATCTGTCAGTAAGCCTGTGGTGGCAATCTTTTGTGAAGAAGGAATCCGGATCGTGGGAAAAAAGCTATCTGAGTTGTCTGTTGCCAGGGCTAAAGGTACATCAATTTTCGATGTCCATACTAAATCGCTACTAAGGCAATATTTTCTGCGCATGATAAAATCCTGATAAGCCTTTCGACGGACTGATCCATCCGGAGCGGGACGCTCAAAAGGTTTTGGAAAAGGATAGCCATGTCTTTCGAAAAAGTGCATGTGGAAACGATAAATTTTTACACGGGTCAGCAAGAACCAAGAAGGATCCTCTGGCGCGATCGATGGTGGGAAATTACAGAGGTGGTAGACAGGTGGTATGAAGGCTACGTGAGCCCGAAGAAGGTGCCTCTACGGTACTATCGTGTAAAAACCAGGGAAGGTCGCTTTTTCCTCCTGAAATACAACGGACTTTTTGATGCCTGGGCATTGAAAGAACTGAAATGTTTCACGTGAAACCATGATCATGAAGTTCATCCTTCACTTGCATGATTTTCCAAGGTTTTAATCGTCAACATCTACAATTCTCTAAACACTAGCGTTTTACCTAGAATTTGCCAGAAAAGTCGGGCTTCAGATGTTGACTTGTCCCCTTGCTGTGCTATCAATTCAGAACTTCTAAGGAATTTCTAGTTAGAATCGAGAGAGCTGGGGAGAGTAGAACTATGGAGTATAGAGACACCTTGAATCTGCCGAAGACTGATTTTCCCATGAAGGCCAACTTGTCAAAGCGTGAACCGGAAATTTTAAAATATTGGCAAGATATTAACCTCTACGGGAGGCTTCGAAAACAAAGTAAGGGAAGACCACTTTACATCCTCCACGACGGTCCGCCTTATGCCAACGGTCATATACATCTTGGCACAGCTCTCAATAAGATCCTCAAGGACATGATTGTCAAATCCCGGCAGATGAACGGCTTTGACGCCATTTATGTTCCAGGCTGGGATTGCCATGGGCTACCCATAGAGCATCAGGTCGACAAGGAGCTGGGTGCGCGAAAAAAGGAAATGAGCCCTGTCCAGATTCGCCGCTTTTGCAGGGAATATGCCGAAAAGTTTGTAAATATCCAGAGAGAGGAATTCAAAAGGCTTGGAGTGATTGGTGACTGGGATAATCCCTACCTCACCATGTCTTATGACTATGAGGCAACCATAGCCCGCGAGCTAGGAAAATTCTTCGCCAGCGGAAGTGTTATTCGCTCAAAAAAACCCATTTATTGGTGCCCTCACTGTCAAACCGCCCTGGCAGAGGCTGAGGTTGAATATTACGATCATGAATCTCCATCCATCTATGTGAAATTTTCCATGACCTCTGAATCCGCCGAAAAATTCCCAGCCTTAAAAGGCAAATCTGTAAGCGTCCTTATCTGGACGACCACCCCCTGGACCATACCGGCCAATCTTGCGATAGCCCTTCATCCGGACTTCGAGTATGTTGCGGTATCGGTGAAGGATGGTCGGGAAATCTGGATACTGGCAAAGGGCCTTCTTGAAAGGTGTATGTCGGACTTTGGGGTCTCAAGATATGAAGTCGTTCACTCTTTTTCTGCTTCGGACTTGGAGAAGCTCACATGTCGTCATCCATTTCTCGACAGAGAATCATTGATCATATTGGGAGACCATGTAACTCTCGATGCAGGAACAGGTTGCGTCCACACGGCGCCGGGTCACGGGCGCGAGGATTACGACGTCGCCCAGGTTTATGATCTCGACATTTATTCACCGGTGGACGATGAAGGCAAATTTACCGATGATGTACCCTTTTTTGCTGGTCAATTCGTGTTCGATGCAAATGATGCCGTAATTGCAAAACTCAGAGAGACGGGATGTCTCATTAAGGTTGACAAGATCGTCCACAGTTATCCTCATTGCTGGAGATGCAAAAACCCGGTTATTTTCCGAGCCACCGAGCAGTGGTTTATATCGATGGACAAAACAGGGCTCAGACACCAGGCCCTCAAGTGCATAGACGAAGTTCAGTGGATACCTTACTGGGGTAGAGACCGTATATACAACATGATCGAAAACCGACCTGACTGGTGCATATCAAGGCAACGTTCCTGGGGCGTACCTATAACGGTCTTTATTTGCCAGAACTGTGGCAGGATCATAGCAGATCAGAAAATCTTCGATCACGTGGTGGCTCTTTTCGAAAAAGAAGGTGCAGACTGCTGGTTTGAAAGACCCGTGGAAGAGCTTATCCCGCATGGTACGGTGTGTCCTGAGTGCGGCGAAACTAATTTTCGAAAAGAGACGGATATTCTTGATGTTTGGTTCGATTCGGGCGTATCCCATGCCGCTGTCTTGGAGCGCCGTAAAGAGCTTCGTTCACCGGCTGACCTTTACCTTGAAGGCAGCGACCAGCACAGGGGTTGGTTTCATTCCAGCCTTCTTACTTCGGTTGGGACCAGAGGGCGGGCCCCTTACAAGGCTGTTTTGACGCACGGCTTTGTCGTTGACGGCAAAGGTTATAAGATGTCCAAATCGCTCGGAAACGTCATATATCCGCAGGAAGTTATTGATAAATACGGCGCCGAAATTCTCCGGTTATGGGTTGCTGCCGAAGATTATCGAGACGACATAAAAATTTCGCAGGACATCCTAAAGCGTATAAGTGAGGCCTATAGACGCATAAGAAACACTTTTCGTTTTCTTCTCGGGAACCTCTATGATTTTGAACCCAACCGAGACATGGTGGAATACGAGAAGCTTGAGGAAATCGACCGCTACGCTCTGCACAAACTCCAGCGAATCCTCAGCCGTTGTCTTAAAGCCTATGATCGCTACGAATTTTTTAAGATTTACCACACAATCTACAATTACTGTGTTGTGGACCTCAGCGCTTTTTATCTCGACGTGTTGAAAGATCGTCTTTATACGTCACCGCCCGGAAGCCAAAAGCGACGTTCTGCTCAAACGGCTATATATCACATCATTCACACCCTCTTGCGCCTTGTGGCGCCGATTCTCTCCTTTACCGCCGAAGAAGCCTGGCATCATATTCCCGGTAATGCATCGGATCAATCTATTCATGAACAGGCTTTTCCGGAAGTCGTTGAGGATTGGCTTGATGAAAAACTCGAAAGGAGGTGGGAAACCATTCTCGCCATTCGATCCGACGTTGCCAGAGGAGTGGAAATGGCCAGAAAAGCAAAAATTGTGGGTCATTCCCTCGAAGCTGCTGTGACGGTAGGACTTCCTGAAAAAATCCTAGCCCAGTTCGATGCGAACGGCGATACTGAACTCCTCAGAACGGTCTGCATAGTTTCCGACTTCAGGCTTGTTACTGCGGACAAACTACAATCCATGGACGGTGTTGTTGCCGGTGAAAAAGTACCAGCTTCCTATGTGTATGTGGAACCTGCAGAAGGCGAAAAGTGCGAAAGATGCTGGATGCGTCACACTTCAGTGGGAACTCACCCCGACCATCCGACCCTTTGCAGTCGCTGTTATAAAGTTATTCAAACGTGTTTCGTGGAAGTGGCAAATGAGTAAAGCTCAAAAATTTGCCTGTTTTTGGCTTGTTGGGCTTGGGGTTCTTTTGTGTGATCAGTGTACCAAGTATCTTGTCATCCATCATGTGCGCCCGGGCGATAGCCTATCTGTTGTGGAAGGGTTTTTTAGAATCGTAAACATTAGAAATGCAGGTGGTGCTTTCAACATATTTTCCGACGGTGGATCCTCTGATGCAAAGCGTATTTTCTTTGCGATCATTGCGATGGCTGCTGTTGTTGTGCTTCATGTAGTGGTTAAGCGTATGAAAAAACCGGGATTGTGGCATGTGGTTCCTTTTGGGTTAATACTGGGTGGAGCGTTAGGTAACCTGGTTGACAGGCTGAGACTTGGAGCGGTGGTTGATTTTCTGGATTTTTATGTCGGGTCCTATCACTGGCCAGCCTTCAACTGTGCCGATGCGGCTATAACGGTGGGAGCTGCGGCAATTCTCCTTCGGGAATTTTCTGGAGGGTAGGAATTAACGCCTTCTTGACAAGAAAAATGGACTTGGATAAAAGGCGAGCTCGCGTGGTTCTATTGAGGTGAGGAATTTAATTCAAAAAGTGGAGGAGGTTCAAGTTGGCTCATCATAAGTCTGCTATAAAACGAATGAAGCAAAACGAAAAACGCAGGCTACGTAACAGAATACGCAAAACCCGCATGAAAACGGCTATTCGTGCCGTTGAGAATGCCATGTTTGAAAAAGATGTCGAAGGGGTTAAGGAGAAGCTCAGAGAAGCTGTTTCTATTATTGCAAAAACGGCCGCTAAAGGAACCATTCATCCCAATAAAGCGTCGCGCAAGATTTCCAGGCTCACCAAACGGGTGAACAAATTTTTGGAGAAGATGAACGCCGCATAACGAGATGAGAGTGGGGTGGGCTCATAGGGGCGGTCCTCTGAGAAATTACAACTTTAAGCAGAAGGAAGAAGGCAGTAAAGAGCAATGAAAGCCTACCCTATTCAGGACAGATAGCGCCCTGAATAGGGGTAAAAGATGTGTAAAGTTAAACCTGGTATTTTCCCTTCCTGAAACAATAATACAGAATTGAAGTGTCGAATGTCTAATCACCCATTCATAAAGGAATCAACGCCTGGTTTACGAAGAGTGACAGCAAAGTTATGCTTGTCCTGCAGTTGGTTACTGGACCATCTACGCCTTTTACGTGGTTGAAGGAGAGCTTTTAATGACTCAACTTGCTGTAGTGCGAACAAAAGAAGCGGCCGTTCTGGGAGTGGATAGCATGGCTATTCAGTACTCCGATGAAGGTGAAATCTCGTATGTTCAGAATATCACAAAGCTTTTGCGACTTGCCCCGGATACGGTCGTAGCTATTGCCGGATCTGGGTATGGTGTTCAGCTTGCTGAGCAACTGCGTCATCATGTAAGGAAAGTCGGATTATGGCGCTACGAAGACGTTGTCAGGCGGTCTGTGGTGTTTTTGCGAGAAAGACTCAGATTCCTGCGAACAAAACTGGCGTTCGAATCTAAACATCCAGATCTTGAGCGGTTTTATTTTGTTTTTTGTGGCATTGATCGATTTGCAGGTGAGAAGAAATTACCGAAGCCTGAAATACATGTTGTTATTTCAGAAGAATTAAACCAACCGGCAACCCTTTTGGAGATTGAATCGGTTTTAACCATACCTCGGCAGGTAAGCCTCGAATACCGACTTATGCAAGCGTCAATGCAGAATAGAAAAGCCAAGGAATTAATTCGCATGATGTTGGTTTATTTCAGAAATCTGGCTGATGCTGTGGACGATGTGGGGCCTCCTTATCAGTTCGTGGTTGTGGGTAGGGATGAAGTTTCCTTTGATTGTGCGGATTCCTGACTTTCTCAGCTTTTACCGGTCACTAACTTGGCCAGCTGTGGGTCCAGACTCAGTGCATATTTTACAAAACCCGGCGTAGCGCGATATCGCAGCAAAGGTTTGCCGTCTTTAGTCGTTATCCCCGGTTGTTCCGATATAAACAGGCCTTCAATTCCGGTAAAGTTTACAAGCATAGCATAGCCATCATCTGGCCCCAGAACCATCATGGCAGTGGCTAGAGCGTCGGCAAAGGCGGTAGTATTTCCGATAATTGTAACACTTGCCGTTTTTTGAACGGTGAAACCCGTTCTTGGATCCACCACGTGAGTGTATTTCACGCCGTTTTTAGTTATGTAACGTTCGTAATCGCCAGACGTTACAACACTTCCATCAGATATTCCAAGAACGGCAATCAGCCTGTCGGGATCTCTCGGATGTCTCACGCCTATTTTCCAGGGATCTCCGGATGGAGTTTTTCCCATGGCATATATGTCGCCACCTGCATTAATGAGTGCTCCTCGTATGCCCATTTTTTTCAGGAATTCTATTGTTCTATCGACTATGAATCCTTTGGCTATGCCGCCAAGATCAATCTTCATACCCTTTTTTTGAAATCTTACCGTTCTGGCGGCAGGATCCAACTTCAGGTATTGCCAGCCCACAAGTTTTAATGCTTTCATCAGTTGCTCTTGGTCAGGAACTTTAAAGTTGTTCTTCCTGTAAATGGGCCAAAGTTCCAGGAGTGGACCGACGGTGATGTCAAAGGCACCTCCCGTGATACGGCTCACTTCTACCGATTCTTCGATGACTTGGAACAGCTCGTCACTTACATGGAAGGGCCCTGGATATCCCCTGGCATTCAGGTGGGCGATTTCGCTATTCCGATTGTGTGAGTTCATTTTATTAGAAAGTTTTTTCATGAAAGCAAAAGCCTTATCCAGCACGCGCGAGGCTTCCTTCGGGTTTGAATGAACCACCTGAATACTCACGACAGTATCCATAAGGAGTTCATCACGGCGGAAAATTTCTTCCTTGCCTCGGTTTGCGCAGGCATAGGAAAGAGATAAAACCAGGAATATTGTTATGATGACGGCTGTTTCGCGCGATTTTCCTTTCTGCCAGGTAAAAAGCCGTGAGCGTTTAATGATAAACCCCTTCTGATGGAAGGACTTCTTCAATAAATCCCTCACTTGGGCGTAAAGTAATGTCACCTTCGATGTCAATTTTCACTCCGTATCTATTTTCCAGGTCCACAAGGTCCGGTCGTTTCTGGTTAAGTAAGTAAAAGGCTACTTCCGGACAAACCCGTACTTTTACGCCCGAAATCCCATTGGAAAAGCTTAATCTATCCCATATCTTTCGCAAAAACGCCAGTGATGCCGCTTCCACCGTTTGTACCATGCCATTTCCGCCACAGTACGGACATTCACGGTATGAACCGAATTGAACATTCAGTCCAGTGTGCTGTCGAGACATTTCCAGAAGTCCAAATCGAGAAATTCTGCCGATGCTGAGCTTCGCTTTGTCCTTTTTTGCCGCATTTCTTATCGTTTGTTCTACCTTTCTCTTGTGAACCGGCTTAGACATGTCAATAAAATCCACCACCACAAGCCCACCAAGGTCCCTCAAGCGCAGTTGGCGTGGGATTTCTTCGGCCGCTTCTAAGTTAACCCTGAACGCAGTTTCTTCAATGTCCGGTTCGGACTTCGCCTTGCCTGAATTAACATCGATCGATACTAATGCTTCTGTCGGTTCGATTATGAGGTATCCTCCAGATTTCAGCGGTACTCGTTTTTGAAATATCTGTTCTATTTGGGTTTCTATACCGTAGTGACTAAAAAGAGGTGTTTTATTACGATGAAGTTCCACTATCTTTTGGTGGCGTGGACTTACTATTCTTAAAAAATCCTTAACTTCCCTGTAAACCTCCTTCTCGTCCACTATTATTTTGGAAATGTTAGGGCAAAAATAGTCTCGTACTACCCGTATGGCAAGGCTTCTTTCCCTATAAATAAGCGATGGTGCCGGTGCTTTCCTAGCTCGTCGTTTGATGTCTTCCCATATTTTCAAAAGGTATCTAAGATCCCTTACGATTTCCCTCTTGGGCCTTTGAGCCGCAGCTGTTCGTATTATCACACCAATTTCGTCGGGAAGCTTTAGTTCATGAACCGTGCGCTTGAGACGCTCTCGCTCCTCTTCGTTGGTGATTTTTCTTGATATTGCCCGACTGGGATTACCAGGCATCAGGACTACGTATCTTCCTGCCAGGGAAATGTATGTCGTGAGGGCCGCTCCTTTGCCACTGACACCCTCTTTGGTTACCTGAACGAGGACCTCCTGACCGGGATGAATCAGGTCCTGAATTTTCGGTTCTCCTGTCGGATCGTGTGAAAAATACTCGGGATGAATTTCGTCCAGCGACAGAAAACCGTTTCGCTCCGCACCTATATTCACGAATGCCGCCTGGAGAGAGGGTTGAACCTGTTCGACAATGCCCTTGTAAATATTTCCCAGGTGCTTGGTGTGGGTAGCCGTTTCTATAAAAAAGCCTTCGAGAGAAAAACCTTCGACAATGGCTATTCTGAATTCTTCAGGATGGATCGCATTGATCAGGAGAAGCTGGCCGTGATCACTGCAAGACTTTCTATTCATCTACGATTCCCCCGCTGCAACCGGTGTTGCTGAGCCTGATACATGAAAGTCCTAATGGCTACTTCGCGATTGGGCTGGATAGAACCATCATAGGCCACGTCGAGGTAAGGGATGCGCAGAGAATCCAGGAATGGCTTGAGGATAGCCGAGCAAATCGTGCTGGGCATACAGGTAAAGGGAAAAACGTTCACAATGCCGTCAAAGCCTTCTCGAATGTACTCAATGGCCCCACCTATGCTCAAAGCCGCTTCTGTGCCTATATCAAAGGAAAACAATCCGTACCGTTTCAAGTGCCTTTCTATAGTCCATACGGCATGATCAGGCTGTATATCCAGATAGGGGAATACCCTGTCATAAACTTTTTTTTGTTGAAGTGCTTGCCAGGCAATTTCGATGGTCTGACCCAACCATTTGCGCAACACGCTGAAGAAATTCGACGCGTTCCCCTTCTTCCATTCCTGTCGCAGCCTGCGGCTCAACTTACGGAAGCCTTCATAACTGACATAATTAATCCACTCCGCAACCGATGCGTCCACCACTTCTCCACCAAACCCTTCAATTTCCCTGATTAAATTCTGATTACTGGCTGGATGGGTTCTCAAGTATATCTCGCCAACAATGCCGATACGAGGACGTCGGGGTTGGTGTGAGTCCATAAATGAAGCTACAGTTTTTGCTGTGTCGGCTACAAGATCGAGCATCTCATCAAAGGGAAGGTCTCGGCCCTTTTCCTCGACGAGTTTCTGCATAGCCGCAAGGGCGATTTGCATAAATTCATCTGTGATCCCTTCTTTATGCTCGTACGGACGCACTCGCCAAGTCATCCGGTCAAAAACATCGGCCACAATGGTGGCTACATAACCAAGTTTCCTAAACGTGGATGCATCTTCAGGAGGTAGAATGCCTTCTGTGGAATAGGCATCGTCTGTTGTCAGATAGGCAATGCGTACACCGGAAAATTCAGGAAAGCGGTCTAAAACCAGTCTCTGGAGCTTATTGTACATGCCGAAACGACATGGCCCGTCTGATTCGGGAAGAAAATAAACATATTTTTCAGGGTCAAAACTAGATCCAAGTCTTGCGCGTTCTTTTCGCAGAAAATAAAGAATATCACCTAACGTCACCTGACATGGAAAGCACTCCTTGCCTGATGTGAACTCCTTGCCCAGTTCCAGGCCTTTATAGGTTTCCATAACAATAGCGTCCACGTCGAAGGCTCGTAGGCACGATGCAAGCAATCTGGCGCCAAATGGGGCCATATCGGGAATCAAGAGTTTTTTACCTTTTATGTTGAATTTTCCGACGTCCGAACGAAGCCGTTGAAAAACAGGATGTTCTACGACCTTTCCCACTGTTTTCCCTCACTGTTTTAATTGTTTCACGATGCGGCACGACGCAACTTACCATTGATTCGATTTGCGTTTTCGATATTGGAAACCACGTTTTTATACGCCTCAATGCGGGTCAAAATACCGGCCACGGCGGTATGTTCGTCAAATTCAAGGATTAACGCCGGTTTTTCGGAAAGGACGTGTCTGTAAAAATGCTCGATAAATGAGTCTGGTCCGCAACTAAAGTTTGTGAGGTGAACACCGTAGAGATGATCTGTACGTGCTATTTTCTTTGCGGCCCTAAGCACTCTGGAGCCAAAACCCCAGTACATTCTGGGAAAATCACTCATGTCTTCGTTGTGGAGGGTTATAAAGTCGAACGTGATGGCTTTTATGCCTCGTTTGGCCAGGTGCTTTCCAATTTGCAAATTCAGCCGCGTATCATAAAGGTTATAAGGCCGTCCCGAAATTATCCATACAGGATTTCCCGCATCCGCATCGGCAAGAACCGATTTCCCCAGATCCAGCAATCTGGAGCGGAAATTCTGGTAGGTCTGCCACGCCCTTTTCACAGCCAGGTCAAGCCGATCTTTGTCTGGACGAGCTCCCTTGATGCGGGAAAGTTCTTTCCACAGAGATTCAGCCACTGAAGTAGGCCCCTCTTTGAGATAAACCGTCGGGGATACTATGCGGTTCGGCGGGAGGTTGAAAGCCCATCTGGTTATGTACTGACTTCCTTCTACCAGAGGGCAAAAAAAGCTGGTTTCCTTTTCGTCGAAAGACGGCATGTTTATCACATTGGGAAGAAACAGAATGTCCGCCCGGTCTTTTAGCCAGCTTACATGTCCGTGAAACACCTTGACAGGAAAACATGTCTCGGCAGTAACGCTTTCAACACCGGCACGTGATATTTCTTGGTCGGTTAGCCGTCCCAGTAGCACCGGAAACTCAAGGTTGCGGAAAATGGAAGCCCAGAAAAGAGCCCATTCCCAGAAATGAAGTCCCAAAGGGATACCAACTACGGGAAGGCCACTCATGCCAGGAGATACCTCGCCGGGCTGAACACCCTGATCGGCGAGCGAATGGAAAAAGATTTCATTGCGTTTGCCAATGTAATCCTCGGCCTGAGGACCGTCGTAGTGGGTTACTTCATACCGTCCACAGTCTCCTCCCCAGACGCTTTTTCGACCCGCGAAGTTGTAAATCTTAAGTTTGCATTCGTTATGACATTTTGGGTCCGCTCTGCAGATCACTTCTTTGTAGCTTACCTTCGCTTCAGCAAGTTTTCTCAGATCCCGATCTTTTGAACTTACTTCACCTCGTTCGAACTTTTCTTTGACCAGAAGCGCTGCTCCATAAGCTCCCATTACTTCACGATGCTTAGGCACAATTATGGGTTTCTTCAGCACTCTTTCAAAGGCCGCCACAATTCCTTTGTTCAGGGATGGACCTCCCAGGAACATAATCCTGCTCCCGATGAATCTCTTGCCAACAACGCGATTAAGATAATTGTGTACAATGGCATAGCAAAGCCCTGCAATCAGGTCTTCACGCCTTGCTCCTTTCTGAGCATAACCCACCACATCCGATTCCATAAAAACCGTGCACCGCTCGGCCAGGTGAATTGGGCTTTTTGATGATAAGGCGATTTCCTGGAATTCCCCAACAATGTTTATTTTCATTTTGTTGGCCAGCTCATGCAGAAAGCTGCCTGTTCCTGCTGCGCAAACCTTGTTCATGTCAAAATCTATAGGGTGGGTTTTTTCCACACGGATGTATTTGCTGTCTTGGCCTCCTATTTCGAAAATGGTGTCCACATTGGGATCAACGGACACAGCACCGTGGGCGTGGGCGGTGATTTCGTCCACAACCAAATCGGCATCGAGAAAGTCACCCACCACATTTCTGCCCGACCCGGTGGTAGCTATGGCAAGTATTTCGCACTGTCCTTTCGACGCTTCTAACAGAGTTTTCAGAAGATGCTGGGTAACCTCGATGGGTTTTCCTCGAGTTGGCACATAACATTTGTGAAGTATCTTACCAGATGGGTCAATAAAAGCGTATTTCGTCGTGGTTGACCCTATATCCACACCAAGGAACCCTTTCCATCGTGGGGATCCGGAAAGAGAAATGACATTGTCATCATCAAATTTTGTAAGTTCCAGCCTTAGCGGTTCAGCTCGTGGAAATTCATACCGATACCCTCCATCTTGGTGCTGTTTTAACAATCTTTCGAGAGCTTCTAGGTCCGGGCATCCTTTCCAACCTCGTTCGATGGCAATTAATCCAACCCCTATGGCACCTATGGACGTGTGGTACTGTGGCACGATCAGGTCAGGAAAATACTTCTTGAACGCACGTATCTGCAGTTCATTGCTTGCCATTCCGCCAATGAAAATTACTGGCGGATGGATTGTGCGATTTCCTACGATATTACTCATAAAGTTTGCCGCATTGCCGTAATGTAAGCCCGCAATTATGTTGGGTAGAGGCTCACCTTTGTTCTGTAGGTGTATCATATCGGATTTTGTAAAAACGGTGCAGCGACATGCCACGGGAGCAGGAGAATCGCTTTCCAGACCTAGTTTGATGAAATCTTCTAGGGTTTTCTGCAGCTTTTCCTGCGAGAATTCCCATGAAGACCCGTACATGGCGTAGGAAAGTCGTTCCGCCTGCTGGTCTATGAATGATCCCGTGCCGGATGCGCAGGGACCGTTAATATTGAAGTTTTCTAAGAACCATCGGCCGTTTTCATAACCAATCTGAAACAGGATGGCATCCTGACCACCTATACTGATAATAGAACGCACCCCGGGCACTATGTTAACAGCTCCGACCACCTGAGCAATGGTTTCGGCTTCATAATGAGTTCCTGTCATTTGTGAAAGTAATTCACCATGCATGCCCGTAAGGGCAAGGCATTTCACATTGTCCGGTGATATTTCTTTAAAAATGGTCTGAAGGGTGCGTACAAATTCTTCATGAATAAGTCCGAAATGTCGTCGGTATGGTAATTCTTTGACAACTTTTCCCGCATCATCCAAGATTACTGTGTTTATACTAACTGAGCCTACATCCATTCCAATGATATACATCTCTTTCTCCCCGTTTTGATGGATGGTTACTCGGTGCCAATGAAAAATGGCCTAAATTGAGATTCATCCCATTGTAGCGCCATGTCTATGAGATTCAAAAGTCTTTCACGGTCTTCGGGAAGTTTTCCTTCCAAGTTCAGGTAGTTGGTGTAATGGTCGCTGAAGATTTTAGTGGGGACATTTATGTTTTCGATGATAATTCTTGCTTCCGTAAGAACTTCATGAGGGCCCAACATCTTGAAACGTCCTTTCTTTATAAGGTGAAGCATCAAGGTGTTTATTTTGGGCACGAAGGTCCTTATCCTTACGAAATCAGGAGCTATTTCGTTTATTGCCGAAGCAGTTTCGATAGCGTGCTCTTCGGTTAGTTCTTTACCACCAAGGCCGAGAATAATGTATTCGCTGAGTTCTATCCCTGCTTCCATAGTCATACGGCCGGCTTCTATTTGTTGAGCTCTTGTAGCACCTTTTTTCACGCGTCTAAGCACTTCATCACTTCCGCTCTCAAGGCCTACATGAATTCGGGAAAGCCCCGCTTCCTTCAATCTTTTCATGTCGTTAAGCCCTTTTCTACAAATGTACTGAGCAGACCCGTACACGGTAATTCGCTGAAGTTTCGGGAAGGATTCTGCAATATAGCAACAAACACGGGCAAGCTGATCCGTGGGCATGGCTATCGTATTGCCTGCGGGCAAAAAGACTGTGCGAATTAGGTTTCCATAAATTTCACGAGCTTCGTCAACGTCTGCTCGTATTTCTTCGAATGATCGAACGCGAAAGCGGGGTCCTCGTTTATAAACCATGCAAAAGGTACATTTGTTGTGAGGGCATCCAACAGTAGCTTGAATTAGAAGACTATCAGCTTCGCTGGGCGGCCTGTAAATAGGGCCTTCATATTTCATGGATGCTTCTCCGAAATTTTATTGTGACTTTAAGCCCGGCTGCTCGATTAAACGAATATGCCCGGACAAGCCGATAGTCAAGAAAGGTGGTGAGCAATCATAAAGATAACGTGCGCTTTTCTCAGCGAGCGATTTTTACCGGAAATTTCAAAGGGAGGGTATGGTAAGTTGAGTATATTCTTGGATAAACACTTATTGCTTCAGCTGCTGCCTGCCCAAAGCCAGTTTGATCTTTTCCAAGGCAACGTAATTGTCATGGTAAGCCTTATAAAAGATGGATTTGGCGGTAAGAAGGGCGCTCTCGGCTTCCAGAACAAAATTTATTGTTGTCCTACCAAGTTTGTATTTTAGCTTTTCGATACGGAGTACTTCTTCTGCATGTTTAACCGAGCGCCTGGCCGATCTGATACGCGTTAACGTTTCCTGGTAGTCTTTCAATGCCGTCTTCACTTCTTTTGCAATTTGGAGCCGTTTGTCCTGTAGTGCAAATCTCAGCCTGTTTTCTTCCGCTTTCAGCTTGTCTATTTTACCTTTTCTCAGAAATCCGTCAAAAATCGGCATAGAGATCATAACGGCCACGTTACCGTCTGAGACAAAATCCGCATCCCCAGAAGCCTGCTTGGAATAGGCACCTCTAAGTGCTATCTCAGGAAGGTAAGACGCTTTAACGGACTTGGTCTGATACCTTACACTTTCCAGAGAATGTTCAATGCTTTTGAGGTCTGCTCTTTCAGAATAGGCTTCTTCCAGAAGTTCGTTCACATTAAAATGCTTTTCCTCAATTTCTTCCATAGGCTGCTCTTTGATAACCAACCGTCCCGGCTCATTGTATCCCATAAGCTTGGCAAGTTCTCCCAAAAGATCTTCTTTGAGGGTTTCCAACTTAGAAAGATCGTCCGTGCTTCGGGATAGAGTTACTTCCACCTTAAGGAGATCCACCTCAGGCAACCGACCGACCTTGACCTTTTCCCCTATCTCCCGTACCAGCGTCTCAAGACTTTTTATAGTTGCTCTGGTTGCATCTATTGTTTTGTCCACCGTAATGATGGAATAGTAAATTTTTGCAAGCTGAAAGCTCAGGTTCTGCCAGGCCCGGGTGAAGTCTTTTGTCCTGCTTTTTACCAGTTGGGATGCCGCCTTATAGGCGAAATAATCCTTTCCGAAGGAAAAGGCGATGTAGTTAAAGGTGATGTCCCAAGCCAGCCTTTCATGTCCAGGCTCCTGGGAATCTCCGAATGCTCCTTCAATTATCCCGTGTTCTATTTTGTACCTGGTGTAATTGACACCAGTCGATATGGCTGGCAAAAGAGGAGACCTGGCCACTTCTTTTTCACCCTGCTCAGCGTTGATTACCTCTTTGACCATCTTAAGCTGAGGTGAATTTTTCCAAGCGTATTCACGGATGGCGTCAAGGTCAAAGGATCGCCCCATTGCTGACCCGGTTGTTATGGCCAGACCGACTAACAGGAGTAGAAGGCCGCTTTGCAGGTTATTTCCGAACCGAAGAAAACGCATAATTTCTCCTCAATTATGTCAATTGTGAACTTTATTTGCGGGTAATTCCGTATTCAATATGCCGATTGCTCCTTTCAGTTTGGTTTCGAGCCTTTCGAACAAAATGTAGAAAATGGGCACGTAAATCAGAGTGAGGAATGTGCCTATTATTAGGCCTCCTATGGCGACCACAGCTAGAGGCGACAGCCGCTCCAGCCCGATTGCTCTTTCCATAGCAATTGGCAACATACCGACACTGGTTCCGCAAGCTGTCATGAGTATGGGGCGAGCCCGAAGCCTAATAGCTTCGAGAATTGCATCATGCATGGTCATTCCTCTTTTTTTACCTTCTTCGATAAAATCTATCAGCAGAATGGAATTATTCACGATAATGCCGGCGAGCAAAATGAGCCCCATCATGGAAGGCATACATTGATGGCGACCAAAGGCGAGCATGAACCACATGCTGCCCAGGGCGGCCAGGGGAATAGCTAGCATGATGGTTAACGGGTTTTTCCAGGATGAAAAAGTTACTGTCAGGGAAAAATATAACAGCACAAGAGCCATCACCATGGCACGGGCAAGGCGCTCCGATGATTCCTTCATCTGGGCTATTTCGCCTTCTTTGCTTAGCTTGAAACCGGACGGTATGCGGATATTTTTTAGCACCTTCTCATCAATGCCTTTATGAATGTGTGTTATAGCAGCCTTTGCCCGGAATCCGTACACGTCAAGGCTATATTGGAGGTTCTGACGAGTGATCACTCCGGGCGAAAAAACTGGTTCCACTTTTGCGAAAACTTTCAGAGGCACAAAGCCGTATGGAGTTTTAACGAGCATAGTTTTCAAATCGTCGAGGTTATCTCTGTATGATCTTTTAAATTGCACCCGAACAGATAAGCCCATTTCATTAGGAATAGTGTAAATGGAACTTATACGTCCTTGCAGAGCGTCTCCAATCTGATTCGATATGTCGGCAGGCGTCATGCCATATCGGGATGCCTGAAGCTGATTTATGACAAAAGCCAGTTCGCGTTTTTCCATGTACCAGCTTCTGGACACAGACGTAAGCCCTTTTACCAGCTTCAGCTTTTCTTCAACCTCGCTGCCTATTTTGTCCAGCACATCCAGATCGTCTCCGGTAATCATTAAATCAACCGTCGATGCAATTGAAGAAAGAGGAGTAGCTCCGTAATCGTACACATTGACGTATCTCAGCCCGGGAATTTTGAGGAATGCTCTTCGCAACTCATCTTCTATCTGCCAGATACTTTTTTTGCGATGAAACCGGTCTATGAAGTGTACGGTTATACTTCCATTCTGCGGCTCCTTACCGCTTCCAAAACTAAACGTTCCCGGTTCAGAACCTAGAGTCGATGAAACCATCTGCACGCCTGGGAATGAATAAATAACCTTTTCCATTTCCGAGAGAATCTTTTCGCTTTCCTCGATTGATGTGTTTTCGTCGGTGGAAAAACTGACTTTCAGAATACCAGTGTCCATCGGGGGCATAAGGTCACGCCCTAGAAGCGGCATAACTTGCTTGCGGGTAAGCATCATTAGAATCATAAGAGGTGCCAAAAACAAGATAAACGCTTTTTTTCTATCAACCACCGTTTTAACAAGGGTCGTGTAAAGGTTTACCAGCGGGTTGATTATGCGCGAACTGAGTCTGTATATCAGTCGTTCAAACCAGTTTTTGTGAGGTTCTTTTTTCATCACCAAGGGGGAAAGGAGAGGGATGATTGTTATAGACACCACGTAGGACGAAATCAATGCAAGTATAAGCACGCTGCAAAATTGGCGGAGAATTCGCTGAACGTAACCGCCAATAAAAAGTATGGGAACAAGTACGACAATAGTAGTTATAGTGCCGGCAAAATCGGCCAGCATTATTTCTGTCGTACCATCCACTGCAGCCCTGTGGATTGGTTTCTCGAGTTCGTAGTAGTGACGTTCTATGTTCTCCATAACCACTATTGCATCATCCAGGAGCAGACCTATTGCGAGAATAATTGCCGTCATGGTTACGATGTTAAACTGAAAATGGAAAATCTTCATGAAGGCGATCGTCATCAGGTAGGTACAAACGATTGAAGCCATTGTGATAAATATGTTTCTAAGATTTGCCAGAAACACCAGGATAACAATCAATGTCATGATGATGGCGTCTCGAAGGGCTCCCAGCATATTGTTTATGCTGAGATTTATGAGATTTTCCTGGGTGTCTGCAACGGTTATTTCCAGGTTTCGGTATTTTGCCTCTATATTCGGGAGGTGCGCCTTGACGGTTTTGATAACCCCCATGGTGTTTCCCCCCACAGGCCGCATGATGGCCATACCAATGGCAGGAACGCCGTTTCCGTGATAGGCAGAAAGTCTTTCCCTGTAGCCGTAGTGAACGGAAGAAACGTCTTTAAGCTTAACCTGCGGGGTAATCTGAATATCGAGAAAGTCGTCGAGACATTGTACTTCGTCATTCGATTTGAGTAGTATCTGGTTGTGCTTGTCAATTATAAAACCGGCGGGAATGTTTCTGTTTTTCTCTGAAACCGCCTTTACCACATCGGCAACCGACAATCCGTGACGGTTCAGCTTTGCCGGGTCTATCTCTATTCTGACTTCCCTCTGGTAGCCGCCGAACACGTCAACATCAGCAACTCCTGGTATGTTTAAAAGATCGTCTTTCAGCTCGTTGTCCGCTATCTGGCGTACCTGAGCCATGGTAAGAGTAGAACTACTGGCAGGTCTTACCGAAAGGATCATGACAGGCTGAGTAGCATCGCTAATCTTGTAAATCTGAGGTGGAAGAATGTTCTTAGGAAGTTCTGTTATGATCTTATTGACAGCGTTCGTTACATCCAGGCTTGCCGCATCAAGGCCTTTTTCATATTCGAATTCGACCTTTACTATGGAAACTTCTTCTTTCGAGGTCGAGCTTACCTTTCTTACTAGGTCGATTCCGTAGAGTTCTTCTTCAATTTTCCTGGATATGTGGTTAGCTATGTCCGTGGCAGATGCTCCAGGCTCTATCGTGACGACTGCGATCTGTGGCCTGTTTGCATCCGGAAAGAGCTTTCTATGCATTGAATTGAAAGACAGGAAACCGATCACGCAAAAGACGAATACCAGAGAAAGCGGAAAATGCGGTTTCTTGAACATTCTTTCAATCAATGGAAGCCTCCTGCATGCGTTTTGTCACTTCAACCGATTGACCGTCGCTGATGCGCGTAAGGCGGCTTTCTCTGGCGATAACGAGAAAGTCACCTTCCCTGAGATGAGAAGAAGCAAAGCAGATGTGCTTTTCATTTGTTCCGAGAATTTTAACAGGGATTTTGTGAGCGATGCCTTTATCGTCAACCTTTATTACAAAGTTTATATTACCCTGCCTAAGAAGGCACTGAGATGGGACAATGAGCCCTTTGGGCTTTTCCGTGATGATCTCAACTTCGATTCTGGTGTGGTACGGAAGGCCGAATGGAGCTTTTTCAAGGAGTATGTTGCAGATTCCAAGGCTGCTCGGTGATGCGGCAGGGTAGAGCGAACTGACTTTTGTGGTTATAGCCTTTCCGCTCAAAATGAGTTTTGCAGAGGTGCCAGGTTTTATTTTAACGAAATCTTCCGGTGCCACTTCTACGACCACCTTAACACCTGCATCTGGCCGAATGATAGAAAGAATAGGTTTTCCCGGGACGGCGATGTCGCCTTCTGATAACTCTCTGCGCTGTACAATACCGTTAAATGGTGCTCGTATTGTCGTATAACTCAATAGAACTTCCTCGGCCCTCTTCTGAGCCTTCAGTGAAGCAATCATTTGTTTTTGGGCCCATATGCTTTTTTCAGTAGCCTTAAGTTCAGACAGGGCGAGCTCAAAATTCTTCTTTGATATATCTAGTTCTTCTTTTCCAATAGCTTTGTTGTGATAAAGAATCCTGTTGCGTTCGTAGATTCCTCTGTTCGTGTAAACAGCGGATTTAAGGCCTGGAAGTTTTGCCTCAAGGGCTTCAAGGTTGCCTTGTGCCGCTTCTATCCGGGCCTCTATTGATTCAATATGGGCTTTAACGTCCCTATCGTCGATCTTTACCAGCACCGAGCCTTTACTTACCCTGGCCCCATCATCCACAAATATCTTTTCGATGTAACCCGTAACTTTTGATGCAATCTGGGTTTCAGTAACAGGTATAATTTCCCCAAGATATTTCACGGAAACGTCAATTGCCCCTTTCTTCACCGATACAACTTGCACTACGGGGCGATACTGGCCCGGTCGTCTCATTTTGGCCAGTTCAAGCTTTCTTTTTCTTACCAAAAAGATCATACCAGCCAGCAAAACCAGAATTAGCAGAAGAAGAAAGATCATTTGCTTTTTTTTCATTGCTTAACCCCTCATGGCATTATTGACCAGTGTGCAATCGCCAGCACCGTCCACGAAGATATTCCTTCTTGGCAATATGTGCAAGGTGCATTTATGGCATCATATGGTTATCGTGATTATTGTGATTATCGGCCGAAGTGGTATAAGAACAGCGTTTGATGATCATCTTCACACTTCGGCTCCGGAATTGATAATATAATTCGCTTCAACCAAGAGCATATCGAATTACTTTTAGGTTGCTGACAATATGCTGAAGGATATTTTTTGTGTATGGTAAAATTTCAGGAAGGTTGAGTTTTCTTAGTTTTTGGGTAAATCACGCAGGGGAAGGAACGTTTAACAAGGAGATGGGCTATGAGTTCGCATTTTGAGAAGGTGAAAAATTATTTACTGGAGCTTGGCCTTGAGATTGTTGAAGAGAACGCCGACGAAGAGTTGGTAGTCGTTCGCGATGAGGAGCGGGGAATAAACAATCTGATAATAGACTGTGAGGAACCCATACTCATCTTGGAGCAGATGGTAATGGGAGTTCCGCAGTCCGATAGGGAGAGGTTTTTTGAGCGCTTGCTTCAGATAAACAGAAACCTGATTCACGGGGCCTTTGTGCTGGATGAGGAAAGTAAATACGTTCTGTTTCGTGACACGCTTCAACTTCAGAATCTGGATTTCAATGAACTAGAGGGGTCCATATTGGCCCTGGAACTAGCTCTGGTAGAATATGGAGACGAACTGGCTTCCTATGTGAAAGCGAAATAATAGGTGTATTGTCGTGCATGCCGTATTGTATCTGGTCAGACGATTCGTTGGTTATCTCAAGCGGGAAAAACTCCACAGGCTGTTTCTGATAGTTTTCCTGGTTATATTCTTCGGAAGCTTGGCTTTTGCTCATGTGGAAAAAGGAATGGGGTTGCTTGAAGCCATGTGGTGGGCCGTCGTTACCGCTACTACAGTTGGCTATGGAGACATTACACCCGACACTCTGGCCGGCAAAGTTATAGGTGTCGTTATTATGATTTTCGGTATAGGGCTTGTAGGTATGCTTACTGCCACACTTGCGGGCTTCTTTGTCGAAGAACGGGAAATGAACCGGCGAGGAGTAAGAGAATTGGATGAGAGTGGACATTTTGTCATTTGTGGATGGAATTATCGTGGAAAGGGAGTTTATGAAGAGCTCAGAGCTGACGCAAAAACTGCTGAAAGGTCTATTGTACTCATTGCAGACCTTGAACAATCACCTGTTCCAGATGATTCTCTCTTTTACTTTGTCAAAGGAGAACCGGACGCTGAAACGCTCAGAAAAGCAAACGCGGGCAAAGCAGATACCATCATCATTCTATCCGATGACAGGCTGGAACCTTATGCAAAGGATGCCAAAACGGTGCTGACAACCCTGACCGTAAAGTCTCTTTATCCTCATGTTTATACTTGTGTGGAGTTGGTGGATAGCGCCAATATTGAGCATTGCAGGAGAGCAAATGCTGATGAGATTATAGTGCTTGGCGAGCTTTCTACCAATCTGCTGGTTCAGGCAGCCCTGGATCATGGAGTTACGGCCCTTGTATCTGAGTTGGTAAGCAACAGATACGGTAATGAGCTTTATACTATGCCGGTACCGGATTTTCTTGTGGGCAGAACTTTTATGGAGGCACTTACGAGGTTAAAAGTCGATTATAATATTCTATGTGTTGGGGTCAGGGAAGGAAAGAGCGGACAGTTTTTGTCAAATCCCTCTGGAGATTTTTCACTCGATGAAAAGGACAAGCTCGTGGTCATTGCGGCCAAGCGTCCGCAATGGTTAAAAAAATAAGGAGGAAAAGATGGCTGGAATTTTACAGAGAATTTTCAAGATAGGTCAGGCTGAGGCTCACAGCGTGGTGGATAAGCTGGAAGATCCTATAAAGTTGACGGAGCAGGGTATCAGGGATTTGAAAAAAGACCTTTCGGTAGCAATGCAGAGTCTTGCCGAGGTAAAAGCCTTGGCAATTCGGTTGAAGAAGCAAATGGAAGATGCTCGGCGAGCGGCGAAGGATTACGAGAGAAAAGCTATGCTTATCCTCGAAAAAGCAAAAAAAGGTGAGCTTGATCCTCAGGATGCAGAACACCTGGCAATGGAAGCCTTAACGCGAAAGCAAGAAAGCGAAGACCGGGCTACCCAGCTGGCCACAGACTACGAGGCCCAGAACAGAATGGCAATGGAGCTCCAAGCAAAGGTTGAACAGTTAAAGAAGCAAATCACCACTTACGAAAACGAGCTGATCACCCTGAAGGCTCGTGCTAAAACGGCCCAATCCATGCGGAAGATTAACCAACAACTGGCTAAGGTTGATTCGTCCAGCACACTAGCCATGCTTGAGCGGATGAAGCAAAAGGTAGCAGAGGAAGAATCTCTTGCGGAAGCTTACGGAAATGTAGCTGCTGAAACAGCTTCGGTGGATCAAAAGATAGATCGGGCTTTGGCGACGCCTTCATCTTCTTCCGCCATGTTGGAACTTGAAGAGCTGAAAAAGAAGGTTGGTTTGGTTTAAACAATGTTCGTAAATTAGGGGGCGTGATGGGAACAGATACTGCGGAAAGATTCCGATCCGGATATGTGGCCTTACTCGGAGCTCCAAACGTAGGAAAATCAACGCTACTCAATCAGATTCTGAAAGAAAAAATTTCCATCACCTGCCCCAAACCCCAAACAACGCGAAACAGAATTGTTGGCATATTTAACGGGCCGGGTTGTCAGATAGTTTTTGTCGATACTCCTGGAATCCATCGTGCCAGGGATACCTTTAACCGAATTCTTGTGGATACGGCCCTGAGTACTCTCGAGGATGTGGACGTAATCTGCTTCATGATTGAAGCTTCTGAAAAACCTAAGGAAATGGACTTGTTTGTGCTTGAACAGATCCAGAGCGTTAATACTCCTATTTTTCTTGTCATTAACAAGATCGACCTTTTGAAAAACAAAGCTCCACTGCTTCCTCTGATGGATTTTTATTCAAATCAGTACAATTTTCGGGCTATCGTGCCTATATCGGCCCTTTTGGGTGACGGTGTTAATAAGCTTCTTGATGAGATAACATCTGTCTTACCCGAAGGGCCTCAGTACTTTCCACACGACTACCTGACGGACCTTCCGGAACGGTTCATAGTGGCAGAATTTATTCGAGAGAAGATTTTTCATCTCACAAAACAGGAGGTTCCTTATTCCGTTGCCGTTACTATTGAAGCCTTCAGGGAAAAACCTGAAAAAAATCTGATCGAAATAGAAGCAACAATTCACGTTGAGCGAAAATCTCAGAAGGGAATAATCATAGGCAAAAACGGTTCCATGTTGAAGGAAATAGGCCGCCTTGCTAGACAGGATATAGAGCGCTTTCTCGGGTACCGCGTTTTTCTCAGCCTTTATGTGAGGGTACAGGAAAAATGGCGTCAAGATTTGCGAGTCTTAAGTGAATTTGGCTTTAAGCCTCCCAAAACGGACAGGAAAAAAGATAAAAAGAAATAGTTCATTGTTTTCTCTGTCGCCCGATGCAAGAAGCTACGTTCTTAACCTAGCTGCCCAGTTCTTGGGTCGAACTATATCAATAAGTGCTCAGTTACTAGTTTTCCTTCTCGTTGCCAGAAAACTCGGCGCAACTGAACTGGGACGATTTGCTTACTTCCTCACCTTTGTGAACGTACTGGCAGCCCTTTCGGATTTTGGAACAGGAGAAACTGCATCAAAGGACTTGTCTCAACTACCTGATGACATTCGCTCCAAGTACTGGGGAAATGTAATCATAATACGCATCATCAGCAATTTGCTGTTTTGTTTTATCGGAATATTTGCAGCCCATATTCTGCGTAAAGATATGGCAGTAGAGCTAATCTTGGGAGCGCTATCGGTGCCCGTTGTTTCATCCAGGATTTTCGATCCGGTGTTTCAGATATATGGTAGGCCCTGGTATGCCAGTGCAGCCTCAGGATTTTACGGAATGTTGTACTTGATAGGAATCGTGATGCTTTTTCTTGTTGGGAAAGCTACCATCTTCAGGCTCGGGCTGATTTATGCGTTGTCCAACGCTTTTTACGTTATAGCAGCGTTTTTATTCTCAAAAACCGTGCTCAAACCCTTGTTTAAACCCGATAAAAAACTTGTACTACGCAATCTTAAAACCGCACTTCCCATAGGCATTTCTACGATTTTCATAACCATAAACAGCCGGGCAGACACATTTATGCTAGCCTGGCTAAGAAATGACCGAGAAGTAGGTCTGTATAATGCAGCATATAAGCTCGTGGATACGGCCCTGATAATTATGGTCCTGTTAACCAACCCTTTGGTGCCTATACTTTCCAGAATGGCTTTACGCGGCCGCGATGTGTTGGTCAAACACAGCCGTAGAATATTAGGGCTTATGTGCATCGTGTTTCCACCTGTTCCCCTGCTAACTCCTTTGTTTTCCAAGCAACTAATGGTTTTCCTTTATGGTCGGGATTACCTAGCAGCAGCGCGTGCATTAAACATTTTGAGCTGGGTATGTTTTCTTATTTGTTTTTCAATGGTTACGTCGGTTTTATGTCTGGCCATAAACCTGGTCTACTTCGAATGGTGGAACGCTGCCCTTGCTGCCGCGACAAATGTGGTGCTCAATTATCTGTGGATTCCCCAGTACGGTTTTATTGGATCATGCTGGGCAACTCTCGTATGTGAGCTACTCCTGCTAACAGTAACTTCCGCTTATCTTTTCAGGACTATCAAGGGAATATTCAACCCTCTGTTTTTAGCTTATGGGCTCTTTACCATAGGCTCCTGGATTTTTCTGGGAACCAGGGTATTCTCTAAAAGTTCACCCTGGATTTTTTCAGGAGTTCTTTTGCTCCTTTATGTTTTTCTCTGGTTTATCTATTTGATTTCAACAAATTACAAACAATTCCTATAGATAAGCACTTGCCGCGACTTTCTCCTGCTGCTAAGAAAATATGATATATATGGCGAGGAGGAAGAGAGGGTGAGTTATGTACAGGATGGGTTGGCAAAGGTTTGTGGTGTTAATTTTAGTTATAGTTGTGGGAGTTCAGGCAGAATCAGCTTGTGGCGCCTTTGTTGGCTCTAACAAGGTCTATCTGTGGCCTGACAGTTTGTTTCCAGAGTTATTGCTTCAGAGGATGGATGTGAACGTTGCTGGTAGCGAATTAATCACGGAAGAACATCCTCTTATTGACTTGGCACTGGAGAATTTTCTGCGTCCTGCAAATTTAGTCGGGATTCAGAAGAGTTTGGATAGAATGGGGCCCTACGAGGGGAGTATGAGGAATATTTTTATGAAGGCTGGGCTTCCGGATAACCTTATTTACCTGGTTGTGGTGGAAAGCAGTGCCAGGATTCGTGCCCGGTCTTATGCCGGAGCTGCTGGCCTGTGGCAGCTGATGCCAAAGACGGCAATGTCTCTTGGATTGAAGGTTAACAGCACCGTTGATGAGAGGCTGGATCCCATCAAGTCAACCTGGGCCGTTGTGAGATATTTGAAACATCTGTATGCTCGATTTCATTCCTGGGATCTGGTTTTTGCCGCTTATAACATGGGAGAAAATGGCCTAGCGCGTAGGCTGAAGAAGCATAAAACTAGTAATTTTTTCGAATTGTGTAAACGTAAAGCAATTCCTAGACAAACTCGCTATTATGTACCTCGTGTTTTTGCTGCTATTAGAATAGGCTCTAATCCGTCGCTGTACGGTATTTCTCTTGGTAGGACGTTGTCGGTTTACGCAACGGATACGGTGGCAGCTTCCGGCAAGGTTTCGCTAAAGGATGTTTCTGTGTTTTTAGAGGTACCTTTGGCCGTTTTATTGAAGCTAAATCCGGCCGTGAAGAATCCTTATGGTAGGCTAGAAAAGGGAACTTTGATACATGTTCCCTGGGTTGCTCGTAAACGACTATTAGAGGTTTCTGAAGTGCTTGGCCAGCGTAGGGGATAACGAGGTCAATGAGTCTGGAGGTTGATGTGAGCATAAGGAATCTGGCACAGGATCTTTACAGGGCTCAGAAGCGGGTCGAAGAGCTGGAGGAAAAGTTGAGGCAACTTGGTGAATCTAGCCCCGAACGGGCGGTGCTGGAAGTTCGGTTTCGCGAGGCGGTGGCCGAACGGGATAAACTGAGGAAAATGCTTGAGGAGGCGAAGGGCAAATAAATATGGAAGAGTCTAAGGGTGTTTGCTGGTTCCGAGATGGGAGGGTTCTGACGCCCAGGGAGGAGAAAATACTCGCTAGGATTAGAGAAGTAAGAGAAGAATATCACAAACTTAGAAGCCTTCGAGATGAATTAGCCAGGGAAGATCCTGATTCTTCAAAGCTGGATCGATTGGACGAAGAATTGAAGCGACTTAAAAAGGAACGAGCAAGGCTTGACGAAGAGCGCCAGGATGCTGCTCGTGAGCGGATGAAATTGTTGGGTCATGAATAGTTTTTGAATTTGTGAAATTGGGTATTTTTTGCTTGACAGGGGTAAGGGACAAACTATAATCACTTTGAAAAAAAATGCACAAATAGTGCATTAGAGCGTTGCTCCCGTTTGTTGGGAGGAGTTAACGGGGAACGGGCAGAAGGTAGGAGTTAACCATTTAGGAGGTGGAAGGATGCCGAGTTATGTAATTCTCGAGAAATGTGACGGTTGCAAGGGGCAGGATAAAACAGCCTGTATGTACATTTGCCCCAATGACCTGATGGTACTCGACCAGGAGAGGATGAAAGCTTACAACCGCGAGCCCGAGTTGTGCTGGGAATGCTACAATTGCGTCAAGATTTGTCCTCAGCAGGCTGTAGACATTAGAAGTTATGCGGATTTTGTACCGCTTGGAGCGTCGGTTGTGCCCCTGAGAGGTTCTCAGGACATCATGTGGACCGTCAAGTTCAGGAATGGCGAAGTAAAAAGGTTCAAGTTCCCCATTCGTACTACCCCGGAAGGACAGGCTCAGCCCTGGCCGGATGAGTGGAAGACTGAAACGGACGACATCAAGAGCCCGCTTCTTTGCACTGAGCCGGGATCCACTCTGGCAAGCGAACTGCCAACTTTGAAGAAGTAGGAAATTTTTGATGAAAGGCGTAGGAAGAGGATAGAGACACCTTAAGGAGGTGAAGATATGCAGCCTTTTGAAACTGTAGTGGTTGATACTGATCTTTTGATTCTTGGTGGCGGTATGTCCGCTTGTGGAGCTGCCTTTGAGGCGGCATACTGGGCTAAAAAACATGGTCTGAAGGTAACGGTCGTTGATAAGGCGGCTATGGACCGTTCTGGTGCCGTGGCCATGGGGCTTTCCGCTATCAACCAGTACATTGGTTATGGTAAAGGGCAGAATACCTGTGAAGACTATGTAAAATATGTACGTCAGGACCTCATGGGCATTTCCCGTGAAGACCTGGTTTACGACATTGCCCGCCATGTTGATTCCACGGTGCATTTGTTTGAGAAATGGGGACTTCCCATTTGGAAGGATGAAAAGGGCGAGTACGTCCATGAGGGACGCTGGCAGATCATGATCAACGGTGAGTCTTACAAGGTTGTCGTGGCAGAAGCTGCTAAAAATGCTCTGGCAACGCTAGGTGACAAGGGCGAAATTTACGAGCGCGTATTTATCGTTGAGCCTTTGATGAACGGTGATACCTGTGTAGGTGCCGTTGGTTTCAGTGTTCGTGAACCCAAGTTCTACGTTTTCAAAGCGAAGGCTACTATCGTGTGCATGGGCGGTGCTGTGCATGTGTTCCGTCCGAGGTCAGTGGGTGAAGGTCTTGGTCGTGCCTGGTATCCGCCTTGGAACTGTGGCTCCTCCGCTTACTTCACCATTAAGGCCGGCGCTGAAATGACCTGTCAGGAAGTTCGTTTCATCCCTGTAAGGTTCAAGGATGGATACGGTCCTGTTGGTGCATGGTTCTTGTTGTTCAAGTCTCGTGCTACTAACGCATTCGGTGGCGAGTACATGGTTGAAAGGGCTGGCGAGCTTGAAAAGTGGGCACCCTATGGAACAGGCAAACCCATTCCGGCCAACCTGAGGAACTGGCTCGGTATGGAAGATATTATGGAAGGTAAGGGTCCCATCTACATGAGGACCGAAGAAGCCATCGCTAACTTGGCTGCCGCTTACAAGGATGATCCGAAGGCATTCAAGCGGAAAATGAAAGAACTTGAAAACGAGGCATGGGAAGACTTTCTTGACATGACCATTACTCAGTCGTTCCTGTGGGCAGCTACTAATGTTAAACCTGAAGAAAAGCCCTCAGAAATTGCAGCGGCCGAACCTTACTTCATTGGATCCCACTCCGGTGCATCCGGTGCATGGGTCTGTGGTCCTGAAGATCTGATGCCCGATGAATACAAAGAAATGTGGAAGGACATTGGAATCTACAACCGTATGAGCACAGTTAAGGGTCTGTTCTGCGCCGGTGACGCTTCGGGTGCTTCCAGTCATAAGTTCTCCTCTGGTTCTCACGCTGAAGGTCGTATTGCTGCTAAGGGTGCTATTGCTTACATCCTCGACAACAATCAGGCTCCTGAAGTTGATATGGGTAAGGTTGAACAGCTCAAAGAAACTATACTTAAGCCTCTGAAGATCTTCGAAGAGTATTCCGCACTCTCCAGCGATCCCGAAATTAACCCGAATTACGTCATGCCCAAGATGTTTATGTTCCGCCTCCAGAAGATCATGGACGAGTACGCTGGTGGCGTAACCTCGCAGTTCACCACTAACAAACCGTTGCTCGAAAGGGCTCTTGAACTGTTGCAGTTCCTGAAAGAAGACTCTGAAAAGCTGGCGGCTCGCGATTTGCACGAGCTGATGAGGGCGTGGGAGAACGTACACCGTATGTGGATTGCTGAAAGCCACGTGCGTCATGTGCTGTTCCGCGAAGAGTCTCGTTGGCCTGGTTATTACTTCCGCGCTGACTATCCTAACATGGACGAGCAGAACTGGAGATGCTTTGTGAATTCCGTTTACAATCCTGAAACAGGTGAGTGGACGTTGAAGAAGGTTCCCGTTGTAAATCTACCAGTCTAAGTAGGTTTGTATCTGTAAGGTGGTGAAATAAAACCCCGGGGTTATAGTGGCCCCGGGGTTTTTTGTATGCAGATTTGCCCATTGTGAAAATCTGTGCTATTGGGTTGCCGGCTTGATGGTCAAAAACAGAAGATACTGGAGGGCTGAGGATGACAGAGGCGACTAATCGGAGCATTCTTGTTGTTGGCGGCGGAATGAGCGGACTTAGCGCCGCTGTGGAAGCTGCTGAGGCGGGATGTCATGTTTACATTGTGGAAAAAGAACCGTACCTTGGCGGCCGCGTTGCCAGAATGAACAAATACTTTCCGAAGCTTTGTCCTCCGTACTGTGGTCTCGAAATCAACTTCCGGAGGATCAAGACCAATCCATTAATTAGGTTTTTTACCCTGTCTGAAGTCGTGGCAATTTCAGGTGAGCCGGGAAATTATACCGTCAGGGTTAGGGAAAATCCCAGGTATGTGAACGAAAAGTGTACGGCCTGTGGAAAATGTGAAGAGGCTGCCACAACAACTATTTCTAATCCGTTCAATTACGGTATAGACACTGTTAAGGCCATTTATTTGCCAAACGATTTTGCTTTCCCTTTCCGCTATGTGTTGGATCCTTCGGTGATAGGTACGGAGGAAGCCGAAAAGATTAAAAGTGCCTGTCCTTATGGTGCAATTGACCTCGATATGCAGCCTCGTGAATTTGAGCTTGTGGTAAGTGCCATAATCTGGGCTACAGGATGGCAGCCGTACGACGCGGAAAAGATTCTTTATTACGGCTTTGGCAAGAATCCAGACGTTATCACCAATGTAATGATGGAGCGATACGCTTCGCCGGATGGGCCAACAGCAGGGCAGATTATTCAGCCATCAACGGGTCAGCCGGCAAAAAAGGTGGCTTTTGTACAATGCGCCGGTTCCAGAGACGAAAACCATTTGCCTTACTGTTCCGGAGTATGTTGTCTTGCGTCACTGAAGCAGGCAACTTATGTACTGGAACAGTATGAAGATGCTCAGGTTTGCATCTATTATATAGACATAAGGGCCCTTGGCCGTTACGAAGATTTCTACAACCGGGTGAAGGAGGATTCTCGGGTTTCGTTTATCAAAGGCAAAGCTGGTGAAATAAGACGTACCGAGTCTGGCAAGACGATGGTTCAGGCGGAAAATCAAATTACCGGCGAGATTACCAGGGAAGAATACGATCTTGTTGTGCTGGCAACGGGAATGGTTCCTACTACGGCCGTTGATAAGCCTCCCGTTGATATTCCCGCAGATGAAAACGGCTTTTTACTGGAAACCAACGGCAATATCGGAATTATACCGGCAGGATGTGTTAAGCGTCCGGTGGATGTGGCTGCCTGTGTTCAGGATGCAACGGCAGCGGCTCTAAAAGCTCTTCAGTTGACGGCGAGGAGGTAGGCGAAAATGGAGAAGAAGGTAGGCGTTTATATATGTCAGGGATGTGGCATTGGTGATGCGCTGGATGTAGAGGCGCTCAAGTCGGTTGCAACGGACGAATTTGATGTTGCTGTCTGCAAAAGTCATGAATGTCTGTGTCATAAGCCGGGCATTGAGCTCATAAAGAATGATATCAAAAGCGATGGGGTTAACGTGGTCGTAATAGCAGCCTGTTCACCTCGGGTCATGTACGACGTATTTGACTTCGGATCGGACAAAATCGTTGAGCGTGTTAATTTGAGAGAGCAGGTTGTGTGGTCTCATCCTCCGCAAGACGAAGATACACAGATGCTTGCCGAGGATCAACTCCGGATGGGTCTTGCCAAAGCGGCCGAGGTGGAACTGCCCGAGCCGTTCGTTGCCGAGGATCTAAGCAAGAAGATTCTGGTCGTTGGCGGCGGGCTCACGGGAATGGTTGCTGCACGAGAAGCTGCTAGGGCAGGGTATGACGTGGTGTTGGTGGAAAAAGAGCCTGAGTTAGGGGGGTATTTGAGGAAAATTTACAAGCTCCCACCTGCAACCCCTCCTTATGAAAAACCTGAAGATGTAAAACTGGACGAGTTCGTTTCTGAAATAACTTCTCTGGACAAGGTCACCGTTTACACAAATGCAACGGTGGCATCCATTGAAGGTGCTCCTTGCATGTTTGATGCTATTATTGTTCAAGGCAGCAAGGAGATTAAAGAGCGGGTAGGTGCCATAGTTCTAGCAACCGGTGCAGTACCTTATGATGCTTCCAAGCTGGAACACTTGGGATTCGGCAAATATTCAGACGTGGTAACAATCCAGCAGGTCGAGGAGATGTTCCTTTCCGGTGAGGTCAAACGTCCTTCTAACGGTCAGCCTGTGAACAGCGTGGCTTTTATACTCTGTGCCGGATCAAGGGATCCTGAACATCTTCCATACTGCTCTTCAAGCTGTTGTGTGGAAGTTTTGAAACAAGTTTCCTATTTTAAAGAAAATAATCCCGACTGTACCGTTTACGTTTTTTATAAAGATCTTCGAGCCACTGGCGTTTACGAGCTCTTTTATAAACACCTGCAAAAGCAAAAAGTTTTCTTTATCAAAGGAGATGTTACTGGCATTGAAGACGATGGGTCGGGCAACCTTGTTTTGACCGCGGAAGATAATCTTACCCGTTCGCCGATAATGACGGAGGCTGTTGATTTGGTCGTTCTTGCGACTGGCATGGTTCCTACTACGGCTTTTGGAGAGCCATACAAAGCGCCGACGTCGGAGGAAGGTGAAGAAGTTGAAGAAGTTCCACCGGACACCATTTTGGTTTCGAACCTGTTAAACCTGAAGTACAGACAGGGTCCGGAGATTCCGGCTCTCAAATATGGATTTCCCGATTCCAACTTTATCTGTTTTCCTTATGAATCCCGTCGAACGGGAATCTATCCGGCCGGTTCCGTGAGATCGCCTATGGATTATGTACGTGCCATTGATGATGCTGCGGGTGCAGCTATGAAGGCTATTCAGTGTGTTGAGTTAACATCGCAAGGTAAAGCGGTGCATCCGAGAGCTGGAGACACAAGTTTTCCGGAATTTTTCATGCAAAGGTGTACTCAGTGTAAGCGGTGCACCGAGGAATGTCCGTTTGGAGCGATTAACGAGGATGAGAAAGGCAACCCCCTTCCGAATCCTACTCGCTGTCGGCGCTGTGGAGTGTGCATGGGTGCCTGCCCTGAAAGGATAATATCTTTTAAAAACTATTCGGTGGGCATGATCGGAAACATGATCAAAGTCATCAATGTTCCTGATGAATACGAGGAAAAACCACGAATCCTCGTGCTTGCTTGCGAAAACGATGCCTATCCCGCTCTGGATATGGCCGGGTTGCGCAGACTGCAGTACAACCCCTGGGTCAGGGTCATACCTCTGAGATGTCTCGGTTCGATGAACATTATCTGGATTGCCGATGCCCTTTCAAAAGGCATCGATGGTATTCTACTCTTGGGGTGCAAATATGGAGACGATTATCAGTGCCATTTCATTAAAGGTAGCGAACTGGCGAACGTTCGCATGAGCAAAATCAAGGAAACTCTTGACAGGCTTGTGCTTGAGTCGGAGCGGGTGAGGGTAGAAGAGGTTTCCATAACGGATTACCACAAACTTCCGAAGATACTCGATGAGTTTGCCGAAAAGCTGGAAGAGCTTGGACCGAATCCTTACAAGGGATTCTAGCTTCATACGGAGGAGAAGGTGATGGAACCGAAATATGTGTCTCAGGAAATGCGAGATTACATCATCGAGATGGGTGCGGAAACCATAACCTGGTGTATGCAGTGCGGACTGTGCACCAACCTGTGCCCCTGGAGGCTGGTTCCCGGAGAGACCAGTGAAAAATTCAGTATAAGGCACATGCTACGCCTTGGGCAGATGGGCATGGAAGGCTTTGAAGATGAGACAGTGCTTTTTGCCTGTTCCACATGCGGGATGTGCCAGAGTAACTGTCCCAGAGGCGTAAAAATAATCGACAATGTGCGCTCCATGCGTGCCAGTATTGTGGGAGCGGGCATGGCTCCGGCTAATCTCAGGCCGATTCTGGGCAGTGCTCATGCCAACGGAAATCCGTGGTCTGGGCCTCGAGAAAAACGAACGGCCTGGCAGGAGGGGCTGGATGTGCCAAAATTTGGCCCCGACACGGAATATTTCCTCTTCGTTTGCTGTCATTCCTGTTACGATCCTCGTAGCACAAAAATTGCGCGCAGCATTGTCAAACTCCTCAAGAAGGCAGGAGTGAGTTTTGGAGTGATAGGTGAAGAAGAATCGTGTTGTGGTGAGAGTATAAGAAAGGTTGGCGATGAAGAACTATTTCAGAAGTTGGCAAGTTCCAATATTTCCCTGTTCAACGACAGGGGTGTGAAGAAGATAATCACGACTTCCCCTCACTGCTACTGGACCTTCACGAACGAGTATCCAGAACTTGGTGGAGAATGGGAAGTCATTCATTATACCCAGTTGCTGGCTCAGCTCATTGAAGATGGCAAATTGAAGTTGTCAAAAGAGGTAACCCGCAAGATTGCATACCATGACCCGTGCTATCTTGGCCGGCATAGCGGTGTTTACGATGAGCCTCGTAAGTTGCTGAATTCTGTACCAGGCGTAGAGGCGATTGAATTGGAACGGTCGCGTGAGCTTAGTCTATGTTGTGCTGGTGGCGGTGGCAGAATATGGGCGGAAGTTCCTATGGGCGAGCGGTTTGGTGAGCTGAGGGTTCTTGATGCCATTGAGAAGGGTGCTGACATGCTGACCACGGCCTGTCCTTACTGCATGAACATGCTCCTCGATGCATGCAAGACCCTTGATAAACAGGATGTGCTGGAAATTACGGAACTTTCAGAAGTTCTCGCAGAAGCTGTAGAGGATTAACCTTTATGATGCCCTGGGGTGCCCACCCTTACACAGGGTGGGCACTTTCTTCTAGCCTTACGGGTGCGTAAAAGGGGGAAGGATAATTTCAATGAGTGAGCAGGAAGAACGAATTTTGACGGCTGAAGATACCTTGAATTTTGACTGTCATGAAAATCTCCCTTGTTTCACGCATTGCTGCAGAGATGTAAATATTTATCTCACCCCCTACGATGTGCTGCGTATGAGGACCGCGCTGGGCATGGGATCATCAGAGTTCCTTAACCAATACACCCGTTCCTTCCTCGCGAAGGTTACCCATATTCCAGTAGTGCAGCTTCTTATGAATCCGGACACTCTTTATTGCTATTTTGTAACGGACTCCGGTTGCAAAATTTACAATGATCGTCCTTGGGCCTGTCGAATGTACCCACTGGACCTGCATCCCCACAAATCCGGCTGTTACAGGATAATAGCGGGAGCGGAAAAGTGCTTTGGTTTAAAGGAAAACAAGACATGGACGGTTGGGGAATGGCTGGCATCTCAGGGTGTGGGTCCCTATGATGAAATGGAACGCTTATACCAAAGTGTCCTTCCTGCCGGATTCAAACCTGGTAGTCCAATGGATGCCGGCCTGGGGAAGCTTCTTTTTTTGGCCTACGATACGGATATTTTCCTTGAGATGTTGAAAGACAGTAAGTTCCGTAGATTGCATGGAATTGACGAAAAAGAGTTTGAAATTGCCTGCAGAGATGCAGAAGCCTTATTGCGTCTTGCTTTTGATTATATACGAGAACAATTACGGGAGTTATATCCCTTGACCTAAAGGATTTGAGTTGTGAAGGATGAAAGTAGTTTTTTGAAACCCCTTCGTCGAGGCGAAACGTTTCGGTTTGCCTGTCATCCTGGCGTTCCCTGTTTTACCGAGTGTTGTCGAGACCTCAGGTTGATGTTAACACCTTACGATGTGCTGAAGCTGGCTGAAGGTTTGAAAATGTCCGTATCGGATTTTGTGGATAACTATACAAATCTAGAGTTTATGGAACCATCTGGCTTCCCGGTGTTATTTCTTGCAATGAGAAATGATGAGAAGCGACGCTGCCCTTTTGTAACAAATGAGGGTTGTAGCGTATATCCTTACCGTCCATCAGCTTGTCGAATTTATCCGGTTGCGCGGGCTACAAAAGTGCATCCGGTTCATGGAACTCTGATTGAAAATTTTTTTCTCGTTAGAGAAAATCATTGCCGGGGTTTTGAAGAAAACAAGGAGTGGACGATTGACGAATGGCTGCAGGATCAGGAGTTGAAGAATTATCTCACTTTAAACGACCATTGGACTCGGATTGTAATGCACCCCAATCTCAAAAAGGGTTTAACAGAAGCCCAGCGCCGTTTTGCTTACATCCTTTGTTACGATCATGACAAGCTTGCAAAAATGCTAAGCTCTGACAAAGTTCGTTCTACTTTTGGACTGACTGAAAAGGCCATTTCTTCCCTTATGGAAGATTCCGACAAATTATTACATTTTGTTTTCAACTGGTTGGCCATGTCGCTTTTGGGCAGATGAAAGTCTTAGAAATAGCTGGGCAAGAAGCTTACCGGGTATTCCTTCTGGCTACTAATTGCATTAAAGGGTAGATAACAACGGGACTTTTCCCCAAATAAACCCGACATTCAATCCTTAGAACCCGAATATTTCGGCGGACGTCTTCCCTCTTTTTCTTTTTACTGACGACCATCCTCGCAAGGGAGAGTAACTCTTCAGCAGAAATGTATTTTACCTTTGTTTCTTCATGAGACGCCCTCTTTTCCTAGTTTTTTACCAATACAAAGTTGAAAGAAGAGAACAATCAAAGCAATATCTGAATGACCTATGTCTCATATCACGATCCTATTTTTCGAACAAGCTCATTTTTAGTCTTGATTTTTCGGGCAGTACACGAATTGGCAGTGTGAGAGAAATTTCACCCATCCAACCCATCCAGCGGGCTTATAACCCTGGTTAAATCCTTTCCCGCCACATGAGTATAGATCATGGTTGTTTGCACATACTTGTGACCCAAAAGCTGCTGCACCGTTCTAATATCGTAACCGGCCTCCAAAAGGTGGGTGGCAAAACTGTGTCTCAAAGTGTGAACGGTGGCATGTTTTGATATGCCCGCCTCCTCGACAGCCCTCTTGAAAGCTCTCTGCAAAGAGGCCGGATGCATGTGATGTCGCCTCACCACTGCAGTTTTTGGATCTACTGACAGAGATTGAGAAGGGAAAAGCCAGAACCACTCCCACCTCTTACCGGCATTTGGATACTTCCTCTCCAGTGCTTGTGGCAAAACTACTCCTGTGATATCGTTTTTCCTGTCCATTTCATAAATCCGCTTTGCATAATACATTTGCTTTTTCAAATCGTCCCTTAGACTTTTGGGGAGAATTGTCACTCTGTCCTCGTCTCCCTTTCCGGACCTAACGACCACCAGAGCCTTCTTCAAATCCACGTCCTTTATCCTGAGTCTCAAGCACTCACTCAGTCTCAAACCGCATCCGTAAATCACCATAGCCATAAGCCTGTACACCCCGGACATTCTGTCAAAGATATCGAAAACTTCCTGCTTACTAAGCACAACCGGAAGCCTGCGCTTCTCCCTCGCCCTCACAGCGTCAATGTGGTTGCCCACATCCTTCTGGAGCACTTCCCTAAAGAGAAAGACAAGGGCATTCAACGCCTGGTTCTGTGTGGAAGAGGCCACCCTCTTCTTCACGGCCAAATATGTGAGAAAGTCCTGCAAGTCCTGCCCGCTCAATTTCTCAGGAGCTTTATAACCCGTAAACTCTCCCAATCGCCTGATCCAGCCGAGGTATGTCTTTTCTGTCCTGTACGATCTATGCTTAAGGCGAAGGAGTCTTGAGGCCTCCTCTCGTAGCCAATCCCATGCTTCTGGAGAGGAAGCCTGTCTATCTTCTGCTTTCTCTTTGCTAGAGAGAAAGTACTGATAAAGTTTTATGGCATAGTCGGCCTGCTTAACTTGCCATTCCTCATGCTGACCACCGATGTGCCTCAAAAACCTCTCTTTTTGAGATCCATCAAGCCTGGCAGAAAGTTCCTCATCCAAAAAGGCGTAGCCCAAGTTTGTCACCCAGAAAGCATTTTTCATTGATTTTTAGCATCTATTGTTCCGTAAGCTATTGAAAATTTTAGATCTGGTTACCGAAAAGTGCTCTGTAGTGTTAGATATC
>JAFDGW010000071.1 GCA_019309115.1 Deltaproteobacteria bacterium
AATCCACACGATCTCGCTCTTATCCGAGACGCTCTGAAAAAAGAATCTGAGAG
Source organism: Deltaproteobacteria bacterium (assembly GCA_019309115.1). Lineage (GTDB taxonomy): Bacteria > Desulfobacterota > Syntrophobacteria > Syntrophobacterales > Thermodesulforhabdaceae > JAFDGW01. The sequence continues at coordinate 54 of JAFDGW010000071.1, forward strand.
ATTTACCATCGTACCAGTGACCGACCGGGTGGATTTTGAAAAGGCCATGGGTGAAGGGAAGTTCGATGTGGTACTCTCTGATTTCAACATCCTCGGATACGAGGGTCTTGAAATCGTCAGGAAGGTTAAAGAGCGGTTTCCAGATATTCCCGTAATCGTTGTCACGAGTAAAGGCTCCGAAGAGATCGCGGTAGCAGCGCTCAAGCAGGGCGCAGATGATTATGTAACCAAGACCCCTGGCCATATCACCCAACTGCCTCATACGATCCGCCAGGTCCTCGAATCCAACACAGCCCGCCAAAAGCTAAAGCAGAGGGAGAAAAATCTTCAGACCATCCTGGACAACATATCGGATGGGATACTGGTGGTAGACCAGAAGGGCACCATTTTGTATGCCAACCCAGCAGCACTTGAGATGTTTGGTAATCCAGAAGGAGGACTGGTGGGTAAATCCTTTGGATATCCGATAAACCCTGGTTTATCAGTTGATATCGAGCTCCCGCTACGTCCTGGTGGAACAGGCACTACGGAGATGTGCGTGACTAATTGCGTGTGGGAAAATAAAGATTGTTATATAGTAGTCTTACACGATATCACTCACTGAGCACAAAAAGGCAGAAAAGGAGTTAACAGGCGCTAAAGAATACCTAATACACCTCTTCAACGTCATACCGATTCTTGTTTATACCCTTGATCCTAAAACGTTTGCACTCACCTGGGTGAGCCCGAATATAACAAGGATACTCGGCTACTCTGTTGAAGAGATTCTACAACCAAACAGACGTTGGTGGGAGGCTCATATTCATCCGGAAGACAAAGACAAGGTTCCGTTATCTAAGTCAGAGATTCGCAAAAAGGGTCACCTCACCCACGAGTATCGCTTGCAGAAAAAGAACGGGAATTACATTTGGATACGCGATGAAGTTACAGTGATCTACAATGATCGAGGAAACATCGTGGAAATCGTTGGCGCTTGCTTCGACATAACCCAGGAGCAGCAATTGAAAGAAGAGCAGCAAAAACTGGAAGAGCAGTTGCGTCAGGCGCAGAGGCTGGAATCCATCGGCAGGCTTGCGAGCAGTGTGGCTCACGATTTTAACAACATCCTGAAGCGACCCTTTAGAGGAAAAAGTGGAACAAATTATAAAAGCGGCAGAACGCGCAACTGATCTCACACGCCAACTTCTGGCTTTTAGCCGCAAACAGGTCTTCCAGCTGGAAGTGGTGAACCTTAATGAAATTGTGAAAAATATGGAGAAAATGCTGCGTCGTCTAATAGAAGAGCATATCGAACTAGAACTTTCGCTCGCGGAAGATTTACCTTACGTAAAAGTAGATCCAGCTCAAATCGAGCAAGTTATCATGAACCTAGCGGTAAATGCCCGCGATGCCATGCCCACAGGGGGAAAACTAACTATCGAAACCAGAGAAGCCACCCTGAATGAAAACGACGTCAAGGACCGCCAGGGTGTTATGCCGGGAAAGTATGTTATGCTCGCAGTAACCGATACCGGATGCGGGATGGACAAGGAAGTTTTACCCTATATATTCGAACCATTTTTTACAACAAAAGAGAAAGGTAAAGGAACAGGACTGGGACTCTCAACCGTTTACGGCATTGTTAAACAGTCCGAGGGCGATATTCGGGTACACTCTAAACCCGGCAAAGGCTCAAGATTTGAGGTATATATCCCGGTCACTAACGAGCAGCCAAAGGAAATCATGGAGGGAGTTGGACAGGGAGAGTCTTTGGGTAAAGGCGAAAAGATTTTAGTTGTCGAAGACAAGGCTGAACTGCGAGAACTTATGGAGCAAATTCTTTCCTCCCTGGGCTACAAGGTGATCCTTGCGTCAAATGGTGAAGAAGCATTGTCTAAAGTAAGTGAACTGAGGCTAAAACCTGACCTGCTCATAACGGATGTAATCATGCCGGTTATGAATGGTCGTCAACTAGTAGAGCGCCTGAAGCGTAAATATCCTGACCTAAAAGTTATTTATATTTCCGGTTATACTGACGACATCACTGCCCAGATGGGTGTCCTTGAGAGTGAAGCTCCCTTCATTCAGAAACCGTTCAACACCAAGGACTTTGCAGAAAAAGTTTGGAAAGTACTGCATGAAAAAGGGAACGGGAAACTCCAATAAAATTGAGCAATGAAGATCATAATGGCCACCCCTATCCGAAAGATTCAAAGGTGTAGAAGAGTTTATGCAGTCGAAGAATTTTCGTTGGAAAATTTTGTTGAATCTCTGTACATGACAATCTTTCTCTATTC
>JAFDGW010000072.1 GCA_019309115.1 Deltaproteobacteria bacterium
GGAAGTGGTTTGACCTTGTAACGGGACTCAAACAAGTGGTCAGGATAAGAATCTACAAGTTGGGTAAAGGTATCTCCGAGTCCCTGCTTTTTGCGGGGATAGGAGTAGAGGGTGACGTGAACTCACCCGAAGGGATAAGGGTAGGAGTGACCTATCAAACTCCCTTAGAAGCTCCGTCCGTTAGGGCGGAGTAGTTCACCGACGCCCGGCGCATGGGGCATCTGGTGGACCGTGTGCACCGCGAGCTGAGCCGTGAAGAAATCCGCAAGCTGGAAGCGGGGATCAAAAAGAACCTGGAGGTGCTGGGGTATGGACATTAGAAAGTTGCTTCAGGAAAAGCGTGCCGAACTGCTGAGTATCTGTGCGAAATATGGGGCGCGCAGAGTGCGCGTTTTCGGCTCCGTTATTCGCGGCCAGGCAGATGCAAAGAGCGACATCGACTTCCTGGTGGAGCTTGAGCCTGGACGAAGCCTTTTTGATCTTGGCGGGCTCCAGTACGAACTTGAGCAGTTCTTAGGGTGCCCAGTGGATGTCGTCACGGAGCGAGGTCTTAAGAAACGGATCAGGGATCGCGTGCTCAGGGAAGCTTTGCCGTTATGAGGGATCCTGAAGAACGGCTTCGGGATATACTTGAAGCGATCGCGGCGATAGAACGGTACCTGCCCCGCGGCCGTGATTCCTTTGAGCGTGACGAACTCCTGCAAGTGTGGTTTGTCCACAATTTACAGATCATTGGCGAGGCTGCGCGAGCATTGCCACAGGAAATCCGTGCGCTTGCACCTGAGATTGAGTGGTCGAAAATCATCGGCATGCGCAATGTTCTTGTCCACGGGTACTTTGAGATCGATACCGAAGTCGTGTGGATGACGGCAACCCGAGACCTCCCTACACTCAAGCCCGCTGTCGAGAGACTTCTGCGAAAACTCGAAGAACAGAGAGATGGCGTGTAACAATATACGCTGGCAACCTAATGTAACAAGAATAGTGACGGACGAGTTTCTATCGGTGAATAGATTATACGAAGCACTTCAAATGCGCTTATTGCATAGCGGGGAGTACACAAAAAATTGTGTCTTTTTATCGGTTATTTTAGTTTGTTGAATTATAAAGGGTGAAAAGCATATTTTGCATGGAGGTAGATGTAACAGTGAGGAACTCAGATGTAAATAAGCTTTTGGAGGAATTGAGGAAGCTTGTTTTGACGGAAGAGGGTTTGAAGCAGGTGACAGAAGTTCTTCTTAATTGGATTATGCAAAAAGAAACCCAGAGATAGGAATGGATTATTTAGGCCGGCAATTCTTCCCGAACACTGGAAAAGGGCTGATGGGGCACTTGTCAATAAAACTGTGTCTACTGCGAGAATCTAGAATTAAACATTTGTCTAAGTTCATACATAGCATTTTTTACGGCAGGCATGGGTTTTTGCCATTTATTTTTGCTTACTTTTTCTATAGCAGCGAACATGGCGACCTCAGTCCTTTTGATTCCTGGATCCGTGAACGAATATAAGTAAATTATTGACAGAATGAAAGATATTTTTTAGGAAAAGTATGCAATTTCGAGGGTTTAGGTTTTACAGATATAAACCGCTGATTTTTCACCAAGAGGGTGAAGGCTTTGCGTATAGACAGGATTGAGCGTTCGGATGACGGAACGATAAATTATGCAGGACTCCTGCTTATAATAAATTTGTTGGAGAAAGCCGGTTTGGACAGGGTGGCAGAGACACATTCTAGTGGGAGTTTTGCGAAGATAAGTAATTTCGAGATACTTGCAGCGTATTGTTGTTTGCTGGCTCAGGGTAGGAGTGATTATGAGCAGGTACGAATTTTCAAAGGGGATAAGAATTATTTGAAGCTCACGGGTTTAAAGTCTGTTCCGTCGGCAGAGACACTTCGCCAGAGGCTAGATGCTATTGGAAGGGACAGCTCATTTGTAGAGGATATAAAGAAGTGTGTGTTTACACTTTTAAATGCAGTTGATGGGGAACCTGGGAGTGAGCGTGTTGGCGATGAGGAATACGTAAGGCTGGATATTGATACGGTGCCTTATGACAATTCTGAGACCAAGAAGGAAGGGATAGGAAAGATTAACGGTTGCTGGGTACAACCCTATCTTTGCACATTTCGGTGTGAACGGATGGAGGATAAATGCAGCTCTAAGGCCTGGGAATTACCACAGCCACAATCCAGAGAATGTGGATTTTATTAGAGAGTCGGTAGGGTATGCTATAGAATTAGCCGGTTCAAAGGAAGTAATGGTGGTGTTGGATGCGGGTTTTGATAGCCAGGAGATGCTCGAGCTTTTAGAGGAGAGTTCTGTTAAGTATGTTGTCAAGCATAATGTAAGAAGGACCAATCCTATAGAATGGGCAAAGATAGCCAAAGAGCAT
>JAFDGW010000007.1 GCA_019309115.1 Deltaproteobacteria bacterium
TCACAAAGATTGGTACTATGCCTTTTGCAGGCTGTATAGTCTGTGTTGTGCGTAGAGTTTTTTGGATATCCCTTGCATTGGTAGAACCCGGACAGCTGGAATATGCTCTTATGAAGCTATTTTGTATCAAAATAAGGGGGAATTGGGCAGTTTAGTTGCCTAGAAAGGTAATATAGTTGGTATGAATTGATTTGTAATTGAAACACTTTTGGTTTTTAAGCTCAAAAAGTTGAAAACGGTAGAGTGCAAAAACAATTGTCACGGATTCAGGATAATATGTTTGTGAGTCTGCTTACATGCAGAAAACAAAAAGTGAGGGGCTGTTATGGCAGATGTGGCCACAACAAAACTATCTTCCAGAGGACAGGTAATAATACCTGAAGATATAAGAAAAAAGCTCAATCTCAAAGCAGGTACTCAATTCATCGTGCTGGGTGATAAAGATGTCGTAATTCTCAAAAAAATATCCCCACCTGCCATTGATGAATTTGATGACCTGATAAAGAAAGCTCGAAAAACTGCAAGGCAAGTAGGACTCAAGAAGACAGATGTCGAAATGGCTATAAAAAAGGTAAGGGCGCAAAAGTGAAGGTGGTGCTTGATACAAATGTCCTAATATCAGGTATTTTCTTCTCAGGTCTACCTTCCAAGATATTATCCCACTGGAGAAAAGGAACCTTTACAACAGTAGTTTCACAACCCATCATTTCTGAATATACAAAAGTAGCAGAAGAAATCAGTAAGAAATACCCACAAATAAACATCTACGAAATTCTAGAACTGTTCATTTTAAATTCAGAGGTGGTGGATACAGGCAACCTGAAAATCACAGTATGTGAAGACCCAGACGACAATAAATTCCTCGAATGCGCCATAGCAGGTAACTGTGATATGATAATTAGCGGAGATAAGCATCTGTTGAAACTGCATGAATACCGAGGTGTCAAAATCCTGAAACCTAAAGAGTTTGTGGATAATTACCTGTCTCACAATATTTGAAAGCGCTTTCAAAATCTCTGACATAGTCTCTTTCAAAAATCGGTAACCACAGTCAGACACTTGAATAATACCTGGGGATACTCAAACAAGTTTAAAAGGAGGCACTGAAAATGACTAGATGGACAATTATCGTGGAGAAAGCAAACGGTAATTACTCAGCTTACTGCCCTGAATTGCCTGGATGTGTGGCCACAGGAAACACTGCCGAAGAAACTATAAAAAACATGCGTGAAGCTATCAAATTCCATCTTGAAGGTCTTAAGCTGGAAGGAAATAAACCCCATTCCGACATCATGGTTTGTGAGATTGAAGTATGAAAGATGCCGAAAAACCAGAAGCTGATTTGAAAGCGCGTTCAAAAACTTGCCTGCACATAGCCACACTTGAATGATGACCTGGGAAGCGGCCAGATAAACAATTCTGCCTGCCTTACAGACTATAGCCTGCCATTTATCCACAAAGAAAACAGGTTGGGGAACCATACTGCCAAACAAGGCCAAAAGGTTCTAAAACCTACTCCACAATGTTTGAAAGCGCGTTCAAAAGCCTACCCCTTACTACCACTTACCCCCACAGAGGAAATATGTTAAAGGCCATAAAAATGGCTGATGCCTTGCCTGATAATCACAGCTACAATATAAAAGGTTTTAAAACCTGTCCTTCCCCCTTTTCCCCCTTACCTGCCTCTGCAATGGATGGACAAAGTCATGGACAAAGTGGACAAAGATGACAAAGCTATTTCCCACTTTGTCCCAGGCATAAGTACCTGCAAACACTAGAGAAATGTAAGGTCATGGACAAAATGACAAAGTATTCTATACCTTATTCTAACGAGAAAAAAAGAGAAGGAGCAGGTATATATAGGGGGGAGGGGGAGATAGAAAAGTATATTATAACTTTGTCCATTTTGTCCTTTTGTCCTTTTCCCAGTAATTTCAAGCATTTAGCAAAGGACAAAGTCTTTTCCTCTTTGTCCTAACTTTGTCCACTTTGTCCATCCTGTTTACTGCACACTCTTTTTTCAAAAAAAATTCAAAAAAATTCATAGAAACCCATCTTTTTTGACTCCTGCTTTCTATAATTTCATCTGAAGACATTGAAATGCATCAATAAAAGATTTTGAAGAAGGTAGAAGCATGAGGTTGGTTCCAGTGATGGATGAGGCACTTTTGAGGGAAAAAGGAATTTTTTTAAACCTTCAACACTCAGAACATGGCACCATCGCAGGAAATTCCCGTTTATTAAGAAGATAGCAGGCAGGCTTTTCATCGATTTGGAAGAGTGGGAAAAATTCATTGATTCTGGTGGTTTTGAAGAAGCTGAGGCTCAATAACCTATCCCGCATAGTGGAAAAAGAGTGAAAGCGCTTTCAATTTGAATTTCATATCTTATGGAGGTGATTTTATGCCTACTCAGGTTATTAATCGAGATGATGTACAAAAATTCCTAAATATGCTTTTTCGAAGCCCCGATGATGTGAGGGAATTTAGAGCATTTTACAAGTCGGGTGAGGTTCAGGTAGGTTATTGCAGAGGTTTTGAGATAGACTTTTTTATAGGTGATACCTTAGTGGAAGCTGTCAGAAAAGGCGCGGAAATTTACGTAACGGCAAATCCTGTAAAAACAGAGCGTTACAGCAAAAGCCCAAAGGGGTTGCGAAGGAGAACCAAAGCTGTTTGTGATGATGACATTGTAAAATATCAGTGGTTGTTCATTGATGTTGATGCAGAGCGGCCATCTGGTGAATCTGCTACAGAGGAAGAGAAGCAGGCGGCATGGCAAGTTACCCGTAGCCTTGTTGATTTTTGCAGGAAGATGGGATGGCCTGAGCCTGTCATTGTCGATTCGGGAAATGGCTATCATATCCTGTGGCTTGTTGATTTACCAAATACAGAAGAAGTTCGGCATCTTATTCGATGTGTTCTGAAGATTTTTGATTCCATGTTTTCAACAAATGGGGCGAAGATAGATATGCAGGTTGGGAACCCTTCCAGGTTGATTAGGATTGCAGGTACATTAAATTGCAAGGGTAGCAATACGAAAGACCGTCCCTGGCGAATGTCCAGGATTATTTCCATTCCTGACAATCTGGAAGAGGTTTCTTTAGAAAAGTTGGAGGCATTAGTTCAGGAATATCATCTAGAGGTTTTAGAACAAAAATCTGATTCTGAATTGAAGACAAAACCGGTTTTTACGAATCTGGGGAGGGATGAATTACAGGCTATCTTAGAAGAAAAAGTAGGTATTCACAGGATTAAAGACCCTTACGGAAAAGGAGGGGTTCTTTTTGTTTTGAAGAAATGCCCGATGGGTAAAAAACATGATGTAGATTATGGAACCTTCGTCATTTTATCACCAGACGGTAGTCTTGTAGCAAAGTGCCATCACAACACTTGTAAGGGCAAATGGACTGCCGAAGATTTCTGTCGCAAGCTTGATATTCCTTTCAAGAAAATAACGGGGCAGAAAAATCAGGCAGATGTTCTTCTTGAGCTAATTTTTGAGGAAGATGTGGAGTTATTCCACACTCCAGAAAAAGAACCCTTCGCCCGTGTTCCTATCTTCAAGGAAGGGAAGATTTCTCATTATGAGGTAATTCCATTATCGAGGTTGAATCCCTGGTTACAGGGGTTTTTCTTCCAGAAAACTGGTAAGGCTGTCAATAACCAAGCTTTATACAATGCGAAGGGGGTTCTGGAGGCGACAGCACTGTACGAAGGGCCTACACGGGATGTTTATTTGCGCGTGGCTGGGAAAGGTAATTGTATATTCCTCGACCCTGGTTGGGATGATAGGACAGTTATAAAAATTTCAACCACAGGTTGGGAAATCGTAAATGACAATGATGTGGATGTTTATTTCGTCAGAGCTGCTGGAATGAGGAGTCTGCCAATGCCTGCAGAGGAAGGGGACATAAGTCTTCTCAGGCCATACATAAACGTGAAAACGGAGGAGGATTTTGTCTTGATTTGTGGGTGGAGTTTGGGGGGTTACTGCCTTTGGGGTCCAAAGCCGCCTCTAATCCTGCAGGGGGAACCAGGGTCATCAAAAACGACAACAGCGAAAATTTTGAGAAGCTTGGTTGACCCACACATTTCGCCTGTGCGAACAGTTCCAGGCAATGAGGATAATCTTTTTATTACAGCAAAAAATAATTGGGTTTTAGCACTTGATAATCTTTCGGGGATTCCACTGTGGCTCAGCGACGCCTTGTGTCGGTTGTCAACAGGTGGTGGCCTGAGCAAAAGGCGCCTTTACACTGATACTGAAGAAGCCATTGTTGATGTAAAAAGACCCGTGATTATTACTGGCATTGACCTATCGGCTATGCGTGCTGACTTACTAGACCGGGCATTGGTGATTGAGCTGGAGCCAATTCCACCTTCGGCTCGTATTGCTGAATGTGATTTACTAAAAGCATTTGAGGAAGATAAGCCAAAAATTTTCAGAGCACTGCTAGATGCCGTCGCAGAAGGACTGAAGAACAAAAACAGTGTGAAGTTGGAAGAAGTCCCAAGGATGGCTGATTTCTGTTCATGGGTGGTTGCCTGTGAGTCTGCTTTGGGCTGGGGGGAAGGAAGATTTATGCAGGCATATACTCGAAGTAGGCATGAAGCGGCTGTTAATATGCTTGCAGGCGATATTTCTATTTTTGTTCTAGAGAATTACTTGAACAAGTGCGGTGGTGAAATCGAAGGTACTTCATCAGAAATCTGCCACATACTGAGGACTTATGCACGGGAATCGCTGGGGGTTGACCCCTACAAAATTCCTGGAAGAATTGGCGACAAACTTAGAAGCTATCGGAAAGACTTAGAGGAACATAAAGGGATACACATAGAAAAAAGAAAAACCAGTAGAGGAAGAACCTACAGAATTTGGAAGGAAAGGGCTCGGCCATTAAGTGACTGCCCCCTCCCTTCGTCAGATACAATAGACATCAACAGTTGTGCAAAGTTTTTAGATGAATCACAGTTCACAAATTAGACACAAAAATCTGCAAAAAAACCTTTTCATGGGGGGTATATCCCCCCAACATCCTTACAAAAATGCACCATTCACTTACATTATAATCCAAAATAACACATCCTGCTAACCATTGTCCAGGTTTTTCATTCCTACCTAAGTCATTGAAATAATTAAACTTCTGCAAGGCTGTGTGTTTTGTGTAAGGTGTTGAAATCGTTAGGATTTTGTATTTCCAGCCCCCATGATGGACACAGGGGGTGGGGTATATGTATTGTTGTGGTGTGCTGTCAATGTGTTCCTCACACATAAGAGACCCAAGAGGAGAAACATACACTTTTGGGCGCCTAATGGGCGCTCACTGAATTTTGCTGATTACTTGTTCAGTTCTAAGTTATTGATTTTCTTGGTGGAGCTGAGGGGAGTCGAACCCCTGACCTCTTGAATGCCATTCAAGCGCTCTCCCAACTGAGCTACAGCCCCACTCAAACGGTTCTTCATCAATAGCAAAAAACTCGATTATCAGTCAACGGTAAATGTGCACACTTTTTCAACCGGCCGTCATTTCTATATATCAGCACTTTATGTTTTCTCCCGCGAAAGATTTTTATTAACCTGAACCTACTGTCGTTGATGTACTTGGCGTTCGGATCGTAATGCGCAGGAATGGTCAATACGACCAAGTCACTTTCAGAAAGCTCGGCAAAAGCGAAAACGCCTTTTATGTCGTTGGGATCACTCCAGAAAGTAAAATTTTCTACATTGTTGGAATACAGGGCAATGCGGGGGTCATTGCTTACGTATTTACACAAACTTAGGTTGTTCCCCAGCCAGTCAGAAGCCTTCAAAATAACATCGTCCCGCTGTTTTAGCTGTCTCGAGACAGCATAACTTAAAGGTATTACTATCATGATGGCCACAGATACGATCGTCTGCAAGGTTTTTGCCGTTAGTGTCCCACCGATTCGGACTTCAGCCCATTTCGCAAAATGCTTCAGCATCTTGTTCCAACCAAGGCCAAAGAAAAGAATAAACAAAAGGGATGGTAGAGTTACGTATCTGACACTAACGAAATTTCTCACCAAGAGCGACCAAAATCCCGGAATCAATGCGAACAACGCAAATAGGAACAATGAAGTAACATACCTATCTCCGTTTCGAACTGCTGCTGTAAGACCGTACAGTGCCACGATGAAAAATGGGAAAAACGTCGTCTTTATTAAAATTTCAAGCAATCCGACCATATATATTAAAATTATGTAATGTCTGGCCAGTTCGGCAAAGTTCTGAGGCCAGGCTGAAGCAGGAAGCCTGGCTTGGAGTTGCTTTAAAGCATCATAAATCACCCTGTAATTGTCCAAAAACTTCAAGTCCACAATATCGCGCACATATCCAATTAGTTCATGAAGCCTGAGTAATGGGATTACGAAGGGAAAAATCTGGACTAGTAGAACACCTATTCCAAGAATAGCCACGAGCAAAAGCAATGTTAGTATTTTTCTTGTGTTGCTTTTCCAGACTCCCCACAGCCCCAAGAATAAGCCGACTGGTAACAACACAATGGATTCTACCCTGATAAAAGCCGAACAAATCAACAACACCGTACCTGCAATCCACTTTGCAGGCGATAACATTGCTAGGTATCGTATATAAAAGTAGAAACTCCAGAGAACACAGAACAACCACAGTGGATCCCGTACTATCCACGTACACACCTCGTTCAGGAGTGGACAAAACACAAAAGCAATGCATGACCAAAGAGCCGCGCTCGTTCCAAAAATTTCTCGTCCGACCAAATAAAAAGGGATAATGGAAAATGCTCCCGGAATGATAGAAAGCAAATGACCGACCAAGATCGGATCCGGAATGAGCTTTGAAAGGAATGCAATCATAAAAGGGTAGGGGAGATACGGAAAAAATTGGCGTGCTTTTTCGAAGTTGCCCTGACTAACGAACTTCGCGGCAATTAGATAAAGTGCTCCATCTTTGTTTATTACCGGAACGATGATGGTTAGGAAAAATTTAACCGTAAAAGATAAAAATACAAGAATTGCCAGAGTTGCTAGCGCTCTTTTATCGGCTATTGTTTCGTGCTTTCTCAAAGATTGAAATAAGGTCACTGGCATGATCTTCCCAACTGCGAGATGTTCCGATTTGTGATGCGGCTTTGCTCATATTCCGCCATTCTTGATCAGATAGATCAAGACCGTATTCGATAGTTGTTCTCAGTTCTTCAATGTTTTCTGGATCTTTTACAACGAAACCCGAAACCCCATGTTCCACAAGCTCTGAAGCCCCTGCATTTGCTGAAACAATGGGTGGTGTGCCACATGCCATGGCTTCAAGACACACCTGGCTAAATGTTTCATACCTGCTGGGTATTACCACGAAATGGGCATAGCGGTAATAATGCTCCGGATGAACAGTCCTTCCCACGAGATCTACCCCAAACGGGTATGAAGACCTAAGCTTTTCCACAGGCCCGACAATTTTTACGCTGAAATTCCTGTGCCTTATGCATGTACAAGCTCGCAACAGCCTCTCAAGGCCTTTATTTTCAGAATGGTTTCCAACGAATAGCAATTGCCGTCCGGGGCCGGGCCTCCGAGTTGTCGATGGTCTGAAAACTTCGGTGTCAACACCACTGGCCACCTTGAATATACGATTCTCGGGCACCCCGTAATACTGTAAGAGTTCATTTTTGACCTTTTCTGAGTACACCACAATCCCAACCCTTGGGTTACCGAACACCAGCTTTTCCAAAAACAAAATAGTGGTGTGTCGTGGTAAGAATCTGGTTATTCTTGCCTTTTTGAAGTCATTCTGTGCATACAGCCACGGAAGATGAAGAGGATCCAGTGTGCAAAAAAAATCCATCTGGCCGATTCGCATTCCGGAGAACACAACGTCGAATCGAGAGTGGTTCCTCTTGATAAACCGGGTGTACAGTATATATCCGACCAGGTTTTTTGCTATAGATCCTCTAACGGAAGGAGATACTTTCGCAAAGGAGACGTTCGGTATGCTTTCGAATGCTTCGCCTATGGTGATGGGTTTGTGTCCGAGTTTTACCAACGCCTTCGCAAGGTAAGCCATGTATCTTTCGGCACCACCGGCCATAAAACCGCACTTTCTACGAACTAATGCTATTCGCATTTTTCATACTCCATCTATTCTGCGCCAAAAGGCAACGGTCGCAAAGGTTACAAATGAATTCTGGTCGTCAACCACACCGTGGGACACACCGAGCACAGATCCCCGAACGCCCGGAGGCATACTGTTTGCCAGCACGTAAAGCGGCCCGGCACCACAGATCTTCCGCCTTTCGTGATCACGCCACAGAAGAGTTTCGAACCTTTTGATGTCTCCGGCAGCGAGAGCTTCGCAGATTGCCCTGTCATCTTGCAGGTTGCTTTCAATGCTTCGTTTGTCAGGAATGTAGTTGTCTCCGTATCGAGGGCCTATGTGTGCAAAATCCACACTTGCTATAATTACAGCTTTTTCTTGATTTAAAATATCGCGAAGAACTTCTATCACGGAATTTAACCTTTCTCTTTCCTCTCTGAGTTCACCCTCTGAAAAAGAACAAACCAGTGGAACAATTTTAGCGTTCGGTTGGAACATCTTTATAAAGATCGCCTGAAATTCAACCGTATGCTCCCGTGCGTGGTTGAATTCGCCATCGGTAATGTCAAAGGGCAACCGGGTCATGATTTCCTTGCAGATTTCGCGGTTACACGCAAGGATACCGAAGGGGGTTTCAAAATCCTTTACCGTCAATGCAATATGATGCTCCACAGGTTCATGACTCGTCCCGATTACTATCCATGTGTCGGGGTAAACAGACTCATAAGCATATTTGTAACCCATGGCATAAAGCTGTCCGCCCAGCCGAAGGTCAATGTGGGGAACAACAAGCCCCATAATCTTTTTGTGTTTAACAGGTGTTTCCGGAAGCCCGATGGGGTGATCTCCGGAAGTAAAAAAGCCTTCAAGAAATCTTTTCAATTCTTCCGGATCCTCCGGATAACTCAGGCCCGCATGAACTGCCCTTCGCACAGGATCTTTTAGATAATTTTCCACAGCTTCAGTAACCTTTTTGAAGAAGCTATCGTTTTCCAAAAATAAACAATCGTCCAACTGAGCCACCAGCTTCTCAATGTCATCCGAATAAATCAGTTCACCTGTTCTTCGCATGATTTCTGCCTGGATGTCCCTCAACGAATTGGTTCCGTCCATCAGCGCAAGAACCCGGGCCCATGCCGGTGATACCAAAAGGGTTCTGTCCGAATACCCGAGCCTGTCTCGCAACAATATCATCTGCTTACCTTGATACCTCACGGGAATGGCTTCTATTCCATGTCTGACTTTGGGTTTATCCACGGCATGAACTCCTGTCCGTTTTGTTAGAATGAACTGCCTTCACTTTGACTAATCATGAAGATTTATGCTAGCATTCCTCTGCATCTTTTTAAAACATATAACTGAGCCTGTTTGTTCGATCCTGTATTGCCTCAGACCTCAGGACTTGACTCAGCAGCCCGTGGTGTAAAGTAACTTTTCCTTTTATTTCTGCCCACATTTCAAACAGGCTCGATGGGATTTTTCACCTTCTCTGCTAGGGAGGAGACAGGCATGAATCGGGACGATGTTACATTAGCGGTGAAGGCTTTACAGATAGGAAGCAAAGTGCGTGAACTCAGGGAAAAACACCGTTACACTTTACAGGATCTTGCCACCAAGACCGGGCTATCCAAGGCTCTTTTATCTCAGATAGAAAACAACAAAGTCGTGCCGCCCATCGCAACGCTGCTTCGCCTGGCGCGAGCGCTTAACGTGGGGCTGAGTTATTTTTTCCAGGACGAGGTCAGGGGAGAAACGGTTTATGTAACAAGGGTATCCGACAGGATCCGTGTTGACAGGAGGGCTCATCACCGGGAAGGCGAAGTTGACTACGTGTACGAAGCTCTGGAAACAAAGAAGCATGATAAACACATGGAACCGTTTTACGTTGAGTTTCCGTGTCTCGAGACGAATGAAATGGTATTCACGAGCCACGAAGGTGAAGAGTTCGTATATCTCATGGAAGGAAAACTAGAGTTCAGGACAGCCGACAGGGTGGTACACCTTAATCCGGGAGATTGCATTTACTTCGATTCATCCCAGGGTCATAGCTTCAGAAGCCTTGGCAATAGCCCGGCCAAGGCTTTGGTCATTGTATGGAACAAAAATGTTTGAATCCTAAACCACGTAAGCTATTTCCTGAAGAAGGGGTGAAGCATGAAGTCGGCGATGACAAGTAGCATCATTGCTTCGCAGACGGGCACAATGCGAGGTATGGCGCTTACGTCGTGTCTTCCGGTGATTTTTATGATTGTTGATTCGCCATTGGCGGTTATTGTTTCCTGAGGAAGACTTATGGACGGTATGGGTTTTACGGCGACCCTTGCGATTATGTCCGCACCTGTTGAAATACCCCCGAGCACCCCTCCAGCGTTGTTGGTTTTATATCCCTCAAGCGTGATCGGGTCATTATGCTGGCTTCCCAGCATTTCCGCTGCCGCAAAGCCAGAGCCGATTTCGACACCCTTTATGGCTCCTATGGACATTAGTGCGCCAGCTATACGAGCGTCCAGCTTGTCGAAAACGGGCTCTCCGAGGCCAGCCGGGCATCCCCGAACCCTGATTTCCACGACACCCCCAATGGAGTCGCCGGTTTTTTTCACCTCCGCGATGCGATCAAGCATCTTGGGAAGAGCATCGGGATCGGCACAATACAAGGGGTTTTTCTCGACAAAGTCTTCGTCCACCTTCTCACACTTAACTCCGCCAAGTGCAACCGTGTAAGCTTTAACAGTAATGCCATGTTGCTGCAAAAATTTTCGAGCCACAGCACCGGCCGCCACCCTTGCAACCGTTTCTCTGCCGGAACTCCTTCCGCCACCTCGCCAATCCCTTATTCCGTACTTTTGGTCGTATGTTATATCGGCATGGCCAGGTCGGTAGGTTCGCGCAAGACGACCGTAATCGGAACTTCTTGCGTCTTTGTTGAATATGACTAACGATATGGGTGTTCCCGTGGTTTTTCCTTCAAATACGCCAGAAAGTATTTCTACTCGATCAGGTTCGCGCCGTTTCGTGGAAGCAGGGCTGCTTCCGGGCTTTCTGCGATCCAGATCTGCCTGAATGTCTTCTTCGCAGAGAGGTACTCCAGGAGGGCACCCGTCCACCACGGCTCCCAGAGCCTTTCCATGAGATTCACCCCAGGTGGTCACCCTGAAAATTCTACCAAAACTGTTACCTGCCATAACTCCTCCTTGCGCTTGACTAACCGTTTCAAAGCGTTATCCTTGTTTATCAAGGAGTTGCGGGCAAATGGAAGCACGAAATGTCCGCTTTGACTGGAACGATTGGAGGGAAGGGAGACATGAGCGATTGGGATCATGATCCTCAGCGTGAATTCGAAAGCGGCGTTGAGGATGAGCTTCAAGAGCCGCCCATGTATAAAGTTTTGCTCCACAACGATGACTACACAACCATGGATTTCGTTGTGGAGATCCTTCAAACGGTCTTCCACAAATCGCCCAGCGAAGCGGTCAAGATTATGCTCAAAGTTCACCACAACGGTATAGGTGTATGCGGGGTGTATCCGGCTGAGGTGGCCGAAACCAAGGTTGAAATGGTGCATCACCTCGCTAGAAAAAACGGATTTCCGCTGAGATGCAGCATGGAAGAAGTGTAAACCATGATAAGCAAAGAATTAGAAGCCATTATTACTGCAGCAATTAAAGAGGCCAGAAGGCGTCGCCACGAGTTTTTCACTCTGGAGCACATCCTGTACGCCTTTGTGACAGATCCAACGGGCAGAAAAATACTCTACCATTGCGGGGTGGATCTGGATCTTCTCAGAGATAACCTAGAACACTTCTTCAACGAAAAGATGGAGAAGCTTCCAAACGGCGTTTACAAAGAGCCCATTCAGACGCTCAGTGTTCAAAGGGTCTTACAACGGGCCATTATGCATGCTCAGAATGCCGAAAAAAAGGAAGTTGAAGCGGGCGATATTCTAGCGGCTATGTTCTACGAGGACCAGTCTCACGCTGTTTATTACTTGAAGATGCAGGGAGTAACCAGGCTGGACATCTTGAATTACATATCCCATGGGATTTCAAAGGTAGGAGCTTACGAAGACGAGGAGCCTCCAGAGTCTGTGACAGGACGAACGACCGCTAAAAAGAAGAGCGCACTTGAAACCTTCACGGTTAACTTAATAGAAAAGGCCGCAAAAGGGCTTATCGACCCTCTCATAGGCCGAGAACAGGAAATCCTGAGAACTCTACAGATACTGAGTCGCCGCAACAAGAACAACCCTATTTTCGTGGGCGATCCAGGTGTCGGTAAAACGGCTATAGCTGAAGGATTGGCGCTCAAAATATATAAGAGGGAAGTGCCACCGGAATTTTACGATACCGAAATTTATGCCCTCGACATGGGTGCTCTGCTTGCCGGAACCAAGTTCCGAGGCGATTTTGAAGCACGGCTCAAGGGAGTTATTCAAGAACTTATGAAAAAGAAAGGAGCGATACTCTTTATAGATGAAATCCACACCGTAGTTGGGGCGGGAGCCACCAGTGGAGGATCTCTTGACGCGTCGAATATCTTGAAGCCCGTTCTTGTTTCGGGAACTATTCGATGTATAGGCTCCACGACTTATGAAGAATACAAAAACTACTTTGAAAAGGATAGGGCGCTGAGCAGGAGGTTCCAGAAAATAGAAATTTCCGAACCAACGCAGGAGGAAACCTACCAGATACTCAAGGGTCTCAAGAGCTACTATGAAGAGCATCACGGCGTAAAGTATTCAAACGCTGCAATCAAGGCGGCCGTTGAACTTTCGGCCCGATACATAACCGACAGGTATTTACCGGACAAAGCCATAGACGTTTTGGACGAAGCGGGAGCCAGTATAAAACTTAAGGAAAATAAGCGAGTTCGCAGGATTGTTGGAGTCAGAGACATTGAGCAGGTTGTGGCTAGGATGGCAAGGATACCGCCCAGGTCGGTTAGTGTATCGGATAGAGAAAAGTTGCAGAACCTCGAGGCGGAACTGAAAAAGGCCGTTTTCGGACAGGACGAGGCAATCGAAAAGTTGGTCCGAGCAATAAAGCGAGCCAGGGCCGGTTTGGGAATACCGGAAAAGCCAGTGGGTTCTTTTCTTTTTATTGGTCCTACCGGTGTGGGTAAGACGGAAGTAGCAAAGCAGCTTGCCAAAGTGTTGGGTATTCATTTCTTGCGTTTTGACATGAGTGAGTACATGGAAAAGCATACTGTAGCTCGCCTTATCGGCGCACCGCCAGGATATATAGGTTTTGATCAGGGCGGTTTGCTTACGGATGCCATCCGAAAACACCCATATTCCGTGTTGCTCATGGACGAGATAGAGAAGGCTCATCCTGACGTTTTCAACATTTTGCTTCAGGTTATGGATTACGCCACTTTGACGGACAATAACGGTAGAAAAGCAGATTTTAGAAACGTTATTCTGCTTATGACTTCCAACGCTGGTGCACAGGAAATGTCTACATCGTCAATAGGTTTTGGAACCGGTAGAGATCGTACAGAAAGCGCCAAAAAAGGCCTTAAGGCTATAGAAAAGATTTTCAGCCCCGAATTTAGAAATCGCCTTGACGCAATTATCGCCTTCAACGAACTGGACCAATCCATAATGGAACGGATCGTGGATAAGTTCGCGAGAGAAATGGAAGAGCAACTGGCGGAACGAAAGGTTCGGATCATGCTCAGCGACGGTGCCAGAAGATGGTTGGCTGAAAAGGGTTACGATCCTCACTTTGGAGCTCGGCCGCTTGCCCGATTGATACAAACGGAAATAAAAGACGTTTTGGCCGATGAAATCCTTTTCGGCGCTCTTAAAGAAGGCGGAACAGTCAATATTTTGAGCTCTCATGAAGCAGTGCCAGAATCGGACGAGAAAAAGGTTCTCAGGAAGGAAAATCTAGTTTTTGTGTTTGAGAAAGCAATGTAAGCTCCCAAAATTGCTGGAGTGGAACCCAATTTATGACGGTTTTTCGCCTCACCGAAGAACTTATATTTCCACATCCTGAGTGGGCCGATGCCGATGGGTTACTTGCTGTAGGAGGAGATTTGTCGCCCCAGAGGCTTCTTTTGGCATACGCTATGGGTATTTTCCCGTGGTATGATAGAGATTCCCCAATTCTGTGGTGGTCCCCGGATCCTCGCCTCGTTCTATTTCCCGAAAAAGCAAAGGTTTCGAAAAGCCTCAAAAGGGTGCTCAGAAAAAAGATTTTTAGGATTTCTTTTGACCAAGCTTTCAGTGATGTTATTCGAGAGTGCGCAAGGGTTAGGTTGGAGCAGGGAGGTGATACATGGATCTTACCTGAGATAATTGAAGCCTACGAAAGATTACATCACCTTGGATATGCCCATTCGGTTGAAGTGTGGCATGAAGGAAAGCTAGCGGGGGGACTTTACGGTGTGTCGCTCGGGCGTGCCTTTTTTGGCGAATCCATGTTCACTCG
This sequence comes from Deltaproteobacteria bacterium, assembly GCA_019309115.1. Lineage (GTDB taxonomy): Bacteria > Desulfobacterota > Syntrophobacteria > Syntrophobacterales > Thermodesulforhabdaceae > JAFDGW01. The sequence goes on from JAFDGW010000007.1 coordinate 14,523, forward strand.
GGTAAGAGACGCATCAAAGGTAGCACTGGTAGTGCTTGCCGGATTCTTGAGGAGTTGGCAGTTCCACTTCATAGACTGCCAGATCACGACAGAACACCTTAAGCGCATGGGTGCTGAGGAAATACCACGACAACAATTTCTAGAGCTTCTGAGAAAGGCTATATGTTATCCTACATACTGCGGCCGTTGGTCTCCGTCCCCTGACTCTCCCATTGCATCCGAATAACCTTCAAGTTATAAGCCCAAAATTCTCCTTTTATGGGTATTAACGCATAAGCCATGTACGAATAGGTGCCAATTCTTTTCACCTTATGTCGCTTTTTTATTACGCTTACCTGTTTTAAAATGGCGGGATATGTGGCCACTAGGTTTTCGTCCATATCAAGCAATTCGAAATAGGTTCCATCCGGGTTTATGGGTTCCCTGGAGTTAAAAAAAACGGCAACGAGAAATACTGGTACCTTGTTCGCCGGATTTACGAATTGCTTTATAGCGAAGTAGTCCTGTGTTACCGGCCCCACCAGGCGAGGTTTATTTGAAAAGTTAATCGGCTCGATAGTCGGAAGTTGATCCTCAAACTTTACTTGCAGTCCATACCGGGAAGTAACTCTGGCTGTGTACGCAAGGGGGTCAAACCTTTCCACCGTGATGGCCGTTTTCCTTAGGCTTTCCGTATCTATTTCCTCATGGCGTGTAATTTCTTCCAGTGCTTTCACTTCTTCCACCCGAAGCGATGCAGTCCCACCTCCGCCTGGAATTTCGAACTTCACTTTTTCCTTCGTTATCCAGCAGTACTCAAGTTTCAGTTGCCTTTGATTCTCCAAAGACAGTACAAGCTGTCCTGCATCTGCCCGGAAGGGGACTACACATAGTATTACGAACGTTCCGGAGAACAATAGTATCGGCAAAAGCCTTTTTTGTGGTGCCGCCATGACGATGCCTCCATAAGGAAACATAATATCCATTATCAGACCTTGAATATAGCCCCGACCACCTTGCTCTTTACTTTACATACCCAAAACTCTATTACAAGAACTTTCCTGATTGCAGTTCCACAATAACAAAGGAGGCACTCTTAATGAACTACATAACAGTACTCGACTACGGCGCAGGCAACGTACGAAGCGTTGTAAATGCTATAAAATCCCTCGGATACAATGTGCGCTTTGTGAAAAAACCACAGGACATAACAAACGCTAGAATCCTCGTTTTCCCCGGAGTTGGCGCCTTCGGAGAAATGATGAAGGTTCTGAATAATCAAGGTTATACCGATGCGCTGCTTCAATATCTTAAAGAAAACCGTCCATTTCTCGGAATATGCCTCGGACTTCAGGCACTATTCGAGGAAAGCGAAGAATCACCAGGCATTCCCGGCCTTGGTTTTTTCAAAGGCCGCGTGGTTCGCTTTAGAACCAATCTTTCCGTGCCACACATTGGCTGGAATGGCTTGAATTTTCTCCAGGAATCTAGACTCTTTAACGAGCTGAAGAGTAACGAAAAGGTCTATTTCGTCCATTCCTACCACGTGGCTCCCGATGACCCCTCCGTGATCCTCACGACAACCAACTACGGATACGAATTCGTAAGCTCGGTCCAAAAAGGAAACATTGTGGCAACCCAGTTTCACCCTGAAAAAAGCGGCTCCGTCGGCTTGAAAATGTTAGAGAACTTCTTAAAGGGCAACGTGTCCCCTGCCCGCCCAGCATCGTTATTAACGACCAGGCTGGCCAAACGTATAATCGCCTGTCTGGACGTCCGAACAAATGACGACGGAGACCTTGTAGTTACTAAAGGAGACCAATACGACGTTCGGGATCGTCGGGACAGGCGGGTCAGAAATCTCGGTAAGCCTGTTGCGCTTGCCCACCGCTACTACCAGGAAGGTGCCGATGAAATAACGTTTCTTAATATTACCGGGTTTCGAGACTTTCCGCTACATGATCTTCCTATGTTGGAGGTGCTGAAGCAGACGTCGGAAAGAGTATTCGTTCCCTTAACAATTGGTGGAGGAATCCGAAGCTACAGAGATCAAAATGGGCGTTACTATTCTGCGCTGGACGTGGCATCTGAGTATTTCCGTTCCGGAGCTGATAAAGTTTCCATAGGAAGCGATGCTGTTTATCTGGTTGAGGAATATTTGAGAACCGGCAAAATGAGCAAAGAAAATGCCATCAGTGAGATAGCTCGGGTCTACGGAAGTCAGGCGGTGGTAATATCCATAGATCCATGGCGGGTTTATGTTAAATCACCGGCAGATACCCATCACCCCGTTATACGGACTTCCATTCCCGGTCCGAACCGCGAGCGTTATTGCTGGTACCAGTGCACCGTCAAGGGAGGTCGCGAAGGGCGTGATGTGGACGCCATTACACTGGCAAAGGTTTGTCAGGAATTTGGTGCCGGAGAAATTCTTTTAAACTGTATTGACCGTGATGGCACCAAAACGGGGTTCGACATTGAACTAATTCAGGCCGTATGTGGTGCGGTTACCATCCCGGTAATAGCATCTAGTGGAGCCGGATGTGCCGAGCATTTCTTAGAAGTTTTTGAGCGAACCAGAGCGGAAGCTGCTCTGGCTGCGGGTATTTTTCATCGTAGGGAAGTTACGATCGAGGAAGTAAAGCAGTTTCTAAGGGGAAAGGTGGAAGTGAGGCTTTAATGTTGATTTGAAGAAGAGGTTACGAAAGAAAGGCCAAGTGCTGCAAGCTGGCTGAGTGTAGTAAAAATTCCAAAGGTCTGTTCGTTCATATGCTCAGGACGTTTCCTGGCATCTGCATATACAAAACCGATAGTCCTTCGCTTAGGACATATCGGCGCTATGAAACACGGAATATTAACTATCGAAACTGCCGGCGCGGATTTAGCCTTTGCCAGCACCACGGGGTCTCCCTTTTCTCGTATCCACAGTGGAGAATCCTCCCGGAGTAGTGAATAAAACAAGTTAACTTTCGGATTTTTAAAGGAAATAATCTCAGGAATTTCCATTTCATCTGCTAAATCGGGTTTAACCAGAAAATGCCGAATTTCAAAGAACTTTCGATCTCTGGAAAGGAGTCCAAACAGGACCACATCCATCGACAAACCGGTGTAAATACCCTCCATTATTAAACTGAAAAGCAGATGCGGATCGGTGAATCCTCGATACATCATGGCAATTATATCTTGGAAAATGTCCAGAATTACCTCGTCGCTGGCGGTTGCTGGTTTTATATGGCCCGCAGTAGAGGTTTTTTCCGAAAGTTCTGGCCCGGATTGGTCGGCACCTTCATTTTTTCTTTTCTCACGCCCCAATTCGGTGCGTGAAACGGTATATGCATATTCTCTGTAAAGCTTTTCCAGCGCCTCACAATTGTGAACTCCTTGCTTTATCGCCGACATTACAATTTGGGCAGGAATGTGTAATTCCGCGCTAATTTCCTTGATAAGTGCCTGCCATCGCGAGCTGTTATTACCGTTGTTTTCAAGCAAGTTTTCAATCTGCGTAGCAAAATCAAGAATCCTTCCTCTCGTGGACTTTCTACCACCGGACAGCGCCTCATCGGCAATCTCCGAAAGCTGCCATTCCCTGTTCAAGAACGCTGCAACCTCCTTCGCAGAAATTCCCAAAATCCTTTTCTGAGCTGCTTCCAGTGGCAAATCGCTCATCTTCACGAGACTTTCTATTTCTTTCAGTGTCGCCCGATCTACAAAAGCCTCGACAACGAGATATCCCAAGTTTTGCATAAGATCGGCTAAAAAGATTTCTTCAGGACTCGGATCTTTGGCAGCCATGGCGAGTTGCTTGGCATACTCAGCCTCTTTGAGCATCTTCAACAGCCGTGATATTATGGAACTAAAGTGCCTAGAGTTGACAACATCCTCAAAAAACGCAGCCGTTGCCGCAAGGGTTATCACATTTCTGATACCCAGCATTACTATGGCTCGTGTAACGGACCTTATACGAAACACGCCTGTGTTATAAACAGGACTGTTTGCCAGCTTCACAATTCGAGCAGAAAGGCCTGGATCTCGCAGTATATTTTTTGCAAGCTCCGATAGGGAAACCTGATCACTGAAACCTACAAGCTTCAAGTTTTGCAGGGTTTTCCTGAAGACAGGGAGACCTTCTTTGGCTATGTTTCGTAGAACCTTTTGAAAATCTTCCTTTGAGGCTGCTTTTTCCACCAGCCGGCTCCCTACCCTCTACAGGTAATATTTGTGGAGGTACTCCAGCACCATCCTATGAGTGTTGAAAAAAGGCGTAATGTCGGCAACAGAATTTTTCATTATCTGCGTCCACTTACGTGGCGCGGCATAATATGTTGTAACCATATCATCCAGATCATTGTAAAGGTCCATTGCTGCTTCTTCGTCCGTCTGTTCTTCGTCGTCTCCTATGGCCCAACCATTTACGCGATCCCTGCAGGCTTCCCGCCACCATCCATCGAGGACGCTCATGTTTATTCCTGCATTGAAAGCAACCTTCATGCCACTGGTACCGCAGGCTTCTCTTGGCCTTCGAGGAGTATTCAACCACACATCAGCTCCCTGAGTCATCAACTTGGCTAACCACATATTGTAGTTAGGAAGGAAAACCAGTCTCAATCTATTTTCGTACTCTTTTGACATTTCAACAATACGCCTGATTAAATCTTTACCGGCCTGATCTTGAGGATGGGCCTTCCCGGCGAATATATATTGAACGCGATCATAAGAAAGATTCAACAGATATTCAATATCGGTGAAAATTAACGTTGCTCGTTTGTATGCTGCTGCTCGTCGGGCAAAACAAATGGTCATAAGTTCATCAGTAAAGCCAACTCCGGTAAGTGAATTTACATATTTGATAAGCCTTCGCTTAGCTTCCAGTTTGGCTCGTATCAAAGCTTCATCCGGTATGTTAACGGCTTCTTTTAGCGACTGTGGATGTTGCCTCCAGTTCGGAACATACTCGTCGTAAAGCTTGGCAAACTCAGGGCCTGTCCACGTTAAATGATGTACTCCGTTTGTTATATGACCGATTTCGTAGCCGGGAAACATCTGTCGAGATATTTCTCCGTGGAGCTCACTGACGCCGTTGCTTGCTCTAGAAAGGTTCAAAGCCAGCACGGTCATGTTAAGCATGTCTTCGCCTGCTAAATCGCGAATGTTGTAAGGCAAGTAATCACCGAGGACCTGGTGAGCCATGTCATACGGGAATTTGTCATGTCCCGCAGGGACTGGGGTATGGGTAGTAAAGATACACTTCCGCCTAACCCTGTCCTCGTTTCCTTCGCAGTCTCGCAGCAGTGCTAGTGTAAGAAATGCAGCGTGCCCCTCGTTCATGTGATAGGTCGTTATGTCGGGTTCCAACTTTTTCATAGCCAGATACCCGCCGATGCCAAGCACCGCTTCCTGCATAATACGGTTATAATGGTCTCCACCGTAGAGGTATGCCGTTATGAGACGATCCCTCGGTTCGTTATCATCGAGATCTGTGTCCAGAAAATACACGCTTACCTCACTCTTTTCCCCTACACACCGGTGTTTCCAAACTCCGACATAAACCGTACGACCATCAATGTGCAGGGGAATCTTCATGGGCAGTGGCTCCATGTAACCTCTTGGATCAAAGAGCGGATAATCTTCGAGCTGGATGCCGTCTGGCGTTATGTACTGCACAAAGTATCCACGTTTGTAGAGAAGTGTCACACCCACAACCGGCAATGCCAGATCGGCGCTGGACTTAAGGTGATCCCCTGCCAGAATGCCAAGACCTCCGCTGTAAGTTGGAATATTTTCGTCAATCCCTATTTCCATAGAAAAATACGCGATTTTCATTCAGACCCTCGACCCTCGTTTTTTTAGAAACCGCCCAGCAAAGCCCCTAGCCTGCTTCATTACCAGTTTCGTCTATATCACAATAATACTTCCACTAGCAATAATGCCCGGTTAGCCCAGACATTTTTCGCCTGCCAATCCACGCTCTCCTCGGTTAATGAGTCTCAAGCTATTTTGTACCTAATTGGGGAAACAGCACAGAAAGAGCGTTGTTAGAAAAAAATCATTTGAGAAGGGTAACTGATTTGTTATCTCTCAAATATTCGTAAATCTTTTTGAAGCGATCTCTCAACTTCCAGAAAACTTCCACTAAAACCGGATCAAAGTGCGTCCCCTTTTCACTCATTATTATCTCAACTGCCTTTTCATGTGTAAAAGGCTCTTTATAAGGTCGCCTTGACCTGAGGGCATCGTAAACATCAGCAATTGCCACTATGCGCGCAGAAAGAGGAATATTCTCGCCTTCCAGACCATCAGGATATCCCGTGCCATCCCATCTTTCATGATGATGCCTGGCAATTTCTATCCCCATTTCGATAAATTCATTTCCTGCATGTTTCTTGGCAACTTCTTCAAGTGTTTGAGCCCCACGAATAGTATGTGTTTTTACTACTTCAAATTCCTCCGGTGTTAACTTCCCGGGCTTCAATAATATTTTGTCCGGTATAGCTACTTTCCCCACGTCATGCAAAGGACTTGCATGATAAATCGTTCTGATAAAATCTTTGTTCACTTCCCTCTCGTAACCTGGCTGTCGAGCCAGCTCCTCTGCAAGAGCTCTAGAAAAAGCTCTTACTCTTTCCAGGTGTTTGCCCGTATCGTCATCTCTATATTCGGCAAGCTTTGCCATTGCAAATATGGTTGCTTCGTAAGCATCCTTCAATTCCCGGATCTTCTCCTTGACCATGTCTTCCAGGAAGTCGTTCATAAACCGCAATTCTTTTTGAAGCCTTTTTATCTTCAGGTGAACTTCCATCCTTGCCAGCAACTCGCTCGTATTAAAAGGCTTGTAAATATAATCGACGCTGCCTGATTGCAATCCCTTCAGCACATGATCAGAATCCCGGTAACCGCTAACGAAAATAATCGGCACATGCTTTAATTCCTCATGGCTCTGAAAAACAGCGCACACTTCATACCCATTCATATCCGGCATATTCACATCTAAAAGGACCAGATCTGGTGGTTCCCGCTTTGCAGCCATTATGGCCAGCTTTCCAGATGGTACCGGTCTCGGGATATAACCGTGGGTTTCGAGAAAAGACGATAGGAAATCTAAACTCACCTTATCATCATCTACCACCATTATAACGGCCTTATCCTTAAGATCCGTCATTTCCTATTCCTTCTGTTAAATAACTTTCTTCAAAGGTCCATCTCCTACGTCAATTCCCAGGCGTTGAAGGATATCTTCATACCTGTACTCGGAGACCAGTTCATCCAGCTCATCTGCCAACGCACGGTTGTACTTTCTCAATTCCTTCAAAGCTTCACGAAATTCATGCAGATCGGCTTTAATTATCGCATCGGCCAGAGTCTCAACTAATTCCTTGGGGACATCGGCCAAATCCTGCCTTTGTGCTTCTTTTCTACTTCTCTTATCCACAGCCACCTTCTTGAGCTCAATACCAAAGCAATCCATCAAACAACGGCGAATTTCGCTAAAAGTAAAAGGCTTGGGAAGAAAGTAATCCGCACCAGCTTCCCTTGCTTTTGATACACTTTCCACAAAAGCTTCTGAAGAGCAGGCCACGATTTTCAATCCCTTAGGAACGTACTCTTTTCTTATTTTCCTTATACACTCATAACCATCCACCCCTGGCATTACAAGATCCATAAAAACAGCATCCGGCCTGTAAGTTTCCAACATAAGCAAGGCTTCCTCCCCACGAGAGGCTGCTCGCACGAAACACCCCAAACTCTCCAAAAATTTTTTCAATACAGCCGCGCTGGTCGTATCATCATCGCAAATCAGAATGTTCAATGGCTTTTCAAGCTGATAATTTTCAAACTCGGATGTGTCAATATATTCCTTGCTCATATCATCGTAATGGCCCACCTCAAAAACAACCTCAATGGAAAATATAGTTCCTTTGCCCTTTTTACTGCTTACTCTAATATTCCCTTCCATAAGTTTAGCATGACTCATGGCTATCTTTAATCCAAGTCCCCATCCATTTTCCTGATCACTACCACGCGAAAGTGTCTGGTGAAAAGCTTTGAAAATTCGCTCAATTTCGTTCTCTTCCATTCCCCTACCCGTGTCCTTAACATCCACTATCACCTTGATTTTTGAATCTCCGAGCTTTTGTGAAACAACGTTCACAGCAACATAACCGCTATCCGTGTATTTTATGGCGTTTCCAATGACGTTGCTTAATATTCGACGAAACTTTACCCTATCTCCAACGACACAAACCGGCAGTGACGGGTCAATGTTTATATTAAAGGCGAGAGACTTTCGATCAGCTATTAGGGAAAATGTTGAACTCAGCTCTTCAAACAAAGCCCTAATGTTGAAAGGTCTTTTATCCAGTTCAACCTTACTGGCTTCTATTTTTGAAATATCCAGGATATTGGTTGTTATATCCAGCAGATTCCTGCCGCTGCTCAAAATCTTTTGCACGTGCGCTCGTTGTCTCGACGTTAGGTCACGCTCCTGCAAGAGGAGTTCAGCAAAACCCATAATGGCCGTCAGCGGAGTTCTTATATCATGAGTCATTTGGGCTAAAAATTTTGACTTTGCCTGATTGGCCAGATCAGCATCAGCTCTGGCTCGTTCCAACTCATAGGTCAGTTGCTTCAACCTCTTCTCATTTCTTCTCAAGTAAAACACCATAACCAAAAGGACCGAAATTGCAGTGAAGGCCACCAACAGTTTCTCTTCAAGGTGACTTGGCAAAAGAATTGGGGTCTTAAATACAGCGACATTGCAAGTCGTACCTTCCAAACGTTCCGTCAGACCTTCAATGCCATTACGAATAGCAGCGTTATCTGCATTGTCTGTAAGAACCATCCAGCTACCATTTTCCAATCTCTTGAACCACAACTGTAAGCCACTATCGTCCAAAAGAGCCAATGCCCCAACGAATTCGTACAATCCATCCCTGGGCAGAATCGCTTGCTTGAAAAACTCTACGCCATCGAAACACCCAACCACATATCCATAAGTGTGTTGCTCAACACTTCCACCGTTCACCACTCCACGCACACACAGCAAACATCTACCCTTGTTACGCACAAGAGTGAAAATTTCATTCCCTTTGGACAGGACATGCTCCAAAATTCGCTTTGAAATGTGCTCCCCCTCTTGAGTTACAACTCCATGGTGACTGTCTAAAAGCACCAGCGAATTATACATTTTGCTCTGTAAATCACCGGGTTCCACCAAACTTTTAAAAAATTCTTCCACTTCGTAGAGAGAAACCCTCAATCCATACTGCATACTCATGCCTAGGTGTTTGTTAATAAAGAAAGCCCTTAGACGGTAGTCGGATGTTATGCGCCTGAAATTGCCACGGCGCAGATTTAAATGGTATAGTAATTTGCTTTTTAATCCCCGAACCTGATTTGTAAATTTGGCTTCAAAAACTCTCTTTAGATGTCGCTGGTCCTTTATTGTATCAATCACATGGTAGCCGGCAACGACCATCAAAATAGCGCACACTACCGACACCAAGACCTCAATCTTAAAAAATCGAAACTTCATTTCTCTACCTTAACAAAAAAATCCGGGAAAAAGTGTGGTGCAAGGGGATAATACTTTTTGACCAGTCCAATGTAGGTTCCATCGCTTTTAATCTTGGCAAGAAATTTGTTAAATTCCGTCAGAAGGTCTTGTGAATCCTTTCTAAAAGCACAGGCCATAACCTGACGTTTGGAGACAGGACCGATAACCTTCACTTTACCAGGCCACTTTTTCAGAGCAACCAATGCATCGGGAACATCTAAAATTGTGGCATCCCCAAGACCATTGAAAACTGCACCTGCTAGGTCATTCAAAGCTCCGTCGAAAAACCTGATTTTGGCTCCGAATTTGTTAAGCCCGTAGAGGTAAGGATCCAGACAGGTATTCTTTTTCCCTAAAATTTCCAAACCACCAATTAATTTTTTCACCTGCTCCACATCTTTATCTTCATTTTTGGTGGGAACGATTGGATTCAGAGGGGACGAGGCTGGTGTAACCAACCATACCTGAGTGGGGAAAACAGGGTCGGAGAAAAGAACAAGTTTCTTCCTCCATGGAAGCACCGTCAGACCAGTGCATATAAGATCGCCTTTTACCTCTGTTTTACCGGTGATAACTACTTCATTTCCGGAAACTTGAAACTCCAAGCCTGTAAGATAAGAGATCACATTATCCCACGAAGCCGTAACAGTCGCATATCCGACACCAAGATAATCCGCAAAAAGCTTTACCAGCTCAATGCTAAATCCACTTCCCTCACCGGTGTTAAAGTTGGCATAAGGCACCGCAATATGCCTCAGTACTCCACGTTCTTTTATCGCCTCCAGAGTGCTTTCCGCTGCAACCGACCCTGAAAACAACAATAATATACATGCACACGTCAAACACTTAAGCATTCGTGACATTTCACCAATCGCATTAAAACTCCAATCTTTCACTCTCTTCTTCCCTCTCACTTTCTTTTTTGCCTTCTTTATCCTGCAAAGCCGGAGAAACTCCCTTACCACCGGCTCTCTCGGGAAGTCTGAACTTAGTTGAAGCCAAACGAGTCGCCTCTCTCGTTGGTGGAGTTCGTGAAAGTTGCTCCCTGCCCCGCGAATCTGCTCCGCTCCCGTATATCACCCTCTCCAGATCCTTCACATACTCTTTAAGACTTCTCCCCTGCCCGCTCAATTCCTCGGCTGCAGCAGCATTTTCTTCCGCATTCGCTGCATTCTGCTGAACAACCTTATCTAATTCAGAAAGGCCCTGATTAGCCTGAGTCACGCCCTCGGCCTGCTCCTTCGAAGCCCTAGCGACTTCATCCACCAGAACCTCTACTTTTTTAGCTTCTTCTTCAATCAGCTCAAAGTTGTTCTTGATTTTCCTCGTGTTTTCGGCACCCTCCATAATCTTTTTGGCCATTTCCTCAATAATAACGGCTGTTTGCTTAGCTGCCTCAGCAGATCTCATTGCCAGAGACCTCACTTCGTCTGCTACCACCGCAAACCCGGCTCCTGCTTCTCCAGCCCGTGCAGCCTCAACAGCCGCATTCAACGCCAGCAAATTAGTCTGAAAGGCTATCTCGTCAATGCTCTTTACGATTTTCTTCGTTTCCTCGCTAGCCTGTTCCGTCTCTTCCATGGCCATAACCAGACTCCCCATGTCCTCTTCTACAGCGGAGAGGTTTTTTAACATATCTCTGACCATCCTGGCCATATCCGCGGCGTGTTGGGCATTCTGGCGGGTCATAGAGCTCATTTGTTCCATAGCGGCAGAGGTTTGTTCAAGAGAAGCTGCTTGTTCTGTGGCCCCTTCAGCCAGTTCTTCACTCGAAGAGGCAACCTGTTCTGCAGCCGAAGCAACCTGATCCGCCGCTTCTGCAATGCCCTGAGCCGAAGCTATTACCGGCCTGGTTATCAGGCGAGCCACCAGCACGGCCAGCAGAATGGCAACAACAAAACCGGCGCCCGTGACTATTCCTACAATGGCTTTTACTTTCCTTACCTTCGTAACAGATTGCTTGGCGATAGAGTCCGCAAATCCCTTATTTAGCTTCACCAAGTTTTCCAGTGTAGCATCAACCTTCTTCTTGTATTCAAGGATGGCACCGCCCAGCAGTTTCCCCATCTTTTCATAAGTTTTCACACTGCTAACGGCCGAACTTTCAACTACAGACAAAGTTTTAAGTAAGTTTTCAGCCAGTGACCTTATATCGGAATCCTCGGCATGCTGCCCAATTGCTTTTTCGTAAGCATCTGCCGCAAGAACGACCTGACGAACAAGATTTTTCATACGAGACCCGACTACTAATCCTTCCAGTTCTCTAGCCAAATTTGCTACCGAAGGCTTATCCCCTTCCACAACACTCCCTTTTTCAGGGTACCCAAGCGCTCCATTGAGAGACTTAAAAACACCCGCCTTGATTTTTTCCACTCCCTCGAGAAAAGCTCTGGGGTCCCGAATACCGGTTTTTTCAAGATCTTTCACCATAAGCTTGAATTCTTCGTTAGATTTTTTCAACGCTGCAACTTCTCTCTCAAAATCCGCTCTTAGCTTATCTTCACCCGGCAGAGCCGGTATTGAGATGTACCTTTTCCATTCTACCTCATAATCTTTAAGTGTTTTTTCATTTTCCTTGAGGAACGCATTCCTCTGCTCGAAGGAAATGGCTGGATTCAAGAGTTTCTGAAGGTTTGCATCGATCGCTTCCACAGAGGCTGTTATAGTGGTTAAGGAACTGATCCGCGGGATGGTTCCGGAAACTTGGAAGGTATTCCTACCAATTCTAACCGCACCAATCCATCCCACCACCCCAATTAATAAACCAATAAAGGCTACAATCAAAAAACCAATCAATAATTTGGTGGACAGTTTAACACCCTCCATCATTGTTCTTTTCCCTCCTCAATACTTGATGATAAAAAAAGAAATTTTGGACATATCAAAACATTAATCCTCTGTTTTTTTGGGAATATTCGCAACCTGGAGAGCAAAAAATAATGAAAGGAACGACAGATGGTCTTTATTTGAAGGAAACCAACAATCCAGCTTCACTACACATACTCACCTTTTTAATTTTTTCCTGTGGCAAAAGATCTCCTCCACAGTACATGTTATCTGCCGCCCGGGGTTAATAATCCACACCATTGTCATTTGTCAAGATCTGATTTTCGTATTTTATTGCCAATAGGAGGTTAGATTTATGACCATTAACAAACGCATTAAAACTTTGGTTAAGAGATCCGGCCTTACCTTACAGGATTTTGCGGCCAAGGTGGGAATCAGCAAAACCACTCTTGTATCCTACCAGAAGGGTGCCACATCCCCACCTGCCAAAGTATTGCAGCGGCTTTGCGAAAGGTTTGGAGTTAATCCTGAGTGGCTACTTATGGGTAAGGGACCGATGTTGGAAGCTGAACTAATAGAAGAGCCAACGCCAGAAGATTTTGTTTTGATACCCCTGGTAAATTTCGAGCAGGCCAAGGATGGAAGCTACCTGGCAATAGAGCTACCCCATCGTAAATGCGCGTTTGAAAAGAGATGGCTGAAAAAATTTGGCAGTCCCGACAAAATGGTAATGGTGGAAATGCCTTGCGATGACATGGAACCCTTGATAAGGTTAGGCGATTACCTTATCGTTGATACTTCTCAGATTATACCAAAACATGGAAAACTCATGGTCGTCGGTGTAAACGGATGTATTATAATCAGGAAAGTTTCAAAACATCCACCAGATCTAATGTTACTTCCTTCTAACTCCCTTTATTACCCCATTTCTGCTAAACAAAACAATCAAAACGATGACATAAGATTTTTAGGCACCGTTGTCCTGCTCTGCAGGCGATTTTTGTAGATGCTGGTTATGTTCTGGTCGCCTGGTGACCACGTAGGTAACTGTAACCTTTTCCGGAGCACCCGGTGCTAGGCGTACGGAGGCAGGGGTCAAGACAACGGGAACCACCTGGCTTCCGGACTTTCGAATCACATCCAACCTAAGGGGAACCGTATAAATAGTTCTTATATTTTCGAGAATGAACTTTCCACCAATTATTTTTACTCGTTGTGGATTTATAATTACCTTGGATATGAGAAGTGAATCGTCAAGGTGGCCAACCCAATCAGCTTGAACCATCACCTCTTTTGTTACAATACGGTCAAGAAACACTTCGACGAAGTGTGGTTCAATGCGATTAAGTTCTATTCCGGGTGGCATAGAAACGTTTTCCTGAGCAATGGGCAGTATGTTTTTACCTTCCACGGCCTTGCTGAGATCGATTTGAACGGATATTTGTTGAGGCTTCAACGCACGCAGTAAGGCACTGGCCCCGCTTATATGCAACCTGACCGCTGAAGGACGAGCATCCAGTATTTCAAGCCCCTGCGGTCTGTTCAGGAATTCAATGGGCACGTCGAAAGATATAATAACGTCCTTGCTGCGGGTAAAACCGAACCATATAGAAGTTATGACAACAAGAGAAGCGAATGCCGCGATTATTGTTTTTATAACCTCTCGTTGCCTCGTTACTCGTTCTCTTCCATACTCCCTAATTCCGGTGTGTTCCTCAAGTTCGGCCTGCAAATCTTCTGGATCCGGCACGGCTCTTATTTCACCACTCTTTGCTACCGAAATGCGTCCCCTTTCTTCCGAAACTACAATCACAAAGGCATCGCTCCTCTCGGATATTCCAAGTGCCGCCCTGTGGCGGGTACCGTAAAAGGTGGGCAAATCGGATCGTTGCGACAGAGGGAGAAGCACACCAACCTCTTTGATAATATCCCCCTCTATTATTGCCGCCCCATCATGAACGGGATTGTTTGGCCAGAAAATGCTCAGAAGCATCTCTTCAGAAACCTTGCCGTTCCAAGGAATGCCACCGTGTACCAACTCTGAGATATCTTCGCGACCGGGAAAAACTAGCAAGGCGCCAATGCGTTTTTTACCCATCTGCGTAACGGCTTTAGCTATGATTTCTGCGGGGCTTTCAATTATCATGGCGGGAGTGCCCCACAGAAAACTCTTTAGATTGTGAACTTGTAAGACTGTTCTAAGCTCATTTCTGAAGACCACTATTATGATGATCGCCGCAACTGCAATGATGGCCTGCAAAACCCAGCTAGTTATTACGAGTCCAAGCCCTACAGCAACCTTCTGGCTGATCCACAGTATCGCAATTCCGATGATGACTTTGAAAGCGTTGGTCTGATGAAAGAGAATGTAGATGCGAAAAAGGATATAGCTATTAATGAGGATGTCCAGTAAATCCTGCCATCGGATGGAATGCAAAAAGCCGAACACAGCTCCCATTTATTCAGTCCGTTATACTGAACATTAAAACACCTAGAACCCTGCCCGTGGTTCCATCGACAATTTCAACCTGCCACGGACCCTTGTCCGCTTCACGCAATTGAATGAAGCTATAAACGGGCTTTCCCGGTTCGCTTAGCTTTAGCGATATTTGAGTACTTAATTCGCCCCTGTGATACCATCGATGATATACCACAGCACCGAGGGGAAGACCATCAAAAACTGTATAACAAAAAACCTGACCTTTTCTTACGGGAAAAACCACCGAAGCACCAATGCACTCATCTGCCACGACCGATTCACACATCTGCGCCTGAAGCAGCCTAGCAGATGCTAAAGCCAAAGACATTGAACCATTGATCGACAGCATAAAGACAAATGATGAAACCAAAATTGTGAAAAACGTCAGCGAAAAAGGCTTTTCAAGCCAGGTAAACCAGCGTGCCCAAATCTGATGAAAAAATCGGCATACTTTTGTCGGCATAGAAAAATTGTTCATTTTATCCTCCTACTCTTTTTATCATCTGCCGAGAAAATGAAAGAACTCATACACCCTTCGTGCTACAGAAGGCGGTATGCCCGGCACTGCCATCAAATCTTCCAGATCTGCCTCCTTTATAGAGCTTATATCTTTGAAATACTTTAACAAAATTGCCTTCCGTTTGGGGCCAATTCCTGGAATTGCATCTAACAGAGACTGTCTTAAGGTTTGACGGCGTTTTTCACGATATCTGCTTATGGCAAACCGATGCGCTTCGTCACGCACCTTTTGAATAAATCTCAAAAGATGCAACCGGTCGGCCAGATCCAGAGGATCCTTTCTTCCTGGAACATAGACTTTTTCCTTTTGCAACCGAAGAAACCTTGAATCTTCTTCGCGTTCTTTCGCAATGGATATCACGGCCGATGAAGAATTTTTAACTTCCCTGAGCGCTGCTCTAAGCTGACCCTTGCCACCGTCGATAATCCACAGGTCAATCAAATCAAAAATTTTGCGTTCCTCTAGCCGGAATTTCCTGATGGTAAAGGCAACCATTTCGGGATCACCCTGTGCTGCCACGTTATCGTCAATGGGATAAGCTTGATACTTCGATGGATCCGGCACCCCGTTTTTAAAGACAACGACCACACCCACCGAAAATTTACCGTGAAAGTTAGACGTATCCACGCAGGCAATATAATGGGGCACATCTGACAGTCCAACCAAATCAGAAAGGTCGTTCAAAATGGTATTCCCAGTGGCCTTGCGCCGTACTGCCGAAGTAACATGCGCCCGTGCATTTTCAACGGCCATGGCAAGGAGTTCCTTTCTAAATCCTCTTGGACGGCATATAATAAAAACCCTCTTATTCCTTTCATTCCTGAGCCAATCTTGGATCATTTCGCGATCTTCAATGTCGCCTGATACCACAATCTCGTCCGGAATTAGCCTGGTGCTCCCGTACATCTGACGTACGAAAGAAGCTAGGATCTCCTCGCTCCTGCCACCTGCATTGCTGACATCGTACACCCTGTGCCCCGTGACCGCACCATTTCTCACAAAGAGCACAGCTATACAGCGCACCCCTTCTGATTCGCACAGGCCAATGTAATCTTGATTCGTGTAGTGAGGTGTTACCACCGTTTGTTTGGAAATCACCGCATCAATGGCTTTAATCCGGTCACGTAGCTCAGCTGCCCTTTCAAATTCCAACTCATCGGCAGCCTTTTTCATTTCTTTCACCAGTTCGGCCTTAACTGAATCAACTCCTCCGTTTAGAAAATTAACGAGCTTGTTGACTGACTCAAGATAGACCTCTCGACTTATCCGACCGCTACAAGGTGCCGGGCACAAGCCGAGATCGTAGTTAAGGCAGGGCCTTTTTCGCCTGACAAGGACTTTGCCGGAACACGTCCGGATGGGAAAAGCCCTGCGTAATAATTTAACGGCTTCCTTTAACCTGAATCCAGACGTGTACGGCCCAAAATATAATGCTCCATCGTTTTTTAAACGACGTACTATTTCAAGGCGCGGGAATTCTTCCCTGAGGTCAATCCTCAGAGCAGGATAATTTTTATCATCACGCAGCACCACATTGTATCTGGGCCGGAAGTGCTTAATTAATTGAGCTTCTAATACAAAGGCGTTATGCTCATCTCTGGTTACAACGAACTCCACGGATAAGGCCCGCTTGAGAAGGGCAGAAACCTTAATTCCTACGTTTTCCCTCCAGTAAGAACCAAGTCTTTTTCTGAGGTTTTTGGCCTTTCCCACATAAAGCACCTTCCCCTCAGAGTCCCGGAAGAGGTACACTCCAGGGCTTTCGGGAACTTCGGCAACGTTGAGCGAATCAATATGAACTCTTGTTGTATCGTCGAGCACTACCATGATATTTCACCCCGAACCCGTAGTTAATGCATATAAACAAATTCTTGAATAGAGTACCTCCTCGAAATTTTCAAAAAACCCCCATTGAGAAAAGTGCATGTCATTTTTGCATGAATGCTTATAATGTGACACCGAGGTGTTGGCGGATGCAAGCTGGTTTATTGAAAAAGCTCGCAACAGAAATCAAAGATACAGCGAAACACCCTCGTTCTATACTGAAGGGGGCACTTTTTAGGAACACTGCTATTTTGCTTTCTGGCGATGCGTCCGCTCGACTGATTTCTCTGGCTTCTCTTACAATCACCGTTAGATCTCTTGGTCCCGAATACTTTGGAATGCTTGCGCTGGCAGAAACCTACGCAAAGCTCGTGGATCGGATTGTCAACTTTCAGTCCTGGTCGGGGGTCATAAAGTACGGTTCGGAAGCGCTGCAGGACGAACGTAGAGAGGACATGCCGTCACTTGTGATGGCGGGTTACAAACTGGACATCCTTTCCGCCATCGTTGGTTTTTTTTTGGCCTATTCGTTGGTTCCTCAAGTGGCAAAATATTTCGGATGGAAACAAGAGATGGTCCTGGCTGCGAAAACTTACACCTTCCTAATTTTAATGAACATCACCGGAACTCCCATCGGCATTCTCCGCCTTACTGAAAACTTCAACCTTCTGGCAAAGCAACGAATAATTTACAGTTTCCTTCGTTTTGGCGCCGTAACCTACGCTGCAATCACAAAAGGGACCCTTATTCATTTTATTTTAGCATGGCTTTTGTCTGAGATAACAGGATATGTGATACTAAACTCCTATGCCTTTAAAATAATTAAGCGAAACAATTGGTTACCTTCAAAAGGAAGAATCAAGGGAGCGCCAAAGGGTTTTCTACCCTTCGTTTTGTGGACAAACCTGGCGAGTACTGTGAATGTTCCAATACGTTTTCTTGATATTTTCCTTGTTTCTTCAATCGTATCCGTCCAGGCTGCAGGGATTTACAAGGTATTTCAGCAGATAAGCCATGTACTGAAAAAGCCAGCCGAACCTCTTGGTCAGGTCGTGTTTCCGTATTTTAGCAAACTAATTGCCGAGAAGTCGTACAAAAACCTTATACTCTCTGGGGGAAAGATACTTCTGCTCGTGAGCTTTGGTGCTTTTTTCGGGGCAACTCTCCTTGGATTATCGGCTGGTTGGTGGCTGCCAGGTATTTTTGGTGAAGATTTTAGACCGTTTGTTTTTTATTTCTTTCTGTACATTGTCGTACAGGCATTGGCTGTGGCAATTATTCCGGTAGATGCACTCTTTATTGCTCTGGGATTGGTCCAAAAGAATTTCATCATCCAGCTCCTTGCCAATATATCTTTTTTAGTAAGTGCTTACGTGCTGGGCAGACACTTTGGGCTTCAAGGAATTATATTGGCATTGGCGATACATCCGATCATAATAGCAACCATGAAAACAACCCTAGCCGTTAAGGAAATCAATGAAAATGCTTTTAGAGACAGAGGGAAACATCTATGAAACCCAAAATTGCCTACATTTCGAGATCTCTCTTCCCATCAACGACTGCAAACAGCATTAATGTTATGAAGATGTGTGAAGCCTTTGCCAGAGCTGGGCATAACGTAAACCTTGTAGGGTTGATAGCACGCCCCATGACTTCGCTTTATGATGTTTTCTCATATTACGGCATTAAAACCCCATTCAGGGTTTATTCTGTAACCATGTCCAAGGGCATGGAAGTAAAGGCAGATTATATTTTCAGATCGGTTATGATAGCCCGACTTATAAATCCCGACCTTGTTTATACCAGGGTTCTGGAAGCTGCATTGCTTGCTTCATCGATCGGGTTACCCACCATCTTTGAAGCCCACAAAATGCCACGGACAATACTTTCCAAGGCATCAGCTAGGTTATTGTTCAAAATGCCTCGGTTTTTACGACTGATAACCATAACAAAACACTTGGCCAATAAATTTGCAAAGAACTATGGCATTACCCCCAGCAAGATTGTTGTGGCTCACGACGGAGCTGACCTTCCAGAAAAGACAGGCTTCGCCTGCCCTTTTGACAAATCAGAGAAGTTTTTTCATGTTGGTTATGTGGGTCATATCTATCCTGGAAAAGGAATGGAAATAATTGTAGAGCTCGCAAAAACGATTCAATGGGCTATGTTTCACATCGTCGGAGGGCGCCCTCAGGATGTGGCTTTTTGGAAAAAGAAGACCAACGGTCTGGATAATGTGCACTTTTATGGGTTTGTCCGGCCACACAGGACCCAGGCATTCCGAGAGCATTTTGATGTAGTGCTAGCGCCATATTTACGAAACATTTCCAATTGCACTAAAAATTTCGATACGGAATGGAATATATCGCCGCTGAAACTGTTTGAGTACATGGCTTCTGGATGTACAATTGTAGCATCGGATCTTCCATCGATACGAGAAGTAATCACCAGTGGTGTTCACGGCATTTTAATACCTCCAGAAGACATACCGGCATGGGTTGAAGTCCTGAATTACCTCAGAGAGAACCCCGACGTTCGCAGAAGGCTGGGCATCAATGCAAAACAACTCTTTTTGAAAAACTATACATGGGACAGAAGAGCATTTCGGGTGCTTGAAGGCATCCCGTGAAAGAGCCGCAAGAGAGGAAATCCCCGCGCAATGTTTCGGGGACTTCCTCTGAGTAAGAACTGACTATTGTTTGCTATTTTGGCTACCTGTTTTTTCGGACGATGAAGACTCTTTGGTAGGTTGATCCGTCGCCGCAGCAGACTGCTTCGGTGTTTGCTTGTCTGAATTAGACGGAACAACCACATTTACGGGCTTCGCTGCAGGAAGGGTTGGGGTGGTTTGCTCCTTTGCAGGTCTATCCATGACAGATTTGGAAACAGGGTGTCCAGAATAATAGGTCAAGATTAAGCAATTCGCCATGAACAAAACGGCTATAACGGCGGTCACTTTTCCCATAACAGTAGTTGCGCCTGTAGCGCCAAAAAGCGTACGCGAAGCCCCACCAAAAGCTGCTCCGATCTCTGCCCCACGGCCCGTTTGAAGTAAGACAATAGCTATCAGAAGTAAGCAAATAATCACGTGAAAGATTATCAGTATCGTGTGCATCTCTTAAAGATTCTCCTTAAAATTCAACGGTATTCAATTATTCGCTTAAACGATGAAACTTCCAAGCTCGCTCCACCAACCAACAACCCGTCAATATCGGGTTCCTTCATCAGTTCATCAACATTGTCTGGTTTCACGGAGCCTCCATATAATATTCTCAAGCCTTCCGCAACACTTTTATCGCCAGAGATCTTTTCTATGGTACTCCGAATGAAGGTGTGTACTTCCTGTGCCTGTGCTGGCGAAGCTGTCTTGCCCGTGCCTATAGCCCACACCGGTTCGTAGGCGATTACAATTTTTGCGAGGCTCTGAACGTCAATGTCAAGAAGCCCTTCCTTTAGCTGCCGTTCCACCACTTGAAAGGTTTGACCTGCTTCTCTTTCTTCAAGCTTTTCCCCCACACACAGTACGGGGCTAAGTCCGGCGCGAAGCAAGGCTTTTACCTTTTTACTGATCATCTCATCGGTTTCTCCGAAAATATTTCGCCTTTCAGAGTGCCCTACCAGGACATAGCTGCAACCGACATCTTTCAGCATCACCGGAGATATCTCGCCAGTGTAAGCGCCTTTTTCCTCCCAGAAACAGTTCTGAGCACCCAAAAAGAAATCCCCTCGGTTCAGAGCATTCCCAACCGCATGCAACGCCGTAAAAGGTGGCACTATAAGCACCTCCCTGTCGTCGAGACTCTCTACCAGTTTCTGAAGTTCCTCCACGAATTTAACTGCCTCGGAAATCGTTTTGTGCATCTTCCAATTTGCCGCCACGAGGGATTTTCGAGCCATCAGGTTTCCTCCCTTTCTTATCTATTTACCGCACTCATCCAGCGCTGCAACACCGGCCAAGGTCTTCCCCTCAAGCAATTCCAGAAAAGCCCCACCTCCCGTAGAAACGTAATCAAACCTGTCGTAAGTGCCGCTTTTTCTGAGAGCAGAAACGGTATCACCTCCACCGGCTACTTTTAAACCCCGACTGCCTGCTACAATCCGTGCCACTTCAAAAGTCCCCATTGCAAAGTCTTCCTTTTCGAACATCCCGACAGGACCATTCCAGATGATAGTTGCAGCATCGGCAATAGCTCTTTTGAAAGCTTCGACGGTACCGCTACCTATATCATAAATCTCGAAGTTCGGTGTTATCTCTTCCAGCTTTATCTCCTTCACGACATTTCCACCGGTCTCAACTCCACGCCCGTCAACTGGGAGAATTACTTCAAGCCCTGCTTTTTCAGCCTTGTCCAGAAATGACCTGGCTCCCTCCAGAAAATCATCTTCCACCATCGATGCGCCCACCGACTTGCCCATAGCTTTTAGAAAGGTATTAGCCATCGCCCCACCGATTAACATCTTATCACACCTGTCAGTGAGATTTTCCAGAACTCCTATTTTAGTTGAAACTTTGGCGCCTCCAACGATGAACACCACCGGTCGCTTCGGATCAACCAGTGCCTTATGGTAATACTCCAGTTCCTTCTGTAACTGATAGCCAGCAGCACACTCCTTAACATATTTGACAATGCCGTGCACCGAAGCATGAGCTCTGTGGCTTACGGCGAAGGCATCATTCACATAGACATCCACGCCATCTGCCAGAGCACGCGCAAACTCAGGATCGTTTTTTGTCTCACCTTCATGGAACCTCACATTTTCCAGAAGAAAACAATCCCCGGGTTTAGCTCTTTCCAAGGCCTTTTGTCGTTCGTCACCAACACAATCACCAACAAAAGTGACTTCTCGACCTAACAACGAACTCAGGTGATCACACACCGGCCTGAGTGAAAATTCCGGTTTTACCTTGCCTTTAGGGCGTCCAAGATGTGAAGCGATCAAAAGGTATGCTCCGGAATTCAAGATTTTCTCTATTGTTGGAAGAGTAGCCCGTATTCTGGTGTCGTCGGCAACTTTTTTGTTTTCATCGAGAGGAACATTAAAATCGGCTCTTAGAAAAACCACCCTTTCCCTCATTACAACATCGTCCAGGCTTTTCATAGATCAGCCCTCCTGCGGCTTGCTCAAGAAAATTACACCTATTACGGAGATAGGACGACGCTTGCGCCGCCCACATTATTTATTTCAGCACACTACCGGGCAGGAAGATCTTCTCGGTACGTAGCCATCACCGCCAGCAGCACTTTTACTCTCATCAATCAAGCTGTTTGCCTATGTGCAACGCTAGATCAATCATCCGATTAGAATAGCCGAACTCGTTATCATACCAACTCATGACTTTAACCAGTCTGCCATCAATCACCTTGGTAAGAGCTGCATCAACTATTGAGGAATAGGTCGAATGATTAAAATCACAGGATACAAGCAATTCTTTTTCAACGTGCAGAATGCCTTTGAGAAACTCCTGTGACGCTTCTTCTAATGCACCATTGACTTCATCGACAGTAGTTTCTTTTTCCACCGTGCACACAAAATCCACGATAGAAACATTAGGTGTAGGCACTCTGATCGCCAGTCCGTCCAGCTTTCCCTTAAGTTCCGGTATAACCTCCGCAACGGCAACAGCAGCTCCTGTTGTTGTGGGTATCATGGAAAGCGCCGCTGCTCTGGCTCTTCTGCGGTCTTTGTGCAAAGAGTCGAGCAATCGTTGATCCATGGTGTAAGCATGTACCGTTGTCATCAGCCCGTGTATGATACCGAACCTATCGTGAAGGACCCGAACCACCGGCGCAAGACAATTGGTAGTGCACGAGGCGTTAGATACCACGTGGTGGTTTCGAGGATCGTACTCCTCGTGATTAACGCCCATCACAAAAGTAGCGTCCATCTTCTTTCCCGGTGCCCCGACGATGACTTTCTTGGCCCCAGCGTCTATGTGCTTCTGAGCAAGGTGCCTTTCCCTAAACCTGCCACTCGCCTCTAGTACAATATCAACCTCTAACTCCCCCCAAGGAGCATCAGCCGGATCGGCCACCTGACAGCACCTGTACTTTTTACCATCGACTACAAGGTATTCTCCATCGGACGAAACCTCATTAGGTATCGTTCCGTGCACAGAATCATGCTTTAACAGGTAAGCAAGTTCTTCAGGACTTCCCAGATCATTGACAGCAACTATCTCAAGTGGTTCCTGCCGTTCCAGATTTGCCCTGAAGATCATTCGCCCTATGCGACCAAATCCATTCACCGCAACCCGTACAGCCATGATAGTCCCTCCCATTTGTGCGTTTTAATACATCGTTTTCGCTATATTAATCGTCTTATCCCCTAACAGGTTTGTGTAGCTTCCCAACTCATTATCGTACCATCCGTAGATTACCGCCTGAGTTACCGGTATTTGAAGAATCCCCCTTGCTCCCAGAGGTTGCAGTTGCTTCTTCAGGGTTTCGGCATCAATGGCTGTACCGTTGGTATCAACGGGAGCCGTCTGTAAGGCCTTTATTATCTGATTTATATCAAAGCGAACAGCTGCCGTGCGAGTGTGGGTTTCGTGACCTTCTATTATAGCCGCTGCCTTTGGAAGACCGATAATATCAGAGGACACGTTTTGTTCCTCAGAATAAAGCAGATACCCTTCTGGATAATGGGCAGAAGCTTCTTTGTAAATCCTATTTATGAGCTCCCGAGTCACTGGATTTGTGAAGCTCTCGTCCTGAACAAGCACTACTAGTATTATGAGAGAACCAGTAGTGGTAGGAACACGAACCGACTCGGCTATGAAGCCTATGTTCTTCATCTCCGGAATGACTAGAGCCAGAGCCCTTGCTGCACCGGTAGTGGTCAGGATTATATTGTTTGCAACGGACCGATTCTTCCTCAGATCGGTTGCGCCCGCTTTCGGTAGTCTATCCAGAACCGGCTGAGAACTTGTCTGAGCATGAACGGTAGCCATAGATGCCGAGAGTATCCTTTGAGGTCCGAAATAGTCCAGCAATGGTTTCATCATGTAAGCAAGGCAAGTGGTGGTACAGGAAGCGGATGAAATGAGCACGTGTTTCTGAGGATCATACATGGAGTCGTTGATCCCTTCCACCGTCGTAATGGCATCCTCAGGCATTGATTTGCTCTTGTCTTTTATCTTAAAAGGCGCAGAAACTATGACCTTCTTTGCTCCAGATGCCAGATGCCCTCGAAGAGACCCTTTGGAATCGTCTGGAGGTGCAGTCGGATCAAGGAAAGCACCCGTACAGTCAACAACCAAATCCACTCCATAATCCGCCCATCCAATCTGTGCGGGGTTTCGGTACTCACGAAGTACTCTCACCTTAACCCCATTTACCTTCATGGTCCCTTCTTCATCGTTAATTTCTTCGATTACCCGTTCGGCTCGGCATCCATACAAATAGTTATGCAAAGCCCCATAAGTGGAATCTCTTTCTATAAAGTGAGCAATATCTTCCAGGCTGGTTCCGACTTGTCTGCCTACGTTTATAACGAGTTCAGAAAAATACTGACGTTCGGCATGATACCAGACACTAAGTTTTCCTATACGGCCCAGACCATTTATTCCCAGCTTCATAGGAACAAATTTTTCCGCGTCACTTGCTATTGCCATAGCTAACCCTCCCTTTTACACCGGTCCAGAGTTTCAATTTCGTCGTTCCAGACCGTCTCATGCTTTCCAAGATAAATAGCTCCGCTTCTGCCATCCAGACTAAGGAAATCACCCGTGCTTATCTTCCTCCCATTTATATTACACCACCGCTCCGACTCCCACACGACCATTTTATCGCAACCGACAACGCAGGTTTTTCCAAGCCTGTGAGCCACAATAGCCGCATGAGATGTGGCGCCCCCTTTGCCGGTTAGAATACCATCAGCAAGCGATATTTCTTTAATATCATCAGGAACGGTATCGGAGCGAATTAAAATTATATTGTCATCCGGGTAAGTCTTTCGAAGATTTTCAATAGAGTCCACATCAAATGCCACCCTGCCGCAAATAGCACCACCACTCACACCCACGCCACTGGCGAGGTAGCTTCTGTCGAGTTCCGCCGTCGGTACAAAAATCCTATAACGCTTCTGAATGCGAGGAGCCATGTTCCGACTCTGAAGCACAAAAAGGCCATCTTCGCTGTTACCTTGGAAAGTAAATTCTATTTCCTGAGGGCCCCAGTGCTGTTCGTTAACTAACTTTTCGGCAATTTCCACAAGGCGTTTGTAAACTCGAGGGAATAAGGCTTCAAGTGAAGCCTCCTTGCGTTCGGCTTCTCTTAACCTCTGAGCCTCAGAGATGGGCAGCGTTTTCACGAGGCCACCGACCACATCTTCACCTTGATTACCCAAGGTAAAATCCCCGTTGGGAAAGATTTCATCTTCCGCCGTCCACGGGTCGTGAGTAAACATAACACCTGCTCCAGAGTGAGTATTCAGATTACCGAAAATCATCGCCTGAACCGTAACGGCCGTACCCCAGCAATCAGAAAGTCCCATGATTTGACGATAGGTTCGCGCCTTTGGGGAGTTCCAAGATTCGATAACCTGCGTTATAGCAGTAAAAAGCTGTTCTTTTGGGTCATCAGATATGTAAATCCCCATTGATTCTAGTTCTGCACGGTAAGCTTTTGCAACATCTCTCATTTGCTCCGGCGTAAACTCACGCTTGTAGGTAACACCTGCTTTCTTCTTGTGTTCCAACATCATTTCGTCGAACAAATCCCGGGGAACACCAAAGGACATGCCCCACGACTGAATAAATCTTCTAAAATTGTCCCAAGCGAACCAAGCCTGACCAGTCTGAGCAATAAGCCCCTCAACAATCTTTTCGTTTATGCCAACATTGAGAAACGTCGTCATCATGCCAGGCATGGACATGGCTGCACCACTTCTTACGGAAACCAGCAGAGTGTTTACAGGACAGCCAAAACATTTACCCGTCTCTTTCTCCAGCCGTTTTATAAAGGACATGACTCGCTCTTCAAAATCCCGTCTGGATTCCCGAAAGCGCTCTATCACCCGCCTGCACCGGAAGTACTCTGTGGTTATAATGAAACCTGGCGGGACATTCACTCCTATCTTATGGAGAACAGCAAGGTTGTAACCCTTATTGCCAAGATGGATAATATCGTAAGTCTTTTCACTTGGATCATAAACCCAGGAAATGGTCTTTTCCGGCTCGTAACTTAACAAAAGATCGAGATCCTCGCTTTCAAAGGTTGCCTTCTGGTGTGAAAGGGTCACCAGGATGCGAGAAACGAGATTATCGAAGTACTGGAGCCCAAAGGTCCTGGCCACAAGGTCTCTAAGGAAAGCCTCTGAAATCATTTGAATTCTTTCGGATCTGGAAGACGGTGCAATAGCTTTTCTGTATTTAGCCAGGTACTCATCGTCAGAAAGCCTTCTCACAGCAAGGGTTAAATTGTTTTCGTGAACACTGTGATAGTGCGTGTGAATGAGCTGGTTTAATCCCTCAGAAAATCCCCGAAAGATATCCATGTACTGAGAATGAGTAAATCTTCTTACTTCCAGTGCTTTTTCAAAGAGATCTTGATAACGCTGAAGCTGTATGGACCTGATACCGTCAAGCTCAAGAGCTCTCAAGAACATGGGAAAAACTCGAACAATTTTCGAAAATGTTGCACGGGTTATAAACCCCAGGTCAAGAGACTGGATAATTTCTTCAAAAAGTATGTTTGCCAAATTTTCTAGCCGGAAGGTCAATCCTAAAGCGTCGAATTTTCTTTCATGGTAAGAACCGTACATTGATGGAATATCAACTGCTATATGTCGCTTTAAGTATATATTCTCCTGAACTTTGAGCTCCGAAGGGGTCAGAATGATATTTTGCAATTTTTCCAAATAGTTGAGTATAGCATCCAGTTTTTTAATTGGATCGTCACTTTCTAGCGCGCTTATTAAAGCTCCGGGATCAGGCAGTCCAAGCTGGGCACCCTTGTGAAGGTGCTCTTTGATATCTTTGGGAGAAAGAGCGTACTTTTCATGGAGCAACTGGTAAAATTGGACCATAAGAACAAAGCGATTCTTCTCAACATCCGATACCCCATCTATACGGCTTAAGGCAGGCCGTAGAGCATCTTCCGAAAGGTACAATAAATCGGTAATGTCACGGAGGATGGCCTCGTCGAACAATGCATTCAAGATTGCGTGAGGTCCTTGCACAAGTGGACTATTCTCGTCAATTTGGCGTAGTACTTCCTCCGGCAAAAAAGGTTCAATATGAGCTATGTCCAGGGTCTTCCAATATCTGAAAATGTTCTCTATAAACGGAACGGTGAAATTGTTGCTCTCAACGTGGCTTTGCTTTCTTAGAAAATGTATAAGTGGGTCCCCTCGGCCGTAAATTTCATCAACCTGAGTGGAAACTGAACGAAGCAATCCTTCAGCACCGATTTCGTTAAAGTATACTGGAAACAGCTTTGCGAGCTGCTTTACAAGGTTATAGACTGGCGCTATGTCAGCATGTAGCAATTCACTAACATCACGCTGGAAAAGGTCAGTGTCTCTAATACATGTTCCTGTTAAGGCCAAGTAGACGATAAGAGCTGATAACAAATTTTTTGTTCGCCTGGGATTTCGCTTTATAAGGTCCAGCCAAACCCTAATGTTCAGTAAATGCGCTTGATTCACCTGTACCTGCCAGTGGGCACTCACTCCTGATACCCTGGCAGTCTGGAAACCCATACCTACGATTCTGCCTATGAAGTGATCTATAAGGGTCCTGTTGTCGGTGTCTATTATTTCGCGTCCAATGGTCTGGATACAGTGCAGCGCTGCTTCGGGATATTGGTAAAAGGTTTCCTCAAGTATATCCAGGACTCTGTCAACAGAATTCTTTAGATCCGGGCTATCCTGGTCATGGAGCCACTTAGCTAGATCCTGATTGATGCTACGTAGGGTCTCTTCATGAATAGCCTCAAGTCCCTTTGTTTGGATGATTTTCAAACGCATGAGCATACTGGGCGAGGAAGATGCGGTTTCATACTTTTTAAGCTTGGCGGATAGTGATGCGTAGGTCTTCACAACCTCCTTATAATCCGGCAACTCCAGCATGATCTTAAGAGCTTCAATAGGGTCCTCCATCACTTTTGTAGCCTGCAATCTTTTCTTATGAAAAAGAAAGTTACTAAGAGACAGTGGCTTACACTCATCAAGCCACGGGGGGTGTTCGCAGGCGAGTTGGCCACACAGCCATGCGCAGGGATCATCGCATTGTAGCCAGTAATCGAATGTTTCATGGAGAACCCGATACAAAAGCCCTCTCACCTCAGAAAAGGATTCAGGAGATTGCCATATATCAATAACCCTTTTTGCAATAGCCTTGACGGAATAGTAACTCTTCAGCAGGTACTGAAAATTTTCATTCTCAAGGCTGGCCAACTTGAACAGATAAAGCCTTAATATACCTTCGTTTATATCGCTCAGCGCCTCTGGTTCACTTTCTATTTCTTCATAACGGCCATATTGATCAGGCAACGGGTTTGCCCAATTTTGGCCGAACAGGTCCAGCATTTTGATCCAAAAGGCAAGAAACCTATCAATTGCCGCTGCCTTAGTCGAAGGCTGCACAGACTGCCTAAAAGAATCCCATATCATTTTAGCAAGGAGATAAACCACCAAGCCTTTTTTTTCGTGCTTTTCGTATAGGCTTATGTTGGATACCGTATATCTCCAAGCTTCATCAATAACGACCTGCCAGTTGGTGTACCTATGGTGATATTCCCTGAGCAGCTCCTCCGCTTCCTTTTCTTTGCCTTTGTACCCTCTCACAACATCGACAAGGACATAAAAAAGAGGATGAATCTTAATGGGTTCCTTTCTGGTTAATTCCAAGTGGATGCGTAAGGCATCAGACATAAAAGATTCCGCTACGGGTTGACCCATACGTAAACCTCCATTCAGATAGGAAGGCAAAATTTTGCTCCTTTGATTGAAGGCACATCTAATCTTTTAGGTTACATGACCCTTTTAAACATAACCACTCAACCACTGGGATGCAATCTTTAGCCGGTGCGTGGGCATGCTATCTAATCAAAGACGAAGCGACATCAAGATTGCAGAGCATTTGCCGTGTGCAGAATTATAGTAATCTGGACGTTTGCCTGTTATCTTAAATCCAAAGGATTCATATAATTTTATGGCTGCGATGTTATCTTCACGGACTTCAAGATGAATAACGGAGGCTTCTTCACGTATCGCCGCACTTAAGAGGAAACCTAACAAAGCTTTTCCATAGCCGCAACGTTGGAAATTGCGCGCTACTGCAATGTTATTAAGATGAACTTCGTCCAGTATCTTCTCCGCACACAGATAACCAATAACAATTGATTTTTCTGAACTATTCCGGCTTCTCTCAATAACAAAACACAATGAAAAATTCTTCTCTATTTCCTTTCTAAAGATTTTCTCTGTCCACGGCTCAAACTGAACCTGTTTTTCAATGACCATCACTGCCGGTATATGCCTGCTCTCCATAGGCACAATTCTGAGTGCCTCATCACGATTCTGGATTAACCAGCTCATTTGCTCTCGTAATCTGTCGTCTGGCATAATGCTGAATGTCCAATGCTACTTCTTCAAGGTTTTTTCCCTGCTGACGACACAGGCTGTACGCCCTTAATATCATTGGGAGATTAAACCCGCTCACGACGTCCACGCTTTTGCCTGAAAAAGCAAGAGCCACATTGGTGGGTGTGCCACCAAAAATATCAGTCAATATGATTACTCCCGCGCCTTCATCGGCCTCATGAATTGTCTGTTCAAACAACCTGACAATATCCTGGCTACTCATGTTTGGTTTCATCTCAACGGCATAAACACCCTCCAGCCTGCCGAGGATCAGCTCAGCAACCCTTAGGAACTCAGTGGCCAGCCCCAGGTGTGCCGCCACGATTATGCCAACCCGCCGTTCTGTATTACTCCCACCTCCATTCTTCACATCAGCCATGTTCAACGTCCCGATGAAAGATTATGGCCGGAAAACCGCGTGTTTTTAGCCATCGAACAAACTCTTCTGCAACCACGACGGATCTGTGTCTTCCACCAGTGCAGCCAAAGGCAATGGTCAGATAACGCTTGCCTTCTCTGATGTAGCGGGGGAGCAGAAAATCAAAAAAGTCTGAAATGGTGGATATGAAAGCCTTAAAGTCTTCATGCTTCATTACCCATTCTTTAACCAGAGCTGTACGACCGGTAAGATCTTTTAGGCTATCGACAAAGTAAGGATTCGGCAAGAACCGAACGTCCATAACTACGTCAGCTTCGACGGGGACTCCATATTTATAACCGAAAGACATCACCTGAACCTTTAAAAGTTCTTTCTCACTTACTATCCGGTAGGATCTAACAATAAGGCTTTTCAAATCGTGAACCGTGAAGTCTGATGTATCTATTACCCTATCTGCTCGATCCCGAAGAGGCTTCAACAACTTTCGTTCAAGGTCAATTGCATCAATTAAACTCTTTCCTTCTGTTTCTTCACCATACTCAAGTGGGTGAACTCGCCTTGTTTGACTGTACCGCCTGCGCAACACATCTCGATCTGCTTCTAGAAAAACTATCTCTAGGAAATACCCCTTCCCCTCCAGGTCGGAAAAAATCGCACCGTATTCTTCAAGGAAACTTCTCTCCCGAATATCGATCCCTAGAGCGATCCTAGTAATCTCTGGCATTTTTTTCTCGCAGAGCTCAAGCAGTGACGGGAGGAGAGGTACAGGAAGGTTATCTATGCAAAAATAACCCAGATCCTCAAAAGCCTTAATTGCCGTGCTCTTCCCAGAGCCCGACAAACCTGTCACAATTACAACATGTTGCTGTTTCTGACGAAATTCCTGACCCATAGCAGTTATCAAAAATCGGAATCGTATCTCATGATGATACTCAGAATTTCCTCTTCATCAGCAGCCTCTTCCAATTTCTTCCGAATAGATTGATCTTTTAGCAATCGCGCAATTTTTGTCAGAATTCTGACATGCTGTTCAGTGCTTGAATTGGGCGCCAGCAAAACAACAAAAATATGTACCAGCTTTCCGTCAACGGCGTCGAAGGAAACCCCCTTTCTGGATCTGGCAAAGAAAAGAATTGGACGCTCCAGGTTGGGCAATCTGGCGTGGGGTATAGCAACCCCACTGCCAATGCCCGTGCTTCCCAAAAGTTCGCGTTCCCACAGCACCCTAAAAACATCCTCTTCATCCAAACCATCAACGCAACGTCCAACAGCACAGCTCAATTTTTTCAAAGCTTCATGCTTGTTCTCTGCGCTAAAATCAGGAAGGATTGCCTTATCGGGGAAAAGGTCTGCCAATCTCATATTGGGATACTTCCGATTCCGAAATTACGTCTCAATGAGACCATATCTTCCATCTTCCCTTCTGTACAAAACGTTTAATCGACCGGTATCCTGATTCACGAAAACCAGAAAGTCTCTTTTGGACGCATTCAATTGAAGAATTGCCTCTTCAACATCTATCGGTTTTGGATCATACTCTTCAACCACAACAGGTAACTCCTCAACCTCTTCAAAATCATCAGCAAACCCGGCGGCCCTTGTATTTCTCACCAGCTCTTTTTCCTCGGCTAGTAATTTTTTCCGTCGCACCTTATCGAGCTGCTTCTTTATTTGAGCTTCTACTGTATCGGCCAGGAGATCTATAGCACTGTAAATGTCTTCAGTTTCCTCAGATGCATTTATACGAATCCCATTGGCATTTATTATTACTTCAGCAATGTGTCGAAACTTTTCTGCATTAAGCACAACGTTGGCTTCAATAGGCTCAAGAAGATAACGTTTCACCCTCCCAATTTTTTCTTCCACATAAGCTTTTACATCTTCAGATGGATCCATGTTCCGAAATGTCACACTAATTTGCATAGTTCCCTCCAGCTAGAATTTAGGCCTTCTTCGTTTATGAGACGGAAGAATCCCCATCATCTCCCTGTACTTTGCAACGGTGCGCCTGGCGATCCTGATACCTTCCTCTTTAAGTTTCTCCGCTATGGCCTTGTCACTTAACGGGTTCGACGGATCTTCTTCCCTTATAATGTTTCTTATCTTTTCCTTAACGCTCTCAGATGCTATTTCCTCCCCTCCATCCTTCTTTATCGAGCTATTAAAAAAGTATTTCAATTCGAAAATTCCATGGGGAGTTTGCATATATTTATTGGTCGTTACCCTGCTTACCGTCGATTCGTGCATACCAACATCTTCAGCAACGTCACGGAGGACCATTGGCTTCAAGTGTCCTATACCCTTTTCGAAAAAATCTCTCTGAAGTCTAACAATGCTTTCCGCTACTCGATACAGGGTACGCTGCCTCTGATGGATGCTCTTAATAAGCCAGCTAGCCGATTTCAGCTTTTCCTGAATATATTCCTTAACTTCAGGCGGAACCCTGTTTTTTTTCTTCAGGAATTCTCGATAGTAAGGACTTATCCTAAGCTTTGGTAGCCCTTCGTCGTTGAGCATTATCACAAAATCATCGTCAACCTTTGTGACGTAAACGTCTGGACTAATGTACTGTGGTTCTTCGGAAGAGTAAGCACTTCCGGGCCGAGGATTCAGGCTCAGAATTACCTCTATGGCTTCTTTTACTTCCTCAGAAGGTCTTTTCAGCTTACGTACAAGCTCAGCATAATTCTTATTCTCCAGATATTTGAGATATTTCTCGATTATGGTTTTCACAAGTTCATTCTCAGGAAAATACAGATTCGCCTGAACCATAAGGCATTCCTGAAGGTTACGGGATGCCACGCCAACGGGATCGAAGAGCTGAATTCTTTTCAAAACATCTTCAACCCTGTCCACATTGGAGTCAGTTATTCTGGCAATCTCTTCCAGTGATGCATCCAAATATCCGTTGGGATCGATATTACCTATTATTTGCTCCCCGATTCTAACCTCTTCTTCGCTAAAATTGGACAACCTAAGCTGCCACATCAGGTGATCCTGAAGAGACGAAGGACTGGCGAGCTTGCGGTCAAAGGCTGGAAAATCCTGCCCTTCCTCCTTTTCGTAAACTACCGGCGTACTCGAATTATATTCTTCCAGGAATACCTCCCAGTCAAAATCGTCCCTCATGGTTTCAACTACTTCTACTTCTTTCGTGTCCTTCGTCTCTGCAGATGGATTTACCTCCTGCTCCTCTACGACTTCCTCAAGCGCAGGATTCACCTCCATTTCCTGTTGTATCGTTTCCAGTAGTTCAAGCCGTGAGAGCTGGAGCAGCTTTATGGCCTGCTGAAGTTGAGGTGTCATAACCAGCTGGGGCATCACTTTAAGCTGCTGTCTTAGCTCAAGGGCCATTGCTGCCGCTCCCTCCGATCAAATCAATCTGAATTCATCACCAAGATAAACCTGTCTGGCTTTATGGCTTTCCACAATTTCCTGCGGAGCACCTGACTCAAGAATATGCCCATTATGCATAATGTAAGCAAAATCGCAAACATTCAGTGTCTCTCTGACATTGTGATCAGAAATCAAAACCCCGATATTTTTTTCTCTCAGGCTCAGTATAAGTTCCTGAAGATCCCTAACTGCCAGGGGATCAATGCCAGCAAAAGGTTCATCAAGCAATATAAATCTGGGCTCCCTCACAAGGGCTCGACAAATTTCAACTCTCCGGCGCTCACCGCCCGATAACCTATCGGCACGGGTATCCGCAACATGTTCTATCCCAAACTCCGCCAGCAGTGATGCCAGACGTTTCTTACGTTCCGACTTAGGCATATCCAGAGTCTCTAAAATGGCCATAACATTCTCCGCGGCAGTGAGCTTTCTGAAAACCGAAGATTCCTGAGGCAAATAAGTAATCCCCTTTCGTGCTCTTACATACATAGGATAACCCATAAGATTTTCACCGTCCAAAAAAATTGCTCCTCCATCTGGCTGGATGATGCCGACTACACAATAAAAAGTGGTGGATTTTCCAGCACCATTTGGACCCAGCAGGCCAACAATCTGTCCCTGTCGCACCACAAGGTTTACGCCATCCACAACCTTACGATTTCCATACTGTTTCACCAGATCCCTGACCACAAGTCCCGCCTCAATCTCCACCATTTTCCACTTCTTTCAAAATGCCCTTTTTCTTCGATGGATACAAAATAACCTGCACCGGCTTTTCCGATCCCCCCTCAACCACACTAGTACCTTTCTGGAGATCGATGGTTATCATTTGGCCGGAAAGCCTGTCAGATCCCTGAGCTACAACAGGGCTATCCAGTAGCACAATGGTTTGCTTTGATACGTCATAAATGGCTTTGCCTGAAGAAGCCACCCGATTTCCCTGTACAACTCGAACGTTCCCTTCCGCTTCCACTCGATCAATCTGCCTAAGCACCTCCCCCGAAGGACTAGGTTTTGTCCCCTTTTTCCCGTAAACAGTTAATTTGTCGCAGGACATGGAAATATCGGCCTGTTTCACAAACACATGGCCTTCGAAGACTATCACACCATCTTTTTCCCGGACCACCAGTCGGTCACTGGTTATGTGCAAAGGTTCGGAGCGGCGGTCGACAAAAGTCAGATTTCCAGTCTTAGCTTCAGAAGCCACTCCATTCGTAAGAAGTACAAGACATATTACAATCGTCGAAAATAACCCGTTCACCGAGGCACCCCTGAAACATTTATGAAAAAATCAACGCCCCCTTCCCCATAACCGATCATGTTCTTCACATCGAACCTCCATGAATTAACAGTTCCTTCCAACAAAGGCCCGTAAACTCTTAAAGGCCTGTTGGAATACACTTCCCCCGATGCATTTGAGTAAGCCGCTTTGTCGGTTATCAATGTATATCCGTATGGTAGCCTAACATGTACGCGGCCAGAAAGCTCGAGGTTCTTAGTGCCAGCATACATTACGGCTCTGTCGGCTTTCAGTTCGACGTTTGAACCATCTTCAAGGTAAAACTTGACTTTAACAGCATGCAACAAAGACCTTTTTTCCTCCTGGAAAAATAAAGCCTTATCGGCATAAAGAGTCCACAACGTTCGCCCCTTCTCAACTTCACTGTATTCCATACCTTCCAGTTCGGCCGTTGCTGGAGATTCAACCTCCGTTGACGCTCTGTTTTGGCTTGGTGTAGCTTCATTGCCGTGCAAAAGAAGTTTCTTTACCACCAAAAAAAGAACGGTACACACAAGCGAGATCAGGAGGAAATACCTCAAACTTCGACGCCTTTTCACCCACCTACTTCCCCGGACTTGAGAAAATACCTGTTCGTTACTTTTTCCCACAGTCCCTTTACCTGTAAGACCATCTCACATACTTCCCTGCATGCCCCACGGCCCCCCGGCCTTTTTGTAACATAATGAGCAAAGGGCAAAATATGGGGACTTGCGTCAGCTACCGCAACAGCCCACCCGACTCGTTTCATGACAGGGATATCTATAAGATCGTCTCCAACGTATCCCATCTCCTCATCGCTGAAGCCGGTCGCTTCAAGTATCTTCTGATACGCATCCAGTTTAATTTTCGCATTCTGATAAACATACCTGATCCCTATCTCCTGAGCTCTAAGTTCAACCGTCTTGGAATAGCGGCCTGTGATGATACCTAACTCTATCCCCGCCCTTAGCAACAACTTCATCCCGTGACCATCTTTAACATCAAAACCCTTTATCTCAATGCCAGCATCGGAATAATAAATAGTCCCGTCGGTCATAACCCCATCAACATCAAAGATAATCATGCGCAGATTTTTTATCCTTGACACAAGTTCATGATCTAGATTCAGCTCCAAGCTCCTTGCCCCCCTTTTCAGTTTGAAGATCTCGAACAAGAGAAAAAATACTAACAAGTTCGACCAAAAGTCTTTCAAATTCTCTTAAAGGCCACGAATTGGGACCATCACACAGAGCCTGGTCTGGATCGGGATGCACTTCAAGAAAAACTCCATCAGCCCCAGCGGCAACGGCAGCTCTGGCCAGATAGGGAACAAATTCTCTGTTGCCACCAGAACAACCTCCCATCCCCCCAGGTTTTTGAACACTGTGTGTGGCATCAAAGACTACGGGATAACCAAGCTGACGCATTACGGGAATGGAGCACATGTCAACGATTAAAGTGTTGTAACCAAAGCAGGTGCCCCGTTCGGTTAGCAGAATCTTTTTATTGCCTACGACGGTGATCTTTTCCACCACATTTCTAACATCCCATGGTGCAAGAAACTGTCCCTTTTTAATGTTCACAATTCGCCCCGTGCGGGCTGCAGCAACGACTAAATCAGTCTGTCTGCACAAAAAAGCCGGTATTTGTAAAACATCTGCAACAGCTGCCGCCTCCATTGCTTCCCTTGGGGAATGCACGTCGGTCAAAACCGGAATGCTGAACTTTTCCTTAACTTTAGCCAGCCATTGCAATCCTTTTTTGATACCAGGACCTCTAAAAGAAGATATGGAAGTGCGGTTGGCTTTATCGTAAGAACTCTTAAATATGTAGGTCACGCCAAGCCGACGACACACATCTGCGCATGTTAACGCCACCTGTTCCATGAGATCGTAGCTTTCCATCACACAGGGACCTGCGATGACAAAAAAATCCTTTTTCTCCGCCACCACCCACCACAAGTCAACACCGCTCATTCGCCGGCTTCCTCAGACGACTCCTTATATTCTAGTGCTTTTTTGACAAAAGCTTTGAAAAGAGGGTGCGCCTCCATAGGCTTCGACCTGAATTCAGGATGAAACTGACAACCCAGAAACCAGGGATGTTTTTCTATTTCAATCACCTCAACCAGGTTCTTGTCAGGTGACAACCCTGTAAAGCGTAATCCATATTTGCCCAGGACATCCCTATAGACGTTGTTAAATTCAAAACGATGCCTATGTCGCTCCCATATTTCGGTTATCCCATAGGCTTCATAAGCCCTGCTATGTTTTTCCAAAATACAGGGGTAAGCTCCCAGGCGCATAGTGCCACCCAGATCGGTAGTTTCATCTCTGGTTATCGTCCTCTGGCTTTTGTAATCGAACCACTCCTTCATGAGGTATATAACAGGATCGGGAGTGTGAGGGTTGAATTCCTGACTGTGAGCATTTTCAAGTCCAGCAACATTTCTAGCAAATTCCACAACGGCAAGCTGCATACCAAGGCATATGCCAAAAAAGGGAATGCATCTTTCACGGGCGTACTGAATGGCCTTTATCTTCCCCTCAATCCCCCGTTTCCCAAAACCGCCGGGCACCAAGATTCCGTGCGCACCCTCCAGAACGGCTTCACCACCTTCCTTTTCCACCTCTTCCGAATCTATGTAAATCAAATTTACTTTCGCATCATGAGCCCACCCCGCATGTACCAGCGCCTCATGCAAACTTTTGTACGATTCCCTCAGATCAACATATTTCCCAACTATGGCGATGCTAACCGTCTTGGAAACTTCCTTGGCCTTCTGTACTAGTCTTTCCCAGTCGTCGAGGACAGGAGCGCGCGTCCAGATGTTTAACTTGTGGACAATTTTTTCGTCCAATCCTTCGCGATGAAACATGAGCGGCACTTCATATATGCAATCTACATCCTGAGCGGTGATCACCGCATCAGGCTCAACATTGCAGAAGTGGGCGATCTTATTTTTGATGTCCCTGGAAAGTGGTTTTTCAGAGCGACAAAGTAGAATATCGGGCTGGATTCCTATGCTTCTCAGTTCCTTTACACTGTGCTGAGTAGGTTTGGTCTTCAGCTCACCGGAATTTTTCAAATAAGGCACTAGCGTAACATGAATATAAAGAGAGTTTTCCTTTCCAATGTCGTTTCTGAATTGACGGATTGCTTCTAGAAAGGGAAGGCTTTCTATGTCTCCAACAGTTCCACCAATTTCTACAATGATGATGTCTTCGTCGGTTACAACCCCTTTTATAGCTTCCTTGATTTCGTCGGTTATGTGAGGTATAACTTGAACGGTTGCGCCAAGATAATCTCCCCGGCGTTCTTTCCGTATCACCGAATAGTATATACTGCCGGATGTGTAATTGTTTTTCCTGGACATCTTTGCATGGGTAAACCGCTCGTAATGTCCAAGATCCAGGTCAGTCTCGGCACCATCATCTGTCACATAGACTTCCCCATGCTGAAAAGGGTTCATCGTGCCGGGGTCAACGTTTATGTAGGGATCGAGCTTCTGAAGAGTGACCCTAAGGCCACGACTTTCCATCAGGGCACCAATGGATGCTGCAGCCAGCCCCTTCCCAAGAGAAGATAAAACCCCACCCGTAATAAAGATAAATTTTGGATGTCTCAATGGTTTCCTCACCGTTGTTATTTAAAATTTCTAAAGTCCTGTCCACTCACCACACCCCATAAACAAACCCGAGCAACCGTATTCTAGCAAAAACACTACACTTCGCAATGTCCAAGCATTTATGGCATAAAGATACACTCAATAACTTTGACATGGCCTCCTTTTCACACAAGCAGTCGCAGGGCATCGAAAACTTAAACGAATGAATTACTTGGTAAGTTTTTCCGTTGTGCCTCTCACCTTATACTCCAAGAATCGCCTTAGCAATTGAGAAGTATATAAACATGCCGACCACGTCCATTATTGTGGAAAGCGTTGGGCTGGTAGCCCCCGCCGGATCTATTCCAATGGCTGTGTATACCAGAGGCAGGGCCGCACCGATAACAGCTGCCACTATCACCTGAATTGCAAAGGCTACACCTATTGCCATTCCAACAACAGCGGAACTCAGGCCCATCGGAAGCGTAATCCCTGAGGTAAACAGGCTAACTTTCAACCAGAGCAGGCTACCAAGCGTCACAGCAATTAAAATGGCCACGCGACATTCCTTAAACAATACCTTAAAGAAATCGCCAGGGGAAATTTCTTTCAAAGCGAGCGCCCTTATGACTAGAACCGCCGACTGACTACCGGTGTTGCCACCCGTCGCGGCAAGCATGGGCATGTAAAAAGCAAGAATTACGAGTCGCATAAGGGTTACTTGAAAGTGATGTATAACCATTCCCGAAAAAAGCTCAAGACCCGCAAGGCCAATTACCCATGGGGCACGGCGCTTAAAAAATTCCCAAACGGACGTTTTCATATACACGCCGGCTTCGTGAGGACCAGAAATAGCCATAAACTTCTCTAGGTCCTCGGTCTGTTCCTGCGTGATGATATCGACGGCATCGTCGTGGGTTATAATACCAACAAGTACGTTATCACCGTTTATGATAGGCAAGGCTATCAAGTCATATTTCTGGATCATGCGGGCCACATCTTCCTGATCATCTGTGACCCGAGCAAAGATCACGTCACGCCTCATTATATCCTTTACGAGCTTATGAGGAGAGGCAAGTATCAAATCCTTCAAAGAAACGAGCCCGATGAGGCGTCTTTTATCGTCAACAACATAAGCGTAGTAAACCGTTTCCTTATCCGGAGCTTCAAGGCGAACCCGCTCGAGTGCTTCCCGAACAGTTATGTCCGGAGGCAGAGCCACGTAATCAGAAGTCATAACTGAGCCGGCAGTTC
This sequence comes from Deltaproteobacteria bacterium, assembly GCA_019309115.1. Classification (GTDB taxonomy): domain Bacteria; phylum Desulfobacterota; class Syntrophobacteria; order Syntrophobacterales; family Thermodesulforhabdaceae; genus JAFDGW01. The sequence goes on from JAFDGW010000007.1 coordinate 54,147, forward strand.
CTTCGGGATAGGATGCAAGTTTGCGAATGTCTTCTCGCTCTGCCTTTGCCAAAGCAGGTAAGATCAGGTCCTGTTTCTCCGGAGGGATTTGTTTGAACAGGTCTACGCGATCATCAGGAGGCATGTCAGAAATAAGTTGAGCCAGTTCGTCCCGGGTCAGAGATTCTGCAATCTCGAGCTGTACATCTTCGTCCAGATTGCTGAATACTTCGGCCCTGAGCTGAGGTTCCAGTGCTCGCAGTATGTGCCAGATTTCTCGTGGCCCTAGAGTTGCCAGAAAATCCGCCACAGCCTTGGGGTGCATATGACGGCAAAAATCTTGTATTGTGGACACATCATTCCTAGAAACCAGCTCACGAAGTTCAGGAGCAACCAGAGGAGCTTTCATGGCGGCTCACCTCCAATCCTCACCGCATCGTGTGCGCGATGCGGCCGGAGGTGAACCTACAGGAAAGAACTATCGATGTGATTCACACAACCTGCCGCATCTTGCACACGGCACGGCCAACTTTCTTCAGCCTGCTTCACGAGGCTAACCCTGAGCTTATCTAACCTGCTACTGTCCGAATCACTCATACCCTCTAAACTTCTAACCAAAAACCTTATGAAGCATTCTAAACACGCTTCACACTCTTATTCCCACTTTTTGGCAATTACTTACACCAAGCGTATGAACAATATTCATGTTTCGGTTTTCGTCAAGCCTTTTTAAAACCGCGATGGCAAAATACGTTTCCATATCCAGAATTCAATATGCACCAGTACATCTTCGAGGAAGAACTCTCTCGGTGCAAAAGATCTCATTGAATATCTTTTCGCACAAGTGCTCATTCCAGATTCGTTGACATCATACCATGTGATGATTATTTTGGTGTCGAGCCGGGAAAAACTCAATTAAATCAATAAGAAAGGAGGGATGTGTTATGGCAATTACCAGATGGAGCAGCCCAAGTACATTTAAACCTCTCGAAGAGTTAGAACGACTGCGCAGGGAAATGGACAGACTTTTTGACAACGTTATGTCACGACGGTCGTGGCTTACCGCTAAGGTATATCCACCAATTAATATCACTGAAGATAAAGACGCCTACTATATACGGGCAGAACTGCCAGGAGTCAAGCCAGAAGATATTGAAATCTCAGTAGAAGCAGACACGGTAATAATCGGTGGTGAGCGCAAAGCTGAGGATGTCGGCACTAACGTTACTTATCATCGTAAGGAGCGTGAAACGGGCAAGTTCAAGAGAGCTGTGAGGCTGCCGACGCAAATGGACCCCGACAAGGTGGAAGCCAAGTTTAAGAACGGCATACTCACGGTGATTTTACCCAAATCCGAGGGATCAAAGCCGCGTCAGATTCAGGTTAAGGCTGAATAGCAGAGGACGGAAGGAGGTGAGTAATGATGGCAGCGGAAAAGGAACTCCAAGTAAAAGAAAAACAACAGGCACAACAGCAAGCTGAAAGCACTCGGGATATTCCGGTCTATATACCCGATGTAGATATTTACGAAACCCAGGATGCACTTGTAATGTTGGTGGACATGCCGGGCGTAGCTCCTCAGGATGTTAACATAGACTTAAAGGATGATACTCTGACCATCCGGGGCACCGTTTCCGATTACGGACTGGGAGAAACACCGGTGCTTATGGAATACGGAGTGGGCGATTACTTCAGGGAATTCACACTTGGCCATTATATAGACCAGTCAAAGATTGAAGCGACTATGAAAGACGGGGTGTTGAAATTGGTTCTACCAAAGGTCGATCGGGCAAAGGCGAGAAAGATAGAGGTAAAAGCAGAATAATGAAGCACTTTCCAGGCAGTGAGTTCCCTGTTATGAGAAGGGGCTCACTGTTTTTCCAGTTGACCTGAACTATTATTAGGTATATTCAATTAAACATGTGGTTTGTATAGGTAGATGTGATCCTTGAGGGTTATCACAAGTAGGAAATCTGGAAACCTTAAACAACCAGAAGGGTAAGGATGATAAGATTATGAAAGTGCTTTTTATTATAACCACCAACGATGCAGAAACGGTTTACAATGCCATGAGGCTTGCAAATTTGGGAGTTAAAAAAGGCGATGAAGTAAGTGTGTTCATGCTCGGAAAAGGAGTTTTATTCGAGCAAATAAGTTCTGACGAGTTCGACGTAATGGCGCAGATTAATGCTTTTGAGGGCGATTTTTATGTGTGAGGTGTATGTATGAAATCTCACGGTCTTGTGGGATCATCTACATGTCCTGTTGGTTGGATGGATGACCTATACGAATTGGCAAAAGAAGCTGACAAGGTGTTTACCTTCTAAGTATCAAATCTGCAAAGTGAAAAGAAGGGGTTGCCAGCTGTTCACACATACATCCTGAATCCGTGAGGAAAATGCAGCAAATGCGCCTCAATTTCTTGTTTTTTAAGACAATATTGCACGAACGAAAATTCACCCAGCGGGTGAATTTTCTGACCATATAAATTTTACTGGAAGAACAAGAGGCTAGCTAATATTTCACCATGCTTTCTTCACGGATTTAGGATACATGTTTCATCCACATGAAATAGGCTGTATTATGTAGGAGCAGATAGTGCCTCCGTTCTTTCCTGAAAAATCTTCGTGTAAGTATCCCAAAGTCTTTCAGGGACATCCTTCTGAAGCTCTTTCGGTTTTTCCTCGAAGCTAATAGCTTCTTCTGGACAGGTGGTAATGCAAAGGCCGCAACCAATACACCTGTCCTTATCTAGGATTGCATGCTCGTCTCCTAGTTCAATAGCATCCATCTGGCAGCGTTCAACACAGGTCCCACAAAGAACGCACTTTTCTGCGTCAATGTTTGCAACAAATCTGGACACAACAAAATGTGCCGGTTTGGGTAGCTTTTTTAGATTTGTCAAAATCTGACAGCAACATCCGCAACAGGTGCAGATATTTGCAATTCTCCGAGAATTCGACGGCTGCAAGACTCTTGCGTCCTTTTCGGCCTCTTCAAGTATTTTAAGTGCCTCGTCAACATCGATCCTGCGCCCTAAATTATTGTCTATGTAATACTGCGCTGCCACCCCAAAAATTAGGCACGATTCAATAGGCCGAGAACAGCCTTCACCCATAAGTTGATGTTCCTTTCGGCAAATACAGGGAGCAACTGCGATAAGTTCCTGTCCCTCCACAAGCTTCCTCGCTTCCTCATAAGGCATGACCGACTGTACCGCCGAAAGAGCTTCAGGTACTGGTACAACTCGTAGCTGAGGAGTCTTAAGCTTCATCAGAGGCTGGAAGAAATACGGAACATATTCCCGAACGTATTTCACCAACTCCTCATCAAGATCCTTTACGTGGTACTCCCAGATACCGATGATAAATTGCGCTGCCATATATTTTCTTTGATCACCCTTGCGAATACGAAATATCAATCCCTTACGAGCCATGTTCTCAAGCATTTCTGCCACCAGATCAGATTCAATGCCCGCACGATTTGCAATTTCTTCAGCAGTTTCAGGTTTCATGGTGAGCAAGCATGCTATTTTGGCTTCTTCCGGAGTAAAAAGTTTTTTCAGTATCCGGAGCTCAACTCCCGTGGGAGTTCGCGGAAAGCCTGAAGGTAACTTGTTCAAATGTTTTGCAAGTTGTTCGTATACCTCGCTAATGCCGGACATAAATTCCTCCCCTTCTTTCCAAAAACGAGTGATCTTCTAGCAGAATATCCTTATCCACTCTACACGACGTTTGCTCTCAAATAATTAAGATCTATCATCATCATCGGGCCAGGCTATCTCAAGTGCCGAAAGCTCGCTCATTATTTGATCCAAATAATATCCAGGTACGGCCCGAGCGAGCTGTCTTCTCCAGAAATTGTAATAAACTCCCTTTCGCCTTAAAAGCTCTCCGTGCTGCCCCAATTCAACTACTTGTCCCCCTTCAATGACAACAATGGTGTCCGAATTGGCGATAAGAGGCAAATAATGCGACACCATAATAATCGTACGGTGTTCCATTAGGCGATCGAAAGCCTCCATAACTTGAGATTCGGCATAGGGATCAAGGCCAGAGGTTGGTTCGTCAAGCAACAATATCGGGGCATCCCGAAGAAGCGCTCTCGCTATGTGCAGTCTCTTTGCTTGCCCACCGGACAGCTCCACACCCCCAGGTCCCAGAATGGTATCATAACCATGAGGAAGCCTCATTATGAATTCGTGAGCATTCGCTTTCTTTGCAGCCATTATAACTTCACTCTCGCAAACCTTTCTATCCGGACACCCCAGGGCTATGTTCTCGAAAACACTGGCATGGAAAATAATGTGTTCCTGAGGCACGACGGCAATTTGCTTTCTTAGAGAAATTATCTTGAAGTTTTTAATGTCCACCCCGTCGAGTAGAATGCGTCCACTGGTAGGATCAAAAAACCTTGGAATAAGATTGAGAATGGTAGACTTTCCAGCACCGGATTCTCCAACAATTGCCACTTTTTCACCTTTCCTAACGGTGAAGGAAACCTCATGAAGCACTTTCCTATCTTTATCGTAGCAGAAACAAACCCTGTCAAACCGTATTTCTCGCGAGAACGGCGGAGCATCCACAGCATCTATCGCCTCGCAAACCCCAAGATCACAAGGTGTTATTTCTAATACCTCCGTTATACGATCATAGCTTGCCGATGCTTTGGATATCTTGCCCAGATATTTGGTAAACTCTCGTACAGGTTTATACATGCTCCTGAAATATCCCATGAAAACCAAAAGTTCCCCAGGCGTAATGTGGCCTTCTCGAATTCGAACAACGCCCAGTAAAACCACAATAGCTGTCCCCAATGATAAAAGGATATTTACTGCCCCACCGTAGGCCCCTTCATACATCCCGGCCTTCTTGCTAGCCTCATTACTAGCATCACAAAACTGCTCAAACCGGTGCAATTCTTGGTTCTTCAATCCAAGTATTTTTAGACATTTAAGAGTTCGCGCCGCCGTTTCAGCAACCGCCATAATTCGAGACTCCTGAAACCTCTTGTATTTGGAATATTGCCTGATACGGTCTGAAAAATAGTAAGTAACCACAGCCAATACTGGAGCTATGCAAGCAACTACAACAGCGAAAGGATAATCGAGCAGCAACATGACACAGAGTATTCCAAAAAAGGTAGGAAAGCTTCGAAAGACGAGAATTGCCCCTCCCTCCACGATTGCCTGTATATTATCGGTGTCTGCCGTAATCCTAGACAAAACTTCACCAGAACCCAGCTTTTTGAAATAGGCTATGGGTAGCTCCAGAACATGACCAAACACTTTAACTCTGAGGCCCTTCACTACCTGTTGTTTAAGCTTTACAAGGCAAAGATTTTGACCGAAGAGAGCAAGCCCCATGAGCAAGGCGATTAACACCATGGCTATAATCATCAACCCCAAGAGATGATCAGCCACGAAAGAATGTTTTGCAATTACTTCCGGAATGGGTTTATTCAACAACAGGTAATCAAAAACAGCCTGTAAAGGCCAAGGCTCAACAATGGACAAAAGTGCCTGCCCCACAAGACAGAAAAACAATAACAAAAGTGCCCGCTTCCTATCCCACAGAAAGTGGAAGACCATCCGGTATTTTGTTAAACGAAAAGACATTGGCTCTTCTCGAGTTTATGCATTCACTTCATAAGTTAAATTACCAGAAAAAGCCCAGAAACCCAAAAAATTCCGGAAAATTCCAGAGGCCAAACTTGCCAAGCCCAGGATTTCAGCCTATCGTAGCAGGCTGAAAATTGAAGACCTATTACAGCTACTACAGGGAGTTTTGTTTATGTATAGCATAGATCTTTCACCTCAGCAGGAAGAGGCAGTCTGGTGTACTCATGGACCTATTCTTGTTTCTGCTGGTGCGGGAAGTGGAAAGACCAGAACATTGTCGGCAAAAGTGGCGTATCTTGTTAAACATCTCGGATATTCACCGTCTCGCATTCTGGCCATTACCTTTACAAACAAAGCAGCCGAAGAAATGAAAGCCCGTCTTGAAGCCGTAACGGGTTATCCTAGGGAAGCCTTCCCTTGGGTCAGAACCTTTCATAGTGCCTGTTTCAGAATCCTCAAAAATGAGTGCGAACTCCTAGGTTATAGGCTTCCAATATCGGTTTACAGCGAATCCCAGCAACTAACTCACCTGAAGAAGATCGCTCTGAAGTTAAATGTGGACAAAAAATATGTACGTTCCATTCACTATATAATATCAAAAGCTAAAAACACAGGAGATCCTGAACAATACCTTTCACGACACAAAGGAATACCCAAAATTTTGGACCTTTACAAGCTCTACAACGAAACCTTGAAAGAAAACAACGCTGTTGACTTCGACGACATTCTGCTTCTTGTTCGTAACATGTTCGTAAAACATCCAGAAGTGCGTAAGCGGTATCAGCAGTTTTTCGATTACATTCTAATAGACGAATTTCAGGACTCAAACGCCCTTCAGAATGAAATAGCCGAGCTAATCCTTAGAGACGGAAATCTCATGGTGGTTGGAGATGACTATCAGAGCATTTACCAATTTCGAGGGGCAGAACCGCGCTTCTTCGTGGACTTTCCCAATAGGTTTCCCAACGCAAAGGTCTTCAAACTGGAGCAGAATTATCGTTCTACAAAGCCAATAGTTGCAGCTGCTGACGCCCTCATTGCTCACAACACTTTCCGTATCGAAAAAAAGTGTTTCAGCGTAAAAGATGGCCCACCTGTAAAGATTTGCAAATTTTTTGATGAAAAAGATGAAGCCTCATGGATAGCCGATGAATGCAAAAAATACCACTACCACGACGGCATTCCCTGGAATCAAATAGCCGTGCTTTACAGAACTAGGTTTTGCTCCCTCGCCTTTGAAGAAGCAATGCGAGAGAGAAAAGTGCCGTACAAGATAGTCGGAGCCAGAGGTTTTTATGAGAGCAAAGAAGTACAGGACATAAACGCTTATCTTATAAGCTCGGTAAACCCAAAAGACGACATTGCTTTCGAGCGCATAATAAACACGCCTCGGAGGGGCATTGGAAACGCAATGCTAAAAAAAATCAATGCCTTTCGCATGCCCGGGATGTCCCTTCAGGAAGCATGCTGGGCAGCGGTGCAGGCAAATGCGCTATCGAAGAAAGCAACCACGGCTTTGATCACTCTAAAAAACCATCTGGATGCTATTGCTTGCCTTCCGCCAAACCAAGCCATTAACATGGTTCTGAACGACGTAGGTTACGGCAAATACCTTGAAGAATATGCAGAAAACTCAGAAGACTATATTAACCGAATGGGTAACGTGGAACTGCTGTTGCACCTTGCATCGTCTAAAAAAAACATTGAAGAATATCTCGAAGACAGCGCCCTGATTCGAGAAGACCAAGATACGGATGAAGGAACAAATGAAGGCGTACGCCTGATGACCTTTCATGCAGCAAAGGGACTCGAGTTCTTGGTGGTATTCGTTATCGGGCTTGAAGAGGGTCTTCTGCCCCATTGGCGAGCCATTCTTGATGAAGACGGTTTCACGGAGCGCATTGAAGGGGTAGAAGAAGAGCGGAGGCTACTTTATGTAGCCATGACCAGGGCAATTAAACATTTACACTTAAGCCAAGTATATTTAAGGCAGGGTAAAATTGCCGAACCCAGTCGATTTTTAAACGAAATACCAGAAGAACACACCCAGGTAAATAGTTTCTTGGACAAAATAATCAAAAGGAGGCCCGTAAGATGACAACGGTAATGCCAGAAGGAGACGCAATTCGCAAAGCAATAAAATGGATATCGGAAGAACTACGGGAAAAACCCGTCTCCTCAATCAAAAAGCTCATTAACGAAGCGACCCTGCGCTTTGATCTTTCGCCAAAGGACACGGATTTTCTCATACAATTCTACGAAGACTCCGAAGAACACGAAAGTAAACAGAGGAGTGAAGATGAATGATCGAAAACGCGGTATATGAAACGAATTTGAAAGAAATCCCTCTGGTAGCAAGAGGTAAAGTGCGGGACATTTATGACCTCGGAAAATCTCTGTTAATAGTTGCAACGGACCGCATATCTGCTTTTGATGTAGTATTACCGGATCCAATACCGGACAAAGGAAGAATACTTACGGCCTTATCGTTATTTTGGTTTCAATTCCTGTCCAATGTTTGCCCCAACCATTTCTTGAGTGCCAACCCCGATGATTATCCTCCCGAGTGCGAACCCTACCGAGAGGTACTGATTGGAAGGAGCATGATGGTAAAAAAAGCCGAAATCTTTCCCATTGAGTGTATCGTCAGGGGTTATCTGGTCGGAAGTGGTTGGAAGGACTACCAGAAAACAGGCAAGGTCTGCGGAATTCAATTACCCAGCGGGCTGAGGTTTGCCGAAAAACTGCCGGAACCGATATTCACGCCGTCAACCAAAGCGGAAAAGGGTGCCCACGACGAAAACATATCTTTCGAGCAGATGAAAGCAATCGTTGGAATGGAAAATGCTGAACGGTTACGAGACCTGAGCATAAAACTTTACAAAAAAGCGGCTGATTATGCCGAAAGGTGTGGCATATTGCTCGCGGATACTAAGTTTGAATTCGGGCTTGTCAACGGCGAAATTACTTTGGTTGATGAGGTTCTGACGCCTGACTCAAGCCGCTTCTGGCCTGGAGACTCTTACAAAGTCGGTGAAAATCCTGAGAGTTTTGACAAACAATACATTCGTGATTTTTTAATGGAATCCGGATGGAAACCAGGTCATCTTCCTCCCCATCTGCCATCAGACGTGATAGAAAACACTCGGAAACGGTACCTGGAAGCACTTAAGCGCCTTACAGGATTGGAAAAGTTGCCCAATGACCAAATAATTCAGTTTCCTAAACAGCCCTGAACTTTCGCTATGGACGCACTGAAAAAAATAAACCCCTATAAGCCCACAAGCCTTCTGGACGTTGAAGTTAATGAACTGAAAGAAGACCCGTTCTTTGACATATCACGACATCGAAGAATTCATGTGTTCGAACACTTAAGCCGTACAGAAGGCATTTTGTGCCCTCTGTGGACCTATGGCTCAAAGACTGTCACGGTCGTTGACGGTTATAACCGACTCCGATGGGCAAGAGAACAGGGACTGGGACACGTTCAATGTCTGGTGTTTCCGGAAGATGCGGACAAGTGCTACTTGCTACTGCAAAAGGTTGTAGCGTCAGCGGGTTTTCGTAAATTCGATATCTTCGAAAAAGCCAATGTGGTCAAAAATCTTTCCAGATGTCTCACTCCCGATGAAATAAAGCGAAGAATCTTTCCTATCCTCGGAATTCCCGCCAAACCAAGAATGCTTAAAACACTCCTGAAAATAGCATCCATGCCGTTGGACGAGATTGTTGTGACCTTAGAAGGCGGAGTTTCCGAACGAACCCTCATGAAACTGGCATGGTGGAATGAAGAATCTCGTGCCTGCGCGTGCAAACTATTTGCGAAGCTAAGATGCTCGACGAATATACAGTTGGAAATTACTGAAATGATTGAAGATATTTCACGATTAGAAGAAACATCGCCTGCTGATGTTATTGATCACGAATCTATTCGACAGGTCATCGAAGATGATTTGTTAACACAAAGACAGAAAACCGAAGCTGTTCGCCGTTTGCTAAAGCAATGGCTTTTTCCACATCTTTCTGAAGTAGAAGCAAGATTTTTAGAAGCCAAGAAGCAGTGGAAGCTTCCGTCGGGCGTGAGAATTGAACCTCCGCCCTTTTTTGAAGGTGACCTGTGGCAAATAACTCTTTCCTTTTCCAATGCGCAAGAGTTGAAAGATCAGTTAGAAAAACTGGCCAAAAGTGAAATTGCCAGCCAATTAGAGGTATTCCTTGGGAAAGATGAGTCGAGTCATAAAATCACCTAAACGGATATTTGTTCACGAGAGTGTATGGAATAGTCCAGTTGTTGAAAACCTTCGGAAAAATCTTCCAGAAGCAAGTTTTCACGTATTGGATTTTCAGAATCGAGAAAATTTCACCTTTTTCCCCTATGATCTTGAAGTCGTGGACTTTAAAGGAAGGTTCATTAGGTCGTGCCCGGCAACGAAATTCTATCATTGTTGCGGATACGTTATACTTCACTTTGGCGAATTATGTTCTATTGGCTGTACCTACTGCATCCTTCAGGCTTATTGGAACCAACCCTGTCTGCGCATATTTGGGAACACCGATAGAATGCTTAGAGAGCTACAGGATTTCCTGGATCATCATCCAGACACGCTTTTTCGGATTGGTACAGGAGAATTTACCGACTCGCTACTGCTGGACCCATGGACAGGATTTTCCGAAATTATTGTGCCTTTTTTTGCCCGGCAGAAAAACGCCATACTCGAACTGAAAACCAAAACATCATTCGTCGACAGGTTGTTAGAACTTCCCCACGATGGGCATACAATCGTTGCCTGGTCTCTTAATGCTCCTTCCATTTCTCAAAAGGAAGAAGGAAAAGCGGCCCCACTCGAAGTAAGGTTGCAAATGGCCAAAAAATGCGCGGAACGAGGTTATTTCTTGGCCTTTCATTTTGACCCTCTGTTTTACTTTCCAGGTTGGGAAGAGGAATACTCTCACACCATTGACAGGCTCTTTTCATACGTTCCATCAGATCAAATTGTTTACATAAGTCTTGGCGCATTCAGGTTCATGCCTGAGCTTAAGGAAATCATACTCATCAAGCGCCCTCAGTGGAAATATGCAAGCGGTGAATTTGTTCCTTGTCCGGACAGAAAGCGCCGATATTTCAAAGGCATTAGAATCAAGCTTTACAAGCACATAGCGTCGCGCATACGCAGGCATGCGCCAGATGTTTGCGTATATCTTTGCATGGAGAATGGAACAGTGTGGAAACAGTCGCTCGGTTTTCATCCGTCAGAGCAAGGTGGACTTCCTTCTATGCTGGATCTGGCAGTGAAGAAGTGCATGAAAGTGGGGTTGCATTGTTCCCGATCCGCCGCTCCTCTTTTGCTACAGAAGCCCCAACCCTACTCTTCCGATGTTTTTACATTATCAAAAATTATTTGACTCCTTCGTTGACACTCTTCCTTATTTCATTTTAAAAGATGTTTGTCATTTTCTTAGTTTCATTGGACTGGTTTGAGTTCAACGGTGCGAAAATACGCAGGAGGGAGACATGGATTTCCAATTGACGGAAGAGCAACGAATGATAAAGGAAACAGTATACAAATGGGCGGTTCAGGAATTGGGTCCAATTCAGGAAAAAATAGACGACGAGGACTGGTTTCCGCCAGATTTTTTCAAAAAATGTGCAGAAATTGGAATTCTTGGAATAACCATTGACGAAAAATATGGTGGACTGGGTGGCGATGTATTGATGCAGGTGCTTGCTGTAGAAGAGATGAGCCGTATATGTCCTGGCTTGGCGATGACCTACGCTGCCCATTCTAATCTTTGTGCTCACAACATTCACCGAAATGCCAGCGAATACCTGAAAGAAAAATACCTACCACCTATGGTGCGTGGCGAAAAGATAGGCGCACTTGCTCTCACCGAGCCAAATGCTGGTTCCGATGCCATGAGTATCCGCACTCGAGCTGTGAAGAAAGGTGACAAGTACATTCTGAACGGCACAAAAATGTTCATAACCAATGGCCCTGTGGCTGACATTCTTTTAGTTTATGCCAAAACAAAGCCCGAGTTGGGCCCCAAAGGCATCAGTGCATTTATTGTTGAAAAGGATTTTCCCGGATTTTCGGTGTCTAGAAAGCTGAAAAAGTGTGGAATGCGGGGCTCTCCAACGGGAGAATTAATATTCGAAGACTGTGAAGTACCTGCAGAAAACCTGGTTGGCCAAGAAAATATGGGTGTTGCTGTCATGACGAGTGGTCTTGATGTGGAACGGGTTGTTCTTGCTGGCGGAAGTGTAGGAATGGCCCAGCAGGCTCTTGATTATTCGATAGAGTACGCAGTGGAACGAGAACAATTTGGTCAGCCGATAGCCAATTTTCAGATGATCCAGCAGAAGCTTGCTGATATGTATGCAAGGACTGAAGCGGCACGATTGCTCGTTTATCGAGCAGCAGAGCTTGCGCAAAGAAGCCCAAGAGGGGGTAAGGGGACAGAATTAACCAGGTTAGCTGCGGCAGCTATTCTGTTCGCTTCGGAAACGGCAACATGGGTGTGTAACCAGGCTGTGCAGATTCATGGCGGGTACGGATACTGTCTTGAATTTCCTGTTCAGAAGTTGTGGAGGGACGCAAAGCTTTATGAAATTGGTGCTGGAACCAGTGAAATTCGACGTCTGATTATTGCCAGAGAGCTTACAAGAGAAGCTTTTGCGAGAAAGGCTCAGAGGTAGTCAGAACTGAAAACAAAAGCGTCACATTGAAGAGTTACTAGGAGGTCCAGATGGACAAGCCCGCGGTTCTGGAAGAAAGGCGTGATCAGGTTGTAATCCTCACGCTTAACCGACCCGAAGTAATGAATGCCCTGAATTTTGCCATGCTTCGGGAGCTTAAGGAAAAGGTTGAAAAGCTACACTTTGATTCTTCGGTGCGCGTGGTGATAATTACCGGCGCCGGGGAAAAGGCCTTTTGCGCTGGAGCAGACCTGAAAGAACGTGCAACTTTGACAGAGGATCAGGTTAAGGAATTTATCTTCACCATTCGAAACCTCTTTACTTTTATAGAGTTCATGAACAAACCGGTAATTGCCGCTGTTAATGGAATAGCCCTTGGAGGAGGAACAGAGCTTGCTCTGGCAAGTGACATTCGAATAGCATCGACGAACGCGACGATGGGTCTTACCGAAACGCGACTTGCCATCATACCCGGAGCCGGTGGCACTCAGAGGCTTCCCAGGCTGGTAGGACGTGGCAAGGCGAAAGAGCTTATTTTTACCGGTCGCCGAGTAGATGCCCAAGAAGCCCTGCAAATAGGGCTTGTTAACAAGGTCTGTCCGCCAGAAAAGCTCATGGACGAATGCTTGGAAATGGCAGCGATGATCTGTGAAACCGGCCCAATTGCAATTCAGCAGGCTAAATATGCAATAAACCATGGTATCGAAGTGGATATACACACAGGTCTTGCCATTGAATCCAATGCTTACTGGATCACTATTCCGACAGAAGACAGAATGGAAGCCCTCAAGGCTTTCCGGGAAAAACGTAAGCCTGTTTTCAAGGGCAGGTAAAAGAAAGGGGGTCCTTAGATGACCGATCCAAGGGTAGAAAATCGCCTTTTTTGGGAAGAAGAAGAGCGTAAGCTGGATGAGCTAGTTCAGAAGGCCGTGTGGCCTGGTGGGGAAGAAGCGGTAAAGAGACTGGAGAAGCAGGGAAAGCAACCTGTAAGACAGCTTATCCAAAAACTCATTGATCCTGGAACGGAATTTTATGAACTGGGCCGTATAGCCGGCTTTGGTATGAACTACCCAGGCGTGGAAGACGTACCCTGCGGCGGTATCGTAACCGGCATAGGGAAAATCCATGGAAACTGGACTATGATCATAGCCAACGACAGCCGTGTAAAGGCAGGAACGTACTTCCCCATAACGCTAAAAAAGCACATGAGGGCTCAGGCTATTGCCGAACGATGCGGATTGAACTGTGTTTATATAGCAGACTCTGGCGGGGCGTTCCTACCAATGCAGGCCGATGTTTTTCCCGATGACGGGCATTTCGGCTCCATGTTTTACAATATGGCCAGAATGTCTGCTATGGGACTGAAGCAGATCACCCTGAGCACAGGGGGCAACACTGCCGGTGGTGCTTATATCGTATTTATGGCCTGCCAGGCTGTCATGATTGACAAGCTGGCTTATTCGTTCCTTGGGGGACCGCCCCTAGTCAAGGCTGCAACGGGTGAAGTAATAAGCGCTGAAGACCTGGGTGGCGCAAGAGTTCATACCCAGATATCCGGCGGTGCAGATCACTTTTGCAGAACACAGGACGAAGCAGTAGCAAAGGTTAGGGAAATTCTTTCGATGGAACCTCCGCAAAAGGTGCACATACACCGCTATGCGGAAGTTCCACCTCGAGTCCCTGTGGAAACTATTTATGAAACGCTACCCGCTAAAATCCACCAGGGAATCAACGTCCGTACCTTCATTCAAGCAATTGCCGACGATAGCTACTTCATGGAATACAAAAAGATGTACGCCCCTGGGCGGGGTGACAATATCGTAACGGGAAAGATTCGCATAAAGGGAATACCGGTAGGCGTAATCGCAGCTAACGGCCTTGGAATCATTTTCGTGGAAGCCGCAAGAAAGGCCACTGAATGGATTATACGATGTTGTCAGGAAAAAACCCCGTTGCTTTTTATTCAAAGTTCTCCCGGTTACATGGTTGGCTCTGAATCCGAACATATGGGAATTGGAAAGTACGGTGCGGATATGGTTCGAGCCGTCTCATGTGCTCAGGTGCCTAAAATTCAGCTCGTAATTGGCCCCGACAATGGGGCGGCAAATTACGGAATGTGCGGTAGAGCTTACAAACCTCATTTTCTGTTCGCAACTATGAGAGCTCGCACTTCCGTTATGAGTGGCCGGTCGGCCGCGGAAGTTCTCCTTTCAATAGAAGAACGGAAACGGGCGGCAAAAGGACAACCCATGACGGAAGGCGAGAAAGAGGCTTTTAGACAAAAGATGATAGAAAAGTACGACGGGGAAGCTCATCCGTTCTTCTGCGGCGCTCGACTCTTGAACGACAGGGTACTGAAGTTCAAAGAGATCCGAGACTGGCTTGCCTTTGCCTTTGAAGTAAGCTTGCTAAAACCGATAGGCGAACCAGCCTTCGGAAATCTAAGGTTCTAGGAGGGGGAAAATGCCACAATTGCAGTATCCTAAGAAAGTAGTTCTTGGAGACATCACGGTGCGAGACGGCTTTCAGCACGAAGAGAAGTTCTTTTCTACGGATGCAAAACTGTGGGTCCTAGAAGAGTCAATTCTGGCAGGGTTTAAGCGTCTTGAGGTGACTAATTTCGGTAATCCCAAAAGAATGCCTCAGTTTAAGGACGCTGACGAATTGTTCAAAAGATTGAGAAACAGCAAGCGAGTAAAGCATCTCCTTGATGATGTTGAACTTACTGCAATCACAATTCGAGAAAGGGCTATTGAGCGAGCTATAAATGCCCGGAAAGAAGGATACGGACCTGACCGTGTTTTAGTGATGGTTTCGACAAGTGAATCACATCAAAAGGTAAATTCAGGAATTGGCATAGAAGAATACTTCAAGATGTGCGAGGAATGGTTCCCGAAGATAAAGGACGTCGGCATGAAGATATGCGGAACCGTGAGCACCATCTGGGGATGTCCCATAGAAGGACCCACGGACATGAGAAAGGCAGTTGAGTTTACCAAAAGGTGGCTCGATATGGGTGCAGACGATGTAGAGCATGCCGATCACGACGGGTCAGCTCCCCCCAATAAGGTTTACGAATACTTTTCTATGGTACTTGATGCAATTCCCGATCCCACCAAACATGTTGCTCACTTCCATGTAACGAGAGGTTGGGGACTGGCCAATGTTCTGGCAGCCCTCCTCGCAGGCATTACCCATTTTGAAGGAACGTATGGGGGTATAGGAGGACAGCCAGCCAATTTCGTGGATGATACACCCGTGGGAGGCACAGGGGAATACTACTACAGAGACCCATCCATTGTCGGTCTGGTGTGTATGGAAGATATGGTGGTAATGATGGATGAAATGGGTATTGACACAGGTGTTGATGTGGATCATGTATTGAGAATTGGTCGAATGGTTGAAAGAATAGTGGGAAGAAGGTTGCGGTCCGAATGTGTCAGAACGGGTCGCATTCCTAAAGAAATGACCGGGCGAAAATAAGCAAGGCTTACGACGCCGGGAGGGTGGTAGTCTGAAACATTATACGATACGAGCTTACCACCTGATTCTACTCACCGAAAAGTCCTTAATAATCCTGGCGTCGGTTTTAATTGTTTTTCTCTTCCGGCATGTTATTGAAAGGTTGCTGCTGTCAACGTCAAGATTCGGAACAACAATAGCCCCGTGGTGGAATTTAAAGTGGATACATGAAACACCATGGGGCTTATGTTTATGGGTAGTTATTTTATTTTCAATCAGCGTCACTATGGTCTTTGCCTTCCTCAGCATCTTCCACATTCCATTAATCTGGTGGTTCACCAACCAGCTGAAAATTAAAAATCCAGTTGTGCAGAGCAAAACCGCCCAACTAGATCATCCCCGATGGCGTATACTCCATATAACACTCCAACCTTATCGACGATTATACTGGATTCTGATGCCCAGTATAATTGAAAAACACCAACCTCTCAACGTTCACTTGTTAGAAGAGCGAGAAAATCGATTATCCAAACTTGACTACAACCATGTGGAAGCAATCTGGTCATTCATAAAAGCTCTGTTGTGGTTACTGGTATTTGCTGCGTGGTTGCTGAGTATTTGGAAGCTTTATGTTGTGTTAGTTCCGGTCGTAAAAGGCTCAGCGAGTATTAGAAATATAAATCTTTATTTTGCTTCTAGCTTTCGCATTTTCGTGCATACACTGCTCGCCACGATTACGATATTTTTCGTAGGATATACAGGTTATAAGCTATGGAAATTTAACCTTTTTCATTTGGACGAAATTATTTACGATCACGTGATCTCACCCCTAGGAACACGGTTATCAACTACTGAAGAGACCATCTTGCTTAAGCTGGAAAACATTGAAAAACGGTTAATGCGGCTGGAGAAGATTTTACTTGAACGAAAAAAAGGTGAAACGCCCTGAAAACAGGGGTAAATCTACAAGCACACAGGTCGGCGATCTAATACGGACCATTATCGACACAGAAGTTATGCCGGCAGTGCGTCCCATAGGTGATTGGAAAGAAATAGTCGGGGACACAACGGCCCGCTATTCAAAGCCGGTAAGTATGGAAAATGGCGTACTTAGGGTCCACGTTTATGACAATGTGTGGAAGCACCACCTGGAGCTTAACAAAGAGCTTATAAAGAAAAAAATAAACGAAAAATGCGGCCGTGAAATAGTGCGGAAAATTCGATTTAAAGTAAAAGAAATCATTCTGGAAGATGAAAAAGCATTGATAGCGCAGGCAGAGGAGCGTCCATACAAGCAACTCAGAAGGAAGCAGAAGAAAGTAAAAAAATACCCCTTAAGCAGTGAATCGAAGGAGTTTGTGAGCAATATTAAAGATCCGAATTTAAGAAAGCTTGCTCGAAGACTTCTATCACTTTTTCCACCTGAATAAGAAGGAGAGATAACGATGAAAATAGTCCATTTTTCCGAAATACCTGCCAAAAAGTTTGAATCGGAATCTGTTAAGGGAGTAATTGGTCGAGTGGCGATAGGTAAAGAAGATGGTGCGACCACCTTTTGCATGAGAATCTTCCAACTGGAACCCGGCGGTTATACCCCGATGCACAAACACGATTGGGAACATGAGATATTCATCCATGAAGGAGTGGGTGAAGTCTTACAAGGAGATGATTGGGTCCAAGTTGGGCCTGGTACAGTGGTGTTCATACCACCTGGGGAAAAGCATCAAATTAAAAACGCGGGAAAATCAACGCTTACCTTTGTGTGTCTCATACCATCTGGGCCACCTGAACTCTGATGTTCAACCTTCTCTTGCAAAGGTAGCTAGAATATGATATTTACAAGTGAAAATGTGTAAAGTGATATAATAAAATAACCATTGTTTGAGTGCACAGAAGGAAGTTTTATTTTGCAGGGAGTTATGAAAGAAGTAAGGAGAAAAAGTTTAGCATTCCATCACAGGCCTGAGCTTTTAACTCCTCACGAATATCCGTAACCGTTTTATACCCTTCCTAGCCTTTGTGTTCAGTTTAGCCTAGTCTTTCCAATCATCAGAGCGGGTATATTTTAGAATATTAATCTGTAGCCGGAAAGGAGGGTTTTATGTGTTCCAAAGGTTTGCTTAAAAGAATCATGCTTTTTATTGTAGCTTTTATGCTGACTTTTAGCCCTGCTATTGCTCATGCGAAAGACGAAGTTGTGATAGCCCAACAAACATGGTCAGCTTCAATTGCTTTATCTAACATTATGAAGTATGTATTGGAAACCAAGCTTCATATTCCGGCAAAAATCATCCCTCTGGCTCAGCCTGCTACCTGGGCAGCTATGGATAAGGGCGACGGATCAGTGGACGTAAAAGCAGAAATATGGATGCCCAATGAAGGAGCTTACTGGAAAAAGTATGTTGAGGAAAGAAAAACGGTGGAAGCAAGTTTGCTCTTCGGTAATGCCCCTCAGGGATGGGTAATCCCTACCTGGGTTGCCAAAAAGTACAATATAAAAACCTACAAAGATTTGATCCCTCATGCGAAAATCTTTGACATCAATGGGGACGGCAAAGGTGATATTTGGTGTGGCGCAGGCGGATGGCAATCGACCCAAATCACTCGAGTGCAAATTCGCGATCTTGATCTGAGTGGGTATTTTGAGCCACTAGTGCTTGAAGTATGGGTCTTTCAAGCTCAGCTGAAGGAAGCAATGCGTAAGAAAAAACCGATACTTTTCTACTACTGGGCGCCGGAATGGATATGGGCGGTTTATGATCTCACGTGGGTCAAACTCCCCGACTACGATCCTAAAAAGTGGAAATTTATCCCCGGAAAACCTGATGAAAGCTATGTCGCCTGTGGATGGAAACCGGCAAATGTTTACGTTGGTTACGGTGTTCATCTGAAAAAGAAGAATCCAAAGGCATACAAGTTCTTCAAGAATTTTTACATACCTATGGAAGAAGAAAGCAAGCTGATAGCCGAGCTGGAAGACGTACCCGGAAATCCTGCAAAACCGCCAATGGAAGTTGCAAAAAAATGGGTTGAGTCCAATCCGAAAATTGTTGGTGACTGGTTAAAAGGTATTAAGTAAAAATTCAATAACGGGCTATACGGAGAGGTTTCGGGCCTCTCCATGCCCACATAAAAGGAGACCATGAAGTCACAAGTGAATCGTATTGAGTGTGCCAATTTATGGAAAATATTTGGCCCTAACCCACGCAGAATAATTGACGATTGGGGTAGATATTCGAAATACAACAAAACTGAATTGATGCAGCGTACCGGCTGTGTCGTCGGAGTAAAAGATGTCAGCTTCACGGTATCGGCCGGAGAAATATTTGTTATAATGGGACTTTCTGGTAGCGGCAAATCAACCTTATTACGTTGCATCAACCGTCTTCATGAACCTACTCGTGGGAAGGTTTTTATAGATGGTGAAGACATCACGAGCTTACCTAAAAAGACCCTAAGAGAACTTAGAAGAAAAAAGATAGGAATGGTCTTTCAGCATTTTGCCCTTTTGCCTCATCGCAAAGTTATAGATAACGTAGCTTATGGACTTGAAATACAGGGGATAGATAAGAAAACTAGACATTCCATGGCTCTCGAGGTGCTGGAACTTGTGGGACTAAAAGGTTGGGAACATCAATATCCCCATGAACTGAGTGGGGGTATGCAACAGCGTGTTGGGCTCGCACGTGCCCTGGCACCAAATCCTGAAATTCTGCTCATGGATGAAGCCTTTAGCGCTTTGGATCCGCTTATACGACGACAGATGCAAGATGAATTCATAAAACTCCTGAAAGTGGTAAAGAAAACGATTGTATTCGTGACCCACGATCTTCATGAAGCCCTTCGGATCGCCACTCGCATAGCTATAATGAAAGGTGGTTCTATAGATCAAATCGGCACACCGGCAGAAATTGTTTTACATCCTAAAACTAAGTATGTTGCCGAATTCGTGCAGGATTTGCCAAGAGCTAAATTTGTCACGGCTCAAGATATTATGGAGCCACCTTCAAAATGGGCCGTTTCGGCAAACCAAACCACAGAAGAGATTGCCTGTAAAATGGATAATGAAAACCTCTGGTACGCCTATGTGGTTGACGAGAACAGAAGAATCCGAGGGGTTATTGACTACCGCACGGTAGTGGACGGAAACGGCCATCTTGATCCCAATAACATAATGAAAGATTTTCCCCAGGAGAGGCAACACACCTTCTTGGAAAAACTTATCAAAAGAGCGGCAAAAACATCGATTCCCATTGCCGTTACCGATGAGAATCTCAGACTGCTGGGAGTGGTTTCTCGTGAATGTCTACTCGATGCACTAATATCATGAAACTTATAAACACCCTACAGTGAGGTGAATAAAAGACATGGGCGAATTAACCTTTCCCGTGAGAATCCCGCTCGGTAGATGGGCGGAAACGTTGATAATGTGGGTAACCGATAACTTTGAGTCCACCTTCGATGGTATTACAAAAACAGTAAACGTCATCCTTGTGAAAATAGACGCCTTTTTTAACTGGGTACCATGGCCAATCATGATTGCGGCTGTGGTAGGAATTGCCTGGTTGGTTTCCGGGAAAAAAACCGCCCTTTTCTCAGCCGTTAGTCTCTTTCTTCTGGGAGCCTTTGGGCTCTGGTCTGAAGGCATGAGCACGATAGCTCTCGTTACTACTTCAGTCTTTATTTCGGTGCTTTTCGGACTGCCGCTTGGCATTCTTGCAGCAAAAAGCGATCGATTTGACGCCGTCCTGAGGCCTATTCTGGATGGTATGCAAACCATACCGAGTTTTGTTTATCTGATTCCGGCTATTATGCTTTTTGGCATTGGCAACGTTCCCGGCGTCATGGCCACAGTTATATTTTCGCTACCCCCTATGGTAAGGCTAACCAACCTGGGCATCCGCCAGGTAGACGCTGAAGTGGTGGAAGCAGGACTTGCATTTGGTTCAACCCCATGGCAGCTTTTGCTGAAAATCCAACTACCCCTGGCTTTACCTGCCATCATGACAGGGGTAAATCAGACGGTAATGATGGCTTTGTCTATGGTTGTTGTTGCTGCGATGATAGGCGCCGGAGGCCTGGGATATAAAATACTGTACAGCATCCAGAGAGTGAACCTAGCCGTCGGTCTTGAATCTGGATTGGGTATCCTTTTTATTGCCATGATCCTGGACAGAATCCTCCAGGGCGTGACCAAAAAACAGCAAAAAGTCATCTTCAGGGAATAGTTCAGGTTTGTTTTTGGCCCTTTTTATTTATGCCGCCCGGGTGGCCCACCCGAGGAGTTGCTCTTTAATGAGTTAATAAGGCGTCACCTCAACTTTCTTTCCGGCCCAGCGCCACTTGATGCCGACCTTAACGAAGGTATCCAGCTGAAAATCACCGATTTTGGATTCTACTAGTCGTCCCTTCTAACAAAACGCGAACCTATTTCTGACTACAGGAGGCGGTGTACAGATGAATTATGGTGTGTATTGGAAAGAAGTGGGGTTACACCACCTGGCCGTTCCTCGAAATCGTGAACTACCCCGCCCTTACGGACGGAGCTTCTAAGGGAGTTTGATAGGTCACTCCTACCCTTATCCCTCCGGGCGGGTTCACACCACCCTCTACTCCTATCCCCGCAAAAAGCAGGGACTCGGAGATACCTTTACCCAGCTTGTAGATTCTTATCTTGACCACTTTTTCGAGTCCCGTTACAAGGTCAAACCACTTCCTTTTGAATTTCCTTAAGATATTCCTCGCTCCATTAACATCTGCATTGATGTATCCCTTAATCGGTGAGTAGAACAACCCTCTTTTTTCCCTCCTTCCGTTA
>JAFDGW010000030.1 GCA_019309115.1 Deltaproteobacteria bacterium
GGAAGTGGTTTGACCTTGTAACGGGACTCAAAAGAGTAGTTAAGATAAGAATCTACAAGCTGGGTAAAGGTATCTCCGAGTCCCTGCTTTTTGCGGGGATAGGAGTAGAGGGTGGTGTGAACCCGCCCAGAGGGATAAGGGTAGGAGTGCCCTATCAAACTCCCTTAGAAGCT
The DNA here is from genome assembly GCA_019309115.1 of Deltaproteobacteria bacterium. Lineage (GTDB taxonomy): Bacteria > Desulfobacterota > Syntrophobacteria > Syntrophobacterales > Thermodesulforhabdaceae > JAFDGW01. The sequence continues at coordinate 174 of JAFDGW010000030.1, forward strand.
CCGTCCGTAAGGGCGGAGTAGTTCACCCTTTTGTGTTTAGTTGCGGTAATCAGGTACTTTGCAAGGAGCTTGAAAAGCCCGAGATGTTCGTGTTGTGATGGTACCTGTCCCTTGCAGGATGCAAAAAGAAGAGTCGAGGGGGATCCAGTAGCCGATGAATGTAAAAGTTGTCCTGAAAGGCAGTGAAGATAGATGCTACGAAGTACACTGCTCGGCCGGATTACGGCATTTTTTTGTCGAGCAAATAGAGAAAATTCACCCTGGGAAACGGCTTTTCTGTATATGGGACGAGAGGGTTTATAAAACATGGAAAGATTCATCTTTGGGGGAACTTGAAAATTTGACCTGGAGGTCCTCTGAGGAGAGGAAAAACCTTTCAACGGTAGAGACTCTTGGTAGAAAACTGGTGAAACGTGGGTTGGATCGCGGTAGTGTTCTTATAGCCGTTGGCGGTGGTGTCACTGGGGATGTAGTTGGCTTTCTTGCATCCATTTACATGAGGGGTATTCCCGTGGTGCAGATACCAACTACCTTGGTTGCCCAGGTGGATAGCAGCGTGGGTGGCAAAACAGGCGTTGATCTGCCGGAAGGTAAAAACCTGCTGGGTACATTCCATCAACCATCATGGGTGGGAATAGATCCTGAGTTCCTCACAACTCTGCCGGATAATTTCTTTTATCAGGGAATGGCTGAAGTCATAAAAACGGCCTGGTTGGGTGATGAAGAACTAGTGGAAATGCTCAGGAATCAGCATGATCAAATAAAAGCCCGCCAATTAAAGGTGCTCGAAGAGATTGTATACAAGTGCGTGTCCGTTAAGGCAAGGATAGTAATGGCCGATGAGCGAGAAAGCAATGTTAGAAGGGTTTTAAATTTGGGTCACACGTTCGGACATGCCGTAGAACAGGCTTCCAATTACTCAATACCTCACGGATATGCTGTTGCCATCGGAATGAGGTGTGCTGGTCTGCTTAGCCTAGAACTGGGGAAAATATCCCCGGAAGATTTTGCAACCCTAGAGTGGCTGTTAAAAATTTACAATCTTCCTGTACAGATTCCCGAGGAGCTTTCGATAACAAAGATTCTGTCAGGGTTCTATTCAGACAAGAAAAAACGTGGATCGGATCTAATTTTTATATTACCAGAACGGCCAGGTCGTACATCCATTTATACTACAAAAGACCTGAAGTTGGTAGAAAAGACTCTAAAAAAAGCCCACCCTAAATTTCAAAATGGTAAATAATGAGCGACAAACTTTTGTGCATCAAAGAGCGGAACACTTCAATTTGACGCTCGATTCTCTTATTTTGCATTCCTATGTTCTTCACTAGTCCCGCGTGTGTGACTCGCCAAACGACATCCAGAAACGAACTAAAATAATCCTCCAGAACGTATCCTTTGAAACACCATACACCATGCGCATCAAATTGTCGAATAGTTTTTTCGAAGGGCGTCATTCAATGGGCGGGTTGGGAAGAAGCATGCTATCCCAAGGCCGCCCTCTATTTGAGTCTGATTACCAGTTTTCACCATAAAGTTCGAAGTATGCCCTCGGATGAGCACAGGCCGGACAGGTTTCCGGTGCTTCAGGCCCCTCGTGGACGTAACCACAATTGCGGCAGCGCCATTTCACCGGTTGTTCTCGTTTAAAAACACGATCATTCTCAATGTTTGCTGCTAGATCCTTGTAGCGCTTTTCATGATACTGTTCTGCCACGGCTATGTTTCTAAAGACTGCGGCTATTTCAGGGAAACCTTCTTCTTCAGCGATTTTCGCAAACTCCGGGTACATTTCCGTATGTTCGTAATTTTCACCAACAGCGGCTGCCTTCAAATTTTCTAGGGTTGTTCCAATGACACCAGCTGGATAAGCAGCCTCAATTGTAACATCCCCTCCTTCTAGAAACTTGAATAACCTCTTAGCATGTTCCTTTTCCTGATTAGCTGTTTCCTCAAAAATTGCTGCAATCTGAACATACCCTTCCTTTTTAGCCTGACTGGCAAAGTAGGAATAACGGTTGCGTGCCTGAGATTCGCCAGCAAAGGCCGTTAAAAGGTTTTTTTCTGTTCTGGTTCCTTTAATGCTTCTCTTTCCCATGGTTAGCCTCCTTTCTTACTCATCTTGCCAGCACATTTTTCGCACAAACCCCAGAAGTCTATGCTGTACCCTTCCACTACGAAATTATTAGTATCGGTAATAACCTCATGAACATTGAAGTCTGAGCTAATCTTTACGTCGCCAATACGTCCACAAACGGTACAACGCACATGGAAGTGAGGTTCCACGTTAGCATCATACCTTCGTTTTCTGTCCGCTCCCGGATCGAGCCTTTTGATTAAGCCTGCATCGGACAGCAATTCTAGATTTCTGTACACCGTTGCGAGACTTATCCTGGGAATTTGCTTTTTCAAAACCTCATAAAGTTCGTCTGCTGTAGGATGAGTCTTGAGTTTCCTTAGTGCATCCAGTATTGCTTTTCTTTGAGCAGTCATTCGCATAGAATCGCTCCTCAATTGTTATCATAAGCAAAAATAATAATTATTCGCATGTAGTCAACCCGAGGTTTGTAAAAAATGATGGCACACAAGGGGAGTAGGCAAGAAAAGAGAATTACCGAAAGGTCACTAACTTCCTGGATTTTCAAGAAATACCTAGGGTTACAACTACTTCTCGCCTGTTTGATCATTGTCACTATTTTCTTCAGAGTGCTGCCTTTAGAAATGCAAAAACGAATCATAAATATTGCAATCGGCATGAAGTCATTGAATCGTCTGTTTCTATATTGCGGATTGTACCTCGTTTCCTTTCTCATGGCAGGGATTTTAAAGTATTGCATCAATGTTCTGCAAAATTACATAGGGCAAAAAATCTTGTATCACCTCCGCACAGAGCTTTACGACCATATTTTACAGCTCCCTCTTAACTTTTTTAGAAAGACACCGCCAGGTATGGTCATATCATCTCTAACCTCGGAGCTTACCGTAGTGGGAGAATTCCTTGGTTCTGCAATTTCGACTCCCTTGGTAAACTTTCTGACCCTGTTTACCTTTGCTGGCTACATGATTTATCTTAATCCTCTGCTCGCAATTGCCAGCTTTTCTGTCTATCCTCTAGAAATATTAATTATCCCCCTCTTTCAAAAGAAATACAATCGCTTGAACAAGATACGGATAGATACCACCAGAACCCTGAGTAATCGAATCGGGGAAGCAATATCGGGTATTCATGAAATCCATGGAAACGCCAGTTTTAGGATCGAAGTGGATAGGTTTGATGGAGTAGCAAAAAAACTATTTAAAATCCGTTGCAAGATGAACAGCACTAAGTACCTCATTAAATTTACAAATAATTTTTTTCAGAATATGGGACCTTTTGTTCTTTTCATCTTCGGTGGCTATCTTGCAATAAAAGGACGTTTAGACCTAGGCGCTTTAGTTGCTTTTTTGTCGGCATTCGAAAAGCTCTATGATCCATGGAAAGAACTGATGGAGTATTATCAGATCTATCAGGATGCGAAAGTGCGTTATGCCCGGGTTATGAGTTATTTTGACCAGAAACCACCCTTTAAGCTGGCTCCATTGGATCGAGAACTTCTGGATCTCTCGGGTGCAATAACTGTGGATAACGTGGCTTTTTACGTGGATGGACATCCAATTCTCGATCAGGTATCGGTAAGTGTGGGACCAGGTGATCAACTGGCACTTGTAGGATTTTCGGGTAGCGGAAAAAGCACCTTGGTGATGATCTTGGGCCAACTGTATGAATATCACCAGGGACATGTTAAGTTCGATGAAATCGAACTTAAGAGTTTGACAAAACTAGATATAGGCAGAAATGTAGGTTACATAGCTCAATTTCCTTTCATATTTGAAGGTACTATTCGCGATAACTTACTTTATGCATGTAATGCGATCAACATCAATTTGAACCCAGAGGAAGCTCAATCATATATGCCCAGTGAACATGAGATTTTGGAAACTATAGAAAATGTTGGGCTTGGTCCGGACATATTGTCTTTTGGTTTGTATTCCCGATTAGATCTTTGTCAAGAACGGGAACTCATGGAACAAGTTCTTGAACTCAGATGCGCCTTTTTAAGGAAACATAGAGAAACTCTGAGCCGGTTCATTGAATACTTTGAAGAGAACGAGTTCCTGGATTATTGTTCTATGGCAACAAATCTGGTGTTCGGTTTTCCAGTGTCAGGAAAGCCCACTGAAGAAGCTATAGCTGAAAAACCAGAACTAGTGAAAATTTTAAAGAAATTGGGACTACTTATGCCAATGGTGGTGCTTGGGAGACATATAGTTGCCGAAACCATCGAATTAATGAAGCAAGTCGAATCCGATGAATTCTTTCTAAAATCTTCACCCCTTTTTGATAAAGAGCTTCCATACTATGAGGAACTGCTCAAGAAGTATTCTGGTATTGGGACGATAAAGCAAAAGGACCTGTGGTCTTTTGTAATTCTTGCATTCAGATATAACCCTCACAAGCACCCAATGGTTGTTCTTCCTTCCACCTTTAAGGAATATGTCGTGCGATCTAGGAGAGAATTCCGTAAATTTATCGAAAGCCACTGGCCCGATGAGTTTCAGTTTATTCACCCATCAAAATATCTTTCGTATTGCACAATTTTCAGAAACATAATTTTCGGAACGGTGAAGAGTGAGTACTCAGGAGCTGAGGAAGCCATAAAAGGTGCGGTAATCGAGTTGATTAAGAAAGAAGGAGCGGAGGAATCATTAATTTCGAAAGGACTAGAGTTTCATGTTGGAACCAAGGGAGATCGCCTGTCAGGTGGGCAGAAGCAAAAGGTTGCTATTGCAAGGACTCTGTTGAAAGAACCTCGCATACTTATAATGGACGAGGCAACGGCTAGCCTTGATAATGCATCGCAGCTGAAAATCCAGCAACTACTAACACAGAAATTTAAAGGGAAGCGCACTGTACTATCTGTCGTTCACAGGTTGGAGACTGTTAAGGATTATGATCAAATATTGGTTATGAAGGCAGGAAAAATAGTGGAGCGTGGTAGTTTTGACGAACTTATGAAAAAGAAAGGCATTTTCTATGAGCTTTACCAGGGACATACAGTCTGAGAAGTTACTCGAAGAATTCAAGAGCCAATGCCACATTGACCAGAACGTAAGGATTCTAAGAGAAGTTGAAGCTTTCGCCGTCGTTCCTATAAACAAACTTCGAGTTCTAGCAACTCTTTTCTCACGCAAAAAATTTGTACGAAATTCCTTTTTATTTCGCCAGCACGATAGGGACCCTCATGGATACATTATTATAGAAGGAATTGTGCAGATTTATCGTCATTACACCGATAAGTCTTACATGTTGCAGGAATTAACCCCCCATGATTTCTTTGGAGGATTAGCCCTGTTTGCGGATATAAAAAGATTATTCTCGGCAAAGGCTGCAACTGATGTAACTTGCCTGGTTATTGATAGGGAAACTTTTCACCGATTTACCCTTAACTTCCCAGAAGTAGCCACTAGAGTGCTGGAGACTATGATCAAAAGGGTTGTGGCCCTGGAAGATAAATTGTTAGACATGCAAATAGTTGAGTGCCGTTATGAGTGATACTCTATTGCAGGAAGAAAACAGGAAAATACGAAAACTTCAGTTTCTGGTTGACTTCGCTCTTGCTTACATAGCCCAGTCGCCAGTTAGCCTTGAAGAGTGCCACAGGGTTGTTGAAGGGGTACGGCAATTTGCCTATAATCTTTTTCCTGATAAAAAGGAAACCTTTGAATTAATTTATGTACCCCGTTTTAGAAGGCTTATTGCTGAAAAATACCATTTGGATTAAAAGATGGATGAACGTCTTAAGGCTTTGAAACGCACTGCCGAATATCTGGCGTCGAAGTACAAAGTTCCTGAATTTTACAGCCATTTTTATCACCAACACGCGAAAGTTAGACACATTTACTTTAGCGATCCCTTGATTCAGCTCGTAAGGGAACGAGTTGAGCCTGAATTGAAACAAGTCGAAGATTTGGGTCACGGGCTTTATCATAGTCGAAAAGTGAGCTGGGATTGTGGCACTCTGTTGTCAATTGAATTATTAGCTGTGTCACGGCGTTCCAGTCTGCAAAAACGCCTTGTAATTCTCGGCATTATAGCTGGTCTCTTTCACGACATCTGTCGGCATCAGGATAATCATGCCGAAGTAGGAGCGAGAAAGACTGCTGAAATACTTAAAGATTTTCCCATCTCTTCTGACGAAGTTACAATGATTTGCCGCGCAATCCGCAACCATGAAGCCTTTGTAAAACCTGTGCCATGCACGGACCCCTATGGACAGCTGCTGAGCGATTGTCTCTACGATGCCGACAAATTCCGATGGGGAATTGATACCTTTACGCACACGTTGTGGTACATGATAAATAATCAGAAGCTGACCCTCTTTGACCTACTCAAACGTTTCCCATGGGGAATTGCCGGCATACAACGAATAAGCTGGACCTTTAGAACACCTACTGGTAAGCAATTTGGACCTGAAATAATCGAGCAAGGAGTAGCTCTTGGACGGGAAATTTATCAACACCTCCGCAACCTGGTGGCCAACGATGACCAATACTACAATTACAGCCATTGATGGTTTGCGAGTGGGACATGCCCACATTGACAATGTTTGTTCAGGTTGCACTGTTCTCCTTACGCCGCCTGAAGGTGCGGTTGCGGGTGTTGATGTGAGGGGTGGAGCGCCGGGAACATATGGCACGGACACCCTGTCACCTGTGAATCTTGTTGATCGAGTTCATGGCATGTTTCTGAGTGGTGGGAGCGGCTTTGGCCTTTCCGTTGGCGATGGAGTAAGAAGATTTTTGCTCAAAGAAGGTGTAGGATTTGAAACCAGTTACGGAAGAGTTCCTATTGTATCTGGTGCAATAATTTTTGACCTGGGCATGAACCGTTCTGGAAGGTTGCCTGATTCTGACCTCGGTTACAGTGCCTGCCTTATGGCTTCATCTGATCCGGTTCAGATGGGCAGTGTTGGCGCGGGGCGCGGAGCCACTGTGGGAAAGCTCTTTGGATTGCCGCGAGCCATGAAAGGCGGGTTGGGAAGTTATTGCATAGCAGCCCCAACGGGACTCAAGGTTGCGGCATTAATGGTGGTGAACGCTTTCGGAGATATTTTCGACCCGGAAGGCGGACGCATAATTGCCGGCTGTAGAGAAAGCCCTCGAGTTCTTAATCTTGTTGATGCACGGCGCGAGATTTTAAAACTCACCCGGCTTTCCGGTTTTTCTGATAGTTATCATAACACCGTTATCGGTGTTGTTGCTACTAACGCAAAACTTTCCAAGCCTCAATTAACAAAAATCGCCCAGATGGCTCATGACGGCATAGCGAGAACGGTTGTACCGTCGCATACCCTCTACGATGGAGATACCATCTTTGCCATAAGCTGCGGACATCTGGAGGGTTACGATACATCTCTTATAGGACATTTGGCCTCAGAAGCCGTTGCTCGATCAATTATCCTTGGTGTAAAAGAGGCAACGAGCCTGAACGAAATACCATGCTGGAAGGATCTGGCGGCCGAAAACGTTAAGCAATAACAAAGAGTCGTGACGTTACAGAAGACCGAATCTGATTGGTCCCCATGACAGAAGCTTGGCCGTAGGCTTGAGTTGCTTTCATTCGGGCAAGTTCCGCTCTTGCTTTCTGCATTTCCATAGAAGCCATGGCGGCGATGTGATAATCTTGAGCAGACGGTTGGGCAGGAGCAAGTGCAGCTCGCCTTACAACCTGCATTTTTCTTATGGTAGCTTCAGGATTATCGGGAATTGGAGAAACGTCAATCGAGACTTCTCCGCCTACAGCGTAGAGTTTACCATCAGGCCCTCGCTGGTATTCGTAATGCGCACCACCTCGTACGTAGGGACCACCTGCCGCAATGTGAGCCTGTTCATGAGCTTTTACTTCTAGGTCCCGCCGTTTGAGCTCTTCTATTTCTCTTTGTTCTTCTTCACTGAGCCCACTATAGGGTTCAATACCGGTGTTGCTCTTTTCAACCTTGTCCTTGCCACTCGGGATATTTTCGGGGGCAATGTTATTGGCAGTATCATTCTCAGTATCGATATGTACACGTGGCTTTACATATTGTGGTGGCAAATCACGGATGGCCAGACTATAAATACTGGAAATGGTCCCTGCATTCATAGCACCGCCCCCGGTTTGCACTTAAGTCGTTAATTATATTAACACAGCCCCGATATAGATTCAAGATAACGACCAAGATTAAACCACATTCTTTGTTGCAGTTTTTTGTAGCGGGGATATTTGATTGTACATCCCCGCTACATACCTTTCCATGAAATCCCATGCCAAATTTTTCGAATAACCAGGATAATTACAGCTCAGCTCCGAAAGATGCTCACATCTCCGCTTCCTTCACGGATCACTTCGGGTTCATCATTAATAAGAGAAATCACACTTGACGGACGGGCAGGTACGGGCCCACCATCGACGATCATATCCACCACATGTCCCAGTGCTTCTTTGATTTCCCGCGGAGTTATAAGCTCTTCTCCCGTTTCCGGATGAGTAGCGGTACTGTTAATGATGGGATGTCCTAGCTCCCTGACAATTGCAAGCGCAACCTCATTATCCGGCACCCTTATCCCAATGGTTTTTCTTCTGGTGAGCATGATTCTCGGGACAAGCCTGGAAGCCTCCAGAACGAATGTGTACGGACCGGGGAGGCATCGCTTCATTGTTTTGTAAGCGAAATTAGTAACTTGGGCATACTCGCTGATGTTCTTAAGGTCACTGCAAACAATGCTTAGAGGTTGATCATGTGGTCTTCCTTTCAGCGCATAGATCTTTTCGATCGCTCCCCTGTTGAATAGGTCACACCCGAGACCGTAGTAAGTGTCAGTGGGATAGGCTATTATGCCACCATTGGCCAGTACTTCAACAACCTTTCTTATCTTTCTGGGTTCTGGATGTGCGGGATTGACTTCTAGAATCATAAGACCCCCTTTTCTGGCATGATTAATCCTAAGTCCTGTATCTAACACCTTAACTACGAAAAATGTCATGATGATTTTTAGTAAACACCAGCCATCTTCATCATGTCAACGTATAGAAAAAAATTCACATTTATCATCGGAACATATTGACCCAAAGCACTGGAAGTCACCGGCTCTGGTGTTGTATAAGTCAACAATCGTTACAGAATCAACGGAGTGAAGGGGAAGATGGCATATTACGCAGCAATAGATCTCGGATCTCATACGGTCAGGATGCTAATCGTGTCAGTAAAAGGTGGCATTGTATCTCCTGTTAAGAACGAGCGGGTGGTAACAGGGCTTGCTAAGGAATTTGCCCAGGAGAAAAGGCTATCGAAAACGGGAAAATTAGCAACCATAGAGACACTGAAGTATTATCGCCGAATAATGCATGAACAAAATGTAGAAAGCTACATTTGCGGGGCTACGGGTGTATTGAGGAAAGCAGCGGATGCCAGAGATTTTCTGGATGAGATATTCGATAAAACTGGAATTGTCTGCACTGTTCTGACAGAAGAAGATGAAGCTCTTATATCTTTCAAAGGCACGACTTCGATGCTCTATAACTCAACTGACCCAGTCATCGTTTTTGACCTAGGGGGCAGCTCTACTGAATTCGTTCTGGCAGAAAAGGAAAGGCCTGTATTTCTAAAAAGTCTTTTCATCGGGGCGTCAACCCTGACGAGCATGTTCCTCCAAAAAGCACCAGCACCACCATCCAGCGTACAACAGGCTCGGACCTACATTGATACCCTGTTACCGAACTCCCTTAAAGAATTACTCCAATTTATTAGGGGAAGACCTATTGGCACACTGATCGGAACAGCAGGAACGGTTGCAACTCTGGGGGCTATAAAAAAGCAAATGGAAAATTACGTTCCCTACAAAATATGTGGTCTGGAAATCGACAGACAGTGGCTTTCGGAAATCATCAATGAAATAGCCTCTAAAGACATCGAAGAGCGCCGTAAAATCAAAGGCCTTGAACCGGGGCGAGAAGACATCATTCTCGGTGGGGCAATAATAGTCGAAGGAATAATGAAGACTTTGGGTATGGAAAATATTGTGGTATCCGATGCGGGACTTCTTGAAGGACTGGCCATAAAGGTTGCCGAAAGGGAAACGGAAACGAACTTGACATGGAAGTCCTGAGCAGATAAAGGCGATGGCAATTTCTAGACCAGAATCATACATCTGCAGGATGTTAAAACAAAAATGCAGGGAGACATTATGGAAGGACACACAATACCTGAGGCTTTAACCTTTGATGATATCTTGCTTGTCCCGGCATATTCAGAAGTAATTCCTACAGAAACAAACGTGGAAACGTGGCTTACGCCGCAAATAAAGCTGAACATTCCCCTGCTCAGTGCTGCGATGGATACAGTTACGGAGGCTGATACGGCAATAAGCATAGCGCGCGAAGGCGGAATTGGAATCATACATAGGAATATGTCCATAGAAACACAGGCTCTTGAGGTGAACAAGGTCAAGAAGTCGGAAAGTGGTATGATTCTTGACCCGGTCACCGTTGAACCGGATCAGAAGATAGCTGAAGTTCTCGAGGTCATGGCTCGCTATAAGATATCCGGCGTTCCCGTGGTTAAGGATGGTAAACTTGTTGGCATTGTAACTAACAGGGACCTGAGATTCGAAGAAAATCTGGACACCAAAGTTGCTGATGTTATGACCAGCGAAAACCTCATTACCGCCCCCGTTGGTATCACTTTGGAAGAATCAAAGAAACTGCTGCACAAAAACCGCATAGAAAAATTGTTGGTTGTCGATAATCAGGGTAATCTTAAAGGTCTCATTACCATTAAGGACATAATGAAAATTAGAAAATATCCCAATTCTTGCAAGGACCAGTTCGGCAGACTCAGGGTTGGTGCTGCCGTTGGAGTTGGTCCGGATATGATGGACAGGGTATCAGCTCTTGTATCCTCTGATGTGGACGTACTGGTCGTGGACAGCGCTCATGGGTACTCCAAAAATGTCATAGACGCCGTGAAGACCATAAAAAAAGCCTTTCCAGAAACACCTGTTATTGCGGGAAATGTGGCGACGGCAGAAGGTACAGAAGCACTTATTCGTGCGGGGGCAGATGCTGTAAAGGTTGGTGTCGGTCCAGGCTCGATATGCACGACCCGCATCGTTGCCGGAGTTGGAGTTCCCCAGGCGACAGCCATAATGGAATGTTCCCGGGTAGCATCCAAATATAATACACCTATTATCGCTGACGGAGGGATAAGATACAGTGGTGACATCACCAAAGCCATAGCCTGCGGCGCCAATGCTGTAATGATCGGAAGTCTTTTTGCCGGAACTGACGAAAGCCCGGGTGAAACGATCCTATACCAGGGCCGAAGTTACAAGGCCTACCGAGGCATGGGATCACTCGGGGCAATGAAGGAAGGGAGCCGAGACAGGTATTTCCAACTGGAGGTTAGGGAAACATCAAAGCTTGTTCCTGAAGGGATTGAAGGTATGGTACCTTACAGGGGACCCCTTTCGGCAATTGTACACCAGCTGATAGGCGGCCTGAGGGCTGGTATGGGATATGTCGGGTGCAAAAACATAGAAGAACTGAGGACAAAAGCAAAGATTATTCGTATCACAGCGGCGGGCTTTAAAGAAAGCCACGTTCATGATGTAATTATAACCAAAGAAGCCCCAAATTATCAGCTCGATATGAAGTAGGTGAATTGATGGAAACCCTGAAAAAACCTGACGACAAAATACTTGTCTTGGACTTCGGATCCCAATATACCCAGCTAATAGCACGGCGCATACGTGAAAGTCACGTATATTGCGAAATACATCCCTATAACATGAGAATAGACGAGATTCGAGGGTTCCACCCCAAGGGTATTATCTTTTCTGGAGGTCCGGCTAGTGTGTACGATACTGAGGCACCGCTTGTCGATGAAGGGGTATACTCGCTGAAAGTTCCGATATTGGGCATTTGCTATGGAATGCAGATGATGGCTCATCAACTGGGCGGCAGGGTGCAACCAGCAATGGAAAGAGAATATGGCCCTGCTGTGATCCAGATAAATCATGCGGATTTGCTGTTTTCCGAAATCAACCCGGTCGATGTACGGGTATGGATGAGTCACGGCGACAGGATAGAAAAACTACCGCCCGGCTTTGAAACAATGGCATATTCTGATAATTCGCCAGTAGCGGCTATGGGCAACCTGAAAAAGCATTTTTACGGTGTGCAGTTTCACCCCGAGGTTGCACATACTACGTGTGGCAGAACGATCCTTGATAACTTCATCTTCAAAATATGTAAGTGTTCGCCAACCTGGACCATGAAGTCTTTTGCGGACATGGTAATTACCAGCGTCCGGGAAAAGGTTGGGCGGGACGGCGTAATTTGTGCCCTCAGCGGAGGTGTTGATTCTTCAGTTGTTGCCGTACTCCTGCATAAGGCTATTGGTAAACAGCTACATTGCATATTTGTAAACAACGGCCTGTTGAGAAAAGGAGAAGCCGAAAGTGTTAGGCGCATATTCAAAGATCACTTTGAAATAGATCTTGTTTATGTTGATGCGTCCGATCTTTTTCTTGAACGATTAAAAGGTGTGAGAGATCCGGAAAAAAAGAGAAAAATTATTGGGAACCTTTTTATAGAAATCTTCGAAAGGGAAGCTCGGAAAATCCCGGATGCCAAATACCTTGCTCAGGGAACCCTTTACCCTGACGTCATTGAATCCGTGTCGTTTAAGGGACCTTCTGCGACCATAAAAACCCACCACAATGTAGGTGGTCTGCCAGAGCGTATGAAACTCCGATTGATCGAACCCTTGAGGGAACTTTTTAAAGATGAAGTACGTTCGTTGGGTCGTCAACTTGGCATCCCTGAACGAATAATAATGCGACATCCTTTTCCAGGGCCTGGCTTGGCCATAAGAATCATTGGCGAAATAACCCCTGAAAAGCTGAGGATTCTTAGGGAAGCGGATGCTATAGTTATGGAAGAAATGGAAGCATCTGGCTGGCATGATAAGGTCTGGCAGGCTTTCGCCGTGTTGCTTCCCGTGAAGTCTGTAGGGGTAATGGGAGACGCGAGGACCTATGAACAGGTAATTGCCGTAAGGGTAGTTGAAAGCGTGGACGCTATGACGGCAGACTGGGCTCGCCTACCCTATGACCTGCTTGCCAACATTTCAAATCGAATAATAAATGAAGTCCAGGGTGTTAACCGGGTAGTTTACGATATATCTTCGAAGCCGCCGAGTACAATAGAATGGGAATAAAGAGAAAAGGTGAAGTTAGGTTTTACCGATCTTGGCAGTTATCGCACAAAGGGAATTCAATATGCTACGAAGTTCGCTTCAGGCAAACAGACCTCTGGATCAGAACCAGACAGGATTACTCTGAACTTGCTACCAAGAAGGTAATCGAAGCCCACAGGGCTCTGCATTTCTATGCCTCGGCAAATCCAGCTTTTTTCTCTTCCCTACGCCCGTTACCTCAGGACCCCTTGGCACCACCACTTGTAAAAAAAATGCTTAAGGCGGCTCAATTTGCTAATGTTGGACCTATGGCAGCAGTTGCTGGAGCGATAGCTGAAACAGTAGGAAGTGCCATAAGACAACATGATTCATACGGAGAGGTGCTGGTAGAAAACGGTGGAGATTGTTATATTTATTCACCAGACCCAGTAACGGTTGGTATATTACCTGAGAAAACGATGAAATGGTGTAGGAAGCTTCCCAAGATTCGTATTATGCCTGAAGATATGCCTGTTTGCATATGCACTTCCTCGTCAACAGTGGGCCATTCCATAAGTTTTGGGAAAGCCAGTGCTGTTACTGTTTTATCCTTTGATGGAGCGCTGGCCGACGCAGTTGCTACCGCTATATGCAACAACCTCCGGTATTCAGAGGAAGTAGAAAAAACCCTTCAGGATTGGGCATCAAAATCACCAATTACCGCTGTTATGGCTGTTATTGACAATGTATTCGGTTTTGCCGGTAAGCTAGAACTTGTTGGATAAAAAAATCCTCACCAGAAGCAGGGGGAGGGGAAGGATGAAAAATCTCTGGGCTCCATGGAGGATCGATTACATACTGGGCGAACGGGAACCTTATTGCATCTTCTGCCCTGAAGGAAGTGGGCTTAGTGATGAAGAAAGACTTATTTTGTATCGGGGAAAGAGAATCATGGTTGTCATGAACAAATACCCCTATAACAATGGTCACTTGCTGGTAGCTCCATGGCGCCATGTTTCTGACTTGGTCGATCTGGATGAAGAAGAAATCAGAGATTTGATGGTTTGTATTCAGCATTGCATTCGTATATTGCGCAAGGTTATGAGCCCGCACGGGTTCAACGTGGGGCTGAACCTAGGTGCTGTAGCCGGGGCAGGTATAGAAGAGCATATACATTTCCATGTGGTTCCCAGGTGGGATGGGGATACAAACTTTATGGCGACCATAGCGGAAATTCGGTGCATACCGGAACATTTGCGCAAGACATACGAGAAACTCAAGCCTTACTTTCAAAAGGAGGTGCATTTATGATTCGTCTGTTAAAGCTTATATCTACTTTTTTGGTGCTGGGCTTAGTGGTGCTCTTTATAAAGCAAAATATGCCCACTTTTTCAACCGATGTACCATTTTTTATTGACCTGCATATCAGGGAAAAAGTTATGTGGTACAATTCTGTAGGCGGCGTAATTGTTATGAGCATGCTATTTGGTTTTTTCGTCGGTTTTCTCTTAGGATTCAGAATGTATTGGCGTAAACGCAGAGAATGTATCGCTCTCAAGCAATCTTCCGGTGTTGTGCCGGCTTCTGAGCAACCAGTTCTTACGGAAACGGGTAGCACTTAAGGAGGGGTATAAAATGGAAAAGCGGACTCACAATCCGCTTACATACTTCCACCTCTACTTAGAAGTGGGGTCCTCCCGGCATTACTTTGGCCTTATCAATCACGTGCGGATTCTGGACAATTCGGAAAGCCCAACGGGATATCCTCATATGGTGAGGTTTTGGGACGGGGATGCATATCGCTTTCTGGAGGGAACTGTAAACGTGGCGGAGGATGATCGGGAATTTGTTTTGGATATGGGTGGTGACAAAAGATATATTTTCAAAGTTTTTCACCGTTAAGCCTGATTAGCAGGAACGAGTAACAAACGCTAACAAAAATCTCGTGACGCCCAATGGCTTTAATGCCATTGGGTTTTTTAAAGGGTTTGAGCAGGCGTGGGCAGATTGTCCTGGTGGCATTTCGTTATCATCGTGTTTTCACGAGTTATCCTTAATATGAGTTACCGGATTCTCTATCCCTTTTTGCCGGTATTTGCTCACAGCCTTGGGGTTTCTTTTGAAAGAGCTGCCCTTTTTGCAACCGTACGATCTTTTATGGGGCTTGTAAGCCCTTTCTTTGGAGGAATACTCGATAGGAAAGGACATCGAAAGGGTCTGTTTCTGGGTATGGTGTTGCTATCGGCCGGAGCCTGCTTGATTTTTGCGTGGCCAGCATTTTATTCGGTACTTGCGGCTTTCGCAGTCTTAGGTCTTGCAAAGGCAATATACGATCCGTCGGTTCAGGCCTATGTGAGTTCTTTTTCGTCCTACCGGTATCGAGCAAAAGCAATTGGATTCACGGAATTGTCATGGGCAACCAGTTGGTTTTTGGGAATGCCTCTATGTGCCTTTCTTATCCAGAAGTGGTCCTGGCACGCTCCTTTTATTTTCATGGCTTCTGCCGGTTTAGTGTCACTTGCTTTAACATTGTCCCTTCCACCCTACCCTTCAACCCTTCCAGCCCCAGACGACATCAAATCCGATCCAGAGCACCATTCTCAAACAAAGCTACCTACAAGAATTTATTTCATACTGGCTATGTCTTTTTTCATGCTCTTTTCCAATGAAAACCTTATAGTCGTATACGGTGCATGGATGCAGGAGAGCTTCGGCGTAAAGTTGATGTCATTGGGAGCTATTTCATTCATTATTGGGTTTGGCGAACTGTCCGGTGAAATCACCGTTACAGCATGGGGAGACAGAGTAGGCAAAAGGCGCTTATTGACAATTGGGCTTACCGGGCTGGCTTTTTCGTATCTCGGTGTTGCAATCTTCAGTGACAATCTAATGGCGGCAACATTGTGTTTGCTAGTGCTTTTTTATTTCTCGGAACTTGCCATTGTTTCATCGTTTCCTTTCGTGTCCGAAATTCTGCCAGAGGCACGAGCAAAAATTCTTTCTGCAAATTACGCGTGCGCAATTGCAGGTCGTATGACGGGGTCAATCACCGGTCCTTGGATCTGGCATATATGGAAAAGTATTACTGCATCGGCAGTAGTGTCGTTTGCCGGCACATTTTTGGCCTTATATTTTTTGCTCTGTTACTCGAAAATGCCTTTAAAAAGGGCTAAAAAGATGAATCGATACTGAGTGGGGACGGAAACTGGAGGACTATCATGAAGGTATCATCTCTGTTGAAAAAGATCGTTATGATCACCGGAGATCTCCCTACCCTGCCCCAAACGGGCCAGATAGTTATGCAAAAGCTGTCAGACCCAGAAGTAGATATAAAGGAACTCGAGAAAATCATAATGAGAGACCCATCTCTTACATCACGAATACTGAAAATTGCCAATTCGCCCTTTTATGGGAGGCCAAGGACTATAAAAACCATATCAGAAGCGACCGTTGTTATAGGTCTCTCGACGTTGAAATCAATAGTCATAGCGTCTGCACTTCGGGAGATGCTTAAAAATTTCGGGCTTACTGAAAAATTACTCTGGGAACATGCGCTGGCAACGGCATTCATAACCCGTTATCTAGCAGAAAAGCTTTGCTACAGAAACATTGAAGAAGCCTTCCTTGCGGGACTGTTACACGATATAGGCAAAATTGTTCTTCAATTAAGAGTCCCAGACCGAATGTATCTAGTGATGCAGGACGTTTACCATGGAGAAAATACTAACTCCATTGAAGTGGAAATGGAGGTTTTTGGGTTCACCCACGCCCACGTCGGTCAGCTCGTTGCGAGGAAATGGCAATTTGCCGTCGAAATAGAAGAAACCATCGGATATCATCACTGGCCGGGTAGAGCCTCAGTTGACCCAATGCTGGCTCACCTCACACACCTTGCCAACATCTTTTCACACAAAATGGAAGTGGGACCTATAAGAACCCCGGATGTAGAACTCAGTGAAACGGTGAGTGCTAAGTACTTAAAATTATCGGATGAACAGGTAAATGATTATTTTCAGGAATGCACATCAAAAATTCAATCGGAAAAGGAAGGGTTGTTATCATAAGTGGCTTCTAGGGAACCGAAACTGGCTGTTGAACTACGAAATCTCACCAAACGCTATCGAAAAGTGCAAGCCCTCAAAAGAATCAGTTTACAGGTTCAGGAAGGCGAACTGTTTGCTTATCTGGGCCCAAACGGCTCTGGAAAAACCACAACGATACGAATACTGGTAGGTCTTACGAAGGCAACATCTGGCGATGCCTTTTTAAACGGCTATCATGTAGAACGCGACTCAATCCACGCAAAAAGACAATGCGGCTATGTTCCACAAAGTCTTAATCTCGACCATGAACTCACCGTCGAACAGAATCTCGACATCCATGGACGCCTCTTCAACATGAGTCGTCGTAAGCGAAAGAACAGGATAGCATACCTTCTTCATTACATAGGCCTTGCGGATAGAGCACGGAGCCCGGTAAAAGAACTATCCGGCGGGATGAGGCGAAGGGTTATGATTGCCCGAGCCCTTCTTCATGAACCTCGTATTCTGTTCCTTGACGAACCTACTGTTGGCCTTGACCCCGCCATAAGGCGTAAGATATGGGCGCTAATCAAAAGGATTCAGATGGACGGAACAACCATTTTTCTGACCACGCATTACATTGAGGAAGCAGAGTTTCTGGCAGATCGAGTGGCTTTTCTTTCTCAGGGTGAATTGATAACAATTGGTCAACCGCAGGATTTGATGGATAGCCTCGGAAAATGGGCACTGGACACGGTGGAAAACGAACAAATGAAAACCTTCTACTTCCGTTCACAGGAAGAAGCCAGGCAACATGCGTCCGTCCATCCCGGGCCCTTTTCAATACGGCGAGTGAACCTGGAGGACGTGTTCATATCATTGACGGGTCGGAAAGTTGCATAATGAGAGGCTGGAGTGCCGTTTTTTACCGAGAAATACTGATTTTAAAAACTAAAATATTCCGTCAGCTTGCGTCCATGTCGGTTATGCCGCTTCTCTACATCGTAGCATTTGGGTATGGACTAGGAAATGAAATGACCGTGAACGGTGTACCCTACCTGGCATTTCTGATACCAGGGCTAGCCGCCATGAGTAGCATGATTCAGGGATTTAACATAGCCAGCGAAATTAACATTACGCGCTTTTACTGGAGGGTATTCGAGGAGTTTCAGGTAGCGCCAATAAGAAGCATAGCTTATGTCACAGGAGAAGTCCTTTTCGGTGTCACCAGAGCGGCCATGGGTGTGGGAATAATTACCGGCTTAGCATGGCTTTTTGGAATCAGACTTTCTTATAATTTCTTCTTCTGGCTGGCAATGGTCATGAATGCATTTCTTTTTGCTTCTCTGGCGGTATCGCTGGCCATGCTTGTTCGGTCTCATGCTGACCAGGCACTGCTCGTCAATTTCGTCATAACACCTATGGGCTTTCTTGGCGGAACGTTCTTCCCGGTTGAAAAGATGCCTCACTGGGTTCAAATCCTTTTGGAGTACCTGCCAATAACACATGCGGCAAAGGCAATGAGGGCAGCGGCTCTGGGGAATCAGCCAGATCCTGAATCCTATGTGGTTCTTGGGATCATGGGCGTGATGTTTTTTGTTCTGGCTGTGATTTGTGTCAGCCAGGCAAAAGATTAAAAGGGAGGGAAATCATGGGAAGGTTTTTTGGTGTGATTTTTATGGTGTGTGCTATTTTGTGTAGTGTCCTACCGGCAACGGCTCAAAATGGCTTTAGGCTGATGAGCCTTGATTTCTCGAACGAGTCAGTACTTCCGGCATGGTGTGCCATGCCTGGAGCTGGAGGCAACAACATCTCACCGGAATTGCATTGGACGAATCCGCCCGATGATATTGCATCATTCGCTCTGGCGGTGATAGACGAACATCCCATCGCCAGACGCTGGGTGCACTGGGTCGTGATAAATATTCCGGCCAATGTGACCACGCTGGAGAGAGGAGCATCAATGAAGAAGATGCCTGAAGGGGTCAGGGAACTGATTAACTCCTATGGTTTCAGAGGCTATGGAGGTCCCCAGCCACCGGTGGGAACGGGAGTTCACAGATATGTGTTCACCATTTACGCATTGAAAGTACCGCAACTGAATATTCCGGATCGGCTAAGTGCCGGAGAATTTGAAAGAGCAATAGGGCCGTACGTTATTGAAAAAACGTCAATTGTTGGCCTTTTTAGGCGATAAGATGTTGGTAGATTCCACAATCAACCTTACAATCGGAACGTCAGCGGGGGCGAATTCGTATTTGTCCAGTGCATCTGGCGATACCCAAGATACAGCCGAATGGTCTTTTAATCTTGGTTCACCGTCAAGCCACCTTACCACGTATGCCAACAATCGTATAGTTCGATTTGGGTATTTATATATGCTTTCTCCGATAAATCCGATTACTTCCACTTCCATGTCCAGTTCTTCTCGAATTTCCCGAACGAGGCACTGTTCTGGCGTCTCACCGGTCCTAATCTTGCCGCCGGGAAATTCCCACATTTCATCGGAGAATCCAGGTACCTTTCTTCTGGCAATAAGAATTTTTCCGTTATGGATTATAACTCCTGCCGCTACATCAATCATCGGTGGCTCACCTAGCCCCTAGAGGTTTCCGGTCATGCCTCCCATCGGCGCTCACATGTCTATAACTGGTGGATTCCACAAAGCCGTGGAACGCCTTCTATCCGTGGGTGGAGAGGCCCTGCAAATATTTTGCAAAAATCAAAGACAGTGGTCAGCCTCACCCTTGCAGCTAGAAGAGGTTAAACGATTTCGTCATTCTTGGCAATCATCGGGCAGAATGCCCGTGGCCGTACATGCAGGTTACCTGATAAATCTGGCATCCCCAGACAAAGCGCTGGCTATGAAGTCCGTGAAATCTTTTGTGGATGAGCTCGAACGCACCGCCACCCTCGGCATACCTTATATGATTATCCATCCCGGATCGCACCGGGGATCTGGTCTCAGACAGGGAATCAAGCGATTTGCCCGTAATTTGGATCGATCTCTTAACGAAACCAGAGCTCGACCCATGTGGATTCTTTTAGAAACCACTGCTGGTCAGGGAACAAACCTCGGTAGTACTTTTGAGGAACTAGCCGAGATAATGGAAAAATCTAGGTATTCGCATTGCATTGGAGTCTGCATCGACACGGCTCACATATTTGCAGCCGGCTACGACATAAGAACTTCTGAATCTTTTGAAAAGGTGCTGGAAAGGTTCGACAAGCTCGCAGGCCTCGATAGGATCAAGTTCTTTCATCTCAACGATTCAATCGGCGGGTTAGGAAGCCACAAGGACCGCCATACTCACATAGGCCAAGGTGCTATAGGCATCGAAGCCTTTCGATTTCTCGTAAACAATCCCCGTTTCTCACATGTGCCGATGGTAATAGAAACCCCCAAGGAAAAGGGCCTTGAAATGGACAGGCGGAACATCACTGTTCTGAAGAACCTTATAAACTCATGCTAATGCAATCAATTACAAGGCATTAGTGTGTTTAACCATTTAGGATCAGGCTTTTGTCCTTTGAAGTAAGAAGACAACGCATCTATAAAGACATTGAAAGTGAATTTGTGTGGCAGCCTACGGGTACTAATTTCTATGAAAACCCTGTATTTTTGCTTGACTCGAGCGTAGGTATTTGCTAGACGATAGGCGCACTTTACGGGTTCCCCGGTAGCTCAATCGGCAGAGCGGGTGGCTGTTAACCACTAGGTTGCTGGTTCGAGTCCGGCCCGGGGAGCCATTTTGATGGTTGTTTCAAACTCCTTCAAAGTGTCCTTCCAACGTAAGCGATCACAGGGTAATCATAGTAGTGCTGCAGATTTTTTGTATCCAGTGAGCGGGCTTTGTGATAAGTAAGAGTAGTCTGAGAGGAGAAGATCGTTGAAGCGGAAGAAAGCACCCACCGTTGATATTTCGTCAAGTGCAGAAGCCTTGGGATTGCCTTTTTCGGAGGAAGACTGGGAGGCAACACCTGCATGGGTTGCCTATTAGTCTTGGGGCAATCCAGAAAGTGATTGACCGTGCTTCTGAAGCTATTTTGCCTCATTATGAAGCGATCCGAGACAAGGCTCGATCATCGAAAGTGAATCATATAGATGAAACTCCGTGGTATAACTCCGGGTGGTTTACACTGGCTGTGGGTTATGGTCAGTCCTGTGATAGCTTTTTTTATGGTTCATGGAAAGCGCTCAAAAGAGGCTTTTAAAAGCTGATTGGGCAGAAAGCTCCGGTGACGAATGGGCATTGAAGGAGCTGCACACCCTGGTGCGTATGGCAAGGGTTCCTCCAAGTGAGGGGCAATGGAGTGCTTTTTATGCCAGGTTGTGTCGTTTCATCGCTCTCTATTGCGAGAGCAAGAGCGAAGCGGGAAAGTTTGTCCGAAGGTTGGAGGAAGAAATGGAATGCCTTTTTGCCTTTCTTGTTGAAGAGGGTGTGGAACTCACAAATAATCTGGCTGAACGAACCATTCGCTTTGAAGTTTTGTGGCGGAAAAGAAGTCAGGGTACCAGAAATGATAGAGGATGCCGTTGGGTGGAGCGAATTCTGTCCCTGCGCCATACCTGTAGGCTCCAATGCAGGTCCACCTTCAATGTCCTTGTGGATGCGTTCTCTGCTTATTTCAAGGGACGAAAACCTGACCTTGAATGGTTAACCGAGATTGGTAATGTATAACACCCCGTGATCGCTTATGTAAAATGAGGTAACGAGATGCAGCCTGGAAGCATCGTACTCTTCCGCGAAAGGGACTGGGTTCTCCTCCCCAGTGAAGATGAGGGCATCTACCGACTACGTCCCTTGACGGGTGCAACTGATGAAGTAACCGCTGTCCATAGAGATTTAATTAGCATTATTCAGAATATCTTACCGGAGGAGCGTATCCAGCCATCGCAATTTCCTCTGCCATCACCCGAAGATCTTTCAGACGCCGCTAGCGCCTATCTGTTGTGGCAGGCTGCTCGGCTGACATTGCGCGACGGAGCTGCCCCCTTTCGGTCTCTGGGCAGAATATCCATCCGACCGCGTGTTTACCAGTTCGTGCCGCTTCTGATGGCGCTGCGCCTTGACCCTGTGCGATTGTTCATTGCCGATGACGTAGGTGTAGGTAAGACCATCGAAGCTTTGCTGGTCGCTCGAGAACTCATCGACCGCGGCGAGGTGCGCCGACTGACCGTCCTTTGTCCTCCGTACTTGTGTGATCAATGGGAAAAAGAGCTCCGCGAAAAATTCAACCTGGAAGCCGTCGTAATCCGCTCGAGTACAATTGGGCAACTCGAGCGCAGTAAACCAGCCAACAAGACCATCTATGAACACCACCCGATTCAGGTCATCAGCATCGATTGGGTAAAAAGTGAGCAAAACAAGTACCTTTTCTTGCAATTCTGTCCCGAACTGGTGATTGTGGACGAGGCGCATGGCGCGGCCGAAGCAAGTCCCCGTAACAAAAGCCAGCAGCAGCGGCATCAGCTATTACGGGAAATTGCGCAAGACGAAAAACGCCATCTGATCCTGTTGTCCGCCACACCCCATAGCGGAGTCGAGGCCGCGTTTCGATCCCTCCTGGGCCTTCTCCGCCCCGAGTTTCGTGAGTGGGACATCGGATCGCTTGGCAAAACGCAGCGGATTGAACTTGCCCGTCATTTCGTGCAACGAACCCGTAAGGATATCATCCGCGATTGGGAGGGAGTACATTGCTTCCCGAAGCGCATAAGCGTGGACAAGACTTATAAGCTTTCTGGACGGTACTGGAAATTGTTCAAAGAGACCTACGCTTTCTGTTCCAAGATTGTTCGCACAGGTCAGAACCTGGAAGAAAGAAAGCGACGGGTGCGCTATTGGGGCGCACTGGCTCTGTTGCGGTGCGTGATGTCCAGTCCCGCCGCGGCCGTTGCCGCGCTGGAGAAGCGAGTCGGCAGTCCTGAGCTGAACGAAGAAGAGTCTGACCCCGGTCGTTTCATCTTCGAAGCTTCGGATGATTTCACCGATGATGAAACCCCCACGCCACCCATCGAAAAAGCGGAGGTGAGTCTTTTAGACAGCGAACGGCGCAGATTGCGTCAATTGGCGAGTTTGGCTCACAATCTTCTCCACACGCCACAGGACACCAAACTTGTTCGTTGTGTTAAAGTAATACAGGATCTCCTGAAAGAAGGATTTCACCCCATCGTCTGGTGCCGGTATGTGGCCACGGCCGAATATGTGGCGGAGGGGCTTCGCCGCAATCTGGATCAGGGCGTGCAGGTTGTTGCCATCACTGGCCGTATCGGCGACGAAGAGCGACGCATCAAGATTGACGAAATAGACACCAACCGACCTCGGGTCTTGGTGGCCACTGACTGTCTTTCGGAGGGCATCAATCTGCAGGAAAAGTTCACGGCTGTCCTGCACTACGACCTGCCCTGGAATCCCAATCGCCTCGAGCAGCGGGAAGGCCGGGTGGACCGCTACGGCCAGACAGCCCAACAGGTCAAGGCCGTGCGCTTCTACGGCCGCGACAACCCGGTTGATGGGGCGGTCATCGACGTGTTGCTCAACAAGGCACGCGAAATTCACCGCACTTTGGGCACCTACGTTCCTGTGCCCGAGGAAAGTGAAAGCGTGATGCAGGCGGTGTTGAATTCGCTCTTTTTGCGACGCCGAGAACACATGCAACAACAGCTACTCTTTGAGGGTAACGAGGAGCTCCAGCGATTCCATCAACGCTGGGACCGCGACGCCGAGCGAGAACGGATCAATCGCACTCGCTTTGCCCAGCGTGCGCTCAAGCCGGAAGAAGTCAAACGCGAATTGGAAGCCACCGATGCCGTCCTCGGCGATCCGAGTGCAGTGCAGGAGTTCGTCCTGAGTGCTGCTCAGCGCCTGGGACTCATTATCGAGCCCGATCGTGGGCATCTCGATGTGTTCCGCGTCAACCTCTCAGCCCAAGCCGTGGCGACGCTGCCCAGTGCCGTGCGCTTTGAACTGCCTGAGACAAAAAGCGGCTATTGGCGCATCAGCTTTGTCTCCCCCACGCCGGAAGGTGCGGAGTACGTGGGTCGCAACCACCGCTTCGTGGCGGCGCTGGCACGCTTTCTCCTAGAGGAGGCTCTCGTCAAGGGCAAGGATGCCGTGGCCTCCCGATGCGGTGTGTTGCGAACACGAGCCGTGAACATCTTAACGACACTGCTATTGCTCCGGGTGCGCTACCTGGTGGAACTTCCCCAGCGGGTACCACTTCTTTCCGAAGAGGTCCTCGTCCTGGGCTACCGGCCACTGGAGGTGGCCAGGGATCCTTGGCTCAGCGATGGCGAAGCACTAGATCTGCTCGCCAGCGCCAGGCCCGATGAAAATATCCCCTATGGAGAAAAGCGCGAACTCGTTGAGATGGCGCTTGAGGAGATTGGCGAGTGGGGGAAGGGAACCGATGTGCAGGAGGCCATCCGTCAACGGATTCGCCGGCGAGCACGGGAACTGGAAGCGAGTCACAGGCGCATCCGCAAGGCTGTGTCGCTACGCGTGCGGGAACTGAAAGTCAAACCACAGTTCCCGCCGGATCTACTGGGCATCCTGATATTGCAACCGGTGGTGAAACCATGAAGACCTTTACTGCTATCCGTATCGAAGGAGGCCTGTTCGCTCCAGACCTGATGGAGCAGGTTATGGCTGAGGAGCTTCCCGGCCAGAAAGCCAGTGACTTCGGCTTGGACAGCCGCCGGAGCCTGATTGATGAGATCGCTGCCGTCTTCGCTGATGCCCAGGCGCTCTGGCGGGTCTTCCAGCACCGGCTGGAACGTCTCCCTGAGTCGGATCTTGGGACGACAGTCACACGCGAGGCCTGGATGATCCCGTTCCTCGGCTTGCTCGGCTTTGAGCTGCGCTACAACCAGCGGGCTTATGTAGTCGGTGGCCTTACCTTCGCCATCTCACACCGAGCTGGCGAACCGGAAGATGCGCCGCCGGTGCACATCATCGGCGTGCGCCGGGAACTCGGACGTCGAGGCCGGGAGCGGCTGGCGCCCCATTCCCTGGTACAGGAATTCCTCAACCGCACTGAGGCCCTGTGGGGTCTGGTTACCAACGGAAAAATCCTGCGACTCTTGCGCGACAGTACCTACATCCGTCGCCAATGTTATGTGGAGTTCGACCTCCAGGCCATCTTCGAGCAGCGCCTCTTTCAGGACTTCACTGTTCTGTACCGGTTGCTTCACCGTACCCGCCTCCCCAGAACTGGCGCCGACGTCCACCAGTGCCTGCTGGAGCAATACTACCAGCACTCCATCGAACAGGGTGGCCGGGTGCGTGATCGGCTCCGGGACGGCGTGGAAGAGTGCATCAAGCACCTGGCCAATGGGTTCCTCAGGCATCCTAAGAACAACGAACTGCGGCGACTGATCCAGGCTGGTGAAATCACTCCCCAAAAGTTTTACTATCAGCTTCTTCGGCTGGTCTATCGCTTTCTTTTCCTCTTCGTTTCCGAAGACCGGGGTCTCGTCAGCCAGAACCCTCTTTATCTGGAGCATTACAGCGTCAGCCGTTTCCGCCGGCTGGTGGATACTCGCGCCGCCTATACCGAGCACGACGACCTCTGGCATTCCCTGCGGGTGCTCTGGAAACTGCTCTCGGACGATACACCAGCCCAGCAGGTTGGTAGCAAGCCCCTGGCCGCGCTACTCGACCTGCCCGTGCTCAACGGCGAATTGTTTGAACCGATTTCCCTCGACACCTATCGCATCACTAACCGCGACGTGCTCGAAGCTTTGCGGTTTCTGATTAACTACCAGGAAAGGCCTTCAGACCCGCCCCGACGGGTGAACTACGGTGTGCTGGACGTGGAAGAGCTCGGCTCAGTCTACGAGAGCCTGCTGGACTACCATCCGCAGATCGATACCTCTGGCCCGCTCCCTCGCTTTGACCTTGTCTCCGGCTCAGAGCGTAAGTCCACCGGCTCCTACTACACTCCGGCCGAACTGGTAGCCGAGCTTGTCCGTTCTGCACTGGAACCGGTGATGGAGGAACGACTTAAAAGGGCTAAAACTGCGGAAGAAAAAGAGCGCGCCCTGCTTTCCATCAAGGTGGTAGACCCTGCCAGTGGCTCCGGGCATTTCTTGCTGGCAGCCGCCCGCCGGTTGGGTAAGGAACTGGCTCGCATCCGCACCGGCGAGGAGGAACCCGCGCCTGAGCATATCCGCGAGGCAATCCGGGATGTGGTGGCTCACTGCATCTACGGCGTGGACAAAAACCCACTGGCCGTGGAGCTCTGCCGTGTCGCCCTGTGGATCGAGTCCCACACGTCCGGCAAGCCTCTCACTTTCCTGAACCACCGCATTCGCTGTGGCGACTCACTAATCGGCGTGTTTGACCTGGAAGCGCTCAAGCAGGGCATTCCGGATGAGGCATTCAAGCCTGTTTCGGGGGACGACAGGAAGCTCGCTGCCAAGCTCAAGCGCTGGAACCGCGAGGAACGCCAGGGCCAGCTTACAGCCCTTGCCGTTTTGCTGTACAGAGTTTGCAAGACTCATGACCTGGTTACCGAGGTTCAGGCTATTGAGAGCATTGCTGACGACTCACCCGAGGCCATCCGCCGGAAGAAGCAGCGCTTTGAAGCGCTACAACAAAGGGCCGAGCACGAACGCACTGTCTGCAATTTATGGACTGCGGCTTTTTTCCAGCCCAAAAACAACGAAACATCGCCCGCGGCGTCCATTACCACTGATATTCTGCGGAACTGCCTGAAATCAAACCCCACCTACTCCCAGGCGCTACCAAAACACATCCAGCCCCTGGCCCAGCAAATCCAAGCCCTGGTCAAGTATGCCCGGGACTTGGTCCGCCAGCATCATTTTTTCCACTGGCCGCTGGAGTTTCCGGAGGTGTTCGCGCGTGGTGGGTTCGATGTGGTTCTAGGTAACCCGCCGTGGGAGCAGGAATTCTTTGCCGCCCGCGATCCCGAGATCGCCAACGCCCCCAACGCCGCCGCCCGCAAACGGCTGATCCAAAAATTGCCCAAGACCAACCCCGCTCTCTGGCAGGAATACCAGGAGGCCCTGTACGCCGCAGAAAGCACAAGCCGGTTCTTGCGTGGATCAGGCCAGTATCCGCTTACCGGCCGCGGCGACATCAACACCTACTCAGTCTTTGCCGAGCGCATGCGCTGGCTGCTCAAGCCCGGCGGCCGGGCCGGTATCATCGTGCCCACCGGCATCGCCACTGACAACACCAACAAGTACTTCTTCGCCGACCTGGTGGAGAAAGGCGCCCTGGTCAGCTTGTTTGATTTTGAAAATCGAGAAAAAATCTTCCCAGCTGTGGATAGCCGTTACAAATTCTGCCTGCTCACTCTGCAGGAAGCACCAGAGCGCGAACACACAGGGGCTGCTACCCCGCTCACCTTTGCCTTCTTCTGCACCCGCGCTGAGCGCCTGCGCGACCCTCGTCGCGTCTTTCATTTGACAGCCGCCGACATTGCTCGCATCAACCCCAACACCCGCACCCTGCCGGTCTTCCGCACACGCCAGGACGCAGAACTGACCAGGGCCATCTACCAACGCGTGCCAGTGCTGATTAATGAGGAGAGAGAGGAAAATCCCTGGGGCGTGCGATTTCTGGCGATGTTTCACATGTCCAACGACTCCCGCCTCTTCCGCACCCGGGAGCAGTTGGAGAAGGAGGGTTTCCGGCTGGTGGGGAACCGCCTCGTGAAGGGAGGCGAGGTCTATCTGCCGCTGTATGAAGCCAAGATGATCTGGCACTACGACCACCGTTTTGGGACCTATGAGGGCGTAGAGAGCCGCTCGAGTACCCACCTGCCCACGCCTGATGGGGCACAGCACGCCAACTCTGGTTTTGTTGTCCAGCCCTGGTACTGGGTGCCGGCCAAAGAAGTGAAAACCCGCTTAGGCTATTGGTCACGCGGCTGGCTACTGGGGTTTCGCCGGATTGCAAGATCGACAGATGAACGCACATCCATCTTCACGTTGATGCCGCGCGTCGGCGCAGGTGACGTACTGCCGGTGGTGCTTGGTCCACGGGCCGCGGAAAGTCCTTTTCTACTTGCGTGCTTTTCGACCATATCCTTCGACTTCGCAGCTCGGCAGAAAATCGGCGGAGTTCACCTGGATTTTCACTATGCCAAGCAACTCCCCGTCCTCCCGCCGGAGGCCTACACGCCACAGGATTCGCGCTTCATCGTGCCGCGCGTGCTGGAACTGACCTACACCTCCTGGGACATCAAACCCTTTGCCGACGACGTCTGGAACGAAGCCGATGAGGCCCTGCGCTCCGCCATCCGCCGCCAGTGGGAAGAAAACGCGGAGCAAACCGGCGGGCACGTATGGCAGTTGCCCGACTGGATCAAGGCCTACCCGGAGATCGAGACCGATCCGGACAAAGGAATCCCCTTCCCACCCTTCAGGTGGAATGAAGCCCGCCGTGCCCGCCTGCGTGCAGAGCTTGACGCCTACTATGCTCGGCTCTACGGCCTGACTCGCAAGCAACTCCGCTATATCCTGGACCCGGCGGACCTCACCGAGAAGGAGCTGGCCGACATCCTGGACCCGTGGGAAGAGGTCGCCGATCCGCTCGATCCCGAAGGGTATGCCACTCGGGTCGAAGCATCGGACTTCCCCGGCGAGACCTTCCGGGTGTTGAAAGAAAAGGAAATTCGGCAATATGGCGAATACCGCACCCGCCGCCTGGTGCTGGAGGCGTGGGAGCAGATGGCATCTAAACCCTGACCATCGGAGGCCCGCAATGACCCATGACCATCAAAAACACAATTGCCCCTTCTACACGTCTCAAGGCAGGCGTTCCATCCGCCTGAAGGGATACGATTACACCCAACCTGGCGCCTATTTTGGGCCACATGGCATGATTTGCCCAATCATGTACCCCATGTTCAATTGGATGCGTTTGTGGTCATGCCCAACCATGTTCATGGGATTATCATTATCCGTGATGTAGGGGCGGGTTCTGAACCCGCCCCTACCACCAAACGCCACGGTCTGCCGGAAATTGTGCGGCAATTCAAAACGTTTTCTGCCCGGCGTATCAACCGACGCCGTGGCACCCCCGGACAACCCGTTTGGCAACGCAATTATAATCCCTGAACCGTATCCGAGATTATATCCTGACCAATCCCCTGCGATGGAACCTGGATCGCGAAAATCCCAATCGCACAGGAGAAGACAGTGCGTGGGACTCTCTGTTCCAACCCACGGGAAGTGTGGGACGCACAACATGGAGGTCGCCATGAACACGATTTTTGATCTTCACAGACAAGTCCTCAATGACTACCGCGACTTCGTCCATTCCTTCATCCAGATTGCCGACGACCGGGCTAGGGAGTTCATCGAGCAGGCACTCCTGGAGGAAGAACGCCTGTGGCCGGAACCACTGTTGCAGCTCTCGCCCGCTTACAAACAGGCAGCCAGCGTGGACCAATTGGCCAAGCGGGGCCTTATCCACCACGAAACCGCCCGGATCTTCCGCACATATGACAATCGTCCTTTCCATCTCTACCAGCACCAGGTAGAGGCCATTGAAAAGGCCGTCCGCGGCGAAAGCTTCGTGGTCACATCGGGCACGGGCTCAGGCAAAAGCTTCTGCTACTTCATACCCATCGTGGATGCCGTCGTGCGCGAGCCTGACCTCCAGCGTCCCGTGGCGCTGATTGTTTATCCCATGAACGCGCTGGCCAACTCGCAACTGGCGGCACTTGAGCAATTGGCTAAGGAGTATCTCCAGCGGACGGGCCGGCAGTTCCCCGTGCGCTTCGCCCGCTACACCGGGGAAACGCCCGAGAAAGAACGCCGGGACATCCGCAACGATCCCCCACATATCCTTCTTACCAACTACGTGATGGCCGAGCTAATGATGGTCCGTCCTGAGGATCGTGGACTGAGGTGCGAGGGCACTTCGCGGCTGTTCTTAGTCTTTGACGAACTGCACACCTATCGGGGCCGTCAGGGGGCTGATGTAGCCATGCTGGTGCGCAGGCTTAAGGCGCGCATGGGCCGAGAGCCGGTGATCCACATCGGCACCAGCGCTACCATGGTAGCACACCGGGAGGCCACACCTAAAGAACGTCGCCAAGCCATAGCCGACTTCGCCTCGCGCTTTTTCGGTCATCCCATCGGTCCCGATGGGGTCATCGAAGAGACCCTGGAACTAATCACGGAAGGCGGCCCGCCGTCCGAGGAGGAAGTGAAGGAAAACTTTGAGACGCCTCTGCCCCAGGAGCTGCAGGCGTTCTGCCGCCATCCCCTGGCTCGGTGGCTTGAATACGCCCTGGGTGTCGAAACCGAAGAGGATGGAAGGCTACGTCGGCGGGTGCCCCGAACCATTTCCGACGCCGCGCGGGAACTCGCCACCATCAGCGGGCGTGATGAAAAAACATGCTGTCAGAAGTTGCGGGAGGTCCTATTGCACGCGCTACGTATCCCATCTGAAAACGGTCAGCCCGTCTTTCCGTTCAAACTGCATCAGTTCATCAGCCAGGGGCGTGCTGTCTATGCCACGCTCGAGCCACTTGAGCAACGCCGATTCAGCCTGGAAGAGCGCTCTTCAGACAGGGGCGAGACGGTCTGGGCGCCGCTGAGGTTCTGCCGTGTTTGTGGCCAGGATCATTACCGTGTGGTACAACAAAATAACCGATTCCGAGCACTCCCGCCGGATGCCGAAGATCTGCTCGAGGAAGGAACGCCTGGCTACTTGACGCCTGAGTTCCCAGACATGCCGGATGTCAAAGAAATGATCCCCTCGAGCTGGTATAACCGAAGCGGCCGGCTGAATCCTACCTGGCGTGGCAGAGTACCCCAACGAGTGTGGGTCTTCCCCGATGGCAAGTTTAACTTTGAAGAGGTGGAGGGTGCCACGCCCATGTGGTGGCAGCCGGAGCGGTTCTGGCTCTGTCTTCGCTGCGGCGAGCACTATACAGCGCGAGAGGGAGAGTATTCCAAGCTGGCTACACTTTCCACCGAAGGCCGGTCGTCTGCAACCACGGTGCTGGCCACGGCTCTTCTCCGGAATGCCAGACAGACCAGAGTTCTAGAGCCGAAGCTACTGACCTTCACCGACAACCGCCAGGATGCCTCGCTTCAGGCGGGCCATTTCAACGATTTTGTTCAGGTGGCCGTCTTACGGGCGGCCCTCTATCGAGCCTTGCAAGAACAGAAAGAGCTTCGTTTCAACACGGTGGCTCGGGAAGTCGTTCGCCATATGGGGCTAGAACTTTCAGTCATCGCACAGAACCCAGAACTGGATCCGGAGAGCCATGCGGCCCGGCAGGTCTGGGAAACGTTCGAGGAATTGACGGAATACCGCCTCTATGAAGACCTTCGACGTGGTTGGCGGATTGTGCAGCCGAATCTCGAGGATGTGGGCTTGTTGCGGATAGAATATAACGGGCTGCCCCAACTATCGGAGCGAGAAGATCTCTTTCGTAATTTACCGGGCTTAAGCGATTGCAGGCCAGACGAACGCGTCCAGGTGTTGCGGGCTGTGCTCGACTACTTCCGCAAGCGGTTGGCCATTGAGGCCAAGGTGCTCCGGGAGAACCAGCAGCGAGGGTTGCAGCGCCGCTCGGGGCAATACCTTAACGAATTTTGGGGGCTCGATTCGGATAACCCAAACCTGCGGCAAGCCACTATCATGGTACGCCCCGGCCAATCGTCACGCTTGCCCCGCGGCGCTTTCAAGCTTACTGCGCGATCGCTCCTGGGACGTTACCTCCAACGAACGCTCAGGCTTGATTCGAGTGAAGTTGAGACGCTGGTGGATAGGCTGCTGGAGTTGCTAGTCCAGCAGGGATTTGTGCGTGAGCTGAAACGGTTCCAGGATCACCGCTGTTTTCGTCTGGACGCTGGATGTCTTGTCTGGCGTTTGGGGAACGGTACGCCGCATCTGGACTCCATATGGTCGCGCCGGGAGACGGATCTACGTCCGCTGGTCAACCAATTTTTCCAGCGGTTTTACCGAGAAGCGGCCAGCGAGCTGGCCTCACTGGAAGCACGAGAGCACACGGCACAGGTGGTGGCTGAGGGCGAACGTGAGCGGCGTGAACGCCGCTTCCGCGGTGAGGAAGGCCCTCCGCTGCCGTATCTGGTCTGTTCGCCCACCATGGAGCTGGGCATCGACATCGCCGATCTGGATGCCGTTCACCTGCGCAACGTCCCTCCCACGCCGGCCAACTACGCTCAGCGTAGCGGCCGGGCTGGGCGTCAGGGACAACCAGGTCTGATCGTGGCCTACTGCGGTGCCTACAGCTCCCATGACCAGTATTTCTTCCGCCATCGCGAGGAAATGGTAGCGGGCAGCGTGCGCGCGCCCAGGTTCGACCTCACCAACGAAGCCTTGGTCCGCGCCCACGTACAGGCTGAGTGGCTGGCGCAGGTGAGCCTGCCGCTACGGCAGTCGGTTCAGGAGGTGATCGATATCGATCAGCTTGAGGCGCTGCCCCTTCGGGAATCTGTCACTCCTCAGCTCGAGCTTAGTGATCGTGCGCTGGGTGAGCTGCGGTCGAGGATTGAGCGCATACTGGTCCATGACCATGATGAGCTGAAGCGTTCGGGCTGGTTCAGCCAGGAGTGGCTGGAACGGGTTTTGGACGAAGCGCCAACGAGTTTTGACCATGCTTTTGACCGATGGCGAGAGCTCTATCGGGCGGCAAGCGTCCAGCTCAAACGTGCACAGGAGTTGATGTGGAAGAACGACAGGCAGGCCCAAGAACGGGCACGGAAGCTGCAGGAAGAGGCGATCCGTCAACGCAACCTGCTGCTGCAACAGGGTGTAGCACGTGAGGAGGGAGACTTCTATCCCTATCGGTATCTGGCCAGCGAAGGATTCCTGCCGGGTTACAACTTCCCGGCCCTGCCGGTGCGGGCCTGGGTCCCGCGACGGGAGCAAGGCGAATTTATCGCACGTCCACGTTTCCTGGCGATCCGTGAGTTCGGTCCGCAAAACATCGTCTACCACGAAGGTTCCAAGTGGGAGGTAGTACGGTTTCAAGTGCCGCCAGGCGGGCTAGCGCAGCGCCGGATGCAAAAAAGGCTATGCCTGACATGCCTGGCTTTTGCCGAAGTCGAAGACGATCTGTGCTCAGTCTGCGGTACCCGCTTCGACGGTTCCAACTCTTCCATTGTGTCACTTTTGGAAATGCCCAACGTTACCCTACGCCGTCGCGAACGCATCACCTGTAATGAAGAGGAGCGCATCCGCCGAGGATATCGCTTAGAGATGGCCTATCGCTTCGCACCTGCTGAGAGTGGTCACCGGGTTGTGAAAGCCCTGGTACCGGGTCGTTTGGAGCTCCAGTACGCCCCTTCGGC
Organism: Deltaproteobacteria bacterium; assembly: GCA_019309115.1. Lineage (GTDB taxonomy): Bacteria > Desulfobacterota > Syntrophobacteria > Syntrophobacterales > Thermodesulforhabdaceae > JAFDGW01. Next base: position 33,761 of record JAFDGW010000030.1, read on the forward strand.
TACCATTCTGATCGTAAATCACGGCTGGCGGGCTCGGCGAGTAGAAGGGTTTCTCATTAACCTGGAATCAGGAGAGTTGGTATCTGAAAGCGCTTTGGAAAACAATCACCATCAGCCTTTGGCTGATCGTGCTTCAGTCCAGCGTGTCAAACTTTGCGTACAGGACACGCAGAACCTCTTGCGCCTGAGGGTTTTGGAGCCGTCGTTGCGTAACGATCACGTTTTCGAGACAAGCCTGATGTACGCCCTGGAACGAGGAATCGAGCGGGTCTTCCAGCTTGAGGATTCTGAACTGGTAGCGGATGTCGTGGGTGAAGGCGAAGGACGTGCGCTGGTGCTCTATGAGGCGTCCGAAGGCGGCGCTGGGGTGTTGCGTCGGCTCGTTGAGGAACCAGGTGCCCTGGCTGAGGTGGCTCGAGAAGCCTTGCAGCTGCTACATTTCGATCCGGAAACCGGTAAGGACCTGGCCAAGGATGAACACCGGGCCTGTTACGAGTGCCTGCTGAGCTTTTCCAACCAACTCGTGGCTCATCTGCTGGACCGACATCGGGTTTGTGATTTTCTGCGCCAGTTGACTGACTGCCAGGTGGAAATTCAATATGGCTCACGCAAACGTGAGGAACACTACCGCTGGCTTCGTGGGTGCACTGATCGCCGGTCCGATCTAGAGCGAACGTTTCTGGACACGCTCTATCACGGTGGATATCGTCTGCCGGATGAGGCGCAAAGGCGGATTTCAGATCCGGAGTGTATTGTTGACTTTTTCTACAAGCCGAACGTCTGCATCTTTTGTGATGGTCCGGTTCACAATGAACCGGAACAGCAAATTCGTGACGAAAAGGTCCGCCGTCAGCTCCGAGTCCGTGGTTACCGCGTCGTCTCCATTCGGTACGATCGTGACCTGCTGGAGCAGGTGCGACAGTATCCGGAGGTATTCGGGAAAGTGTAGGGTAAAGGATTACAGGCTAATTGTAATTTGTATACCTGAATCCGTGAGGAAAATGCAGTAAATGTACCTTAACCTCTTGTTTTTTAAGACAATATTGTACGAACGGAAACTCACCCAGCGGGTGAATTTTCTGATCATATAAATTTTACTGGAAGAATAAGAGGTTAGCCAATATTTCACCATGTCTTCTTCATGGATTCAGGTTTTTTAGATATTCCTGAAATTCTCTAAGCATAAAAACACATATTTTTAAGCAAGTTTATAACACTGCTTTTAATAATAACTTCCTGAAACCTTTTACAGCATAAGGAGACCACCGTCAAAGTAAAATTTCAAGGGAGATCGTTGTTGACCAGCGGGCTAAGCATGGGTTACATAGGAAAAACTAAGGTAGAAGAAATGCCCTTTCTTAACACAAAAAAACCGAGTGTGAAAAGAGGTTAAGGAAAAAAGAAGTGCTGGAGAATAAAAGAGAGTTAACCATATGGAATGAATAAATATGAACGAGTTAGTACCATCTCCAACAGCTGAACTCGTACAAGCCTCTGAGGTTCCAATACTATTAAAACAAATACGGCCGGCTTGGCAGGCGAAGAATCTTATTGAACGCGTGCGCCGATTATTGACAGTTGATCCTAGTAGTGCCTGTCAGAGACTATTCAATGCCGCCATTCATGATTTACGGGAAAAAGTAATTATCGCCGGTGTAGATATAGCTGCTGAAGCTGCTAAGCAATTTAAGTTACCGCCTATTAATAATTCGGAAGATGTAGAAAGATATCCAACAGCTAAACTTATAGACCTTTCTTATAGGATGGGAATTCTCTCTCGTCCTGACTGGCGTAGATTGTCACGTTGCTACGAAATTCGTAGAGACTTAGAACATGAGGATGATGAATATGAGGCTGGCATAGAAGATTGTGTTTATATTTTCCAGACTTGCATCAATGTTGTCCTATCTAGAGATCCAATTCATTTACTAAAAGTAACTGATGTTAAGGAGTTAGTAGAACAACCACAACCTGCTGTTCCTGCTCCAAGCCTGATTCAAGATTATGAGCACGCTCCACAACCAAGGCAAGAAGAAATATTGAAATTTCTATCATCTGTGGCCTTGGATGAATCCCAGTCAGATTTAGTAAGACAAAATGCATTTATATTTCTATCCCATTTTTCAAATATAACTCAGAATCAAGTAAAGCTTAATATCGCATCACATTTGCAGAAAAAAATAACTCGCTCTGGTCCTTCAAAGCTTATTATTCGTGTCGCATATGCTGCAGGAGTCCTTCCCTACTTAAAACAGGCTCATTTAAGAGACTTTTTCAAATCATTTTTCGTTATTATGCAAAGAACCGGATATCATTGGAGATCTTATAATGCACATGGAGAATTGTTGAGGTCTTTTAAGGATGTTGGTGGCCTTGTGTATTGCCCTAGTGATGTACGAAAGGATATATTGAAATGGCTTGTACTGGCTTATTTGGGGGAACCAGGAGGAAGAACATCTTGGGGTAATATACGACATGTGTTCTATAGCAATACAGCTGCCCCTATTATCCGAGAGCTGATCAGAGAAGCTTCTAACCTCATTCGTGACGATTTATATGACCTCGCTGATGATAGTGATATAAAGAGAGCAATCTGTACAGAACACATTCAAAGGAGGTTTGACTCGCTCCTTGACATTGTTGAAGAAGGAAGTAGCGATGGTTAACAAGCGGGTGCACTTGACCGCCATTTCGCTGCGGCCTTCGGCCTTGCTCCATGTCGGCAAGTGACCCTTGTCGTTGTGCTCAAAAAAGCTAATATTCATGAATTCTCCCTTAATAGCGTTTTAAGGGTTGACTTGTTGATGGCCAAGAGCTAAAATATTTAGATGTATAAAATCACTTTTAGCAAACAGGCTGACAAAACTCTTCGAAAAATGCCTCGAAATTTAGCCTTAAAAATTGCTAAAAAAATAAAAGAATTAGCTAACCATCCAGAAAAAATGTCAAATATTAAGAAATTAACCAATCATCCTGGATACAGGATGCGAGTGGGAGATTGGCGTATAGTTTATCTGGTTAATGATAATGAAAAAAATATTCACATTATAAAAATAAAGACGAGAGGTGGAGTATATAAATGAATGTTCAATTTATTGAAAAAAATGGTAAGCCTGAATGGGCAGTAATTCCTTATAAAGAATATATAAAAATTCAAGAATTAATGGATGATATTGAAGACAGAAAGGATATCGAGAAATATGTCCAAGCAATAGAGAACGGGGAAGAGCAGAACATTCCTGGTGAAGTGACCTTTGCTATTTTAGAGGGGATTCATCCCATTCGGGCATGGCGTGAATACAAACAGATTACGGTTAGAGAGCTTGCAAAACGAGCAGGTATTACGTCTTCATATCTTTCTCAGATAGAAACTGGGAAAAGAAATCCCACAATAGATACATTAAAATCAATAGCAGAGGCCTTGGGGATAGATGTTGAAATATTAATTTGAAGGTAAGAGATCACAGGGTAACGATAGTGTCATTGCAGATTTTTGTATACAGTGAGCGGATATTATGATAGGTGAGAGTGGTCTGAGAGGAGAAGATAGTTGAAGCGACAGAAAGCACCCACCGTTGATATTTCATCAAGCGCAGAAGCTTTGGGATTGCCTTTTTCGGAGGAAGACCGGAAGGCAACGCCCACAGTGGTTCGGCATTTTATCATTGAGGATGAAAAGACGATAGCCAAGCTTTCGGAACGTGTTGAAAAGCTTGAAAGACGGATTGAAGAACTTTTAAACCGCGATTCTTCCAATTCAGACCAGCCTCCTTCGTCGGATGGTCCTTATCGTAAGCCAGGGGCGAGCAAGGAGAAGGGAAAGAAGCCGCAAAGGAAGAAAGGCCATCCTGGAGCAAAGCAACAGTTATTGGAACCCACCGAAGAGCATCATATTTATCCGGAACAGTGCAAGTGTGGTTGTTGTGAGTTTGAAGGTATTCAACGTTATTATACACATCAACATATTGAGCTTCCTGCAATTCCCCTAGAAGTGTCACATTTTCATTTTTTCAGAGGCAAGTGTTGTTCGTGCGGCAGTGAGGAAAAGGGTTATGTTCCTTCGGAATACCAGGTGGGATATGGTCCCCGGCTTTCTGCACTTATAATTGAGCCTTGCGGGGATAGCGGGAAATAGCCGCAGGATGGTTCAGGGTTTTTACCATTCGGTGCTTGGATTGCCTATCAGTCTTGGGGCAATCCAAAAAGTAATCGACCGTGCTTCTGAAGCTACTTTGCCTCATTATGAAGCGATCCGAGACAAGGCTCGATCATCGAAGGTGAATCATATAGACGAGACTCCGTGGTATGACTCCGGCGGTTTACACTGGCTGTGGGTTATGGTCAGTCCTGTGATAGCTTTTTTTATGGTTCATGGAAAGCGTGTAATGACCCCTATAAATCAAGACCAAAATTTGCGTTATTTAAAACACCCTATCCTTCCCCTGTCTATCTGTAGCAGGAACAAAGCGTTGTGATCTTTTGGCCTTCGCTCCAGACCTTGACAACCGGCTCTGGGCCTGATGGCCGGAAGGCGGTTTTGGCGGTTGCACTGGGGAAAAAGCGTCGGGTGCTG
>JAFDGW010000031.1 GCA_019309115.1 Deltaproteobacteria bacterium
CCGAACCGCTATGGGTGTTGCCTCCCAGTCTTCCTCCGAAAAAGGCAATCCCAAAGCTTCTGCGCTTGATGAAATATCAACGGTGGATGCTTTCTTCCGCTTCAACAATCTTCTTCTCTCAGACCACTCCCACCTATCACAAAGCCCGCTCACTGTATACAAAAATCTGCAATACCACTATGATTACCCTGTGATCGCTTACAAAAGGCTTAATCAGGCTGCAAAAATTGGCTAAAAAAATAGCTCTTGCGCGACAGGATGCAGAGTCAAGGAAGCGCACGGGATGAGGCGAGAGAGGAGGAAAGTTAGTGAGAGAAATCAGGGAGCTTTTAAAGGCGCGGGAGTATTCAGCTTTCTTGGAAAGGGTTGAACAAAATAAAAATGAGCTTTTAAGAGAACCTCATGGGAATGTTTTTCTTGCTTTTTCCTGTCTTTTAAAAGGAAACAGAGAAGAGGCTCAAAAGATCCTTGATGAGATAAAAGAGGTTCAAAGTGCAGATTTTATGGCAGATACAGGCCTGGTCTTTTTGATGCTTGGAGATATTGAAAAGGCCGAGTATTATCTCAAAAAAGCAGTAAAATTACCTGGTCCGGACGAAGCTGCCTGGGCAAGGCTTGCTGCAGTTTACTATACTCAGAGGAAATTAGAAGAGGCTCAGTATGCTTGGGAAAGAAGCCTTGAGTTAAATCCAGATAGAGCTGAAGTCATCTACAATCTCGGGGTGCTTTATCTCAACAAAGGTGAGTTTGAAAAAGCTGTTGATTACTTTAACAGAGCATTGATAAAAGATCCTGACTTTAAAGATGCAGAAGAAAAAAGAAGCTTAGGCTTGCTTTCGCTCAACAAGATAGACTCTTTGATAGAGGAGTACTATTCCCAGCTTGAAAAAGAAGAAACGCCGGATGTTTATCTTAAACTTGGAAATACCCTTTATCTTGCAGGAAGGCTTCCTGAGGCAAGGGCCATTCTTATGGAGGGAATTAAGAAGTTTGAATTTGATTCAAGGTTAAAATTTTTACTTGTGGAGCTCTTAAAAGAGGAAGGAGCTATACATAAAGCCGGGCTTCTTGTAAAGGAATGGTTTGAAGATACAAGCTGGATAGATGATGAAAAGACTCCAAATAAAGATGAGGTTTTGGCGCAGTTAAGGTTTACCTTAAATGAACTTAGAATAGAGGCTCGCTTTCTGGATACTGCAGAGGAAGATCTCGAAAAAATAGAAGACAAAGAAAGCTATCCGGTTTACTACATACTTAAGTCCAAAATTTTGATGGAAAAAAACAAAGGGATAGAGGCAGCTCAGGTTTTAAGAGAAGCCAAAGAAAAATTTCCTGCCCATTTGGGTGTTTTGTCTCAACTTGTTCATGTTCTAACTTCTATTGGTGAACTTGAAGAGGCAGCAGAAATCCAAAGCCAGATAGTTGCAATCAACCCTGCTTCTGTAATCCAGCAGGTTGAAATGGAAAATTATAAGGCTACTGACGAGCAGGTTGAGCTTCTGGAAGGACTTTTAAACTCAATCGCTATTCCAAAAGCAACAAGGGCTTCTGCAGGTTTTGTGCTTCATAAGGTGTTTGAAAAGAAAAAAGACTATGATAGGGCTTTTAAGGTTCTCCTTAAGGCAAATGATCTTGTTAAGGAAGAATTGACTTATGACTGGAAAGAACACAGACTTATGATTCAGAAGACAATTGAGGTATTTACTCCTGAACTTGTGGAAAAACTTAAAGGAAAGGGTCATCCTTCTAAAAGACCCATATTTGTCCTTGGAATGCCAAGATCAGGGACAACTTTAACAGAACAGATTCTTGGAAGCCACTCTATGGTTTATCCAGCAGGAGAACTTGGCTTTGTTCCAAGGATTGTTTCTTTAATACCAAAGGTTTTGAAAATGGAAGGGAAAGAGCCAAAGCGGTGGCCAGAGGCTATAGTGGATTTTGACGGAAGACTTTTAAAATCTGCAGCGCAGTATTACCTTGACAAAGTGGCGATGCTTGATGATAAGCATTCAAAAATAGTTGATAAACTTCCTCATAATTTTGATTACATTGGACTCATACTTCTTATATTTCCGAATGCAAAGATTATTCATCTTGTAAGAGATGATTTAGACGTGGCTGTTTCAAATTATCAACAAAATTTTGCTGCAAAACACGGAACCATGGGTTTTGCCTTTGAGCTTAAGTGGATTGGTCATATGCTCAACGACCATAAGGCTATTATGGAACATTGGCACAAGATTTTCCCTGGCCAGATTTATGAGCTTGATTACAGGAGGCTAACAGAAGAGCCTGAAGATGTTATAAGAGAACTTCTTGATTTTTGTGAACTTTCATGGGAAGCTAAAGTACTTGAGTTTTACAAGACCAAAAGACCTGTGAAGACCGCGAGTATTAAGCAAGTAAGGCAAGGAATTTATAAATCTTCTGTTGAAAAGTGGAGAAGATACGAAAAGTTTCTTAAGCCAGTAATAGAGCTTCTTGAAGAAGGCTTTATGCCCTTAAATGAAAGTGATATTGTTGGATTTTTGAGATATGAAGATGTGGTAAAACCAGCAGGTTTTCTGGGTTATACTATTCCTGCTTAAATTAAGAAAAGAAAGGTTTTATAATGGATGAAGGTTATCCTAAGAGAGAGGAATTTATAGACCGTTTTATTCCTTATATGTATCCTGCAGGCAATTCTTTTGTTGCAGCAAGTAGCGGATTTTTGCCTCCTGATTTTACTAAGGAATTTCACTTTATTGACCTTGGTTGTGGAAGGGGAAAAACCTTAATGGCTCTTGCCCAGCTTTATCCCCAGGCTGAGTTTTACGGTGTTGATTTTAACGAGAAATCAATAAGTTTTGCTCAAAAAAAGGCTGAAGAACTTCGCCTCAAAAACTTAAGATTTATAAACACAGGCTTTGAAAAGCTCCTTGAGTTAAAAGAGCTTCCTTTTTTTGATTATGTGTCTATGGCAGGGTTATATACATGGCTTACCCCTTCTGCAAGGGAAGCAGTGAAAAAGTTTGTAGAGAAAAGATTAAAACCTGAAGGCATACTTTACTTGGAATTTGCTGCCATACCAGGTTCAATTAATAACGCTATTTTCTGGAGGTTTATTAGAGAGCTTGTTCCAAGGGAGGCTGAAGATTCTGAAAAGATAGAAAAAACCCTTGAGCTTTTTGAGATCTTTATCAGCAGGCCCACAAAGTATCTTATAACTTATACAGGCGTAAGAACTGTAATTTCCAATTATTTGCGCAACAGGGAAGAACAGAGCAAGCATCTTCTTCACAATGTGCTTCCAGAATATGCTTTTCCTGTGTATTTTTTTGAAATTTATGATGATTTTACGAAAGCAGGTGTAAGATTTGCGGGGAGAATGGATCTTGAGCAGAACGCTCCAGAGCTGAGTTTATTTCCTTCTCACGTGCCTACTTATGTAAGGTTCAAAAAAGATGTTAGAGTAAGGGAAACAGTGGTAGATTTTATTTTGAACATAGGAGAGCATCACGATGTGTGGGTAAAGGAGGGGGAGCTTAAAGAAAAAGAGTCGTTAGAATATCTTCATGAGCATTTTTTTTTAATCCCCAGGCAGAAGCCTGATCATTTAAGAAGGACTGTGCTTTTGCCAGGAGGACATAGGTTTTCTCTTTCTGGAGAAATTTTTACTCCCTTTTACGGAAATGGAGAAGCCCCTTTCCGGCTAGGTGATCATCCCTTGTTTAAAGAAAATCCCGAAGCTGTTAAAAAGGCTTTTTACAAGGTATCAGCTTCTGGGGAGTTTTTTATATGTTGCTTTAAGGATAAGTTAAGAGACTTAAGAGAGACACCTGAGGAACTACCAGAAAGGTTTACGATCTCATCTGTTAACGAGTATCTTCTGGAGAGCGCATTTGAACTCTTAACCGGTTGCCAACTGGTATCTGAAGTTACTGGTGGGGTAGCTGTAACTTTATCCCCTCTTGAAGTGGTTTTGTTTTATTTTGCTTTAAAAGAGGGTAAGGGCAAAGCGCTTGATAGTGCCTTTGAGTACTTACAATCTCTTGACAAAACTTTGCGCCTGGGAGGTGAAGAGAAAAAGGCGAAAGACGTATCCCGTGAAGATCTGGAAAAGATTTTTGACTCTTTATTTAAAGGCAGAAAAATCTTCAACCTTAACAGATTGAACATTGTGGCTTAAAAGCAGTCTTCTCTAGGATGAACATGGCACTTGTAGTGAACTACTCCGCCCTTGCGGACGAAGCTTCTAAGGGAGTTTGATAGGTCACTTCTGCCCTTATCCCATTGAAGAGAATAAAAAATCGGCTGCGAAGGGCGCCTCCGACGGGCTACATGGCGAGAGCCCATTCTCGGCGCCCCCTTATTAGGCACCACCAACGAGGAGTAATACCGATGGCACATAAAAAAAACACCTCCACATCTGACATCTCTACAGCCCAAGATCGGACAATCCATGTGCTACAAGAACCGGACAATTAATGTGTTGCTGACATAAAGCCAGATTTTTAATGACAGGGTTTAGCTTGAAGATTACTATAACTTCCAAGCATGGAAATTAACAGTAAAGCCTAGGAATGTGTGGGTATCTAAAATGAAGAAACAATTTGTAACATCTGGGGTAGTTTTGTTTGTGTGTGTCATTGCAGCCTTATCAAGTGTGATGGCACAAAGGGAAAGGTCTGCTCCGCTAGTTTTTTCGTATTTGCTGACGCCCAGAGCGGATATTTCGCCTGGTAGGGATGAATTAGTGCGAGTCCGCAACACTGGTATTCTTGATACGAGTTTAATTCAAAAATTTAAAAAAGGCGATCATGCTCTGGTGGACTTTGGGACAGGGCTTATTGAGGTAGTAACTGACCAGGTTGAAGTGGCATCTGGTAGAGTTAAGTGGATATCCAGGCCTTTGAATGGGGGCATAGGGGATGTCATTGTTTTTTCCGTTGTAAACGGTTACGCCGCCTGCATAGCCAAGATAAATAACATGTCTTTTCGATGTGATCCAGAAGATGCAAACGGGACAGTTTTTATCATTGACACGACAGACGCTTTCGAACTTCCCTCTATGGCCGTACCTGCGCCGGAACCGCCGTTACCTGACAGCCGGTATGATCGCCCAGTAGGACAGAGTTGGGCCGATCTTTCATTAACCGCATCAGGTGCCTCCGGGTCATCAGGTTTGGTTGTTGATGTACTGGCAATGTACACGCCGGGCTTGAGGCAAGCCTATGGCGGGAGTAGTGAAGTAATGGCTGTTATTCAGAATCTTTTCGATTATGCCAATTATATTTTCACTAATAGCAATACGGGCGTAACGCTGCGTGTTATTGGTTGGAAGGAAATAGCCACCGGGGATGACGAAGATGTAAATACTACTTTGAACAAAATGGCTTACGGAAGTGGTGAATTTTCCGATCTTCTTCAGGTCATGGACAACACAGGAGCCGACATAGCTGTCCTTTTTAGAAAGTATAGCCCCTATGACGAATGGTGTGGTTTAGCTTATATAAACAATAGGGAATATTGTTTCACCGATCCGAGTTATTCTCATGTTCTTTTCCGTGCTGTTGTCGAAGTCGGGGAATACACGGTTGGCGGAGGAACGATTTTCTACTGTGGTGATGACACACTGGCACATGAACTGGGACATAATTTTGGCTGCGATCACGATCTTTCGCATGGTGGAGGAAACGGCCTTTACTCATTCAGTAACGGCTACTGCGGACCTGATTACGGCACGGTGATGTCCTACTGTGAGCCTTCAGTTCCCTATTTTTCAGATGACATGATTGTTGACGGGAAGAGAATTGGTGATTCCAATGCAAGAAACGCCGAAACGATAAGACGTGTTGCTGTATATGTGGCTGCTATACGAGGTTCAGATGGTTCTGGTGGGGCCACCGGTGATGAATACACACGAAGGATGCAGGAAGTTTACGTGGCTTATTACGGGAGACCGGCAGATCCGGCCGGTCTGGATTGGTGGTCGAACCAACTGAGGCAGGCAGGCGGAAATCTGGACGCCATTATTCAGGCTTTTGGCAACAGTGAAGAATTCGAGAGGCGCTACGGCGGTCTAAGCAACAGCGAACTTATTGACACTATCTACCTGCAAATGTTCAACAGGTGGCCAGACGAAGCAGGGAAGAATTTCTACCTGCGCCAGCTTAACCTTGGGACCATGACGTTGCAGAGCATAACACTAAATGTTCTTGATGGAGCTGTAGGTACTGACGCGGTAATCATAGATCATAAGGTTGAAGTAGCTGAATATTTTACGGACAAGATACGAAATGGATGCTCGTACACTTCTGAAGAAATTGGAGTAAGTTTCATTCAAAACGTGGATGAAACGGTCGATTCAGTAGTACTGGCAAAAGAATTAATAGATGCCTATTGCGGAAACTAATAGACACTTTATGTAGCTAAGCTAAGTTCGTTGGTGAAAACGTTAGGGGAAGTTGTTAAGATGAGAAGGCTCAAAGTGAGCAACAAACATGACGTACCAAGAAAACGATCATGCTTCTACGAATTTTGCCAAGGAAAGCACCACAGTGAGATGGAAAAAAGTAATATTATACCCCGATGAGCGGGGAAGTTGGAGGTGGGCTTTTAAGAGTGTTTTTTTTGTGCCTGCCATTGTTCGAGTGCTGGTTACGCTGAAACGATCCGGCATTCGTGATGTGTTTATATACGGAACAGATGAATCCGAACGTAGTAGCATTTGCAGCGCGCTGCAAGGCTGGGATCCTTCAATCCCCCGAGTTTTTTTTGGAACGAGTGGATTTGCCGATAGTGATGATGCGATTCTGCTCGTAAAGGGAGGCTTGTTTTGGCAGAAGGAAATTCTGGAATGGTTTGATGACCAGATAAAGAGCCAAACTGTGGCGGCAATGTTGGGAGAAATGGATAATCGGTTTGTTCTGGTTGCAGCTTCGATCCGGGCTCGAGACTTGTCGCGATTTACAAGCCTCAACGGAACTGCAACGGTAAGCGACTCATTCCCATGTGTGGTTAAACTTCCTAAAAATGCTGTACTTCTGTCATCTACGAAGGTTTTGAAAAACCCTGCATTATTGTTAAATCTAGCCAGCAAGCCTTCCGATCGACCTCATGTTGTTTGGGTCAGGCAATTTCTATTTCCGCTTCTCTCCTTTTTTGCCAGTCGAGGAATAAGTCCCAACTTTGTAACCTGGTTCGGATTTTTGGTGCATATCGCCGGTTGTGCTTTTTTGATAGTTCCGAGTTATGTAACAGGCGTTATTGCTTCGATAATTTTCATTTTTTCGTGGATGCTCGACTGTGCTGACGGAACCCTTGCCCGTTTGACACTAAGCGAGAGCCAACAAGGGCAGATTCTTGATACTCGTCTGGGTCATCTTGCTAACGTTTTGCTATTCATGGCCCTTATTTTCCGCACCTTTCGGTATAAATCCCCCCTGCTTATGGTGCTCGTCGGTGTTGCCTTTATAATCGGCACGACTCTTGCCGCTCGAACCCATTCGGCTGTATCATCTCTCGCCAAAGAGAAATCTCATGAAGCTGCCAGCTTTTTTGTAAAGGTAAATCATCGGGATTATGCCTTTGTTTTGCTGGTTTTTGCCCTGCTGAACAGGTTAACCTTTTTTTGCTGGCTGGCCCTTTTTGGCGTTTACGGTTACTGGATGTCTCAGCTTTTTGTTCTTCTGAGAACACAAAAGGAGGAGAAACATGCGAAAGGTTAGGCTAGTTCTGACTTTTATATGTGTTTTCGGGTTGGCTTTAAGAGGTGGCCTCTTTGCCGCCGATTCCCGGCAGGATGTACAGGACGTACAGGGGCAGGCGATAGAATACTTCAGGCAGGTGGCGGAACTGGTAATAAAGAAGGATGCTCCCGCAATTTATGAACGAATGACGCCCGCTGTTAAGCAAAAATTTACGGTGGATCAGCTGGCGGATTTTTTGAACAAAGCTTTGGGCGGTCTCGATCAGCCAGAGACGGTGACTCTTACCGGCTATCAGATGCAACCGGACGGATCTCATTGCATCGTCCAAGGGCTTATTAAATATCCGACGGAGAAGGTGGTGCTTACGCTTACACTGAAAAGATCATTTGACGGATTTCTAATCTCGCACCTTAATATTAACTTTCCTGAGATGTCTGAAGCAGTCAGAAAGCGGCTTCAGGCTTTTTCAGCAGGGGCTGAGAAATTCCTCAAGAATACCTTTTTCCCTACTCTACAAGGAAAGGGAGTTGACGCAGCGCTGGAACTTGTGGATGATGACGTGAGAAAGCAGGTTGGCGATGATCTTATTAAAAGCATTCTTGTCAAATTAAAACCTGTTAAGATTGAGAAACTCATCGACTACAATAAGCAAGAAATCGCAGGAAATGAAAAACCGGCGCACAGATTTGTTTTCGAAGCCCTTTCAAATGGAACTGTGTATAGCGTTGAAATTATTCTTCAACCGGAAGGAAATTCTTTTAAGATAGTTGACGTAAACCTTTATCAGCGACAATAAATTTGAAGGTTCGCGTCAAACAACCTAACGTTAGGCTGCGCTTTTACTGGAATGAGATTTGACCACTTGTAATGAAATTCAGACGCAGGTAAAATAAAAGCTACAGACATAAGACTACTCGAGGCGATTCGTGAGATTTTGGGGCTGGTTGTTTGCCTTTGTTTTAGTAGGGCTGGTAGGGGTTTTTGCTTTTTTCGTTACAAGGATGTATTTCTTTGCTTACACTCCGCTGGTTCAGGATAAACCCGTGAAAATAGCTATTCCCAAGGGAAGTTCGGGTGAAAAAGTCCTGAAAATTCTTTCTTCAAGCCTCAGGCTGGAACGAGGTCAGGTTTTGAAGATGAAGATGATTTTGAGGGTTTTGTCTTTGGACAGAAAGCTTAAGTCCGGGGAATACTTGATAGTTCCTTACAGCACGCCCCTTAATGTATTTTCGGTTTTGGCGAGAGGAATGGTGGTAAAGTATGCTGTTACGATTCCTGAAGGGTCTCGAATATACGAAGTTGCTGAGATTATTGAGGAAAATGGCCTTGCTAAAAGAGATGAAATCCTAAGGCTTGCCAGTAGCGCCGAATTTGCCAGGAAGGTTGGGGTAAATGCACCGACACTTGAAGGTTATCTTTTTCCGGACACGTATTTTTTCACCAGAGAGGATAGCCCAGAAAAAATGCTCAGTACGATGGTGCGTCGGTTTAAACAAAAATTTCGTCCAGACTGGAAAAAAAGAGCAGCTAAGCTTGGTTTCAGTATTCATGAAGTGGTGACCCTAGCTTCCATAGTTGAAAAAGAAGCCGTGTTTGATAGTGAACGTCCAGTTATTGCGGCTGTATTTTTGAACAGGTTGAAGAAAGGAATGCCTCTTCAGAGTGACCCCACAGCAGTTTACGATATTCCGGATTTTCGTGGTCCCGTACTAAAAAGACACCTGAGACGGGATTCTCCGTACAATACCTATGTGATTCGAGGTTTACCACCCACGCCAATTTGCAGTCCTGGTGAAGCTTCCATAAAGGCTGTGTTGTATCCTGCACAGGTACCTTATCTTTATTTTGTCAGCAATGGTGACGGTACGCATCGTTTTTCTATATCATATAGTGAACACCTGAAGGCTATAGAAGAAATCAGGGCGTTAAAAAAGGCGAATAATGGCGCTACGGGCACGCAATAAGGTCGCAAGTATCGTTCTGGCTGCCGGACGAGGTAGTCGGATGACAGGGTTCGATGGGAATAAAGCAACTTTGCCTTTAATTCCCTCAGAAGGTATTTTCGTAGGGAAACGGCCTTTTATCGAAGAAATCCTGTCTCAGCTTCCGCGTGGTCCAAGAGCCATTGTAGTACATCACGATGCCAAGAGGGTAATAGGGTTGAGCAAACAAAATAATGTTGTTCATATTAAACAACCTGTTTTGAACGGAACCGGCGGAGCTGTTCTGGCTGCAAGGGGATTCATGAAAGAGGTAGCGGCCGACGTAATAATTATTACCATGGGTGATGTGCCGCTGGTAAGGGCTCAAACTTACGAAAACTTGCTATCTGTCATGGAAGATGTAAATGCTCATGGTGCCTTGATTGCCTTTCGTCCGCAGGACAGAAAAAGGTATGGCTGTCTGGTAACTGAGTATGGCTTCGTTAAAAAAATAATCGAATGGCAGTACTGGAAGGACCTACCAGCCGATAAGCAAGCAAAACTAGAGCTGTGCAATTCCGGTATTTATGCTTTCAATAAAGACATTCTTTTGACATACCTTGACTTCTTGGCAAAAAAACCTCACAGAGTTGAAAAAACAATTAATGGTAGGAAGGTCATGATAGAAGAATACTTCCTTACGGATTTGATCGAGTGGATGGTTGCAGATGGCCACAGGATAACTTTTTGGATTGCTCCCGAGTATGAGGTTATTGGAGTGGATACACCGGATGTTCTTAGGGAAGTGCAATTGATTTACGGCAGATTAACCAGATCACATTGAAGCCAGTATCGCCCATTTTCGGACCTAATTGTTACCGGCAGACCGAAAGCTTCTTTGAGGTTTTCATGATTTATCACATTTTCAGTTACACCTTGAGCCACTACTTTTCCATCTTTTATTATCAGAGCATGGTCAAAAAGCCTGATTCCAAAAACGGTAACAGTACCTTTTGTGGGCCAGAGATAGCCAGCAATTACCTTTAGCAGGGTTGTTTTTCCTGATCCATTGGCGCCAAGCACCACCCAGTTCGAACCACGTTCAATTTTCCAATTGATCCCTTTTAGAATTTGTTTCTTGCTTCGAGTCAAAGAAACACCATTGAGCACCACTGCATGTGCGCTGTTTTCGGCTCCCATCTTCATAACAATCCCTTTTCGGCAAAGGAAAAGTACCTGGTGCCGGCGATTATTATGTGATCAAGCAAGGTCACGTCAATTTGGTGTAGCAGATTCTGCAGAATTTTTGTAATTTCTTTATCCATTGTGGATGGTTCCGGATTGCCGCTTGGGTGGTTATGGGCCAGTATAATCGCTGTAGCTCGATGAGTAATCACTGCTTCCACTACCAGTCTTGGAATAACACTTACTTTGTTTACGCTACCGGCCTGGATCATTTCAGTAGCCAGAACATCATTGGCGCTGTTCATAACCACAGCCCAGAGGCTTTCAAAGGGTTTGTCCACGAAGGGTTTCAAGTGCTTAAGAGCATCTTCAATGCACCGGATCTTCTTCTTTTGTGAGAATTTGTCCTGTTCATATCTTCTGAACAGCTGGGCCACAAGGGATATGAAAAGGGCGGCTTTAGGTCCTAGCCCATTTACTTTTTCCAGTATCTGGGGCTGGGCATCTATTACTGCCGATAATGAGCCAAACTTTTCCAGAAGATCTTTTGCTATCTTTTTAACATCCCGCCTGGGAATGGCGTATGTCAGGAGCAATTCAAGGACTTCATGATCATGAAAACCGTTTAACCCCACGGCCTGGAATCGTCTTCGCAAACGCTCGCGATGACCTTTCGCATCCGACATACTACTTACAACAGACGTTTATCCGGCTAATTGTTGCTGCTGTTTATCAATGTTCAGCTTTTTTCGCATCCTTTCGAGCAGCGACTGAAAACTTTCTTTTACAAGCAAGGACTTGAACTGGCTTCTGTAATTCTGGATTAGGCTTATACCCTCGACAATCACGTCATAGACTTTCCAGCCATCTTTTTTCTTTTTCAGTCTATATTCCACCACTACATCGGTATCTCGATCACGCAGGCCATGAATTTTTGTTTTAACCAGGGCGTATGGACCTCGGATAATCTGACCTTCGTACAATACTTCTTCACTTCCGCATTCGTAATCGTCGTACTTATCGACGTAAGCCCGGAAGAGCAGTTCCTTGAATAACCTTTTAAATTCTTCTCGGTCCTCCGGCTTTTGCCTTTTCCAGTAAATGCCAAGAACCCTGACGGCCATTTCGTCGAAATCGAAATATTGAGAAACTATTTTGCGGAGTTCTTCACGGTGAGCTGATATTTTCAGATGTTCGCCCGGTTTGCACTGTCTCAGTATGGCCAACACTTGCTCGGTTCCGTTGCGAATCACGTCAATGGGAGCCACTTCAACGTCGGCCTTTGCATGGCAGTTAACAACAATTATTACCAATACGAACAAGACAACAATCCCGAAGTTCAACGTTAACCTTTTCATGGCACTCCTCTTTTAACTAATTTTCATTGCCCTTCTTGTTTTTGAGCAAAAATTCAGCCAGCGTGGATGGATCTTCAACATGTTTTACCGTCGCTTTTCGATGTATTTTCTTCACGAGACCACATAACACCCGTTTAGGGCCAACTTCAACAAAATTTGTATAGCCTTTTTGAACCAGCCATTGTACGGTTTCAATCCATCTTACGGGTTTTACTATCTGCAAAGCCAGCTTTTCCTTTGCTTCCGCACCGGAACTTATCGGTCTGGCATCAACGTTAGAAACAACCGGTATGCTTGGATCTAAAAAACGACATTTTTCCAGAACCTCGCGAAATTTCTCCGCCGCTTCGCTCATCCAGCTACTGTGCCATGGACCGCTAACATTCAATCTTACGCAATTTTTAATTCCGTATTTTTCATAATCCATTGTCGCCTTTTCTATGGCTACTTTTGGGCCGGTTAGTATGATCTGATTCGGAGAGTTCAGATTCGCAATTTCAAGTCCGAAACCCCGGCACAGTGTTTCGATTGCTTCATTAGGTGCGCCCATAACGGCGATCATTCCTCCCGGATGTCTCTCTGCCGCCTCTTGCATCAACTTGCCTCTTGCACGTACCAAAGTCAGAAGATCCTCCATGTTCAGAACCCCGGCGGCATACAGAGCGCAGTATTCGCCCAAGCTGTGACCTATTGACGCTACAGGTACGATGTCATGGAGTTCGAGTATCTTAAAACACGCCAGATTCATAACCGTGATGGCGGGTTGCACATTCTCTGTCATGGTCAGTTCATCTTCAGGACCTTCGAAACACAGCCTGATCATGTCCATGCCAAGCATTTCACTTGCTTCGTGAAAAAGGCGACGAACCTCTTCATAGCTTTCATAAAATTCTCTACCCATACCAACGTACTGGGAGCCCTGGCCGGGGAACATGAAAACCCACTTTTCCATGCGTCATTCCTCCCGAAAAAACTCTGATCGTACTTGGACTGGTGCATTTATCAGATAGGGTTATAAAGTCAAGGTTGACTTGGAGCTGTGTTGATTTCGAGTGCAAAGCGGGGCGAAAGAATGTGTTTGATATTGGACGGCGTCGGTTCCGAAGTAGTTGTCCGTTGACAGTGATCGTGGAGCGTGAAATATTTTCAGAGCTTTCATAGCAGCGAAGTTTAATTGACTGGGAAGGTACGAGGCTAGATCAATGCCTGAGACAGAGGATGTTTTTGTTGCTGGTTGTTGGATAGATGGCAGAGAGATTAGTACGGCGGAAAGGTGGATCGTTGAGAATCCGGCGGGCAGGCTGGCAGTTGCGGAAGTAGCAGTTGCAGGCGAAAAGGAAGTTGCGCAAGCGGTAGCAAGTGCTGAGGGGGCTTTTCGCAAGTGGAGAATGACCGACGCTGATTATAGAGCTGGTGTGTTGAAGCGGTGGGCTGAACTGCTCAGAAAATCCGCAGACCAACTGGCAGACCTGGTGTGTACGGAAGTGGGTAAACCTATTTTAGCTGCCCGATCTGAAGTTGAAAGTGCTGCGTCGTTTCTCGATTATTGCTCATCCGAAGCTACAAAATTGCTGGGGCGTATTACAGGGTTTCCTGCTGGCCTAGGTGGGTACATGATTGTTCGGGAACCCGTGGGGGTGTGTGCGGTAATTACTCCCTATAATTATCCTTTGAGTACCTTCATTACAAAGGTCGGTCCTGCTATCGCTGTCGGATGCACTGTTGTGGTGAAACCGGACGAGCACACACCATGTGCTACTCTTCTCGCTGCACGGCTGGCTCAGGAAGCCGGCCTATACCGAGGAGTACTCAACGTTGTTTGCGGCCCCGGAGAAAAAACAGGGCGCTTTCTTATTGATCATCCGTCGGTTCGCCTGATTTCCTTTACGGGAAGCACTGTGGTTGGCAAGGAGATAATTGCCAGGGCATCCAGAGGGGTTAAGCGTCTTGTGCTGGAGTTGGGGGGTAATTGTCCGGCAATTATTGCCGATGATGCTTCGTGGGAAGGACATTTAAATGGCATCGTGAACCAGACCTTTAAAAACTCCGGGCAGTATTGTTATCGAATTACCCGTCTTATAGTACATGAAAGTATTTACAAGGATTTTGTTGAAGCCTTTGTTGAGGCTGCAAAAAAGCTCAGAGTAGGGGACCCTAGAGACAAACAAACAGATTTGGGGCCGCTGAATAATGTTAGAATTTACCAAAGGTTTCGTGAGCAGGTTTGCAGGCTTATGGAGAGGGGAGCGAGAATTTTATGTGGGGCTGTTCCCCCTGAAAACCCTGAAAATGGCTACTACTGTGTGCCAATAGTTATGGATAATGTACCAGCTGATGCTCGCATTGCAGAAGAAGAGTTTTTCGGTCCGATCGCTTTTATAGATAGTTACAGGTTCTTTGATGATGCGCTAATGTTGGCCAACAGAACCCCGTTCGGTCTTGCAGCTTATATATTCACGCAGGACTTGAAGAAAGCATACAGGTGGGCTTCCATGCTAGAAGCCGGGAGCGTGTGGATAAATTGCATTCATCAGGCTCGTTTTGATGCTCCCTTTGGAGGGTACAAGCAAAGTGGGATAGGAAGAGAAAAATCCCGTTTCGGCTTTGAGGAATTTACGGAACTCAAAACGGTTTATCTTTCGATGGACGAGGAATGACACGGAGGAATTATGATACCTATTTTGTGTTTTGTCGGAGCAAAGAACGTTGGAAAAACTACGGTGCTGGAAAAGCTGATTCCGGAGCTTGTTAACCGAGGTTACCGGGTTGGCACTGTTAAGCACGATGTACATGGTTTTGATGTTGACCGAGAAGGCAAGGACACGTGGAGGCATGGACGAGCCGGAGCATCCACCGTGGTTATATCATCTCCGCAGGGGCTTGCCCTTATGAAAAAGCGAACTGAAGAGATGCCACTCGATCGCATCGTTGCCCGCTTTTTCTGGGAAGAAGAGATCGTGCTTACTGAGGGATTTAAGAAATCAGTCTATCCCAAAATAGAGGTATTCAGAAAAGAAGTTTCCAATACCCTTTTGTGTTCGAAGCAGGACAACCTAATAGCCATTGTGGGCGACAAACCCGAAGAATCATTGGAGGTGGAACATTTCGGGTGGGATGAAATAGATGGTCTGGCGGATTTCATAGAGGGAAGGTATTTAAGTAAGAGGAAGAAAAGAGACGCCTTTGTGCTTCTTGATGGAAAACGGTTGCCCATTAACAACTTCGTCGAAGAAATAATAACATCAACCGTTGAAGGGCTCCTCAAGACGTTGAGGGGTTGGGACGAGCCGTCCGATATTCTTTTGAGCATACGACGGACCAATGATACCTGATCTGACGGGAGTTGTTCTCGCAGGCGGTGCAAGCCGGCGTTTTGGCCGTAACAAAGCTATGGAGGTTGTTGAAGGTGAGCGTTTGATCGACAGAAATGTAAGGATTCTTAGAGATTTCTGTAATCGCATTTTCGTGGTAACGAATGCTCCACAAGATTACTTGGGAGTAAAAGCCAATCTTGTTCGTGACTTTCAACCCAATCAGGGTCCCTTAATGGGGCTTTATACGGCCCTTGTGTATGCTCCATCTTCATGGGTTTTCGTCAGGGCTGTTGACATGCCTTATCTTGTGCCTGAACTCGCCAGAGCCATGATTGGAATAGCTGCAAATGGCAGCAGATATGATGCTATTGTACCTGTTACAGGTAAGGGTTACGAACCTCTGTGCGCTCTTTATAATAGAAGATGTGTTAGAGCTATTGTCAGTGTTTTTCAAAGAGGGGAACGAAGAGTGGCCAGCTTTTTCAGAAGGGTAAACGTTCGTTTCATTGAAGAGACAGAGTGGAGACGCTTCGATTCAGAGGGGAAAAGTTTTATAAACATAAACACACCTCAGGATTATAATAGGCTAAGCGATGAAACTTCCAGAAGTTGTTAGGTCGCTTTCACAGCACCAATCTGCTGTCAGCATTGAAGAAGTTTCTCTCGATGAAGTTTTCCTCCGATGTCTTGCTGTTAATATAAAGGCTGAATACGATAATCCTCCGTTTTCTTGTTCCAGGTGGGATGGCTTTGCCCTGTGTGCAGGAAGTTCTTCTCGAGGTTGGCTTCGGATTGTGCAAGGCAGAGAAGTTGTAGCTGGGCAGGTTCCCGATTTCAGAGTTAAGCAAGGAACCTGCGTTCCAGTAATGACGGGTGCTGTTATCCCTGATGGCGCAAATGCCGTTGTTAAGCGAGAAGATACTGAATTGGCTGAAGATTCCGTAAAAATACTTGTTCCGGTACTGCCTGGTTCGGGGGTTATCCCACAGGGGAATGAATGGTCACGGGGTGATATGGTTATTTCTTCCGGTACTATTGTTACTCCCTGGGCCTGGGTTTTGCTCGCAGAAACCGGATGTGCAAAAATCAAGGTATATAGAAAGCCACTGATCGGGTTTCTTGCTATTGGTAGCGAGCTTGCCCTTCCAGGGTGTGATCTAACATACGGGAAACGTTATGCGGGTGGTCAGTATTTCCTTGCAGGTATTGCTAGATTTTTCGGTTGTGACGTGCTGGATAGGGGAGTTGTTTCCGATGATCCCTCGGCCATAGAGTCGGCCATTTGTTCATTGGAGAGGTGTGATTTGATTGTTACCGTTGGAGGTACTGGAAAAGGAGTACGGGATTATACTGGTCGTGTTTGGAAAAGCCTTGGAGCAGAAATATTATTTGATCGTGTGGATATTAAGCCGGGCATGTCGTCGTGTGGTGGAATGTGGAATGGCAAGGCGTGGTTGTCTTTGCCGGGAGGTGTGATCGGAGGTGCGGCTATCTTTTGCGAGGTGTTGAATGGTCTTATGAAGAAATGGTTCCGCCGAAAGGAGGATGTTATCCCGTCGGCATCTTTCACAATCGGAGAGTCGTTTTCCTTTAAAGGCAAGCAAGCCAGGGCTGTGTGGGGTTATGTTGAATTTCATGAAAGCATGCCGATCTTTTTCCCTCATCACGGCCTCAAACGGTTTACTCATGAAAAAAACGGGTATATTCTGCTTCCTGAAGAAACTAAAAGCTTGAAATATGCAACCGTGCAAACAGGTCGATTAATATCACTTATGACGGCTTAGAAATAGAGGATTTTATGTTTAAAGGAACTGCGCTGGAAGTTTGGTATTATGAATGTCTTAGGAAGTTTTTAGTCCCGGTACTTGTTAAATGGGGTCTTGAGCCTAACCATTTGAGTATATTGGGGCTTTTTGCCAGTGTTTTGGCGGGAATGTGTTTTGTTTTTTCTCCCTTCTGGGGTGGAATGTTCACCTTGCTTTCCGGGCTTTTTGATACCTTGGATGGTTCTCTTGCCAGATTTATGGGGAAATCACGAAAAGCCGGTGCTTTCCTTGATTCTGTCATAGATCGCTACACAGAGCTTATTATACTGCTTGGAATTTGGGGCTATTTTTATCGTCTTAATTACTATGTGCCTGTCGTGTCCCTTTTAATTATTCTTATACTTTTCGGATCTCTGATGGTCAGCTATACACGGGCGAGGGCTGAAGGGCTGGGAGAGCGATGTATTGTTGGAGCTTTTCAGCGAGGGGAACGCATTGTTTTGTTGGGTATTGCGGGTATCTTGTATTTCATCTGGCCGGTACCACTCGTTATGTTTCTGACTTTATGGGTTTTTGTCGTAGGCACGAACGCCACGGCGTTGTGGCGTTTTTTTCACGTTCTAAAAAATCTTAAACGCCAGGGTCAGGATGCAGATTAGGTTCGGTAATGCATTCCGAACCCGGCGATTAATCTGCTGGCTTAGTTTTTCTCATTTTTGCACGATTTGTTTGTAAACTTTGTCGGTCATTTTTACCTTGAATGGCCACGAAGTTTTTGACGAACCCCCCATGCTTAGGCATTCTAAAATTTTACATCTGTGATTTGGAAAGGAGTTTTGCGATGAGAGGATTTGTCCTTATGTTGGTGCTGGTATTCTGCTTTGCCTGTTCTTCCACTATGCAGGTAAAAAGACCAGATATGATTCCACCGGAGGTGCTTCATCAACCTCCACCAAAAGAAGCCTTGAAGCTTTGGCACCAGGCTGAAGCTAGGGAAAAACAACAGCTTTTCATGGAAGCCATAAATACGTACCGTCAAATAGCGGCGACCTTTCCCGGAAATGCCATAGCTCCAAAGGCTCTTTTCAAAACGGCGCAGATATATTCACGGCAGGGTCGCTGGCACGCTGTGGATGCCTTTTGTTCCTACATACTGAAGAATTATCCCCAATGGAATGGAAAAGGTAAGGTGTATCTGCTCATGTTGAAGGCCAGTATAGCCCTGAGGGATTTTAACAAGGCTTTGAGTATTGAAAATAATGTACCGGATATACCTGAAAAGTTTTTGCTGGTCGGTATTGTGCGCGCACAAAATGGGCGTTTCGATGAGGCTTCATCTATCTTTGATCGCTATGTGAATGCTATAAACAACTCTTCAGTGAAAGTCGTAAAATCTGAAATCGACTTTGCTGCTTCCGTCTTAGATAGCGATGTTCTATCGAACATGCTCAAATTGGAGAGATCCAAAGACGTTCGGTATCTTTTACACTGTCTGAACGCGCGGAAAGATATTACCGAGGGTAATAAGGAGGAGGGCATTAAGAAGCTTCGGTTTATTTTGTCCGAACTTCCTTCTACCCATGTTCTGACGCCAGTGGTCAGGGAAATGCTGGCAAACCTTGACAAAACAGCCGGTCCCACATTGGAACCCGCCGATAAGGAAGCCATTGGGGTTTTGCTTCCTTTCAATGGGCGTTATGCTGGCTTTGGTCGAAAGCTTTTCAGGGGTATTTCCCTTGCTGCCAGTGAATGGAACGAGATTCATCCTGATGATCCTGTGAAGGTAATAGCAATGGATGCCTCGGGGTCGGAAGAAGAAGTTACCGGTGCATTTCGGTCTCTGGTGCATAAATATCATGTGCTGGCTTTGCTAGGACCCCTGGGAAAGAGAACTGTTAATAGGGTTGTGTCACAACCTGAGGCAAAAAGTGTTCTGATTGGTGCTTTTGTGCCGAGTGGTGGAAAAATGAAAAATCACCCTTTTTATATTGCCATGATGCCGAATACCACGAAGATAGTGCACAGCATTGCTTCTTACGCTGTTGATGTGCTCGGCATTGAGCGCTTTGCCATTTTGTATCCAGGGGATTCTTATGGGGTAAAGGCTGCTGAAGCTTTTGAGAGCTTTGTGAATGATAGGGGGAAAAGTGTCGTGGCCAAGATTTCCTACATCCCCGGTACGACCGATTTTAAGAAGGTAATTCAAAAACTTGCACCGGGCGCTTCCAAACATGGAGCCGGGGTAGCTGTTCCATTTGACGCCATTTTCATCCCAGATGAAGCCAGAGTCGTTACTCTTATTGCCCCTCAGTTGATTTATTACAACGTTGTGGGAGTAACCCTGCTTGGGACCAACCTGTGGGAGCATCCGGACCTTGTGAACATGGCCAATGGTTATATGGAAGGGGCATGTTACGCCACACCTTATTTTGGAAAAGATGAACTGGTTGAATCTGTTCGTTTTCGCGCTCGTTTCAAAGCCTTCTACGGCACTGATCCTGGTTTTTTGGAGGCGGTTGGTTACGATGCCATGAGTCTTTTTCTTGAATTGCGGTCTAATACCGGTAAAGAGTTCACCAGGGCGACTTTGTTGGAAGAAGCAAGAGATTTTCACGTTTCGGAAAGTGTGACGGGAATTCAGTCGATCCGTGAAGACGGAACTCTTGAAAGACGCTTAAAAATCATAACAATACGGGAAAGCAACTTGGTGCAAGTTTATCCGTAGTTTTTGCTGATACGGCGGACAAGTTCCGCAAGAATAAAGGTCCCAGAAGCTACAAGTATGATGGTTGGGCCTGCCTGGAAGTTGAACCATAGGGAAGTTAATAGCCCAGCGATAAAAAAGCAAAAATTAAGAAAAGTGCAAACAAAAAACATCCTGCCGAGGGATGGAACAATCGGTTCGACCATGCATGGCGGAATGGAAAGCAAAGCAATCACCAAAATAAGGCCTACAAATCTCATCAATACCACTATGGTTCCTGCGCAGAAAAAGAGCATGGAGTAATAAAAGGTTGACACATGTATTCCCGCTATCGTAGCAAATTCTGGGTCGTAAGAAACTGCAAGGATTTCACGGTAGAATATTGTAATCCACAGAATCAAAATGAGGTCGAGAAGGCCTATTATCAGAAGATCCGATGGCAGAATAGTAATAACGCTGCCAAATAGATAACTCATCACGTCCCCGTGGTATCCCGGCGTCATGTTTATCAATATGACACCGATGGACATGCCCGTTGCCCAGATTGCACCGATAATGGCGTCGGAACGGTGTCGTACTCGAATTCCTGTAAAACCAAGGACTCCGGATGACACGGCAGCAATTCCAAGTACTGACGGAAACATCGGTAAGCCAAAATAGAAACTGATTCCTACACCACCGTAAGCTGCGTGCGCAATTCCTCCCGCCAGAAAAACCATTCTGTTCACAACTACTAGGGTTCCGACAATTCCACATGCTATTGAAGCAAGAAACGCAGCGGCCACAACGAGTTTCAGGTACGAAATGTCTATAAATTCTGCCATCGTTCTCAGCGCTCGTGTTCCTGTAACACCCGGTGGGGAATCCTGCCGTGCGTAACCAATTCCACCGGACAATGATAAGCCTCTTCAATCATTTCTTGCGTTAATTCAGCAGCCGAATGGTAATACACCTTCCTGTTAACACAGGCAACAGACTTTACATACGATGAAAGAACACTCAGATCATGGCTTACTACAATTACGGTCTTTTCTCGGTTGAGGTCCTTTAATAGTTCATAAAGTTCCGTCTGGAATACACGATCCACACTTGCCGTGGGTTCGTCCATGAAAAAAATCTTGGGTTGAGCGGCTAGCGCCCTTGCAATCATCACCCTCTGGCGCTGTCCACCTGATAGATCAGATATTCTCTTGTTTCTCAATTCCCACAAACCCATGCACTTCAATGTTTCCTTCACCACCTCATGATCCACATCGTTGTATCTCTTAAGAATCCCCCTTCTTCCGTTTATCCGTCCCATGAGAACGACGTCAATTACCCTTATGGGGAAAAAAGCATTTGGGTTAGTTTCCTGAGGAACGTAGCCCACAAGGTGGCGGACGCTTTGAGGGTCTTTGCCAAAAAGCTTCACACTGCCCGCCTCCGGTTTTAATAAGCCAATGCAAATCTTTAACAAGGTTGTTTTGCCCCCTCCATTTGGGCCCAACAAGGCCAGAAAGTCGCGCTCCGGTACGCATAGGCAAACGTTTTCAAGCACCGGCGTTCTTGAGTAAGCGAACCTGACATTTTCCAGTTCTAGCACGATATTGTTTGTCATCTTGCTTCCGCCTCCTTCGAACTATTTTGTAACGACTGTGTGAAGGCCTCCTTAGCCTTCGTAATAATATCACACCAGTCGTAGGAAAGGGGGTTCAGGGTACGGATGTTTAATCCAAGCTGCTTTGCTAGCCTTTGAGCTGTTACAGGGGCTGGCTTTGACTGAACGAATAAGGTTTTAATATTGTTTTTAGAGATTTCTCTGATGAGCTTTGCCAGTTCCTTTTGGCCTGGATTTTTGCCTTCTTTTTCCACGCTGAGTTGAATCAAGTCATAAGCTCGAGCAAAGTGGAACCACGCGGGGTGGTAAACCAGGAAAGCTCTGTTTTGATAAGGTGCAAAAGCTTTTATGCATTCCAGGTCGATTTGCGCCAATCTGTGACACCAGGAAAGAGTGTTCTTTTCCAGGGTTTCCACATTGTTGGGAAGGAACTTGATAAGTACGGAATAAAGGGCACGAGAGTGTATGAGAACTATGGGGGGACTTAGCCAGATGTGCGGGTTTATGCCTTCAGGAGCAAAAATAGGAGATCGTTTTGTTGTGGTTGTTTCCTTATAAAGCGCTTGAGCCATGGACAGAACTATTAGGTGTGGGAACATTTTTTGAAACCGAGGTAACCATTTACGTTCCACGTTCAGGGTTCCTACAGCAACGAAAAGTTGCGTGTTCTTTAGCTGATTAATGATTCTTGGGGTCGGTTCGAAGGAGTGAGGGTCTGCCGATTCCGGTACAAACGTGGTAACTTTTACAAGGGAACCTCCAATTTGTTCCACGATGTACTTCTGAGGAGGTATGGTGACCATAACCTGCAGAGGAGCATTTGAAGAATTCCCATGAGAAGGGACCAGAGCGCCTAACAGGAAAGCAAGCCAGATAATCCAGATATATGAAAGCCTCAGATTGGGGAAATAAAATCTATCTCGTAAGAAAGTTCGTGAGAGCCAATTTATCGGAGACATACCAGCCATAAGACAACTCCTCTGGATTTGCAATTGCCGAAAGCCCTAATGCAGCAAGTATGGTAACATAGTTACAAGGTTGCGCCAAAAGTCTTTATGCGGTTGAATTATTGACATGACTGCTCTAGTGTCATTAGAGTGCCTCACGGTGAATTTGCTAAGTATGTGTGGAAAAAATTACAGCGGAGGTAGGAAAAACCATGTACGAGCGGATTTATAATTTCAACCCAGGTCCGGCAGCTTTGCCCCTTCCGGTTTTGGAAAGAATACAGAGCGAAATGTTAAATTTTCGCGGGACAGGTATGTCTATTTTGGAGATAAGTCATCGTTCTGCCGAGTTTGACAAGGTGCTGAACGATGCCATTGAGCGCATCAGGAGATTGCTTTCTCTAGACGATAGCTTCCACGTGCTTTTCCTTCAAGGTGGTGCGAGCTTACAGTTTGCTATGGTGCCCATGAACCTGTCTGAGCCCGGGAAACCTGTGGATTATATCAACACGGGAACCTGGTCCACCAAGGCTATAGCTGAAGCGAGGAAGCAAAAAAAGGACGTTAGGGTTATTGCTTCTTCTGAGGACAAGGAATTTTCATACATTCCAAAAGATATAAATTTCGACGGGCAAGCTTCATATATTCATATAACTTCAAATAACACTATTAGAGGAACCCAGTGGCATACGTTTCCCGACACGAAAGGCGTTCCACTAGTAGCAGATATGTCTTCGGACATTTTCAGCCGTAGGTTTGATCCCGGCCCCTTTGGCCTAATTTATGCCGGAGCCCAGAAGAATGCAGGTCCTGCCGGAGTTACAGTTGTAATAATCCGTAAAGATATGCTGGAACGGGTTCCTGATGATCTGCCAACTATGCTCAAGTACACGACTTTTGCGGAGAAAAATTCCCTTCACAATACTCCTCCCTGTTTTGCCATTTATGTAGTTGGGCTGGTTATGGAATGGCTGGAAGATGAAATTGGTGGGATCGACAAAATGGAAGAAATAAATCGAAAAAAGGCGGAAATGTTGTATTCTTGTATAGATGAGAGCGATTTTTACCGGGGAACAGCCGCTCGAGAAGATCGTTCCATGATGAATGTGACCTTTCGTTTACCCACTGAAGAACTTGAAAAGAAGTTCATTCAGGAAGCTTTGTCCAAAGGATTTGGTGGCCTGAAAGGGCATCGATCAGTTGGAGGGTGTAGGGCTTCCATATACAATGCCGTTTCCCTCGAAGCTGTCGAGAAACTGGTGGAATTTATGAATGATTTTGCAAAAGCTAACAGACCGTAGCGGATATGCGATGGGGATGAACCTTTTGAGCAGGTTTGTCCCTGTTTTGTTTTTTGTTTTTGTTGTTTTTGCTATTAAGGCAAGTGTCGGTGCTGAAGGTTGTCGCAAAAGTTCCTTATTTCCTCTAAAAGTTAATCATCTATCTATTGCTTTTCCTGGTGTCAGACTTTCAGGAATAACGTTGAAAACCTCTGTTGAGAAAGGCAAGGGATGCGCCTGGGTTTATAATATCGAAAAAGCTCGGGTTAAGAAGCTCAGGTTCAAATGTTGGGGTAGATGGATTGAACTTAACAATGTTTCCATCGAGGGGTCCATACAGGGCAGTCAAAGTGGTTCACTTGATGGTCGTCTGACTGCGATAATTCCTCGAATGGGGAAGATCGTTCTAAAAGCAGTAAGAGAGCAGGATAATGAGGTTTTCCGTGCCGTTGTTGACTTAAATTCCCTGGATATATTCCCCATAGTGGCACAATTGACTGGTGGAAAGCTGGTTCAAGGCAAAATTCCACTATCACTTGCTATACGGTTGATCTCCCGATCTGACGGCATTGCCTACAGTGTTAATGGGAAAATTGCTGGCGCTTCGTGGGAAGATGAACCTTTTGACTACGCTGGTGATGACGTCAGAATAACCTTGCACATTGAGGGAAGAACGGAGCGAAAGGGGGAAAAATGGCTGGTATCAAAGGGGGATTTTGATATTTTGGAAGGAGACGTTATTTTTTCAGGACTTATGCTAGATTTCGGTATAACTCCCCTGAAATCTCGTTTTTCCGGCGTGTGGGACTTAGCGACGGCCAGATTCCGTTTAACCTTTTTTACTGCTGACCTGCTGGATCTTATAAAAATAAGGGCAGAAGGAGATTCAGCTTCGGAGTTTGAATGGAGTATACAGCTTACTTCCCTTGCCAGATTTTACGACCTGATAGAGAAAGAGTCTATGCATGATAGCATTTTTTCGGACGCGGGTTTCAGACTCAGTGGAAAATGTAAGTCCTTCGGACGATTCTTCGTTGCTACCGAAAAGAGTGGTATCTGCGGTCATTTGATGTGCGATGAATTGAACATGCACTCTGAAAGTCCTTCCTTTAAGGGGGAATTCGTATTTGATATTCCCTTTTTCCTGAGTCTTTTCAGAACAAGTATTACTTCACCGGAAATCAAGTGTCCGTCAAAAGGATTTTTCACCGCTAAATACTTGGATTTTTATGACCTGCACCTTGACAGGATCGATATTGAAATTCTGTCAGATCTGAACGAATGGACGCTCCGTAAACCGATTGATATTCATGTGCTTGATGGAGTTCTAGTCTTAAATAATGCTTCGTTGAAATTGTCACCCAGATTAAAGGGAAACATCTCAATTTCTACAAAAAAGCCTCTTAAATATAATATCAGATCCTTCCCTGTTCACCTGAAAACCTCTGGCATTACCTGGACTTTCGACGGCGCAAATCTCCGTAGTCGCGGCTCACTTCTGCTTGCCGCTTTTTCCGGAACCGTAGAAGTGGAACGACTAGATGTTGAAGACGTATTTTCCCCTTCTCGCAGTTTCTTAATCGACGCTCGCTGGGACAATATTGACTTGAAAAAACTGTCTTCTATCTCCTCTTTCGGGCTGATCCGTGGAAAACTGGCCGGTTACGTCAGATCTCTTCGCATCGCATACGGTATGCCAATAGATTTCGACCTCGTTCTATGGTCTAAACCGAGTAAAGATCAAATCATCAGCATTACCGCCGTTGAGAACATCACTCGGCTTGGTAGTGCAGCTTCACCTTTTCAAGGGGTTGCCGGGGCTGTCATAAAAACCTTCTTCAAAGAGTTTCCCTACGATCGCATTGGCATCAGGTGCGTTTTACATAATGATCGTTTTTCCATTCAGGGTCTGATTAAGGAGAAAGGCAGGGAATACCTGGTTAAGAGAAGGGGACTTCGTGGGGTTGATGTTGTTAACATAAGGTCGCCCAATGTGATATCTTGGAGTGAGATGGTAAAACGCCTTAAGCGGGTGAAGGAGGCGGACAAACCGATTGTAAAATAGCAGGAGGTTTAATATGGGATGGCGTGCGAAGGGTGTAAAATTAGAAGTGCTTTTTACCTCTTTGGTGCTGCTTCTAATATCCTGTGTGACTATAAACATTTACTTTCCTGCCGAAGAGGTTCGCAAAACGGCTGAGGAAATCGTCGGAGAAGTTAGGGGTGCTCCAGAGAACAATAAAACCGATGAAAAGCACATAAAAGAACCTCAAAGTTTCCGCTTTCTGCCCGGGAAATCCTCTCTTTTTGTATCTATAGCTTATGCACAGCGCGAAGTAAATGTGTCTAATGCGGCCATCAGAGCTATCAAGGAGCGAATGAAAAAGAGGCTTCCGATGCTGAAGCCATATTTCAACAGTGGGAACATAGGCGAAGGATCCGATGGATATTTACATGTGAGAAGTTTCATTGGACTTGATTTTAAGGCTAAAGCCAGGCTGAAAAAGCTTGTGAAGGCCGAGAACGACGACCGTCGAGCCCTTTACAGGGAAATTGCCAGGGCTTTGAAAATTGATTCGTCCCAGATCGGCAGAGTGGCTTCAATCTTTGCTCAGGAATGGCAAAAAAGTGCACCCTCAGGATGGTGGATTGAGATAAAACCGGGTAAGTGGATTCGCAAGTAACCAAGATAACCCACTATACCCGAACACAGGCAACATAAGATATTGATTTTAATCAGGAATATATGGGGATAAATCTTTTTGGTATTCCGTGAGAACCTTGTAACCTTTGCTTTTGAGCAGTCGAACGGCTTCACCCACTACGTTCTGCCTGAATCGCAGGAGCAATTGCCAGATTCCCTCATGGTGGGGAAGGGGATGAATCATGATGCTGCGGATGTTTATGTTGCTTTGAGCTAAGATTGACATTATTTCACTCAGGGTTCCTATCCGATCTCGCACGATCACTGTTACCCTTGAACTATCATTACTCATACCCATTGCCTTTAGCAGAACATTCATAAGGTCAGCGGTGGTAATTATGCCAACGAGCTTTTCCTCATTATTCAGCACCGGGAGGCAACCTATTTTCTGATCGTGCATTATAAGCGCTGCCCGTTCTATCGTCATATCCGGGGTTGCGGTTATCACATTTTTTTTCATTATGCCTTCTACGGTGACTTTTTGGAGAATGTAGGTGAGTTCGTACACGCTAAGGGTGGTAGCGGGGGATGCCCAGGCTTCTCGTATATCGCGATCTGTTACCAGTCCGATAAGATGTCCCTTATCATCTGTAATGGGCAAATGAGAAATGTTGTGTTCTCGCATGAGGTCGCGTGCTTTTAGAATGGGCGTATCAGTCGATATCGTGATCAGGTTAGTGGTCATGTGCCATCCTACAAACATGATTATTTCCTCCCTTTACGTTAAATTCAGTTGATGAAAACGGGGCGGTAAAATTTTATATCCTCGATTACCATTCCAGCCCCTCGAACAATGGCAGTAAGTGGATCTTGATCCACGTGTACTGGCAAGCCCGTTTCACGTTCAATAAGTTTATTAAGTCCTTTCAAGAGTGCCCCACCGCCAGCGAGCCAGATTCCCTTGTCATGTATGTCCGCAGCGAGTTCAGCCGGCGTTTTTTCAAATACTCGTTTTATGGATTCTACAATAATTTGAGTTGGTTCCCGCAAAGCTTCCCTAACTTCTTCGTCCGTCACATAGAACTGCCGGGGTATTCCAGTAAGTATTTCTTTGCCCGTCACTTTTAGGCGTAATGGTTTTTGAAAAGGGAGGGCAGAACCTATCTTGATCTTGATTTGCTCTGCCATCATTTCACTGATTATCATCTGATGTTTTTTCTGGATGTGGCGCATAATCGCTTCATTGGCTTCGTCCCCGGCGGTTCTTACCGATTCACTACATGCTACGGCAAACATTGAAATAACAGCCACTTCCGTGGTCCCGCCTCCTATGTCCACAACCATGCTACCTTCGGGTTTATCAACATGCAATCCTGCCCCTATAGCCGCCGCCATGGGTTCTTCAAGAAGCATAATACTTCCTGCCCCAGCCTGTTCCGCTGCCTCTATTACAGCGCGCTTTTCAACAGCCGTTATACCGGTAGGAACTGCCACCACCAACTTTGGCCGTACAAGTTGTCTGCCCTTGAGTACGGAACTCAGGAAGGTTTTAATCATGACGCTGGTAATTTCAAAGTCTGCAATGACTCCGTCTTTAAGTGGACGTATCGTAACGATGTCTTTTCCATGTTTACCAATCATGTTTCGTGCGGCATGACCTACTGCGAGAACTTTGTAGTCGCTCGGACGAATTGCTACCACTGAAGGTTCGTTCAGAACTATGCCTTGGCCTCTCAGATAGATAAGTGTATTTGCCGTTCCGAGATCCATCGCCAGATCTTTAGCGAAGAAATTCAACAATTTCCTCAGCATGCCAACTCTCCGTTTCTGGATGCATCCCCCCGTTTCGTTATTGTTATTTGCTCTTGGTGACTATACTTTGTAGTCTTAGTAATTACAACAGGTCAAATTTTTTCCTAAAAGGGAGAATATGACATGGACAGAAGGTTAGCTAGGCATTTTACGGTGGCTTCATTGTTGCTATTTTTTGTGATGGCTTTCGCAGACTTATTGTTACTTCCGGCTTTTTCAGGCTCGCACTTGCCGCGTTCTGGTGAGGTAGCCATTGTTTTCGACGGGGATACGGTCATGCTCAGGAGTGGTGCTAAAGTGCGCTATCTTGGAATAGATTCCCCGGAAGTTGCCCACGATGACCAACGAGGAGACTGCTACGGTGAAGAGGCGAAACGCTACAATCGCCGTCTGGTTTTGGGCAAGCGAGTGCGGCTTGAATATGACAGAGAAAAAAGAGATCATTACGGACGCCTGCTTGCTTATGTATACCTCCCCGATGGAAGGTGTGTTAACGAGGAACTGATCAAGAAAGGATATGCATTTGTGCTGAGGCGTCCCGAGGGGTTTAAGAAACTTTATCATTTTTTGCAGCTTCAAAGAAGAGCCATACAGCGTCGCGTGGGAATGTGGGGATATTGTAAGGTTGATCCTGAAGAATTTTACATAGGAAACAGGAGAAGCTTTGTTTTCCACCGACCCTCGTGTCCTTATGGCCGTCAAACGGCACGAAGAAACGCCATAATATTTCATTCTCGCGAAGAAGCCTTTGCAGAGGGTTTTAGACCTTGTAGAAGGTGTAAGCCATGAGCAGCCGACAATATCCAGATCGTCCAATGGTTGGGGTGGGTGGTGTGGTTTTGAAGGGTGATAGTGTTTTGCTGGTGAAAAGAGGGAAACCTCCAGCTGCAGGTAAATGGTCCATTCCGGGCGGCCTCGTGAAGGTGGGAGAAAGCCTAACCATGGCAGTAAAAAGGGAGGTGCTGGAAGAAACAGGCATAACCGTTAAGCCTGTTGGGATCGTTGCTGTTCTGGACAGAATTATCTGGGATTTTAATGGCAGCGTTCAATATCATTATATCCTGGTGGATTTTCTCTGCCTTCCGGAAGAGGGCCTTGAACCGAATTCGGGAAGCGATGCCGTTGAAAGCCGGTATGTGCCGTTTGAAGATCTAGGTTCTTTGGACATGACACTGGGTACCAAAGAAGTTATTGAAAAGGCCAGAAAAGGCATTCTTGACAGGGATCTTTACTTTGAGCTTAAAATAGTTTGAAGCTTCTTTCCGCAGTGTTACCGAAGGCGTGGATTGAAATAACCAAACCTTATTTGTGGGAAATGCTGTTTGATGATTTTCATCCATTTTCGTATTCCCACCGGAGGACCTCCAGGGCTGAAATCAATTTCTTGAAGATACCATTCTGGGTCAATGTTGAAATTGCGCATCTGGATTAAATCCACAGGGCATTCGTCCAGGAACGCCAGCAAGGCAGATATTTCATCCGGATCATCTGTAAATCCGGGGAAAATGAAATAGTTCAGAGACACAAACCTGCCGTGTGTTTTTGCCACTTTTATGGATTCCTTTACATCTTCGAATGAGTAACTTACAGGTCTGTGATAGGCTTTGTAATATTTTTGCCTTGCCGAGTTCATGCTAACCCTTATGCTGTCCACCCCGGCATTGAAGAGCCTATCAACTGCTTCCGGGATACTGGCATTGGTGTTTACGTTTATGGTTCCCTTTTGAGTTCTTGAACGAATTATTTTTACAGCCTTTTCCAAGGTCTTTGCCTGAAGGAGTGGCTCTCCTTCACATCCCTGTCCGAAACTCACAATTCCATCCTCAGCATAGTGCAAGTGCGTAAGAGCAACTTCCGCAATTTCGTCAGGGGTCGGTACAAAACGAATCCTTTCCTGACTGACACAGATGTCAGGATGTTCCTGGTGGCTTATACATCCCAGACATCTTGCATTGCAGACCGGTGACGATGGAAGTGGAGCTTCCCAACGACGCATGAAAAAATTACGTGCTGCCGGGCAGGCATAGGACAAGGCACATCGACCGAGATGCTGAATTAGCCTATTATTCTGGTGCGCCTTCATTATCTTCCGGGCATTGGAAGAAATCTTTTTCAGGTTGAAGTGTCGATAGTCCTGTCGTTCATCCGGATCGACACGAATGGCAGTGGTTACGAATGTGTTTTTGTACCAGCCAACAGCTGCGTAAGAAAAAAGGGGCAACACTTTTGCATCTACTCTGGTTCTGTATGCCGCGAGATGAGTTGCCGTGTGGGCGGGAGCAACGAAGGCGGCGACGGCGTAGGCGGAAAAAGATGGGTCATAAGGATTTTTGTCCAACACCACAAATTGCCCCGATGATGGATCAAATCCTACAGGAACTCTGTCGGGCAACATGAAAAGCTCGCTTCCTTCAGGTAAAGGTATCCAGTCGCCGGGTTGGAGACGCACCCACCTGCCCGCATGAGCTCCTACCATTTCAAGTTCGGCAAATTCTATTATCTGACCTCGTGAATCTGCAAAAACCAACGCAGGACGTTCAGGACCTCTCATTCTGAACAACTTCCTTTATAGATAAACAACAGGATTTGGAATGTTCTTTAATGAGTTTCAAGATTAGGTTCAGTATTTCAAAAGCCTGAATATTCATTCTGTGGTGGTGGATCATTATACCGACAGGGCCTTTCTGGGCGAATAATGCTTCAAGATCTTTCATGAATTCATCAAAGGCAAATTCCTTTTGAACCGATTTCCTTGTGTGCATATCCAAGGCAATACGAAAATTCTTCAACTTTATAGAGTGCTTAGCTCCTCTGGGGAAGGGCCCGTCCAGGGAGACTCCCTTGAAATCCAGGCGTTGGAGGACTTCCAGTGTCGTCAAGTCTAACCTGTTCCACGGTGGAGTAAACACAGGAACAAAGTGGCGACCTAGCAGGTCTTCCAGCTTCATTTTACCTTTCATTATATCTGTCCACTGCTGTTCTCGCGTCCTGCTTCTGCAAAATTCAGCTTTCTTCCCGTCGGTACTCCAATTTACATGCCTCCAGCCGTGCTGGTGCCAGGTCCACAAAGGGCTGGAAATATCCACGTTTTCGGCTATTTTCTCCAGCCGCTTTGCATTTAACCAGGCAGGAACTACTGCAACGGCGAGTGGGACGTTGTGGTATTCAAAAAGTTTCATGAGGGCTCTTAATCCCTGTCCCCATGCTCCAACGTCATCGGCTCTAAAAAAAAGTGGGGGAATCTTACCCGAATATACTTCAAAGAGCTGCTCGAGCCTCTCCTTCCAATTGCTCGGTACCTTCCTCCAGGTATCGCACACATGCTTGGGGCGGTAACGCTCGGAGAGGCCCAAAAATTTAACAAGCTCTTCCCTGTTATGGAAATTATTCACAGACTCTTAACCCCCCGTTTTTTGCTTCCGATAAAATTCTTGCAACTTCTGTTCTATGAAATCCTTTTTTCCTGCGCTTTCAAGATCTTCCAATTGTACATACGGCGCATTGTCCGAATGCATAGAAAGCATTTCTAGGCCGGTATTTATCGATTCCCATGCCCACTTGCGCCAGGCTTCCACGGCTTCCGGTTTTTCTGACTGCAGGTCATCGAGGATCACATTGGCTTCTTCCCCGATCATTTGAAGCTCTTCGTTAATAGCATCAACAAGCGACTGGTCCAGTCTGGGCCTTCTCTTGAGAATGCACGCTACGATTAAATCCACGCAAAAGCACTGCACGTCTCCAGGTATCTTCTCAGGGTGGCAAATAAGACACCTGTCGCTGTCGTGCGGGATAGATGCATTTTCAGGAAAACGGTTTTCTTCTGCTATCTTTTGAAAATGTGCAAAGGTGTAAACTACGTTGTCAGACATATCTCATCCTCCGTCACAGAAAGTTCGCATATCGGTGCTACTGGACTTGCTTCTTATACCACGATGGCAATCATTATGAAACCCGTCGGTATCACCCTCCCCGGCGCCAGACGTTTGTTGGGGAAAAGCCTATTCCATAATCGGATGGGGTATGGATTGTAGGACTGCGTCGGGTAGGTCTAAAACCTTTGTCAGTAGATCACAAAGTTTTCGAGATGCCAGCATGGAACGCTTTCCGTAGAAATAAAAATCCGGCAGAAGTTCCGGGTGAGTTATCAACATAGAGGCAACTCTTTTTGTCGATATTAAGCCGTCTTCGCCGATAATTTCGGAAACCCTAAAACGTATTGGATCCGATGCCATGTCTGTTGCGGTCTTTAATATTAGCACAGGCGTGCGAGTGCGAACTCCAAGCAAAGCGGCGAAGTAGGATTCCATATCAACGACTGTGGGTATATCCAAAGCTGAAGGAATTTTTTCCTTGGGAAAGTCTATCGGAACAGTAATTCCCTGTGACACGGTTGCTTCTAGCGATCTCAAGATTTTCAAGATTTCAGAGGATATTGGAATAATTACCCGTGGAGCATGTAAAATCTCTGGAAACAGGAAAAGCTTCACTGGAGCCGCAGCCTTACCAGGGTGTCCGTCAGGTGAGAGATAACCACAGAAGCCGGTGAATATAATGAGATCTGGTCGGAAAGATGTTAGGATGTCTGGTGCAATGCTCAGAAAAAATCTTAACCCAATTCCCGTTGTAACAAGGATAACCTGTTTCGTTTTATACCTTGTGGTGTAGAATGGTACCCGGTATTTTTTTATTTTTGAAAACTTGAATGAACGAAGGATAAAGGGAGATTCTTCCCATATTGCAGGACAGACCATGATTCGGAATGGAGTGAAGCCACTGTGACGTTCAGAATTTTCCATCTCTTCACTCACAGTTCAATAACCCGTGGTGGAGCGGTTCAGGGAATAGAACTAGCTAAATTACAGCAAGAGCGAGGACATCAGGTTGTTTGTTTGTTTCACAAATCCCCTTTCCGTCGCCTTCACTTTACACTCAACCAACCTTTTCCTTTCCCCGTTTATCATCGGGACATGAAAAATCCGTTGTCGTACATCTGGTTTGCCAGATTCATAACCCGAGTTCAACCACACATTATACATTGTCATAGGAACCTTGCACTATTGTTCGGCTTTTTCTCGCTTCGATGGCTTTCGAGTGGGAGAAAAACTGTTTTGGTGATTAATCGAGGAACCACTTACCCTTTGCCTAACCTGGTGGTCAAACAGGTTTTTAAATCAGACGGTTTGGATCACGTCATAGCTGTAAGCCGAGCGGTGAAAGAGGCGTTGATTAGGCAGGACGGCATTGATGCTGATAAGATATCAGTAATTTACGGAAGTTTTGATCCATCTCGATTTTATCCCGAAAGGAAGTGTCAAATCTTTAGAAATGAGTTTAAAATTCCCGAGAGTGTTCCCGTGATTTCCACAGTATGCGCAATTGACAGGCGCAAAGGGCTTGAATATTTCCTTATGGCAGCTGAAATGGTCCTGAAAGAGATACCACATTCCAGGTTTTTTATCGTTGGTAATATAGACGATCCAGAATATTATAAAAAATTACGAACATTGGTTGAAGAAAAGGGTCTGGAAGGCCATGTGGTATTTACCAGGCATAGAAGCGATATACCAGATATTTTGGCCTGTAGCGATCTTTCCGTTTCTGCGTCTGTTGAGGGAGAGGGGATAACCGGGGCGTTGCGAGAGTCTCTTGCTATGAAGAAACCGGTGGTTGCTACGAACGTGTCGGGAAACTCTGAACTTATCCAGGACGGAGTAACAGGCTGGCTCGTTAGACCGAAAGATGCTGTAGCTTTGGCGAAGGCTATTCTTGAGGCAATCAGAAATAGGCAAGAAGCTCATAGAAGGGCCGAGAAAGGTTACAGACTGGTCAGGAAATTGTGTTCTCCTGAACGTCGTTATACTGATGTCATGAAGCTTTATGAAAAACTTATTTCTTTGCGAGAGCAGGAGTTATGACGAAACTGGATTTACGACATTTGTTTGTATCTCCTGGGGTCAGGTTTCGCATTTTTTCAAGCACCAAGGAAATCAGCCCTGCAGAGTGGAACCGAATAGCTCAAGATTACGCGGCCATGATGGAGTGGGAATACTTTTACATCCTGGAGCAGTCCGGATGTATAAGCGAGCATCGGAGATTCAATCCTTTTTATGTTGGAATGTTAGATAGAAAGGATAGGTTGATTGGGCTGGCACCTCTTTTTGAACGGAAGGACGCAACTCATGAGTTTGGCATATCTGGCCTGATATCGGAAGTTGCGAAAACAGCACGGGTTCCCTTCGATAGGGGGCTCGTTGGAACCATTCCATTTACTCCTGTGCCAGCATATAATTTTCTTCGTGAAAAAACGATGAATCGTGAACGCTTTCTTGCGTTGATGTTGAAGTACATAGACTATATTTGCGAAATCTGTGATTTCCTGTCCGTTCGTTTTTACTTCGTTGATCCGGATTTGGGTGACGCGTACGACATATTCAGCAGTTATGGCTATGTGCAGCTTATGACAAATCACTTTCTGTGGACGAATTCTTATGACACCTTTGATGATTATCTCCGGTCACTAGGATCACATCGAAGGCGTAATATCAAGCGCGAGCTCAGGAAAATTGCTGAAAGTGGTGTGAAAGTGCAAATGGTTAAGGGTGCTGATGCTGCTCCTGAGTTGTACGATAAAATGTATGGCCTTTATTTGAGGACATGGAATAAGCACATGCCGCCAAATATAAAGCCTTTTCTCAACAGGCAGTTCTTTTCACTGCTTAGGCCTTTTTTTAAAAACCGGTGTCTCTTTTCTATAGCCACTCGGGAAAAAGAATGCCTTGGAATGGCCATATTTTTTGAAAAGAAGGGCAGAATGTTCGGTCGCTACTGGGGGGCCTATGAAGAGGTGCCATTTTTGCATTTTACCACTTGCTACTACGTACCAATGATGTATGCTATTGAAAAGAACATTAGATACTTTGATCCT
The DNA here is from genome assembly GCA_019309115.1 of Deltaproteobacteria bacterium. Classification (GTDB taxonomy): domain Bacteria; phylum Desulfobacterota; class Syntrophobacteria; order Syntrophobacterales; family Thermodesulforhabdaceae; genus JAFDGW01. The sequence continues at coordinate 35,146 of JAFDGW010000031.1, forward strand.
GGCTTTGGAGGATACCATAAGCAGTTACGAGGTTTTAAAACTGTTCGATGCTACCATTACGTGAAGTTCTTCGGGCCCAACCGTCGGTTGGGGTATGTGGCTCTGGAAAACGTGCTCAACCAGTGGGGTACCTGGTAGCAACAGCCAGTAGCTCAGGTTTTACTTTTTGCAAAAAGGAAACCGTGGACGCTGATATAATTCCTTCTATTATGGCTACCGGGATGTGGGCAATAACAGCGATTTTCGCCACCCCCCAGAAGGCTTCCCCGGAAACATAAAGCAGGAGTCCCAAGATTAGGGCGGAGCAGATTACACTACCGCTTCCTATTGCACCGGCAAGGATCATATTCCATTTCAGGTCTGACATTTTAAAACGGTGAAAGATCCAGCCAGCAGCCATTGCAGGTAACCCCATCATAAGAGCATTTGCCCCAAGGGCTGTAATTCCTCCAAATTGAAACAAAAAGCATTGGAGTATGAGACCTAGAGTTACGGCAAGGAAGCTTATTGGACCAAGCACCATGCCGGTGAGGCCCGGGAGAAGCAAGTGAACACTCGTTGGGCCAAGTGGAACGTGAATAAGGGAGGCGACAAAGAAGGCCGAGGTCATGACGGCCACCTTTGGATAGTCCGCATAATGTAATTTACGAAGCTGCAAAGCCACTATACCGGCTGTCACCACATAAGATACGACCGTTACACTGGGAGGTAGAACTCCATCGGATATGTGCATTTTCAGGACTCCCTGTTTTGTTTATTCATTGCCCGGGCCTTCATATAAGCTGCCACACCGAAGATACCAAAGATGTAGCCTATGCCGGCAAAAACTTCCTTGATGCCCGGACGAGACAGCTCGGCTTTCAACAACAGAAGCTCTCGCTTTATCTGACGTAAATCCCTAGAAAGCATCTTGTTTTGCTTTTCAAGCAGATTTACAGCTCGAGCACAGTAGGTGTCAGACACTTCTTTCGTGCCGGCTATTGCCGTCCGGACACCATGATTCCAGGACAATCTGACAGGTATTTCACTAGAGAAGTCAAAGACCATTACCAGAAAAACAACGAGGAAAAGGGTGCTTCTCCATTTCATTGCAGATCATCCTTTTGGAGCAAGTACTGACTTTTATGCCCCATTCCGGCATCAATTGTGATTTTCAGGGAAGTAGTGTTTTGCGGAAGCGTGAAGGAGAACATACCGCTTTTGTCAGTCTTTCCTTTGAGAATGCACTTTCCGGAAGCGTCAAATACAGCAATTTCCCCACCCTGCACAGGACTCCCATCCGAAAAGTAGCTCTCCGTGTAAACCGTTCCATCTTCGACATAGGCAAATATCTGAACTTTGTGAGCCTGAGCTTCCGAAGCCCAGATTACAAACCCCACAACAGCAATCCCAATGATACGTAAGCATGCGGTGCTGTAACTCTTTGTGAGCCAATTTTTGCCCTTCATTTTCCCCGATCCTTTTGAAACATACCTATTTCATGTCCACCGTGTGTACCCAGAACACAGCACCTATTTCGACATCCTTTTCCACATTGTTATGCTTCAATTTCCACGGCGCATCGGCAAGGGCGGCAAATCCCCACCATCCGGCTTTCGGCATTGCGTAGGTAAATACGCCATTTGCGTCCGTTTTTATAACCTGAGTTACAAAGGGATCAGCCGGGGGATGGACCGCTTTCCCTTTCTCTGCCGAAGCATTCATGTACTCTACCTCTACTTCTATAAAAGGTGCAGGCTTTCCGTTTAGAAGCACCTGGCCCCGAAAAACGTTTCCGGTCCATAGTCCGTAAGGCCTAACAAGAGGCACAATTTCTATCGGGAAGTTTACCCTAGCATCCCAACCTTCTTCCATCCCAAGGGCATTTACGCAAGCTTTGGTGTAGTGAATTATGAATTTATCTTCAGCTGGTTCCCAGTAAGGCTGGGGTTCCATGAAGAAGATATAATCGCCGGGCCGCTTGATTTTGTATTCGAGGCTCCAGTACGTAAAATCCTTTTGTTGATTTCCGTCGTGAAACTTTACGGACTTAATCTGGGAGGTGAGATCTTTTGTTTTATCCCCACGGAAGATCACCCCGACCCTTTTGGGTTTAGCCAGCTCCATGTAGGAGTCTTCCATGGGATGCATAAATTTGAAATCAACCTTTATGGTTTTTGGATCTTGTTGCGTAACAATATCATCCGATGGAAGCACAACACCGAAATGGGCTGAGCAAGGAATTGTCCAGAAAAGCATCAAAACTACAAAAACACTCAAAATAACCAGTCGTTTCATTGTTGCCTCCTTCTATGCTTCCCAATGCCACAAAAAAAGGCCACACCACTCGACCGTGGTATGGCCTTCTTGGCCTATGTCCAAAAAATTAGAAGTGAGAAACCACCGGATCTTCTGATCCAATTTTTCCAGTTGCTCTATAAACCTCTTTTTTCTGTCTGTCAAGAACATTCATAGGGGATTGAAAAATCATTTTGACAATGGATGACTGTGAACTACTCCGCCCTTACGGACGGAGCTTCTAAGGGAGTTTGATAGGTCACTCCTACCCTTATCCCTCTGGGTGAGTTCACGTCACCCTCTACTCCTATCCCCGCAAAAAGC
>JAFDGW010000032.1 GCA_019309115.1 Deltaproteobacteria bacterium
ACCTCTTTGATGTCCATCTCGGATACACAAAAACCCGTTTCTTTCGGAGAAAGTAACTCATCCATAGCAGGACTAAAATTATATCCGTTTACTCACTTCGTCAAGTGCCTATGTTTGTGTATGAAATTTTGACCTCCATAAAGAGAATCCGACACAACTCGCAGGTGGGTCTGGTTGCAAAAATCTTCCCATGAAACCCATCCTTCACCAGCTTTGGAATTCGTCCACTGTGGTCAATGTGAACATGGGTCAACAAAAGATATGGAATCTCCTGGGGTTTAAAACCCCACCAAGACAGGTAACTTGCACGCTCATGGCATTGCTCCTTCTGTATATTACCGGTTATTCATGATTCCCTGATAAAACTTCCCCGGGAATAATTCAAATTTTTTCTTATACGGTCTTTACGGAAATCCCCAGTTCCTCTAAAAAAGCTTGATGCTGAATCAGGCTGTGGGGAGAGGAGTCGATTATGAGTCGAGGAACCAGGATACTTTCGTTAGTCGGAGGGATCGTGGTTTTCGTGACTGGCGTGTTAAGGATTGTTCAAAAAAACGAGTGGACCCTCGCTATCATAGGGGCTCTCATTCTGGCTTTTACTACGGCTGGCTTTTTTAAAGACAATCAAAAGTGAGCAAGGATGGATTTACGCTATGGAAGATCTGAACGTGGTGATGAAAGAACGACTGAAAAAGGCTCAGGAATTGGAAACCCAGGGAATAGCCCTTTATCCGAATCACTTTAGGGTTCATCATAGAAGTCGAGACGTTCTGGAAGCGGTGGGACACATGACGGCTGAGGAGCTCGAGGCAAGCCGTCGGGAGTTTATTCTGGCCGGGCGAATTATGGCAATTCGATCTTTTGGAAAATCCATATTCATGCACATTCAAGACGAATTCGGTCGAATACAGATATATGTTCAGAAGCATAAACTCCCGCAGGAACAGTTCCAGCTTGTGAAAAAATTTGATATCGGTGATATAATTTGGGTTCGAGGTCCGGCCTTCCGCACAAAAACCGGTGAACTCACAATCCTGGTGGAAGAAATAGCGCTAGTTACCAAAAACCTCAGACCCCTTCCGGAAAAATACCATGGGTTGAAGGACGTAGAGATAAGATACCGTCAGAGGTATCTGGATCTGATGGTCAATGAACACGTTCGAGAAGTTTTCAAGAAAAGAACGAAAATCATACAGGCCATACGGCAGTTCTTGTCCGATAGAGGGTTCCTTGAGGTAGAAACCCCCATGATGCAGAAAATCGCCGGCGGTGCAACGGCCAAACCATTCAAAACATATCATAACGCTCTGGGCATTGAGCTTTACCTGCGGATCGCACCGGAACTTTACCTCAAAAGGCTACTCGTCGGAGGTTTCGAAAAAGTCTTTGAATTAAACCGCAATTTTAGAAACGAAGGTATATCCACCCAGCACAACCCTGAATTCACTATGCTGGAGTTCTACGAAGCTTACGCTACTTACGAAGACTTTATGAAGCTCACGGAAGAACTTTTTGTTTACCTGTGCAACGAAATAAACTCGGGAAATCTCCACCTAACTTATCAAGGGCAGGAAATTGATTTCACTCCCCCATGGCAACGGTACACTTTCATGGAAAGCCTTCAGAAATTTGGAGGCTTTTCACGGGAAGAGCTTGAGAATTTCGAAAAAACGGCCTCTATCGCCAGTTCCCTTGGAGTTCCTCCTGAAAAATATGAAGGACATGGAAAGCTTCTCACCAAACTTTTCGATGTTGCGGTCGAACCGAAACTGATTCAACCTACTTTTATTACCCATTATCCACTGGAAGTTTCTCCCTTATCGAGGCGAAACGATTCTAATCCAGCGATAGTGGACAGATTCGAGCTCTTCATCGCCGGAAGAGAAATGGCCAATGCTTTTTCAGAGCTTAACGATCCAAGGGACCAGAAGGAGAGGTTTTTGAAGCAGCTCGAGGCGAAACGGGCGGGTGATGAAGAAGCACACGAGATGGACGAAGATTACATACGAGCTTTAGAATACGGTATGCCACCGGCAGCAGGCGAAGGAATAGGCATAGACAGAGTGGTTATGCTCTTTACGGACATGCCGTCTATCAGGGATGTCATCTTGTTTCCTCTTCTAAAACCGGAAAAAACAGAAAAACAGGAACAAAGGTGATCATAAAACACGGTCATGTGCCCTTAGAATGGTTCGTTAGTCTCCGTTACTTCAAGGCGCGGCGAAAGCGAGGCTTTCTGTCCCTCATCAGTGCTATATCCATTCTGGGAGTGGCTGTTGGAGTAATGGCCCTTATAGTTGTGCTTTCTGTTATGAATGGCTTTCAAAAAGATCTGAGAGAAAGAATTCTCGGCACCACTCCTCACGTCATGATCCAAAGTTTCAGGGGTTCCATAAAGAACTACAGTGAACTGGTAAGCAAGATATCAGACTTACCGCAGGTGGCTGGAGCATCGCCTTACATTTACATACAGGGGCTAATTACCCACGACACAAGAGCCAATGGAGTACTGGTGCGCGGCATTGCACCAGAACTTGCAAAAAAAACTGTGAGATTTGACTCATACCTTATTATGGGAACACTCAAAGACCTTCAAAATTCTAATCCACCGCGGATAATACTGGGATCAGAACTGGCTAAGAGCCTTGGCGTGAATGTTCACGATTACGTAACACTTCTTGTTCCTTCCGGTAGAATAACCCCCCTGGGTCAACTACCCCGTAGTCAGATTTTTAGGGTTTCAGGGCTTTTTCAATCTGGCATGTATCAGTATGACCAGAGCGTGGCTTATATAAATCTTGCAACAGCTCAAAAGCTAACCGGCCTTAAAGACGCCGTAATGGGAATTGAAGTGCGACTCTTTGATCCGGATACTGCGTCCGAAGTTGCTGAAACACTTAGAGAAAGCCTAGGTTATGAATATTGGATAAGGGACTGGATGCAGATGAACAAAAATTTGTTTTCCGCTCTAAAACTGGAAAAAACGGTCATGTTTGTTATTCTGACCCTCATCATTTTTGTTGCAGCTTTCAATATTGTCAGTTCTCTGATCATGCTTGTTATGAACAAAGCGAAAGACATTGCTATCTTGAAGGCAATGGGAGCAACATCGTCGAGTATCCAAAGAACCTTCATGTTAACGGGATTTCTTATAGGAGTATTCGGTACCATCATGGGGCTTTTCGGAGGATTCTGTTTGTGCTTCATCCTCAAGCGTTATCATTTCATCGAATTGCCCAAGGACATTTACTATATTTCTACTTTGCCCGTTCAGGTCGAAATTGCGGACGTTGTCGCAGTGTGTGTTGCTGCTCTTTTAATCAGTTTTCTTGCAACCATTTACCCGTCAAACCAGGCAGCACGTACGAATCCTGTCGAAGTACTTCGCTATGAGTGACAATTCTCGAAATCGGACTCCATTCATTCAGGGCATAGCCCTTAGCAAGATTTATGGTCAGGGAAGTCAAAAGATCGAAGTCCTCGATAATCTAGATATAGTCATTCACAAGTTTGAACGGGTTGCCATAGTCGGGGCTTCCGGTGCCGGTAAGTCCACATTGTTGCATATACTGGGCACGCTTGATAGGCCAACAGCGGGCAAGGTCTTTTATCAAGATAAAGACGTTTTTTTGATGAAAGATGAAGATCTAGCCAGATTTAGAAATCGGCATATAGGTTTTGTCTTTCAGTTTCATTACCTTATGCCGGAATTTAATGCATTGGAAAACGTCATGATGCCGGGAATTATTGCCGGTGAGCCCTTGGCTACTGTAAGAAACAGGGCAGTGGAACTGCTCACCTTGCTTGGCCTTGAAAAACGCCTCCACCACAAAGTAGGAGAACTCTCTGGTGGTGAGCAGCAGCGAGTTGCAATAGCCAGGGCTCTGCTAATGAAACCAAAAGTACTGCTTGCGGATGAACCAACAGGTAATCTGGACGGCAAAACCAGTACCCAGATCCACCACATGCTGGTACAACTTAATGAAGAATTTGGACTCACAATGGTAATTGTGACCCATAACATGGAGTTGGCGTCAATGATGCACAGGGCACTGAAATTGACAGACGGACGCCTGATTCCACTAAACCCAGCTTGAAGGTTGGCCCAAAAACACGAATTTTCAATGGTAATTTGCGGAAATTTTTGATAGCTCTGAATAACGAAAGTATCGCTCTGGCAGTTTTCTAAAACTTTTACAGTGAAGCAGGTAAGAGGGGCAACTGTTGGTGGCTTTAACCCAGCGACGGGATGACTCGATGAATTCTGCAAAGCTCTATCTAAAAACCTTATTATTTGCTGGGTTGATGCTAATTTTACCTTGTAACACCGGGTTGGCACAAAACAGTAAAATCGTCGGTATCATCCCTTTTGCTATGCATGGAGTAAAAAACCCCCGGGCCGTGCAAGAGGCATTTATTAACATTATTCTGCAATCCCTTGCTGACATGAATGTTTCAGCAGTCCCCTATCCGAATTCCGCAAAAATATCCTCCGACGACCAGGCTAGGGAAATAGCCAGGAACAAAAACTGGAGATATGCACTCTGGGGAAGCATCACGGAAATCGGAAGCGTCTTCAGTGTGGACTCCCGCCTGGTTTCGATTAACGAAGGTGAAGAAACGGCGGTATTCTATGCAGAAGCTCCGGGGATTAAAAAACTTGCCGTGGCTATAACCGAAATAGCAGAAAAGGTTGCTTCGAAGGTTAACCAACAGCAAAGGATAGCCGAGATTCGTATTGAAGGTAATGAACGAATAGGTGATGATGCCATATTGGCTCAAATAAAGAGCTCGGTAGGAAGCATACTCAACCCCAAAACCGTACGCCAGGACATACGGGCGATTTACAACATGGGCTATTTTGAGGACATACGGGTTGAGGCTAAAGATTCACCACAGGGCAAGATTCTGATCTTTTACGTTAAGGAAAACCCGATTGTTCAGGCGATTGAGATAAAAGGCAACAGACACATAGACTCTAAGGATATTCTGGCCGCTATCCAAACCAAGACTTATTCGGTTCTCAAGCGGAAACAGCTAGCCCAAGATGTCCAGAGTATTCTCGATCTTTACCATCAAAAGGCATACTTTGATGCTAGTGTAGATTACTTCGTCGACTTCCCCAGGGATCCCAGAAAAGCTCGCGTTACCTTCAGAATAAAAGAAGGCAACAAATTTTATGTCAAGAAAATCACTTTCAAGGGTAACAAAGCTTTTTCCGACAGAAGGCTTCGCATGGTGATGCAAACCAAAACCAAAAACATCCTATTCTTCTGGCAGAGCGAACGAGGAGTGTTGCAAAAAGACGTTCTGGACACGGACGTGGATCGCTTGACGGTATTCTACCACAATCACGGCTATATGGACGCCAAGGTCGGAACCCCGAAAATAGAAAAGCGCAAGGATGGATTTTATATTGAAATACCTATATTAGAAGGCGAACGGTATAAGGTAGCGTCGTTTGAAGTTGCTGGTGATAAGGTTGAGGGGATTGAAAAGTTACAGGAACAGTGGAAGACGAAGGTGGGAAAGTTTTTCAGCAGATCAAAAGTCCGTGAGGATACGGAAACCCTTACTCGTTTTTGCATGGACCAGGGTTATGCGCACGCTGAAGTTCAGCCCAGGATACGCAAAAATACAGAAACACACGAAGCATACATAATGCTTAATGTAAAGCTTGGCCCAAAGGTTACAATCGGCCGCATTGACATAGAAGGTAACACAAAAACGCGAGACAAGGTCATAAGGGGACAGCTTCAAATTACAGAAGGTGACACATTCAGCGCGACAAAGATAGAAAACAGCCAGATGAAGCTAAAACGCCTTGATTATTTCGAAGAGGTATCTATAGAACCCCAGCCTGGGGAAACCCCGGAGGTCATGAATCTAAAAATCAAGGTAAAGGAAAAGCTGACCGGGTCAATAAGTGCAGGTGGTGGTTTTTCTTCTGATGAAGGATTGTTTGTAGGAGGCGAAATAATTCAGAGGAATTTATTTGGCCGTGGGCAAGCAATGGCTCTCAGGGCTCATTTGGGAGCGGATGCTCAGAGATATTCCCTTAGCTTTACCGAGCCAAGTCTTTTCGATACTTATTATTACCTAGGTTTGGACGCATACAATTGGTTGCGTGAGTACGAAGACTTCACAAAGGATTCGCAGGGCTTTCAAATCAGAACAGGAAGGTTTTTCGGAAACTGGAGCAGGTTCGGTGTAGGTTATACTTTTGAAAGCGCCCGGATTAAGGACATAGACGAAAATGCCGCATCAATCATAAAGGAACAAGAAGGGCGCCAGATTAAGAGCTCTATAACATTTTCACTCAGGAGGGACTCTACAGACAATGCTTTTTTACCCACTCGAGGTTCCATCAACCGGGTAAGTGTAGAATTCGCTAGCGATTTTTTGGGAAGTGATAGTTGTTTCACAAAATACCAGGTTATTTCCGGCTGGTATATACCTCTTCTTTGGAAACTTACGGGTTTCGTGAAGGGTGAGCTAGGATGGATCAATAAAACGGGTGACAACCCTATTCCATTGTTTGACCGTTTTTTCCTCGGTGGTATTAACTCAGTAAGATCTTACGATTGGGGCGAGCTCGGCCCGAAGGATCCAGAAACAGGAGACACCATAGGTGGAACTAAGTATGGTCTCTTTACATCCGAGCTTATTTTCCCAATTTTCGAGGAAATAAAACTACACGGAGTTGTATTTTTCGACGCCGGCAATGCCTTCGACGAAGGAGAAGACCTCGATGTTTCAAAATTCAAGATGGGCATTGGGGGCGGAATTCGATGGGTATCCCCACTGGGACCGTTGCGGATAGAATGGGCATATAACCCCGATCCGGATCCAGGGGATTCACGAAGCAAATGGCAGTTTTCCATGGGAGCGTCTTTTTAAAAAGAGGATAGGGAGAGGTAAGCAATGAAAAAAGTAGGCATTTTGTCGATGGTTCTCACTGTAGTGCTAATTCTAGGAATATCAACTTCCCCCTGGGCTGGCTCCGGTCCTAGAATTGGGTATTTTGACCTCGAAAAGGTTATGAAAACCTCAAAGTGGGGACAAGACATCCAGCAAAAACTCAAGGCGGAAGAAACCAAGCTTGAGAGCCAGTTAAAAGAAAAACGTGAAGAATTGCAAAAACTCAGGGAAGATTTCAAAAAAACCCAGGCAATGTTAGGCGCCGAAGCCAAGAAAAAAAAGATAATGGAATTTGAAAAGAAACGCCGGGAAGGGGAACAGTTCATCGCCGAAGCCAATCGCAAAATGCAAAGACTTTCCGCCGAATTGACCAGACCCATGCTCGAAAAGATCTTCGATATTGTTAAAGAGATTGCCAAAAAGGAAAAAGTCGATTTTGTCTTCGAAGCACGCCGAAGCGGACTAATCTATGCAGAAGATAAATATGATTTAACATCAAAGATTATCAAAGAGCTGGATAAGCAATATAAGAAAAAGTAGCCTATAATGACTGGCCGAGCTATCACGGTTGCCGAGCTCGCAAAGATAGTAGGAGCTGCCGTTCATGGAAACAGGGATGTAATTATAACCGGAGTGGCTTCTATAGAGGAGGCACAACCCGGGGATGTAACTTTTGTTCGAGATCGGAAATATCTAAAACATCTTGCTCGCTGTAACGCTTCAGCGGTGGTTATGTCTTCAGAATTTTCAGAAAAGGCTCCGCGGGACTTCACATTGCTTATTTGTGATAACCCCGCGCTGGCATTCATGAAAATCATGGAGCTCTTTCAGGATTTGCCCGAGTTTCCCCCTCAGATGCATCCTACATCGGTCGTGTCCGAATCAGCCTCTATCCATCATACCGCACACATTGGACCATTTGTGTTCGTGGGTAATGATAGCTCTATTGGTGCAAATACTGTTGTAATGGGCCATGTTTACATAGGAAACAGGGTGAAAATCGGTGAAAATTGCTTGATTTACCCCGGAGTAATTATCCTGGATCGGTGTGTTATCAGAAACAGGGTCACCGTGCATGCCGGAACAGTTATAGGAAGCGACGGTTTCGGCTATATTACCGATTCCAACGGCAAACATTTTAAAATACCGCAATTGGGAAACGTTATAATAGAAGACAAAGTGGAAATCGGAGCAAATTGCGCTATAGATAGGGCCACACTGGGCTCCACTATCGTAGGTCGTGGGACCAAGATAGATAACCTTGTGCAGATCGGGCACAATGTTCGTATTGGCCGCCGGTGTATCATGGCGGGACAGGTTGGGGTTGCCGGAAGCGTTGATATTGGTGATTACGTAATCATGGCGGGACAGGTTGGAGTTGCCGATCATGTGTCTATAGGCAAGGGTGTAAGGGTAGGGGCTAAAAGTGGCGTAGCATCATCAATCCCACCAGAAACTGACGTTGTCGGCATACCTGCTACTCCAAAGATCGAATATATGCGCCATTACCTGAACCTCAGGAAACTGGGAAAGATGAAGGAAGAGTTGAAAGAATTAAGGAAAGAGTTGAAAAAGCTGAAAGAACAGGTAAAGAAATGACGAATAATAGACCATGTCGCGACATACACTGGATTCGTTCTGTGCTGCCTCATCGTTACCCGTTCCTTCTCATAGACCGCATACTTGAAATTAACAAAGAAAAGGCAATCGCCCTGAAGAATGTATCGATAAATGAACCCTTTTTCCAAGGGCACTTTCCAGATCTTCCCATAATGCCAGGTGTACTCATCGTTGAAGCCATGGCACAACTTGGAGGCGCCTTTGCCTTTGAATATCAAGGAGGGGGCACTGAAAAGGGTTATTTTATGGGTATGGACAAGGTCCGTTTCAGGAAGCCTGTTTATCCTGGTGATCAATTGATTATCCAGGTGATACTATCGAAGAAGAAGGGAAGTGTGTACAAGTTCAAGGGCGAAGCGCGGGTAAACGACGAATTGGTCGCCGAAGCTGAAATCCTTATCACCGTGCGTGAGAACATCTGAAATCCAGGCTAACAAACGGAGGGCTGATAAAGTGACAAATATCCATCCTACGGCTATTGTGCAACCAGGTGCAAAAATCGGCGACGGAACCGTGATCGGTCCATACACGATAATAGGTAGCGAAGTGGTGATTGGATCGCATAACCGTATAGGGCCTCATGTAGTAATTGATGGAAAAACAACCATCGGCGACGGAAACCTCATTTACCCTTTCGTTTCCATTGGCTATCCACCCCAGGATGTATCCTACGCCGGGGAACCTACACAGGTAATTATCGGAAGTAACAATACCATTCGAGAAGGCGTAACTATTCACCGTGGAACAGCAAAAGGCACCGGCTGCACCAGAATTGGCAACAATACATATTTGATGGCATGGAGTCATGTAGCACATGACTGTGTTATTGGTAACCATGTAATTATGGCAAATGGTGCTGTGCTTGGCGGTCATGTGGTTATTGGAGATCATGCTGTATTGGGAGGTCTTGTGGCAGTCCATCAGTTTGTTCGTATCGGCGAGTACGCCTTTATAGGAGGAAAGTCAGCAATCAGCATGGATGTGCCTCCGTATATGTTGGTTGCCGGAGAACGAACAACTAAAATCTACGGCCCCAACAGGGTTGGCCTCAAACGTAAGGGCTTTTCCGATGAAACCATACAGGCGCTGAAAAAAGCCTACAAGATCCTGTTTAGGTCCAAGTTGCCGCTTGCCACAGCCATAGCCGAGGTACGCGAACAGGTGGGGAATCTCGAAGCTGTGGATAAACTACTCAGATTCTTGGAATCCCATTCGTTCAGGGGGATAATACGCAAAGGATGAAAGGTGGGAACAGGATAGGACTTATTGCCGGAGGAGGACAATTTCCCCGATTGTTCGCCAAAGCGGCACGGCGGGCGGGAGTTTCGGTCGTGGCCGTTGGATTTGATGGAGAAACAGATCCAACACTCTCAGAGGAAGTTGACGTTTTCTACCTCATAAAACTGGGTCAACTTGGCCGCCTGATTGAATGTTTTAAAAAAGAGAACGTAAATCGGGCGGCAATGGCTGGCACGATTAACAAAACACGGCTTTACTCAAGGATACGTCCGGACTGGAGGGCGATACGGTTTGCTTTGAAGCTTCGCAATAAACAGGATGATTTTCTTCTACGCGCTCTTGCATCCGAGCTGGAAAGCGAGGGTATTTTCATAGAGCCATCAACGGTTTTCCTTCCCGAGTTGCTTGCCCCCGAAGGAATATTGACTCGCCGTAGACCGAACTGGAGAGAACGCCAGGATATTAAATTCGGATGGCAGATCGCCAAAGCATTCGGAAACCTTGATGTCGGGCAATGTGTGGTTGTGAAAAATCAGGCCGTGGTTGCTGTAGAAGCCATAGACGGAACGGACGAAACTATAAGGCGCGGTGGCAGGTTGTGCGGCAGCGGAGCTGTGGTAGTCAAGGTAAGCAAACCTAACCAAGATTTGAGATTTGACGTGCCATCGGTTGGGCCAAAAACCATTGAAGTAATGAAAGAAGTCGGTGCCAGTGTCCTCGTCATCGAAGCAGGAAAGACCCTAGTCTTCGACATTGACGAAATGATTAAAGCTGCTGACAGCAATGGTATTTCCATAGTCTCCCTCTCATCATTAGAACACCAAAGCAATTCAATCCCGGCAATAGAACCAGGATCTGAAAAGACCATCATCAGGAGGGTTAAAAAGAGTGATGCCATAAGAGTGGCCGTAATCGGGACAGGGTATCTAGGTAAATTTCACGCCGAAAAACTCGCCGCTATGGATGAAGCTCAACTGGTCGCCGTTGTTGACGTGGACGAAAAGAAAGCAACCGATACGGCCAAAAGGCTTAATACAAAACATTTTATTGATTATAGGGACATTATTGGTTTAGTGCAGGCAGTTAGTATCGTAACACCCACGCCGACTCATTTCCGCATCGCGGCGGAATTTCTCAAAGCTGGCGTGCACGTCTTTGTAGAAAAACCAATGACAACAACTGTTAAAGAAGCAGAAGCGCTTGTAGACCTTGCCAAAAAAAACGATCTCATACTGCAGGTGGGGCACATAGAACGTTTTAACCCGGCCTTCAAGGCAGTGAAGTCGAGGTTAAACAATCCTTTATTCATGGAAGTGCATCGCTTATCGCCATTTACGGAGCGAAGTACCGAAGTTGACGTTATCTTGGACCTGATGATCCACGATATTGACTTACTTCTGTCCATTGTGAACTCCGAAGTGGCAGACTTCAAAGCTTCCGGCGCAGCAGTGCTAACAGACAAACCAGATATAGCAACAACCCGCCTGGAGTTCAAAAACGGAACTGTAGCAAATATAACATCCAGCAGAATATCCCTAAAATCACTCAGAAAAATGAGAATCTTTCAGAGGGACAGCTACTTATCGATAGATTTTGGTGAAAGGCGGGCCTATGCTATTTACCGCGGAGACGATCATGATAGAGAAAACATTGCTTACGAAGAGCTGGATGTTGAAGATTATGACCCTTTGGAAGAGGAATTGAGACATTTCCTGAACTGTGTAAAGCATCGTTCTTGCCCTATAGTACAGGGAGATGAGGGACTACGGGCATTGCGCCTGGCTGAGCAAATTTCAAAGGCAATTCTGGAAAATGGCGTCAATCTTTATATCAACGGGTGAGCCGTCAGGTCATAGCTACGGTGCGAAGATTCTACGAAGCCTTCGAAATCATATTTCCCATCTTCGGGCCTATTCGCTGTTCCCGAACACTACGTACCCTGCCAATGTTACAGCAGTTGTCAGGCACTCAATACCAGCAGCAATTGGAATATCGGAAGCATTCAAAAGCATAAAGAGCTTTTTCTTGTCGTTAATGGAAGTTAATCGGTTTTTTGAAAAGCACTCGCCAGATCTCGCTCTTTTGATAGACTTTCCCGAAGTAAACATGCGGATCGCCAGACTGGCGTCTAGGCAGAATATTCCCGTGGTCTATTTTATACCGCCTCAGGTATGGGCCTGGCGGCCCTGGCGGGTGCAAGACCTGAAAAAGTACACCAACTGTCTCATTGTGATCCTTCCGTTTGAAAAAACCTTTTATGAAAGCAAGGGTATCAATGCAGTTTTCCTGGGACACCCGGTGGTTGATCTAATCAACGATGAACTATCAAAGTCAGAGCCGATCGAAGAGTATTCTAATTCTATAGCCGTGGTACCTGGTAGCAGAAAATCTGAACTGAATCACCATGTGCCGCTTTTGAAGAAGGTTTTGTATCAACTGAGCAGCACCTGGGCGAATACTTCTATTATTGTCCCCGCTCCGAAAGGAATGGAAAATACATTCCGCAGGATTTTCCTATCCCACGAATTTTCCTTCTGCATGGACAATTTAAAAGTAGTTTCTGAAAACAAATACCATGTTCTCCAACAATGTGCCGGAGCAATAGTTGCCTCAGGTACTGCAACCTTAGAACTCACCTGTCTTGACGTTCCAATGGTTGTGTTTTACAGGGTTTCTCGTATTAGCGCTGCTGTTGGAAGATTGCTGATACGGGCACAATTTGCCTCACTCCCCAACTTGATAATGGGGGCTAGGCTGGTGCCTGAGCTATTACAAGACGACGCTGAGCCGGATAAAATTCTTTTTTTCTTTACCGAAGTGATGAAAAACGAAAAGTTACTGGAAATGCAAAAAAGGGGATTTCGACAAATCAGGGAAAGGCTCGGGAGACCGGGGGTTTTCAACCGGATAGCCCACTATATTATGGAGTTCCTGAAATGATAGCATTAAATCCCGAGGACACCGCCCTTATCCGCCGTTTTCTTACTTTGCTAGCACCCTACCGCTTCAAGTTCGTTCTGGCCTCAATATGCATGCTGGGGGTATCCGGCTTTACCGCCCTTATGGCTTATCTTATAAAACCTGCCATGGACTATATCTTCGTGCACAAAGATGTGCACATGCTTGCTGTAATGCCTTTTGTCGTGCTTGGTGTCTTTTTCCTAAACGGGTTGTGTCGATGGGCAAGTGACTATCTTCTGCAGGAAATAGGCCTGTCGATTGTGGCCGAGCTAAGGCAGAAACTTTACAACCATGTTATGGACATGCCCGTTTCATTCTTTGATAATCAAGCCGGAGGCACCCTAATAAGTCGTATAACCAACGATATTCAAGAAATACAATTCGCCGTCAGCAAGGCAGTTACCGGAATTGTTAGGGACGCTTTTATGGTCGTGGGCCTTATTTTCGTGGTGTTCTACCAGGACTGGAAGCTTGCCAGCATTGCAGTGCTTGTTCTTCCAATAGCCTTTTTCCCCCTTTTTATCTTCGCTCGCATCTTGAGAACCCTGGCACATAGAAGCCAGCAGGCTATGGCGAAGCTAACTATTGTTCTTCACGAAACCTTCCGGGGCATTAGAATAGTTAAGGCCTTTTGCCGGGAAAATTACGAAAAGGAACGCTTCGCCCAAAAAAACGACGAATATGTCAAATATGCCAGGAAATCGGCGTGGATTGATGCTATGTCGTCCCCACTTATGGAGTTCATAGGCGCCATTGGCATAGCATCCATAATGGCTTACGGCGGGTATCAGGTAATCAGAGAAAATGCAACACCCGGGTCTTTTTTTTCCTTTCTGGGTGGTCTTCTTATGCTTTACCGACCTGTCAAGAGCCTTAGTCGCCTTAACAACTTTATACAGAAAGGCATGGTTTCCCTCACCCGTGTTTATGATTTGCTTGATCGGCAGAACACGGTAAAGGACCTGCCTGGAGCTAGAGCTGTGGATCGTATCGCTGGAGAAGTCATCTTCAAGGATGTGGAGTTTAGATACTCGACCGAACCGGTATTGAAAGGCGTAAACTTTCAGATTCGGCCCGGTGAGGTTGTGGCTATAGTCGGTCACAGTGGAAGTGGAAAAACAACGCTGGTTAATCTTATCCCGCGATTTTACGACGTTACAAAGGGGGCCATCATCATTGACGGAATGGACGTGAGAACCATAAAGCTTGACTCTTTGAGAAGGCATATTGCCATGGTTACCCAGCATCCCTTCCTTTTTAATGATACGATTCGTAACAACATAGCCTATGGGTGGAATGACCCTCATAATCCGCCAGATGACGAGGCAATTCTCCAGGCTGCAAGGCTGGCTTATGCTGACGACTTCATATCCAACCTGCCGGACGGACTGGACACTATTGTAGGGGAGCAAGGCATTCGTCTTTCTGGAGGGCAACAGCAAAGGCTGTGCATTGCAAGAGCAATATTGAAAAATGCTTCCATACTCATCCTGGATGAGGCTACATCATCTCTGGATAGTCAATCAGAGCTGGAAGTGCAAAAGGCCCTGGAAAATCTCATGAGCGGAAGAACAACCTTTATCGTCGCACACAGGCTGTCCACCATACAAAGGGCAAATCGCATTTTAGTACTGTCTAATGGTAAAATAGTCGAAGAAGGGTCACACGAAGAATTGCTAACCTTCGGAGGCACCTATTCCAGGCTGTATGAATTACAATTTTCCAGCGGAAAAGTCTGCGAAACTATATGAATCCCATTTCATTGAGCATTTACAACCTGCTATGGATGCTAGCATGGTATCCTACCAAAGCCTACCTAAAATTACGAAAGCGAAGTTGGCACCTATCGAGATTTGAAAGCCCAACCATTCACGACAGCGCATCAAACCAGGTCGCATGGATACACGCACTATCGCTCGGAGAAGTCATGACATCAATACCTCTGGTCACCGCTTTTTCCAACAAAAAATGGACCGTTCTGTTTTCAACTACCACCAAATCGGGATACCAAACAGCTCAGGCAAAGCTTGGCCAATTGTGCAACGAAATATTCGTCCTTCCCGTTGACGCACCGTGGCTCACGCGCAAGCTCTGCCGTGTCAGACCAAATATGTGCATAATCGTCGAAACTGATATCTGGCCCAATCTTCTTAATACACTAAAGAAAAATGGGGTGCCGGTGTATCTTGTCAACGCTCGCATGAGGCCGAGTTCTTGGAAATTCTATCACCTACTTCACCAAATGGGGTTGAACATGTTTGACGAATTAGACGTTATTCTGACAGCTTCAGAGGCAGATGTACCGGTTTACGCAAGTTGTAGGAGCTTTTTCCCTAACCGGGTGAAATTTATGGGAAATCTTAAATGGGACGCTGCTCTTTTGAACCGATCTGACAAAAAGGAAATCGACAACTTGAAAAAGCAACTCAGGCTTGAAGCTTCCCGCTCGGTGTGGATCGCCGGTAGCATTCACTATGGCGAGGAAGAAAAGATATTACAAACCCATAAGAGAATCATGTCACATTTTTCTGATGCCTTGCTCATAGTAGCTCCTCGAAAGTTGGAAATCGTTCCAGTTTTAACCGAAAAATGTCACAGGCTCGGGTTGGCTTTTGAACTAAAGACAACAAGCAATACCATCACGCCGAAAACGAACGTTTTTGTACTCGACACTTTTGGAGAACTATCAAAATTTTATGGGCTTGCTGATTGCGCTTTCGTGGGAGGAAGTTTAGTTCCTTTCGGAGGGCACAATCCCTTTGAAGCCGCCGTTTACGGTATTCCTGTTTGTTGGGGACCCTACGCTTACAACTTTTCTGACGCTACGGCAAACCTAGAAGCCTCGAAATCAGGAAAAACCGTCTATTCCGAAGACGAACTCTTTGATTTTGTGATGGGATCTTTACAACGTACCAACATTGTACCCTTGCCCTTTTCTCCCGAGCCTTTGAGTATCAGCAATAGAATATTTCAATTTCTCACGTCGGCTGTGAACAGGTCCTACGAGCAATAAGAACAAAGGTCTGCTTTTTCTTTACCTTTTCAGGATATCCAGTAAGGCTTTCCAGTTTTCTCTGTTTTTTTAACCTTCGAGCGATAATTTTACCCGCTTTATCAACGACCCCGAAAATAAATGCTGAGTCGAGTGCTGAATTTACGAGACTCTTTTCAACGTAAAGAACACCCCGAATACCATTTTCCACAACCAGGGGAAGCCTGATCGAAAGAAGCCCGTCCTTGCTTATTGCCTTTTCAACCCCTTTCTCATTTTGAACCGCCACACACAATCGATCGTCACCGGACCTTGGATCGTTCTCTACCACAAGCACAGCGTAATCGAGATCAAGCTGTCTAAAAACTCGCGCCAGCTTGCTCAGAACAAACTTTAATTCACCTGGATCTTCCATAACAAATTCCAGTCTGAACAGGTTCAGCCGAATCCGTAAGGCACGAAATTCCCGCACTAACGTCGCCGTCAAATTGATACCAGCAAAACAATCCAGATAGCCCACTTTGTAAGCCACGATAGCGAGAAAAGCGAACAATCCACACAGGAGTAGCATTCCGGGCAAATCAGAAAGAGACCCGATTAACAAACCAACACAGCCGGTAATTGCAATTACAACCGTCAGCACCACCAGCGCTTCGTTCTGGCATAGCCCTTTCCGTAACAAACAGTGATGAATGTGATCCCTGTCGGGATGGAATATAGGGCGATTATGTACAATTCTACGAAGAACAGCCAACACAGAATCAACAATGGGCAGGAGCAAAATTATGGCGGGGACGATCAGGTTTGTATGTCCGTTTTCCAGTCGAGAAGCTTTCAAGGCCAGTGCGGCTAGATTAAATCCCAGAAAATAACTACCCGAATCGCCCATGAAAAGGCGAGCCGGGTTAATGTTGAAATGGAGAAAGCCAAGGGTGGAACCTGTTATGATAACGGCTGGTAGCGCAAGGAAAAACCTCCCGTTCTGGAGGCAAAAAACCAAGAGAAAGAAACTGCACATAAAGGCAACAGTTGCCGCAAGGCCATCCATTCCGTCGATGAGGTTAAAACCGTTGATAATAAGCAGAAACCACATGAGCGTTACAGGGAAAGCCAAGAAAGACAAGGCAACGTAACCAAAAAAGGGAATGTATAAGGCCTTAATTGTTAGGCCACCCAAGCAAACGAAGGTGACGGCCACTATCTGAAAAAATAACTTGACCACCGGTGGTAACCCTTTGACATCATCGACTAGACCGACGAAAAACACGGTAAGCGCTCCCGCTAGAAGCCCAAACCACTGTGGCTTTTGAAAAATATGCCAAATCGGAAGGTGAAGAAGGAAGCAAATGGAAGAATAAAAAAGTGCAAAGGGAATGGCAAAGGAAACCACAATAGCGACTCCGCCAATACGAGGGATAGGTCTGTCGTGGATTTTCCTTTCCGATGGTGGATCCAATATTCTGAATCTATTAGCAATCTTCACAACAATAGGAGAAAATATCAAAGCTGTAAGCCACGAAATCGACAACATACAAATCAAAATCAACAAATGATACCCCGACATGAACACGGCTCCTTCAGGTTGAATAATAATCCCGCAACATTTTTCTTAGAGAAACTCTCCAGTGTTCGCTCGTACGGCCCCAAACCCGCCACGTCTCCGTTTTGTCAAGCACGCTGTAAAATGGCCGGCGAGCTTTTGTAGGGTATTCTTCGGAGTTTACAGGAAGCACCTGAACTTCTTTTTTGCTTCTCCATTTGCGGCTTTCCTCTTCAATAGCTACGGCAAAATCGTACCAGCTCGCCACACCAGTGTCGGTAAAGTGCAAGATCCCGCCCTTACAATTTTCAAAATTTGCGGTAAGAAACCACAAAAAATTGGCCAGGTTATGTGCCCATGTCGGAGTTCCTACCTGATCCTCTACCACCTTTATAACATCTTTAGTTTCAAAAAGTTCTAACATTGTCTTAACGAAATTACGCCCATACGCCGAATAAAGCCATGCCGTCCTAACGATGATGCTTTCATTGGGATAAAGCGACATAAGCTCTTGTTCGCCTTCCAATTTGCTAGCCCCGTAAACACTCAAAGGAGCCGGCATATCATCGGGACGATAGGGCCTTCCGGCTCTGCCGTCGAAGATGAAATCCGTCGAAATGTGAATAAGTCCTATATTTCTCCTAGCACATTCACGAGCCAGTAGAGCCACACCATCCCGATTAACCAAATAGGCTATGTCCTGTTCGTCTTCGGCCCTGTCCACCGCAGTGTAGGCAGCACAGTTAATAACAATATGGGGTTTTTCCAGGTCCAGCACCTGCCTTATGGAATCACCATCCGTTATATCCAGCTCACCGGAAGATAATACAGCCACGTCATCTTCCGCAGGCGCAACACGGGACAGCTCCGTAGAAAGCTGCCCTCCTCCCCCAGTTACTATAACCTTCATAAGCATCACCTATACAAATAATTCAGCATCCCGCAAAAATGGTGCACCTGCATCCTTGGCAGAGAGCAGAGGTTTTTCGTTTTTCTCCAGTGGCCACTCTATTGCAATATCAGGATCGTCCCAACGTATGCTCCTGTCATACTTGGGAAAATAAAAATCCGTTGTCTTGTAAAGAACTTCTGCCCATTCGGAAAGAGCCAAAAAGCCGTGCGCAAATCCAACAGGAATGTACACTTGCTTCTTATTGTCTGCAGAAAGGATAACTCCAACCCACTTGCCAAAGGTTGGAGAATTCTTCCTCAAATCTACGGCTACGTCAAATACTTCCCCAACAACAACCCTGACGAGTTTCGCCTGAGGATGACAAATCTGATAGTGTAATCCTCTTAGTACCCCTCGTCTGGATTTAGAATGGTTATCTTGCACGAATTTGTCGGTAATCCCCAGTTTTTTGAATTCCCGTTCGTTATAGCTTTCAAAGAAAAATCCACGTTCATCTTCATACACCGTGGGCTCTATTACATAGACACCGTCAAGGACAGTCTTAACCACCCTCATTTTCCCTATCGCCCCATGTTGCAAATGCACGATTGTCCACACTGTAAATCGCTACCGTGTGTCTCAGTTTTTTAAATAATCTTTAACCGTTTTGTGCACAACATGAAATTTGCGCATTTCCTTTTCCTTCCATGCTGAAAACTATTTTTCGAATAGCTCTTCCTGTTTCTTGACCAGCTGAAAAAGCCCATGCTATAAAGCACGTCAGTTTTTAGGCCGGCGTAGCTCAGCGGTAGAGCAGCTGATTCGTAATCAGCAGGTCACCGGTTCAAATCCGGTCGCCGGCTCCAGTGAAATCAATAACTTACAAAAACAAGAAAATTTTAACAAAGGCTTTGGGGACTACTTAATCAATTATTGAGTCCTCAGCCCTCATTTCCCCATGGGTTCCGCCCAGTCAGTTTGTTCATAGTCAAATTCAGGTACGACCACTCATACCTGTTATTTTTACACGGTGTGGATCCCTCACCCTGTTTTGGGAAGGTAAAAAAAGTTGACAGAGTGAAGGAAATTGGTTTAAAGAATGATCAAAATTGTCCGGGCCAGAAGGTTCGGGAGATCTAAGGACGTAAGCAAATCCAATTCAGGAATTCAAAGGGCCACGAAGGCACAGGGTGACCGTGAAGGTTAGGCCTTCCTGGCTTTTTTGTATTTGGGAAGGCCCCTGAGAAAACACATAATGGTGGACATCTGGACCAAGTAAACGACCGAAGGGCCCCTTCTGTCCCAGGCTGGTAATCGGCTGAAAGGCCTGCGAGAGAGAAATCAGTTTGAAGGTCCGGGGGTGTTTGCTGTCGGTTGCGGGAGTGCAGAAGAACACGCCTTTGCGAAGAGCGTCGGGTGAGGCTGTCCCGGTGCGGAGGTGTGGCACAAGGTTTGTGGTGTGGGTACCGCCCAAGAGGTCGTCTGCTCGCTGGAGGTTGGGGCCGGGCCGCCGAAGGAGAGAAGGATTTGAAGCGTGAGGAGGTGCGTGGATATGAATAAAGGAAAGGGGATTTTAAAATTGATCTTGGTTTTTTCGGTAATATTCATCATCACCTGCCCTGAGTTCGGATTAGCAGAGGAAAAAGAGAAGAAGGAAGAAAAAAAGATCGTCAAATTGCCGGAAATGGTCGTTATAGCGCCACAGCCTGGTGTAGAAATCACGCCTGAGAAAACAATTATCAGGATGGATGAATTCAAGAAGCCAGGTCATGTTAGAACATTGACTGATGTTCTTACCGAAATTGGAGGGGTTGATGTATTGCGAACCAATCCACTCATGGCTAGCCCAGGAGATGAGGTATCTATTCGGGGCCTTAATGAAGGCCGGATGGTTATAGAGATTGACGGCCGCAGAATTAACCATACCGGCCATGTTGGAAGGTATGTTGTAGATTGGTCCACATTGAACATAGACGATGTAGAGCGCATCGAAATTATTCGGGGAGGACATTCAGTACTTCATCCATTCGCCATAGGAGGCGTGATTAACATTATTACCAAGAAGGGAAAGAAGACTAAGAAAATCAAGCCAGATATAAGCTTTAAGGGAGGGTATGGCAGGTATGATACTTATAATGGCTCAGTTTCTATCAATGGAGGTCTTTACGACTTAATAGGTTATCATTTTTCAGCCAGTAAGGCAGAAACCGACGGCTATCTTAGAAACAATTACCAGGATTCTTATAATCTCAACGGACATCTCACTTTTTTCCTGCCTCACGAAGCTACCCTTAGCTTTGGGGTTAAATATTCAGACATAGATTACGGTTTTCCTGTCATAAATGATCCAAGCAGGCCAGATTACGATCCGGACTATCCTGTTTTCCTTCCAAACGCTGACCAACTGAGGCATCTTCCTCCCATCGGACAGTTACCTCAAAACGATCCCCACTGGGAAAAACATACCACATATTTAGATGGAATTCTTGAGTTGCCATTGGGCCCAGGGGATATCAAATTACATGGTTTTTGGACTGAAGGTAGACGATGGATCAGCATGTGGCAACGCAGACAGGGACGCGACGTCTTTGTAGAAGATCAGTTCGTTGACGATAGAACAAAAGGCATAATTTGCGAATATGGAAATATCAACTTCGCAAACCATAATTTGACGGTTGGATTTGAGTATCAAGAACTCGGGTGGCCTGATAAAAACCCTATCATATATCTGGTTAAATCAGCGTATTTGCAGGATGTTATTCGGTGGAAACGTTGGACTATTATTCCAGGGGTTAGATATTACAAACTTGATATGGATACTTATTATTCCCAGTTTGGAGCTGGGTGGCCTATACCAGGTAAAGAAGAGGACGACTCTGGAATATATCCTAGTTTCAGAGTAAATTTCCAGGCAACACCAAAAACAGCTCTTTATGCAGCAGTAAGCCGTTCATATAGACTTCCTTGTCCATGAGACTATTACTGGTGGGCGCGGTGCGCGTCCTCTGATAATCCCTCCTTAAAGCCGGAATCAGCTTGGGAATATGAAGTTGGGATTATAAAAGACCTCAAGCCAGTAAGCCTGAGAACAGCACTTTTTTACTATGACATCAAAAACTTCATTAACGATAACGGCATAGCCGCACCCGGCACAGGAATCGGTAGTAACTGCTTATACAATATCGATCATTTCAAATTGTATGGTGGCGAAATTGAGGCTGCTATCCGTATCGGGGAAAGATTTCGAGCAACTGCTGCTTATGTATATCAGGAATTTGATGCAGACAGCACTGACTTTGAAGAAGATTGGACTTACTACCTTCCCCAAATTCTGCCAGAGCATAAAGTCAAATTACTAGCTCGGTTCAGAGTGTGGGAGAATGGATGGTTCTTGCTCAGTTCCCGGTATGTTAGTTCCCGCGAGGCTCAAAAAGGCTCAAAACTTGATGACTATATCACAGCAGACGTAGGCTTTGAACAGAGTTTTAAATTTCATGATTTGGATTATACCATTAAAACTTTTATTAACAACGTAACAGGAACTGATTATGAAGAAATTGCTGGTTATAAAATGCCAAAGTATGTTTGGGGATTTCAGCTAGGTGTAAAATTTTAAAAACAGTATTAGTGGAGGATACTTTTATGAGATTGTTATTAAAACAAATTCCTTCCATTATAATTGCTACTCTAGTTGTTTTTGAATATCTTTTCCTATCCCAGATATTCGCCTGGAATCGCGGACACTTTTACATAATCGGAACTGGCCCGTCTGGACCAAGGATGGCAACCCTACAAGCTTTGGATACTATTAAAAAAATGGACTATATCATAGCCTCAGAGCAACAAACAAAACTTTTTGCAGATTACATTGGTAACAAACCTGTCCTATTTGATCCATGGAAAGGCCTCTGGGATTATAAAGGGAAAAACTATCGAAAATTAAATAAAGAAGAATTTGCTAACTTCAAAATAGAACGTTTTAGAATAAGAGATAAAAGAGTAGCACAGATAAAAAAACTCTTGTCTCAGGGAAAAGACGTAGGACTTTTGGATTCGGGTAATCCCTGTTTGTTTGGTCCCAGCCACTGGTATGTAGAGCAATTTGATCCCAACGATGTTGTAATTATCCCTGGAATGGGATGTGACGCAGCTGCTATGGCTGCTTTGAAAAAAAGTGTGATACCTGCTCATGATGTTCGCATGGTAATTCAAACAGCTCCATTCTTTCTGATGGGACCAGAGATGAAAGAAAAACAGATTCTAAAAGATTTGGCCAAATATCCCACAACTATGATTTTTTATATGGCCCTTTGGCGATCTGAAGAACTATTTGAAGCCCTAAGACAGGTATTCCCACCTGATATTCCCTGTGCAGTAGTCTATTGGGCAGGATATCCGGAGTTACAACGAATCGTTCGTGGAACTATTGCCGATATGGAACAAAAGTTAGCAAACGAGAAAGAAAAATTCATGGGCCTATTACTTGTAGGTCGCTTTCTAGAGGGCAAACCTTATGAAGCTGCAATGAAGCTACACCAATCACAGTTAAAAGGAGAGCACTATGAAAAAGTTAAATAAACCATCAGTGACCATTTTTTTAGGGATGATCCTTACTTTATTTTCTGGAAAGGCCTATGCTCATTTCCTGTGGCTCAACGCGAATCCTTATAAAGCGGAGATTGGAAAAAAGGTCGAGATTGAGGTGGGCTGGGGACACTGTTTTCCAAGGGATTCTAGTATAGAAAAGGGTTTTATTGAGTCCATATACGCCATATCCCCTAATGGGAAGAAAATTGTTTTGGAAAAGGTTGATGAAGCACATTACTTCTTTGTACCAAGACTAAGCGGCATACATGTGGTTGAGGCAAAAATAAAACCCGGCTTTGGTACAAAAACAGTAACAGGCTTTAAGTTCCAAACCAAGGAAGGGCTCAAGGATGTAATAAAGTGCTTTCATTTTGATAGAACTGCCAGGGCCATAGTGCTGGTTGGAAAGCCGGATAAGAGTTTCAACCTCCAGGAATCCATAGGTCCCTTGGAGATACTCCTTGTCAACAATCCATACAACCTGCAGGTCGGTGACATGCTAAAAATAAAGCTTCTATTCCAGGGAAAACCACTCCCTTACACCCATGTATATGCTACCTACGCAGGCTTTTCCAAAGACCCAAATACCTACTGTTACACAACTATGACGGATAAAAATGGAACAGCCGAGATAAAGATGCTCCATGGAGGGGAATGGTTGCTTAAAGTGTTCTATAAAAAGCCTTACCCCAATCCAAAGGTGTGTGATGAGTTTAACTTTGTAGACTCTGTAACCTTTCAGATAAGGTAAATGGCAAAAGAGCTCAAAAAGGTGCTTACCCTCGGTGACGCTGTTTTCCTCATAGTTGGGAACGTCATCGGGGTGGGCATATTCACCACCACAGGAATCGTTGCAAAGTACGCAGGAAGCGCATTGGAAACCATGATTGCGTGGGCTCTGGGGGGTATTCTTTCCCTGCTTGGCGCTATGACATATAGCGAACTTGCATCCATGTTTCCCCTCGCAGGGGGTGACTATGTTTACATAAGAGAAGCCTATGGAAGGATGCCCGCTTTTCTCCTTGGATGGGTAGATCTTCTTATTATAAACTCAGGATCCATAGCGGCCCTTGCACTGGGGCTTTCAGAGTACACAGAGCTTTCCTCCAATCTTTCCAAAAAGCTGTTTGCAGGGTCCGTGATAGCTTCCCTATCCTTCCTGAACATACTTGGGGTAAAAAAAGGATCCAAACTACAGAACATCCTTTCCTATGGAATTCTTGCTTTTCTTGCCGGATTCTCCATCCTTGGTCTCCTCTCAGGAAACGGAAGCTGGGAATCCTTTAAGTCCGTGCCAGCACTTTCCAGCTATGACTTGGTCCACATACTCGGACCGGCCATGATGCCCGTTCTGTTTACATACAGTGGATGGTTCGCATCGGCTTACGTGGCTCAGGAAGTGAAAAAACCTGAGGTTAATGTTCCAAAGTCCCTTATTTTGGGAAGCATTATAGTCACATGCTTATATCTGGCTGTTAACATCACGTACTTATATGCCATACCCTTCAAAAAACTTGCGGGAATCGTAAACGTCGGTGAAATCTCCATGGCCACTCTATTTGGAAGGGAAGCTTCAAATGCAGCTTCTATATTCATAGTTTTTGCCATATTGAGCAGTATAAACTCTACTATAATAACGTCGCCAAGGATTTACTATGCTATGGCCAGAGATGGTGTATTCATAAAAGACGTAGGAAGGATTCACAACAGATACAACACTCCTCATGTGGCTATAACATTACAAATGGTCATATCCCTTGCCCTTATTGCATGGGGCAGCTTTAACCGGCTCCTCATATATGTTACATTCATAATGATTCTTTCATCCATATTCTCGTCCCTGGCGGTTTTTATACTCAGATCGAAGGAAGCTAAAAGGAAAAGGGAATACCGTGTTCCTTTATATCCTTACTCGGTTATTCTTTTCTTAGCGTCATATACGCTCGTAGCTGCTGGTGTCCTAATTAAAAGTCCCGAGGAATCAATACTCGGCCTTTTCATAACTCTAACGGGAGTGCCTTTCTACCTATTCTGGAAGAAGGGAAAGGAGGAAGAAGTCCATGAGGTCTAAAATCAGGGTGCCTATTTTTATAACTCTGGCTACCACACCAGTTGTTGTGTTCACCGTAGGGTATGCCATGGCCCATGGCGTTATGGGAAGTGTCGAGGTTCATGAAGGTGTGAGATGCGTAAAGGCACGGTACTCAACGGGAGATGTGATGAACTACGACAGGGTAAAAGTATTCTCTCCAAAGCTAAAAATACCCTTTCAAGTGGGATGGGACAAGAGAAATTCTGGGCTGGCGTTATGAAGAGGATTCTGTTTCCTGAATTACCTCTTTTCTTTTTTCTCTCGACATTTCATTTCCTTCTGCTTTCGCCTAACGGCGTGTGGACATACGAAGTTTCCCGTAGGGAAATTTGGACGAAGTGCCGACGGCACGAACCAGATACGCTCTGTTAGGCGAAGAAACCACAAGCATTCCTATTTCTGTCTTAATTGGAAGATATAAACAAACTTCTGCTCTTCAGGCGGGACCAGGCGCTGTAAAATTTTTTCAACCTCATCCTTTGTCGTTCCACTCGCAATAATTATGCCTTTAAGTATGGCAAACCATCCTTTTCTCAAACCAATTTCTCGCAGCCGTTTGCCATATGTTCTGGCATGAACCTTTCCCATTTCCTGATGGTAAAGTGTTAGAAGATCTGGATTCCTATCAATCAGAGCCCCTATTTCTTCTCGATACATTTCACGATTACGTCGGCTCCTTAAATAAAATCTTAGCTTATCTGCATCGCTTTGTTCTACCTTTTCTTGTTCTGGCGAGAATGGAAGAGATGTAATGATACCAAATCTCGATTTAGCTTCTTGATAAGCATCATTAAAGCTGCGACGAATACCACTGCCAAAAGTGACACAATATGGGATAAGGATACTATCGTATACGATTTTATTTTTGAAGGGTAAAAGTGTAGCTTCAACCATTACTGGCAAATGGGGTCCTACGAGCTCCTCAAAGGTAGAAATAAGGGCTAAAACGCCATAAGCCTTTGGCGGATCGTCTGGATCAAGGAAAATCGTATATTTTTTCAAATAGCGAAAAATAAGAAACCTTCCTCTAACAAAATTTTTCCAGCTGCTAATTATCTCCAATTCCTCGGAGGAGAAATTTAAAGGATTCTCCGCAACAAATGAGTCAATCAACTCAGGATGGTTGTACAATTTATCTCTAACCTTATCTATTTCTTCTATAGGACACTCTCTAAAATCCCCCGGAGAATTTATGCCTTTTACTATATCGAATTTTCTGTTAACGTAAGCCAGCAGTGAATGATACAATTTGTAAAACAATTCAACATCTTCTTTAGGTAATTTCATTTTTCCCACCTTTCTTAGGGTAGTGTTTCATGTAGGCGATCACAGAGTGTCATACATTGCCAACAAAAACAATCACAGAGTAACCATAGCGGTTTTGCAGATTTTTGTATACACTGAAGTTAAAGAGGGTGTGAAGCCCACCAACTTTTCCTTCCTGCCGTACAAATAACACCTGCCTTTGTAAATATGACATTCTTCGGCGGGCTCCAATAACTGTTGTTTTGCTCCAGGATGACCTTTCTTCCTCCCTGGCTTCTTCCCCTTCTCCTTGCTTGCTCCTGTCTTAAGAGCGAAATAGTGTCGGTGTAAAAAGCGCAGTTATGCAATTTCAGCGGCCTCAACTCTATTGCGTCCCAGGTTCTTGGCTTTGTAAAGTGCGCTATCGGCAATATCAACGAACTGTTCCATCGTAATTGCTTGTTCTGCTGGGCGTACGGAAGCAACACCAAAGCTCGCAGTAATTCGTAACTCTTGTTCTGCACCGATATCAAAAGGTGTATGGGCTATCACAAGACGAAGTCGTTCCGCAGCTGTATGAACGCCCACCAGGTCTGTCTCCGGCAAAATGATGGCAAACTCCTCTCCTCCATACCTGGCTACCCAATCCAGCCCCGTTCGTAAAGAACTACTAATGAGCTTTGCGAACTGCTGAAGCACCCTGTCACCCGCTTGGTGACCGTAGGTATCGTTGACCATTTTGAAATAATCTATGTCGGCAATTATAAGCCCTATTGGTTGCTTACGCCTTTTGGCAGCCATAAGTGCTTTTGGCAAATTTTCATTAAAATACCTTCGATTGAACAAACCCGTAAGCGAATCCATTACAGCAAGGCGCGCGATTTCCTCGTTGCGCTGTTTAAGGGACCTCTCCAGATTTATCTTTTGCGGGCGGGAAGACCCCTTCCGTAAGGGAGGGGATGAAAGCCCGCAGGTGTGCGTTAGCACCTTGAAACTAAACAACCGTGAATGTAAACTACAACTGCAAAGATGAAAACAAAAAGAGCAATAGTCCTGGAATTAAACAACTTGACAGAAGAACAGCAGATAATACTTGGACACCTCACCTACCACGCTGGAAAGCTCTGGAATCAAGCAAACTACCTCGTAAAGAACAGATTAGCAAAAC
>JAFDGW010000055.1 GCA_019309115.1 Deltaproteobacteria bacterium
CTTCCTTTCGCTTCAACAATCTTCTCCTCTAAGACCGCTCCCACCTATCACAATACCCGCTCACTGTATACAAAAATCTGCAATGCCACTATTGTTACCCTGTGATCTCTTACGAAGATCTTATCCTTCCCCCCAATAGCGTCATCTATGTACCACTGTCACCAGTGGCTAAATTGGGGCTCTTCCTGGAACAATTAAAAAGACTTTTCCTTTTCACTGGTACAAGTCTTGGTTTCTCGTACGAAATCCACTCGGCTGGTGGCGGGGATTAATAAAGTTTGGTAAAAAGCCGTAGAAGGATAAAGCTACTATGCAAGGGCAACCCGAGAATATTTTAACCATAACCGAGATTTTGAATGTATTATTTAAGAACAAACGACTTATATTAGGTACTGTATTTGTAGCACTTTTCGTTGGTTTTCTTTACTGCATTATGAAGAGCCCTGTTTATCTTGCTGAAACAAGGCTTGTAATTAAAGTGGGGCATGAGAAGCTAGCATCCCTGGCCGTGATGCCGCAAGTGCCTTATAACGTGTTAATTCAAGAACGACCTGAAAACATCCAGGATGAAATTGAAATTCTTACAAATCCTAAGTTGTTATACATTGTTATTCCCGAACTTGAAAAGAAGTTGAAAGAACTTGAGCAATTAAGAGGTGACCATAGGGGATTATTGGGCTTAGTGGAAAGTGCTCTGACTAAATTGAAGAAGCTACCCCAGAGGGTTTTGATTTTTCTGGGATTAAAAAGAAAACCGAACTCAACCGAGGAACTATTCAGGGCTTTCAGGAATGCGCTTGTTGTAAAATGGCAGGAGGAGTCCAATGTTATCCGTGTAGCCTTTCGATGGGATGACCCAAGATTTGCTGCCTATGCTGCAAACAAGTACGTTGACGCGTATATGCGTTATCGTTCAAGAATAAATAAGCCCCAACTGTCTGTTGAGTTTTATGAAAGTCAAATATCAACATACAAAAAGTTGTTACGTGATGCAGAAAAAGAAATCTTGGAATTTCAAGAAAAATACGGCCTTGTGGAAATAGAGCGGCAAAAAAATATTTTATTAGGGGAACTTTCAGAGCTTCAAACAAAGTTGAGAAAAGTTTCTGTAAAATTGTCTGAGATCAAGCTGAAAAAGCAGCAAATAGAGAAGCTGTTAAGCACTAGTGAAGAATGGATTGAAACGCCGCATATCGGTGAGCTTGGAGTAAGTTTCACAGACTTAGCACCCCTAGATCGAAAGTATTTTGACCTTAAAGCTCAGCTGGATTCCCTTGTGCAAATTTTTACCCCTGAGGCCAGAGACGTGAAAGCTCTCAAAGAGAGAATACAACATCTCAGACAGCAGAAAGCCGATAGTCTTATTAACATTTTGAATATAGAGGAAGCTAACATTGAAGATCAAAAAAATAACTTTGAATCACAGGTGCTGAGGCTTCAGAATCAGTTGAAAGAACTGGTTAAACGTCAGTTAAAGTACGAGCAATTGCAAAGGCAGAGGAAGTTGTATGAAGATAATTATCTTCTGTATAAAAGGAAACTTGAAGAATTGCGGATAGCGTCTGAGCTGGATAGATGGAAAATTGCCAGTGTTCAGGTGATTAATCCTGCTATTCCACCCATTGATCCTGTTTGGCCAAAAAAGAAGCTAATATTAATGATAATTGGCATTCTGTCACTCTTGTTTGGAATTGCGATGGCTTTTTTCAAAGAAATGGTTTCTACCAAAGTTGATAGAGGCAGTGACTTGGAAGTTCTGGATATAAAGCATCTGGCAACGGTGCCAGAACTCAAATTATTGAAGGGCAAGTAATATGGGACTTTTTGCTGATATCTACGGCGAGAACACCTTACAAAAAAGCCGCATAGCTGTAATTTCAGATCACCTACTAGGCACTCTTGTTGATGCCGTAAACAGGGTTGACACTGAAGTAAAGCTGATCGGGCTTACGTCAACTCAAGAAAAAGAAGGTGTGACCACTGTTACTCATTTAATAGCCAATGCCCTGTGCACGTCCACTTATTTTAGGTCTTTGGTGGTTGATGCAGGTTTGCACAATCCTGCAATGCATCGTGTTGAAAACATACCAGAAGCGCCCGGTTTGAGCGATGTAATTTTGAGTAAAGAGCTGAGATGGAAAGAAGCGATTAAGTCCAAGAAAGAACCTGTTTGTTATGTTTTGCCGGCAGGAAAGTCTGTAGAAAGTCTTGTAGATTTTTTTATGCACCCCAGGGTTTATGATTTTTTAAAAGACCTTAGAAGTGCCTTTAATTTCGTATTGTTTGATCTCCCACCCGTTGGCACTTATCCAGAAATCCTCCCTTTCATTAGTGAACTTGATGCCGTGCTATTCGTGGTAAGAGCTCATTATACACGTGTAAGGGCTGCCCAAGTGGCTGTGGATCGTTTGAAAAGGGGTGGAGTACTTATACTAGGCGGTATTTTGAACAGAAAGCGTTATTATATCCCTGAAACCCTTTATAAAATGTTTTAAGCATGACATTAAGCCTTCGAGGTTTTGAAAATCTTGCGCTGCCGATTGTACTCGGCTGTATTGCAGCTCTAGGGGGGATAATTCTTGTATCGCTTCCTTTTAAATTTGCTGTGACTACACTCCTCATTCTTTGCATGTCAATCATTTTGATGACATTTCCCGGTTATGCAAAAAACATCATTTATTTTTCGATGGTCTTTTTTATCTCCGTAAATCTTGACATTAATTTCTGGGTTCACAAGCATGTTGGAAGTGCTTCTAGCATATCAATATCTATCTCATGGCTGTCCAGTTCTGTTTTAATGTTACTCTTGCTTCGAGATCGACTGCTCAATCAAAGGAAACTCAGGATTAGCGGCGAACTGCTGGTTTTGTTTCTTTACGCGTTATGGGGGTGCACGGGTTTTTTGAGAGCAGAATATCCAGAATATGTACTGTTAGAACTTGTCCGACTTATGATGGGCGGGGTTATTCTTTTTGTAGTCTCTAATGAGCTTGACGAAAGTTTACTTGGCAAGCTTGTCACTTTTCTTCTGCTTGCAGTTCTCTTCCAGGGGCTACTGGCATTGATTCAATACGTTTTCCAGAGTGTGCCAACCGTTAAGCTGTTTGGAATGACGAAGGTGAAGGAATTATTCCCAGGACAGGTGGTTCACAGGGCAATGGGAACCCTGGGACACCCGAATTTCTTGGGTTACTTCCTAGAGCTAACTTTGCCGTTATGCTTCGTTTGTATGTTTAATCTGCCATCTGGCTTTAGTAGGAAAATTGCCGGACTGGCGTGGTTGGTCGGTACATTGGCAATTGTGGCTACTAAATCGAGGGGAGCCTGGGTTGGATATACAATGGCCATGCTTTTTATCATGGCACTCCAATTTCGAAAGTTTTTATGGGGTATCAGGCCGGTCGTAAGACTGCTTACGGTGGTTCTTTTAGTCGTGTTAATCCTAGCCGGAAGTTATCCGGTAATTAAAAAGCGTCTTTTAGGAAGCGATCACCGTTCAGCCTCCGTGCGTATGCCATTGAATAAAGCTGCTGTATCCATTTTAAGACAATTTCCTGTGGCCGGAGTGGGGATGAATAATTTCTCTGAGTCTTTTAAAAAATACGATACTACAGGTTACTCGCGTATATTCAGAGGTTACAAGCATGTGGTTCATAACCTTTATTTGTTAATAGCTGTGGAAACTGGCTTGATCGGTTTAAGTTTATTTCTTTTATTCCTAAGTTTTCCATTTTATCACGCCTTACGTTTATGTTGCTATGATTACCGGGGTTTGGGTTGTGACATTGTCGGAGGTATATGCGGTGGCGTTTGGGGACATTTAGTGCATGGCTTATTTGACCCGGGTTTTGTTTTGAGTCCGCAAATATCAACCTTGATTTTTTTTATGATTGGCTTAGTGAGCGCTTATTCCAGAATATTAATATATAAATCTAGAGAAGTGTAGATATCTGTTGTGGGGTTTGTGGTGTGAGTGAAATTATCAGTGTAATTATTGTCAGTTGGAATACCCGTGATATGTTGCGAGAATGTCTAACCTCGCTTTTTGCTCAGCCTACTGGAGTGCCATTCGTGACTTACGTAGTAGATAATGCATCAACAGATGGGTCGGCAGAAATGGTTCAGGCTTGCTTTCCCCAGGTGGTTTTAATAAGCAACCCGGAAAACGTTGGATTTGCCAAAGCAAATAATCAGGTACTTTCACAAATCAATACTCCTTATGCTTTGCTACTGAACTCAGATACCCTGATTCCGCAGATAGACTTGTTCGGCCCGTGGATTGAATTTATGGAAAGAAATCCAATGTGTGCAGCCAGTGGCTGCCGCCTTGTATTTCCCGATGGTAGCCAGCAGGTTGGGGACGCTGGCTATAAACCAACCCTTCGTAGCATTATTTCTCACGCTTTATTTCTTTCCCGCATTTTTCCAACAACCTTTAAGGGGATATTTCTAACGGGCGTGCCTGGTGGCGGGAAACCAGTTGAAGTGGACTGGGTATGCGGCGCTGCTTTGATGGTTAGAATGAGTGCTGTAAAGCAAGTGGGTTTGATGGATGATAGCTTTTTCATGTTTGCCGAGGATATCGAATGGGGATGTCGCATGAGAGAGCATGGTTTTAAAGTTTTTTATCTTCCTGCCTTGTTTATTGTTCATTATCAAGGTGCCAGTTCAAAGAAGCAGAAAGTTGAGAAATTTTCCGGCCTTTGGCTTAGGAATGTTCGAAAAATTTTTGAACGTTATAACCCGGGAATTCCCGGTTTTTGGTGTGATTTTTTCATGGGGCTCGGACTGTTATTGCGAAGTGTAATATATTTGATTTTAGGTAAGAAATTCGCATCAAAGTCGAAGAGAATGTTCCATTACTTTGAAGCTCTGGTATTAGGAAAGGACTAAATGGAGTTTTCACATGGCTTTAAATGTTTTATATCTTCACGCAAGTGCTGACCTCTATGGGAGCGATCTGCTATTGTACGAGATCGTTTCCAACTTAGATTCGACGAAATACTCACCCAGAGTGATTTTACCCGATGAAGGTCCTTTAGTAGCTTTGTTGTCGAAAAATAATATTCCTGTTGAGATTAAGAAATTACCGGTGTTGCGCCGTAAATATTTTACCCTGGCAGGAGTTAGCAAATTTAACATGACCTTTCTATGTTCAACGATTACCCTGATAAGTACAATTAAAAAATGCAATATTCACCTAATACATACTAATACTTCTGCTGTATGGGGAGGAGGAATTGCTGCTCGATTATGCAGAATTCCTCATGTAAGTTCTGTTATGGAGCTGGTGGAAGAACCTCTTTTTGTGGCAAAGACTATGTCTCTAATGGCTACCCTTTTTTCAGACAAGGTGGTTGCAGTTTCTGAGGCCGTGAAGAATCACTTTATAAAGCTGGTGGGTTTTGGAGAGCATAAATATGAGGTGATACCGACACCGGTGAATGAGAAAAAATACAGGTTTAGTGAAAGTGGGCGGAAGAGCGTCCGTTTAGAGCTAGGTATAGATGACAAAGTGGTAGTTGTTGGCATGGCTGCTCGATTGAATCGGTGGAAAGGGCAGGATGTTTTTGTGCAGGCGTGTGCCAACGTTATCAATGAAATCGGTCAGAAGAAAAGAGTTCATTTCATAATAATGGGAGAACCTCTACCGGGGCAGGAGTATTTTAAAGAGGAAATGTTGAAAGCTATCGAAAATCTGGGTTTGAGCTCCTGCACCACCGTTCCTGGTTACAAGACAAATTTTGTGGATTGGCTTTCTGCAATGGATGTTTATGTCCTTCCTTCGAAATGGCCGGAGCCCAATTCAAGCGGTGTTATTGCAGCGATGGCGGTCGGACTTCCTGTAATTGGAACTAATATTGGAGGCACTCCGGAAGTTGTAATTCATGAGCAAACTGGCCTTTTAGTGCCTCCTGATGATCCAGAGGCAATGGCTAAAGCTATGTTGAGGCTGATTGAAAATCATGACGAACGAAAGAGAATGGGGAATGAGGCGAAAAAAAGAGCAATGAAGTTATATTCTTTAACTTCCTATCCTGAATCCGTGATAATTACTTTCGTAGTCTACCCTTTTTAACTTTTTGAGCTTAAAAATCAAAGATGTTTCAATTACAAATCAATTCATACCCACATATATTACCTTTCTGGG
>JAFDGW010000033.1 GCA_019309115.1 Deltaproteobacteria bacterium
AGGGTTGTTCTACTCACCGATTGAGGGATACATCAATGCAGATGTTAATGGAGCGAGGAATATCTTAAGGAAATTCAAAAGGAAGTGGTTTGACCTTGTAACGGGACTCAAAAAGGTGGTCAGGATAAGAATCTACAAGTTGGGTAAAGGTATCTCCAAGTCCCTGCTTTTTGCGGGGATAGGAGTAGAGGGTGGTGTGAACCCGCCCGGAGGGATAAGGGTAGAAGTGACCTATCAAACTCCCTTAGAAACTCCATCCGTAAGGACGGAGTAGTTCACGGTGGATTAGTGGGCATTTCTTATAAAGAACAAACGTGGGTTTGAGAAGTAAAGAGGTTAGGGTGTTTCGATTATGACATGCCACAGCAGCAAAGATATGCTAAGAAAGCTTCCCGCTGTTGACAAGCTGCTTCGCCATGAAAAGGTTGCCCGTTTGAAGGAACGCTATCCGAAGAACATACTTCTTCGAGCGACAAGGGAAGTGATTGACGTCAGGAGAAGGTGCATTCTCAATGGCGAAGTTGTATCGGAAAATGATCTCACAGTTGAAGCACTGGCTGACGAAGTGCAGATGCTGGTTAGCAAGAAGATGGGCTGGACTCTCAAGCCTGTCGTAAACGCCACTGGCGTCATCGTGCACACGAACCTTGGACGGTCGTTACTTCCAGATAGCGCTGTGGAAAGAATAGTCGCCATTGTTAGGCGCTACAATAATTTGGAGTATGACCTGGAGAAGGGTACAAGGGGATCTAGATATGTCCATGCCGAGGGTTTGCTTAGAGATCTTACAGGCGCGGAAGCAGCGCTGGTAGTGAACAACAATGCAGGAGCAGTTTTACTGGTTCTCAATACGGTGGCGAAGCAAAGAGAAGTAATTGTATCCCGAGGTGAACTTGTGGAAATAGGCGGCTCTTTTCGCATTCCTGAAGTTATGGCTGCAAGTGGGGCAATTCTGCGAGAAGTAGGTTGCACGAACAGAACTCACCTCAGTGATTACGCCAATGCTATCTCTAGGGATACGATCGCTTTGCTGAAGGTTCACAAGAGCAACTATCGTATCGTTGGATTTTCAAAAGAGGTATCATCAGCCGAGCTGGCAGAGCTGGCTCACTTAAGGGGACTTTATTGTCTGGAAGATATGGGAAGTGGCAGCTTTGTTGACCTTTCTCCTTACGGAATAAAGAACGAACCCATCGTAAAAGCTGAGCTTGCAGCGGGTGTTGATGTTCTTACCTTTAGTGGCGACAAACTGCTTGGTGGGCCTCAAGCTGGAATCATCATTGGTCGAAAAGAAATTGTCGAGCGATGTAAAAAAAATCCTCTTACGCGAGCACTCAGGGTGGACAAATTGACCCTAGCGGCTCTTGAAGCCACCTTGAAGCTTTATC
The DNA here is from genome assembly GCA_019309115.1 of Deltaproteobacteria bacterium. Lineage (GTDB taxonomy): Bacteria > Desulfobacterota > Syntrophobacteria > Syntrophobacterales > Thermodesulforhabdaceae > JAFDGW01. The sequence continues at coordinate 1,389 of JAFDGW010000033.1, forward strand.
TGGAAGAGCCGGTGGCTTTGGAGCAGGTTCCAACTCTTAGCATGATTGCCAGAACTTCGGACAGCCTTAAAAGGGATGCCGAGGAGCTAGCTTCCAGAATTAGGGCTATCCTACCCGGACCTTATGGGCAGGATATTAACGTAGATGTGGAAAGGTGCATCTCCCGTGTGGGCGGTGGGGCTTCGCCAGATGCAGAACTCCCCTCCTGGGCAGTATCGCTGAGACTTGCGAACGGTTCGGTCGTTGAGCTGGAAGAATTCCTGAGAAATTGCAATCCCCCGATCATCGTAAGAATTGACAACGACAGGATTCTTATGGACCTTCGTACCATTCTTCCTGGAGATGATAAATACATTGCCGAAGCAATACAACGATTTGTCCGGTCAAAAAAGTTGTAGTGGCGACGCATGCGTTGTCCCTGCCCGGAGGGCGAAGGGGCGCGGCATGCCGTGCCCCTACATCATGTAACGTCCGGGGAAATTGAACAATTTGGTCTGTTGGGGATGATTTGGAATGGGAATCGTGGGTGTAAATACGCACGGATTAACCGAAAACGCCGTCGAACGGATGGCTCTGGAACACAGTAGGGGCGTACGGCCGTGCGCCCCTACACTCTGATTATCCTCACTTTCAAATAAAGGTTTCCCCTTACATTGTTGCTGATTTGATAACCCATGTTCTTGAGTCTTATTCTGGTTCCTTCCCGTACTCCCGGCGGAATTTTGACCGATACAATTTTTTTGACTTCAAAATGAGGCAACATGACTGTGATTTCACCTCCGCTTTCAGCAACCGCAGAGGGTATGGCCAGTTCCAGAGTAAGTGCTCCCTGTTCCTCGGCAGATTCTTCTATTTTTCTTTGTGTTTTTGAAACAGGTGCCGGGAGTGCGATTCCGGCTTTCTCAGCTATGGCCTTGCCTGCTTTTTTTGCCAGCTTGCCTATAGCTTTCAGTCCCTTTTTTAGAATTCCCTCGTCGCCAAGAGATTTTTCCCATTGATCCAGGTCGATCCTCTCGTACTGATTCGCTGTCGAGTTTCCCCTGTTGCGCGCGGAACCATAGCCGAAGGGACCAAAAATGAACCCGCCGAAAAGAATCGTGCGTCCTCCGAAAAAGATACGGTTAAAGAACTCTTCATCGAACCTTATGCCCATACGAGCCAGCTCTTTCTGTAACTCCCTGAACATATCAACGGTTTCCTGATTCCGGAACATTGTGCGAAACAGCTCTTCCTGATTGTAGTAAAATCTACCACCGTAGGTTCCATTGGCGGTTTTTGTGCTTCCGTACATACGGTAGCGATCATATTGTGCACGCTTTTCCGGATCTATCAGGACAGCGTAGGCTTCACTGATTTTTTTGAACATTTCTTCGGCTTGGGGATCGCCAGGGTTACGGTCGGGGTGATATTGTAAGGCAAGGCGTCTGTAAGCTTTTTTTATTTCGTCTTTCGTGGCATCAGGACGAACGCCCAGAATTTTGTAGTAATCTGTGTCTGATGCAAACATGTAGGCTATCCCCCCTCTTTGACAGAATTGCAAATTTCAATTTAATCATTTTCGGTGATCGTGCCCAGCAGATCTGAATATTTCTGACATACCCCGCACAGGATACATCCATTTTTTGCAGGACAGCCGGGCGTTTCTATTGCATCAAGAGCAGCATTTAACTCAGACCACAGGAAAGTCTTTTTTATGCCGTGATCAATAATTTCCCATGGGAAAAGCTCATCAGGTTTGCGCTGTCGATAAACCCAGAAATCCGCATTCCATGGTACCTCTTTCATTACGGTGAACCAACCTTTTTGTTCCAGAACCACTTTTTCTAAGAACCGTCCAACACGCCTATCCCCTCTGGCCAGGAGTGCCTGGACATAGCTCCACTTCGGGACGTCGGCGTAAAATCGAACGTTGGAAACCCCGGAGAAGCTTCTTTTAAGAAAACGGATTTTGCTTTTGAGACTTTCCACTTCGTCAAAAGGCACCCATTGAAACGGGGTGAACGGCTTGGGCACAAAGGAATTTACATTTACAATAATTTCTCCCAAATTACCCAGTCCCTTGGCAACTTTTACCATTTCGTGCTTTAATTGTTTTACCAGAGTAACTATCGCTTTTATGTCATCATCTGTTTCGGTGGGAAGACCCACCATGAAGTAGAGTTTTAGGTGTTTAATACCATGTTTTGTTAGTTCTGCTACGGCTTCACAGAGCTGAGCTTCGGTTAGGTGTTTGTTGATGACACGGCGCAGCCGTTCGGATCCTGCTTCTGGGGCTATGGCGACGGCCTGATGGTTTCCGGCCATTAATGCTTCCATGACCGAGCTTTTCAGGGTGTCTGCTCTGAGGGAAGAAAAGGAAACCTCGCAGGAATGTTCACTAAGGGTTCGGCAAATAGTATCTATTTGAGGGTGATCTCCGACAGCAGCACTGACCAGCCCCCATCGCCCCTTGTCATCATCTTCGATTGCACGGGTTTCCAGTATCTTTTTTGCGTCGTGAAATCGAGGTGGCCGATATATGTAACCCGCCGCGCAAAAACGGCAACCTCTAGCACATCCCCGGCCTATTTCTACAAGATGAAAGTCGCTGAACTCTGTGTCGCCGGTTCGTATTACCGAATGTGGTGGATTACAGGATCTAAAATCTGCTTTCTGCACAACTATCTTTTCAGGCAAATCAGCAAAAACAGGTTCTACAGACCTAAGCGTTCCATCATCATAGTAAGAATCACGATAGAAGGAGGGAACATAAATTCCCGGAATGGTTTTAGCCAAGGCCTTCAACCATTTCGCTCTATCCCCGTAGGGTGGATACTCCTTCACGAAATCCCAGAAAGAGTCCCAAAAATTTTCACCTTCTCCAACAAAGACGAAGTCCATAAAAGGGGCGAGTACTTCAGGGTTCAAAAAGGACGTAACCCCCCCAAAGGCCACCAGCGGATGGCTGTGGTCCCGTTGATCGGATCGAAGCGGAATATTGGCCATCTGCATGATTTCCAGCACGTTTGTGTAATCAGACTCGAATGGCACAGAGAAAAACAAAAAATCGAAATCTCTCACCGGTCGCTGGCTTTCCAGAGACAGCAGTGATCCTGGCCTTTTGTGGATCAAAAGCTTCTCATCGGGATCAGGATAAAAAACCCTTTCGCAAACTACATCACTTCTGCGGTTGAACATTCCGTAAACTGATAGGAAACCTAAGTTGGACATCGCCAGATGGTAACGATTGGGGAAAGCCAAGGCGACGCAGGTCTTTCCGCCCCAATCTTTAACGATGCTCCCTTTTTCCTTGGCTAATCTCTTTTGCAGTCTTTTTTTGATCTTCCAGCTCATTTTATATAGTGTTTAAAATATGAACTCGGAGATTGTTTTAGCAAATATAGTGGCCGTGGGAAAATGGTTTGTTTAAACGATATGTGGAAAGATGTGAGAGTTAACTTTTTAAAGGTTTGGAGGGAGAATACGCGATGGTTGAAACTTTTATGAGCATGTCTTTAGATGAGGTGATGGATCGTATTGAAAGCAAGTACAGGGTAGAAATTGAGCCAGTGAAGATAAACGGCAAAAAATTGAAGCTTTTGCAAATTAAGAACCTTGAAGAGTATGTTGTGTCACAGATTGAAAAAGAGCATGATCAGAAGAACGATTCGGGGAATGGCTCAGAGCAGGATGTGCTGTATCATTTAATGCACCTTCCATGGTGGGCAAAACTCTGGGAACCCAGCTTTGTTCTGGCTTACTTCATGGGAAAGCAGCCAGTGATTCCTGGTCAGAGAATACTTGAAATTGGTGCGGGCCTGGGATTTGTTGGCGTTTTCGCAGCCATGTGCGGTCATGATGTTACGATAAGTGATATCGAAGAAGATGCTCTACTTTTTTGCCGTGCCAATGCGCTACTAAACGGCTGCAGGAATGTTCCTGTCATTCGTATCGACTGGAGAATGCCTTTTGCGGGTGAACCCTACGACATGATAATTGGTTCTGAAGTCGTTTATGACCGCAAGACTTACGGTATTCTTGTCGATTTTCTAGATAATGCCCTCGCACCTAATGGAACTGTGATTCTGGCTAAAAACAAAGATCTTAAGACTCCCCTTTTCTTTCAGGAACTGGTCAAAAAATTCAAATTCAAGGAAAAAGCCGTAAGACTTTCAGGACCGGAAGGTACTCTGGAAGTGATGCTATACGCGATAAAGAGAAAGGTTGAAAATGTCCTCTGTTGATATGTTATGGCTTGACAGTGTAATTCCCGTTGAAATTCATCGACCGGAAGCGCATGAGCCGAAAGGAATTGTTGTTACGCTTCACGGGCTTTTGAGCTACAGAGGGTCTGAAAAGTTTTTGTTACTGGCTGATCTTCTTTCTTCCGCCGGATTCATCGCCGTAAGATTTGATCAGTTCGGGGCTGGGGAAAATCTGGAGAGATCTGCACCCACGCTCATAGATGGACGTTTGCAAGACCTTCGAAGCGTAGCTGAGTTTCTAAAAGAAAAATTTGTGGATCGTATTTCTTCATTGCTTCCTATTTGTCTTCTCGGTTCCAGCTTTGGCGGGTACATCGCATACCTTTATGCTGCAACTTATGGAAATATACAGGCGATTGTTTCCTGGGCTACACCTTTTGATGTTTCCATGGTTCGGCGCTTTCTTACCGAAGAAAATCCTTTTAGCGGTATACAGAATAAGCGGGATCCTCTGGGACAGCCAGACAGACTGTCGATCCTGACATCTTTATCGAATGTAAAAAATGTCCTCGTCTTGCACGGAGTTGACGATGAAATCGTCCCATGGACCGAAGCGCAGATGGTCTATGATGCTGTGAGTGATCCAAAAGAGCTCATACTTTTTGATGGTGTGGATCACAGGTTTTCCGACGAAGAGGCAAGACGTAAGGCAGCGGAATTGAGCGTCGGCTGGTTGGTAAATTGCTGTTCAAAATAGGAACTTCCTGGCTATTCCATGAGCCTGGATGCTTTTATCAAGGAAGCATTGCGGAAAAAAATGTGCACGGCCGTTGCCGCTGTAATCTTGCGTGGTGGTGAAATTCTGTACGAGCGTTACTCTGGGAATCTGTGGCATAACGGTCCCCGTCTTGAACAGCATCACTTCTTTGATCTCGCATCGCTAACAAAGCCTGTTGCCACGAGCTCACTGTTTATGTACGCCTATGAGAAAGGAATAATCTCTTTGAATGAAAAACTTTCTGCTTTTTTCCCTCGTAATTGGCTTAGGCGGGGACACCGTGATATTTCCATTGAAGATCTTTTAAGACACAGATCCGGGTTGCCCGCCTACCGAGCTTACTACGAAAAATTTGAAAACATTCGGTGGAAAAGACGCAGAGAAAAATTGGTCAGGGAAATCCTTGATACACCGATTTCACCTGAGAAAAACGAAGTTTACAGCGACCTGGGCTTCATCCTTCTTGGTTTCATAGCTGAATGCATATATGGAAAGCCGCTGGATGTTGCGTTTGCAGAAGTTTGTAAAGAGTGGGATGTTTTAAATGGCTTACATTTCGTTTCGCTTAGAGACGGCCGAAATACTTTTCCTAAGGGGAATTACGTGGCTACTTCATTTTGCTCATGGCGTGGGCGACGTCTCATAGGCGAGGTGGACGATGCAAACTGTTTCAGCCTCGGTGGAGTGGCCGGTCATGCGGGATTGTTTGGAACTGCCCGAAGTATTCAAAAGTGGTTAGCTGACTTGTGGCGAATATTTAACGGAGAAACCCGATCTTGGTGCTCAAAGAGGACCCTTGATCGATTCTGGTACCAGGAAAAGAAAGGGTCATGGCTGTGTGGTTTTGACACACCTTCCGTTGGCACTTCGCTGATTATACCTTATTTTTCACGGCGTAGCGTCGGTCATTATGGATTTACCGGAACATCGTTCTGGATGGATCTTACCGATGGGTTTGCGGTTGTCCTACTTACAAATAGGGTTTATTACTTCGGCACCGGGGACGTGATCCGTGAGTTTCGAAAGGAATTTCATAAAAGAGCCAGAGAATCCTATGGGAAATAAGGTTTACTTCATGGGCGTGGGTGGCATCGCCATGGGGAATCTGGCGATGATGTTTCATGAGATGGGATACGATGTAGTTGGTTCCGATTCGGCCTTGTATCCTCCGATGAGTAATTATCTTGCAAAAGCGGCCATACGGGTGCACATGCCTTACAGTGAAACTAATATTTCCAGTGAAAAGATGAATATGGTGGTGGTTGGAAATGTAATACGCGCCACCAATCCCGAGGCGATATGGCTTATGGATAACGGTGGAAAGATACCTTATGTTAGCATGGCCGAAGCGGTTAAAAAATTTGTCATACGTGATCGAAAATCTCTGGTAGTTGCGGGAACACACGGTAAGAGCACCACTGCTGCGCTACTTGGCTGGTTATTGGAAAAACTGGGTGAGGATCCTACTGTGTTTATCGGAGCTATAATGCGTACCTGGGACAGGGGTTATCGCTTGGGCAACGGAGATTTTGCCGTTTTGGAAGGGGATGAGTACGACACGGCGTTTTTCGATAAGATACCAAAATTTTTGCATTACTCGCCTTTTGGAACAATAATCACCGGCATCGAATTTGATCACGCGGATATTTACCGAAACATAGACGAAATCCGATCTGCTTTTGAAAAATTCGTTGCCCTTATTCCTCCAAATGGAATTATGGTCGTCTTTGACAAGGAACCTCATCGTTACCGTTTGGCGGAAATTTGTCGTGGGATCGTTGTAACCTACGGTTTTGGCAATGATGCAGACTGGAAACTTCTGGAATATTCACCTCATGGCGGAAAGAGTAAGTGTGTCATTCAAAAGAAGGGATGCGGAGATTTCAAGATCATTCTCAACACAATGGGAAAACATAATGCATTAAACACCTTGGGGGTTATTGCCCTGCTAGATGCCCTGGGAATACTTCAAAAATGTGGATTTTCCCGGTTGCAGGAGGCTTTAGGTAGCTTTCCCGGTCTTAAAAGGCGGCAGGAGGTGCTTTTCACAAACGGGCAGTACGTCGTAATTGACGACTTTGCCCATCATCCAACGGCGGTCAGGGAAACGATAAGTGCTGTTCGGTATCATTTTCCACACCAACGGATAATCGCTATTTTTGAACCCAGAACGAATACGAGTAAACGAAAAATCTTTCAGGAAGATTATGTTCGGGCACTGTCTGGTGCTGACAATGTGCTTCTTAAAACACCACCCGGTTACACAGATCTGCCATCACAGGATCGTATAGATCTCAACAAGCTTGCTGCTGATCTAGACGCTCGTGGCATCCCTTCGCATTGTTTTTTCGACACTGACGATCTTTTTCAGCAAATTGTAAAAAGCAAAGGCGAGAAAGTTTTGCTTTTTATGAGCAATGGGGCTATGGACAAATTGCCATGGCGAGTAGCTGATTACTTTAAATCTCTGAAGGATTAACAATGGCGAGGATTCTTTTACACACGTGTTGTGGTCCGTGCACTTTTTACCCACTGATGAGGTTGCGCGAACAGGGCCATGAAGTAATTGGCTTTTTTTACAATCCGAACATTCATCCTTACATGGAATTTGCTAGAAGGCTTGAAGCTCTCCAAGAAATGGCGTCGGCCAATGACTTGAGGTTAATTGTACGGGAAGATTATCCACTGGAAGATTTCATAAGGAATGTGGCGTTCAGGGAGCAAAATAGATGTATTTACTGTTATACGGTACGGCTGGAAGCAGCGGCTCGGCTGGCAAAAAAGAGCAAATTTGACGCCTTCACGACCACCTTACTTTACAGCAAGCGTCAGAAGCACGATCTGATACGATCCGTCGCCGAAAGCGCAGCAAAGAAGGCTAGGATTTCGTTTTATTATGAGGACTTTCGGGAAGGATGGAAGATCGGACAACAGATGGCAATAGAATCAGGTATTTATCGCCAGCAATACTGCGGCTGCATCTGGAGTGAAAAAGAACGATTTTATAAAAAACGTCGGCACTGACCGTTTTTCTAATCCTGTTTTTCTTTTTCCGTATCTTCACCTTCTTCGTCTGAACTAAATTCCGAAAAAGCTTTTTCCAGCTCTTCCAGCAACTTTGTATCTTCTTCTATTTCCTCGCTTTCCGACAAATCATCAGTGAGCTTCTGTTCATCAATTGCTTCTTTTGTTTCATCTTCGCTGTCGAGATTCAGTATCAAAGTAAGTTCCTCATCAGTTTCCTTCTTTTCAGTGACCTCCTGCGTGTCATCTTCGGCCTGTGTTGATTCTTCTTCGTAAACCTTTTCAAGATCTTTCAAAAGATCGTTGATTTCTTCATCGGATTCTATTGCCAATTCTTCTTCGTGCGAAGGTTCCTCAACAGACTCCGCGGTTTCTGTTAGTTCTTCGATTTTTCCATTTTCGTATGAAATTTCTGTTTCCAGCTCTTTTATTTTCAGTCCATCCTCTTCGGCTACGACCTCCTCAACTTCCTCCGTGGCTTCTATTGTTTCTTCTGTTTTGATTGTTTCTGATGTTTCCTCCGCTTCTTCGATGGGAATTTCGAGCTCGTAATCCTCGGTGAGGTCTAGCGTTAACTCTTTTCCAGATTCTTCGTAAGATTCTTCATAATCTTGCATTCCTCTGTCTGTTTCCTCCACTTTACTTATCCATTTCCAGATAGAGAACTCTCTGTTCCAGCCGTACAGCAGCAATTGCCGTTTCAATTCAGTGAGATCTGCACCGCATTTCTTGCACTTGTCCAAATAATCAAAGGAAATGTAATGGCATTTAGGGCATCTCATGGTTGTCTTCCTCCTTGCATACTCCGAATCCCAGATCACCCCACACAAACTGACATATTGCTGTAAGGCTTACTACGGCTGTTTCGTATCTCAGAACTCTCGTTCCAAACCTCACTGCCACAAAACCAGCTGCTCGGAAGGTCTCAATTTCTTCCTTCGTCCATCCACTTTCCGGCCCCACGGAAAAGCACAGCCTGCGAACTCTGGAACACTTTCGCGACTTTATCAAATCGATCAACGAAGCTGTAGCCTTTTCATAGGCTACCAGTTTAACATCGTAAAATTCATCATGAGTAACCAGATTCTGGTCGTATTTTATGTCCGGCAATTTGGTTCTGCCACACTGACATACCGCATCGGCAGCGATCCTTCTCCACCTTTCGATTTTGCGTTCTATTTGTTCACCCTTAAGTGAGTATTTGCTCCGCCTGGCCGGAAAAACCACAATTTTATTCACGCCCAATTCAGTCGCCTGCCTTATAACTTTTTCCAATTTTTCTGAAGGCGCTAGTGCACACATCAGGGTGATGTGAAGAGGTGATTCACCTCGAGGCTCGTTGATCCGGTGGACTTCAGTAACGGTGACGTTCTGTCCGGACACTTTCTGAATCCTGGCCTTGTAAGCTCGACCCCGTTCGTCTCTCAACTCAATAAGCGTCCCCGGCTTATATTTAAGCACACGGGCAATGTGATGGGACACATCCACCGGTAAAGAAAGACATGACGTCCCCTCTGGGACGAAAGGCACGAAAAAGATTCTTCTGGTCATCTTTTCAAGTGCTTAGACTTCGGATGTACCAATCCATAATCCTGTTGCCCCAGATATAGGCTATAAATCCCCCGGTGGCAAGAAAGGGACCGTAAGGAATCATCGTTTGAAGACCTTTTTTGCTTTTCCAAATGGCTATGAATCCTGCCAGAAGACCGGTTACTGCGGAGATAAAAATTGTTATAATAATTCCTTTGCATCCTGTGAAAGCGCCTATCATTGCCAGAAGCTTGATGTCTCCGCCTCCAAGGCCTTCCTGCTTCCTGATCCTTGCATAGGCATAGGCTATTCCTGCGAAAATACTCCCACCTAGTATAACTCCGACGACTGCTCCTTTCCAGGATACAAGAGGATTAGGTCCGCTCAACGCCAACCCGGCAAAAATTCCTCCAATAGAATACACATCGGGTATGAGATAGGTTTCCAGGTCGGTGAAGGCAATCAGAATAAGCAATGAGAAGAAGATCAAATCAACCAGATAGAGTGGGCTTAACCCGCTTCGCCAGTAGGCATAAGCATAGGCCGCAGAAGTGATGATTTCCACGACGAGGTATCTAAAGGGAATACGCTTCCCGCAGTTTTTGCACCTGCCCTTGAGGAGCAAATAGCTCACCACGGGAATATTTTCCGTCCACGTTAGCCTATGCCCACATGCCGGGCACATTGACCTCGGTTTTATTATGGAAAGTCCACGGGGTAGCCGATAAATGAGCATATTGAAAAAACTACCCATAATTGCTCCCAAAAGAGCACTGACCCAGATCACGATTCCCTCAGCGGCATGGAGTATTTACATTCCTTGTTGGCGCAAACCAATTGTTCACCTCTAGATTTGGTCTTTTTCATGAGCATAATCGGATAGCCACATTGAGGGCAGCTTTGACTCACTGGCTTCTGGTTAAATACCACGGAACAGTTGGGGTAGCGCGAACAGCCGTAAAAAACCTTTCCGCGCCGTGATCGCCTTTCCACAATTTCACCCGAACAATCAGGTGCTGGGCACGGAATTCCCAGCCCAAGAGGTTTTGTGGTTTTGCAGTCTGGGTAGCCAGAACAAGCCAGGAATGGACCGAATCGCCCGTGCTTTACGATCATTGGTTTTCCACATTTCGGGCAGGTTTCATTAACTTCTTGAGGCTGGAGAAGTTCTATTTCACCCTTTTCGTTTCGTTTGTAATTGCTAGTGAATCTACAATTAGGACAGGCTAGGAATGGGTCGCCGTTCTGACCCCACCTAATGGTCAACTCAGTGGAGCACTCAGGACAGCAGATCCCGGAAGGCACCCCGCTGGTTCTGAAGTTTTCCATATTTTTTTGTGCTGCTTCCAGCATGGGCTTAAAATGCCGATAAAATTCATGAAGCAAGACGACAAAGGAGTAGTTCCCTCGTTCCACTTCATCAAGTTTCCTTTCCATATCGGCGGTGAAAGAGACGTTTATTATTTCGGGGAAGTGCTTAGTAAGAACATCGTTAACGACAAAACCAAGTTCTGTTGGACGAAGCGTTCGATCTTCCAGAACTACATACTTTCTGTCCTGTATGGTCGAAAGGATGGTCGCATAAGTGCTTGGGCGTCCCACGCCGTTCTGCTCTAGTTCTTTTATCAAGCTTGCTTCGGTAAACCTGGGCGGAGGCTGAGTGAAATGCTGTTTACCTTCGATAGATATCATTGTAAGTATTTCTTCTTCTTTCACCGAAGGGATTACGGCCGAATCTGGTTCGCCATTTTCGTCGCCGGCTTCTTCGTAGAGAATCATAAAGCCGGGAAATTCCACGACAGAACCGGTTGCGCGAAAAACAGTAGTGATCTCGGCGTCGATAGGTATTATGTCAATGCCGGTTCTCGCTATGGACGCTTGCTTCATTTGGCAAGCAACAAACCTTTTCCATATTAGCTCGTACAGGGCAAACTGATCGGGCGTAAGGTGTGGTTTTACGGCTTCAGGTGTTCTGAAGACATCGGTCGGTCTTATGGCTTCGTGGGCATCCTGCGCCGCGGCTTTTACTTTGAACTGCCGAGGTTTAGACGGCAGGAAGTCTTGACCCCACTTTTGAGATATGAACTTTCTCGCCGCCTTGATAGATTCTTCAGAGAGACGCGTTGAATCGGTTCGCATATAGGTGATAAGTCCCACCATGCCTTCGTCGGGCAGGGAAACGCCTTCGTAAAGCTGCTGAGCCAATGTCATCGTTTTCTTGGGTGAAAACCTCAGCTTGCGCGAAGCATCCTGTTGAAGCGTGCTGGTTATAAAAGGCGCCGGCGGATTTTTCCTTTGACGTTTCCGTTCTATAGAAGAAACAATGAACCGCTTCGCTTTTTTGACAGCTTCTATTACCTTATTAGCGTCTTCCCGGCTGTTAAGATTGGTCTTTTTGCCGTTAACCTTTTGTAGCTTTGCGTTTATTAGAGCAGATTCACCTTTCTTTTTGAAAGTTGCTTCTACAGTCCAGTATTCCCTGGGCTCGAACCTGTGGATTTCCCGTTCCCGTTCGCAGATTAGCCTGAGTGCGACTGACTGAACCCTGCCGGCACTGAGCCCGCGTTTAATTTTCTGCCACAGCAGAGGGGAGATCATGTATCCGACGAGGCGGTCCAGAATCCGTCGGGCCTGCTGAGCCTCGTACAGGGATCGATTAAGATGGCCCGGATTTTTCAATGCCTGCTCAATACCCGAATGTGTAAGTTCGTAAAACAAAACACGGTAAACATTCTCGGGTTTACGATCTCCATTCCGTGAAATTTCTTCGGCTACGTGCCAGGCAATTGCTTCGCCTTCTCTGTCTGGGTCCGGGCCTAAGTAAACGGTTTCGGCCTTCTTAGCAGCCTCGCGTAATTCGCGGACAATCTTTTCCTTGCCCCGGATTATTCTGTATTCCGGCCGAAAATCGTGTTCTATGTCCACCCCCAATTTGTTTTCAGGCAAATCTTTTACATGTCCCTTGGATGCTTTGACAATAAATTCTTTGCCCAGATACCGGTTAAGAGTTCTGGCTTTCGTTGGGGATTCAACAATAAGAAGAGATTTTTTCATGGTATCCTTCATCAATAACGCAATTTTGTGCCCCCTCAAAGGGCATTTTTTCCTCATCGTTTAACGAAGTTCCTTATATGGTTTGTAAGAGATACCTCGTCAAGTTTTTAAGAATACTTTATTGAATAACTCGCTTTTCCAGAATGAAGTGCTTTCCCGGTAGCTGACGCACCAGGCCTTTCATTTCAAGAGCGCTCAGCGCAACAAGCAATTCCTTCATTGAGCAATCAATTTTTCGGCACAGTATGTCCACATGTTGAGGCTTATCCGTTAGATTGTTCATGATGGATTTTTCCAGTTCGGTGAAATTTTGAGTCAAAACACTATGTCTATGGCTCGAGGCTTGGTTGCGAATGTTTTTGAATGCTTCGATTTCCTCGATGATGTCATCTACTTTTTCTACCAATTTCGCACCTGCCTTTAGGAGTGAGTTAGTGCCGGCCGTTCTGTAATCCATGGCGGATCCGGGCACGGCAAATACTTCTCGACCCTGGTCTGCGGCCAAGCGAGCTGTGATCAAAGCTCCACTTTTAAGCCCTGCCTCTACCACGACCACACCAAGTGACAATCCGCTTATGATGCGGTTTCTAAGAGGGAATCGCCATTTTTCGGGCATGGTACCCAGTGGATACTCTGTTACGAGCGCTCCTTGAGATGCTATTCGCTCCTTCAAATGAACATTCGATTTTGGATATGGCACATCAGTTCCGCATCCCAGAACGGCAATGGTGCGTCCCCCGGCCTTCAAAGCACCTCTGTGAGCCGATGTGTCTATACCGATTGCAAGACCGCTTACCACGGTTATTCCAAGCGACGCAAGATCGTAGGCGAGCCTTTCGGCAATAAGTCGCCCCTGTGGAGTGGGGTACCTGGTTCCAACAACGGCAATAGCTAAGGTGTCCTGCTCACTGTAGTTTCCTTTTACAAAGAGAAAAAGAGGTGGATCCGGTATGTGACGAAGCAGCGGTGGATAGTTTTCATCTTCCCAGGTGATGAATTCGAGATTCTTTGATTTCAATACGTCGAACTCGGCTTCTGGATTTCGAACGGTTCTATTCCGCGTCAGGTTATAGAGAGTGCTGCGTCTAATGCCCGGTAGCTTCACAAGTTCTTCCGGCGAGGCGTTGAGTATGTTTTCAGGGGTTTTAAATCTTTTATATAGCTTCCACAGGGTTCTTGGACCAAGAGCTGGAGTTAAAGCAAGACGAAGCCACAATAGCTTTTGATCGTGATTTGTCATGGTTCTTGCCCTTTCGTTGCAGAAGGTGATACCAAGAGCGCTTCAGATTTGTCAAAGTAGCACGAAAAATTTTAAATTAGCTGCTGTGTTTTTAAATCGAATTTTGGTTTGATTGTTCAAAAGACTTTTTAATTTAGCGGTTGAAGCATGGTCAAGATACCTGAGCTTTTGGCACCTGCTGGTAGCCTCGAAAAAGGCATTGTGGCGATACTTTACGGGGCAGATGCTGTTTACGGGGGTCTTCCGCACTTTAGTTTAAGGGACAAAGCACATAACCTGAACTACGAGGAACTGGCTTATCTGGCTTTCTTTGCCAGAAGCAGAGGCAAGCGCTTTTATGTTACATTAAATATTTTTGCCAGAAACGAGCATATTAAAAAGCTTCCAGCTATTCTGGAATACCTCGAAGATCTGAAAGTGGATGCGATAATCGTAAGTGATCCCGGGGTTATCAGACTCGCTCACAAGCATGCACCTTCCATCCCGATTCACCTTAGCACTCAGGCCAACACCACTAATCTGGAAAGTCTTTGGTTTTGGAAGGAGCAAGGGGTACAGCGGGTTAACCTAGCTAGAGAATTAACTTACGGCGAGCTTCGGGAGATATGCGCCAATGCCCCTATTGAGGTGGAAGTTTTCGTTCACGGGGCTATGTGTGTTTCATACAGTGGCAGGTGCCTTTTGAGTGCGATGATGACGGGGCGGAGTGCAAATCTTGGTCTGTGTACTCATCCATGCAGATGGTCTTACGGCCTGGTGGAGACATCGCGTCCCGGTGAAGTTTTTACAATCACGGAAGAAGGCGGAGAGACCTTTATTTTAAACTCGAAGGATTTATGCCTTCTTGAAAGACTGGGGGACATCCTGTTGCTACCAGTGGATTCACTAAAAATCGAGGGTCGAATGAAAAGTTTTCTTTATGTCGCCACTACCACAATGGTGTACCGAAATGCAATTGATGCATGGGCGACCGGAAATGTAACTTCCGAGCGGATTACTTCGTGGATGGAGGAATTGAGCTGTGTCAGCCACAGACCATATACTTGGGGAATGCTTTTTCCCGGTGGTGGTGGAACTGAAAGCCCCGTGCAGTATGAGAGAAATTATGCTCTGGCGGCCCTTGTGATGAATCCGCCGGAAGTCAGGCTGGATTTGCCAGTCGTTGAAGATATGGTTTATTTAAGGGTCAGAAGACAAATAAGGGTAGGGGATGAGTTAACCTTTTTATACCCTGATGAGCATCGGATTAGGTTAATTGTGGAAAAGATGGAACGACCGGATGGAACCTGCATTGATACGGCCAACCCAGGTATGGTCATACGATTGCCTGTGAGTTTTGAAACTTTCTCTTATCAGGTTGTGCGAGTCAGGGTTAGGGAGGATCGTTGAAATGAGACTAAAAGAAAAGGTGGGCTTTATCGGTGTTGGTAATATGGGGAGTGCTCTTGTTAAGGGGTTAGTGGAGGCGAAGACCATAGATTCAGACGGTATCGGAGTTTTTGATGTCGTAAGCGCCAAAGCAAAGGAATTGACAGAAAAATTTGGCGTGCGACCTTTCAACACCATTTCCGAGCTTATAGGCTTTTCTGACATAATATTGATAGCCGTTAAGCCTCAGAATATTACCGAGGTTCTCGATGAACTCAGAGGTGCTCTAAAAAGCGATCAGCTCATAATTTCAATTGCTGCCGGTATTTCCATTGAGTTTATAGAGGAACGGCTTGGGAGTAAGGTACCAATAGTTAGGGTGATGCCTAACACGCCGGCACTGATTGGAGAAGGAGCATCTGCTCTTTCTCGAAACGACCGTGTTGACGATGCCACTATGGAAAAAGCGTTGACGCTTTTCCGTTCTGTGGGCATTGCTGTTGAAGTTGATGAGAAGTTAATGGACGCAATAACAGGGCTTAGTGGAAGTGGTCCTGCATACGTTATGCTTTTCTTGGAAGCTCTTACGGATGCCGGGGTTTTCGTGGGATTGCCCAGGGATGTTGCAAGGACACTGGTTCTTCAAACTGTCTTGGGAAGCGTGCGAATGGTGCTTGAAACAGAAAACCATTTTGCGCAGTTGAAGGACATGGTAACGTCCCCTGGAGGAACCACAATTTATGGCCTGAAAGCTCTTGAGGAAGCTGGATTTCGTAGTGCCGTAATAGAGGCGGTGAAAAGAGCTACGGATCGTTCTAACGAATTGCAAAAAATCGCAAGCATTGGCAAAAAATAGCTTGAATAAAAGTAGCCAAGTTAATCTGACGGCGGGGGATTTGCTATGAACATTGAAGATCTTTACAGTATGATTCCGTCCGTACCGTGTCCACCGGGGTGCACAACTTGCTGTCGAAATTTTGGTGTTCCATCCAGAACAAGAATCGAGGACGAACGGATAAAAAAGTATTTGAGAGAACATGGAATGGAGGTAGGCAAAGCGTCGGGGACAACATGTCCTTATGTTACCGACGAGGGTTGTAGCATATATCCGGTAAGGCCTTTTATTTGCCGAATATACGGAACATCGCCAAATTTTTTGTGTGTAGAAAACTATCGACCTGCCAGATTGCTGGAACCGGAGGAGGAAGAAGAGCTTTTTTATCTGTACCGAAAGCACTTCAGTGGTTAAATTGACACAGGTCGGCGATTGGGCAACGGTCGCAATATGGTCGGTTGGGCTTACAAAGGGTCTGACCGTGCTTGACAAAGAGGTCATTGACGAAAGGGATCCAGTCGGGGGTGATAATCTTCTTCAAGGCCTGTTCCGTTTCTTCGGGGGTTTTCGTTTTTATCCATCCAAGGCGATTGGCTATGCGGTGCACGTGGGTGTCCACCGGAAGAACCGGTTTACCAAATCCGTAAAGCAGAACACAGTTTGCCGTTTTCCTGCCCACGCCAGGGAGGGACATAAGAAGCTTAATGTCTTGAGGAACTTTTCCGTTGAACCGTTCGGCAATGATCTTTGCGATCTCCCGGATCCGCTTGGCTTTCGTCTTATGGTAATTTACGTTTCTTATCAACTTTTCTATCTCTTTCAATGGCGCATTCGCAAGTTCATCAGGAGTGGCGAATCTTTCGAAAAGGTTCTGTGCCGCCGCGTCTGTTTGGGGATCTCTGGTTCGCTGCGAAAGTATGGTACCTACAAGCACGTGAAAGGGCTTTTTTTGTCGAGTGTGCCAGTTCCAGGGTTTTGTGCCATATCTTTGCCGAAGCCTGTTCAAAGTGGTTACAATCTTTTCGTTTTTCATTTTTCCTTCGATTAGTTCACAATATCCGGTAATAGTTGCGTGATCATATAACATAAAAGGAGGCCCAGAATGCAATGGCCAAATGATTATGTATTCTACAGGGTGCCGAAAAGGCATTATCCTGTGGTGGACCGTGGTGAAGGAATTTACATCTGGGACGATACAGGAAAACGGTACATAGACGGATCGGGTGGTGCTGCCGTTGTTACCATAGGTCACGGTGTCGGTGAGATTATGGAAGCAATGGTGCGCCAAGCCAGGCGTATTGCTTACACGCATGGGACACATTTCACCAGTGAAGCAGCCAAAGAGTGTGCCGAAAGGTTGTGCCGTCTCGTGCCCGATCAACGTCTTAATCGAGTTTATTTTCTTTCCGGCGGTTCCGAAGCGGTTGAAGCAGCTGTTAAGGTAGCAAGGCAGTACTGGGAGGAGATTGGGGAAAGAGACAGGTATAAGATAATTTCACGGTGGGGTAGTTTTCACGGCAATACGGCTGGGGCTTTAGCCTTGGGAGGAAACACGGGTAAGAGAAGATTCTATCATCCCATATTGATGCATACTCCACACATTATGCCCTGTTATTGTTACCGGTGTCCCTTCAAAAAGAAGCCCGAATTGTGCGATCTAGAGTGTGCTGATCAGCTGGAGCGAACGATAAAATACGAAGGTCCTGAGACGATTGCGGCTTTCATTGCTGAACCCGTTGTTGGTGCTACCGCCGGTGCGGTTATCCCTAGGGATGGTTACTGGGAAAGAATTCGGGAAATATGTGATTTTTACAATGTTTTGCTGATCGCCGACGAAGTCATGACAGGAATAGGACGATGCGGTGAAAATTTTTGCGTGGACAGGTGGGGAGTAGTGCCTGACATCATCGTACTGGCCAAAGGACTCAGTTCCGGCTACACGCCACTCGGGGCTATAATTGTAAAAGATTTTATCTATCATGCCATAATATCAGGTTCCGGAAGTTTTCTACATGGGCACACTTACGGTCAAAATCCTCTGTCAACAGCAATCGGCGCAGCCGTGCTCAAGTACATAGAAAAGCATAGCCTGATAGAGCGGGCTCGTGAAATGGGCAAGGTATTTGCCGAGAGGCTTAACGAACTTAACGAATTTGATATGGTTGGTGATGTCCGATGTATAGGACTTTTTGCCGGTGTTGAATTCGTTGCCAATAAGAAGACGAAAAAAACCTTCAATCCTGCCTTGAAGGTAGCTCATCAGGTTTTCGATGAAGCATTTAAAAGGGGGTTGATTACCTATCCGGGGACTGGCGGTGCAGACGGCATAAGGGGTGACCACCTCCTACTGGCCCCCCCATATATCATAACCGAGGAACAAATCGATGAGATGGTCGGAATTTTAAAGGATGCAATAGCAGCTGTTGAAAACGCTGTTATGTAGAGTTTTCGTAAAGAACTTTTTAACCTACGGGGTGCGTCATATGTGACGCACCCTTTCTTTTCTGAAGAGTTAGTGATGTTCAACGGATTTTGCTGTTTTCTTTGTTTCTTTGGTTTCTGGCTTCTTGGCCGATGCTGATTCAGCCTCTTCTGAGGATTGTTTCTCCTGTTCGGATTTCTCTGAGTGGGTTTTAATCACTTCTTGATGCTCACTGAACATCTTAAGCCACAGTTTCAACGTTTCTATTGACTCGTCAAACCCTTCCAGCCCACTTTGTTTAGCTGCTATGCATTCGCCAAGTAGCACATGATAATGTTCAAATAGTTTCTGCTCCATATTTGCTATTTCAGAGATATGGCGGTTAACTCGTTTGACTATGTAAGGTTGTAGGGCTTCTAACGCTTCTTCCTTATTTTTGAATTTCATTTCCAAAATCTGCTGCAACTCCGCATCGGCTTTTTCTCCCAAATAAACAGGTTCAAAGGTTTTCTCTTTGCTCCCGTCGAGCCAGCCAATTCGCCCTACACAAAGGCTAAGCATTCCGTCTTTGTAAACATAGTAATATCGCGTGGGAAGGCTCAGAAATGCAAGAACACCCGCGATCAACAGAACTGCACCAATCAAACCTCCTTTTTGTAGTAAGTTTCGATTTACTCCCGATACTCGATAGCGCTGATCTTCTACATGGTGAGGCATAATACATCCTCCTTGTTGCATTTTGTACTTTCATCTACAAGAAACCATAACCCAGGAACGAACGGATATGTTTTTATACGCAATTCTTTCATCCCGTCAAATGCCTCGAGGGAATTGCACGTGGAGCCCTGTATTGAAATAAGCTTCGAGGTCCTGGAATTTCTTAATGAACACGATTATACTTTTGTGTCTTTGGAAACAAAAACTGCTATGGGTTCAACTATACCAACCGTTGACGCAAAATTCCTTAATCGCTGTATAGAAACTTTGTTTAATTCGTGTCCTTGTTTCAGTAATAGACGTCCGTCCCTGGATAAAACGTTTGCGGCTGTTACCATTCCTTCTTGGAGCTCTTCCACCAGAACTTCCCTTTGTTCGTAATTCGTAAGAAACTCTACCACTTTTCCGCAGGCGGTGAGCACTTTCGGATCGTAAACACCCTTTCGTCCCATCATAATCGCGTAGGCTTCAGGTGCAGAGTGTCCCTTTCCAAGGAGTAGCTCCAGGTCGAGAGCTACCTTGAGAATTCTGGCTTCTAAGGGTATATCGTCGCCTTTGATTTCATCTATGGGATGGCCTGATCCGTCGTAATGCTTTTCCTGATAAGCTATGATTTTGGCTATTTCATCCATCCTGGGTATCTTGTTTATTAACCGAGCAGTAACGGATGGGTGTATCTCCATGATTTGCTTTTCTTCGCCCTCCAAAGGTTCGCCTTTGTAAAATCTCAAGATGGTTTCCTCAGGAAGTAGCAGGCACCCTAATTGCGATAGCATACCCGCGGTTTCTACTTTCCACGGGTTCTTGATCCCTAGTTCTTGAGCTATCAAAACCGCAAATTTTGTTGCTCTATTTGCTCTTTCGGAAGCTTCCATGTTACTGAGGAAAAGTAAATCTGTTAAAAGGGCAACGCACCCTCGTAATGTTTTTTCTAGGAGTTCTCGCTCTGCAATAATCAGATTGTACTGCCGGACTCCATCTTTCAATGCGTTAATTAGTGTTTCATTAGGACAGGGCTTGGTAAGAAATCGGAAAACGTTTCCGCAATTTACGGCCTCAATCGCCGTGTCCAAATCTGCATAACCAGTCAGCATTATCCTAACCGTGTCCGGTGCAATTTCTTTCACTCTGGTTAAAAACTGGATGCCATCCATTATGGGCATTCTCAGGTCTGCTACCACAACGGCATAAGGACCCCGGCTCTTAATCTTTTCAAGACCCTCCTTTCCACTTTCTGCCGTATCAATGCTAAAATGTTTGTGCAAAACTCGCTTTATGGCCATTAACACTTTTGGTTCGTCGTCCACAAAAAGTATTTTGGCCTTGCTAGAAACACTCATTTAACCTCACCATCCTCGTCTTGTTGGCTTTTTAAAGGCAGCCTTATAACGAATTCTGTTCCCTTACCTTCCTTAGAATTAAAAAATATTTGCCCGCTATGCCCACGTACCACAATAGCCTGAGCTATTGCCAGTCCCTGTCCGGTGCCCATTCCTGGATCTTTGGTGGTGAAAAAGGGTTCAAACACTTTGTCCTTTATAGTATCAGGTATTCCAACCCCGTTGTCAGATATTTTAATTTCACACCAAGGCCCGTTCAGGCTTGTTTCGAGGGTTAATCGCCCCCAGAAGTTACTATTCTTTTCCTTCTTCTCCTGAATTGCCTGCAGGGCATTCACAACGAGGTTAAGAAGCACTTGGTTTATTTCTGTGGGAGAACAATAAAGCAGAGGCAATTTGGGGTCCAATTTCAAGCTAACTTCTGCTATGCGCTTCCATTCATTTTTCGTAAGATTAACTACACTTTGAATTGATTTGTTAATGTCCACCCACTGTCTTTTTGGAGTTAATGGATGAGAAAAATCTCTGATTGAGGATACAATCTTTTGTATCTGTGTAATACACTCTATACTCTGCTGGATTGCTTGAGGTATTTCAGTAGTCAGAAAATCAATGTCAATTTCTTCTTCCGACTTTTTGATGTTTTTGAGAAGTTCCAACCGTCTGGGCGAAGATGGATCCAGACCGCCTAGCTCTTGGTATTGAGATATAATTTTTAATAGCTCCGTAAAGCTTTCCTGAATAAAAGGAAGATTGGCGGCAATGCATTGAGCAGGAGAATTTATTTCATGGGCGATTCCTGCGGCCAACGTGCCTATTGCCTGTAACTTTTGAGAATGCGCAACCTGCATTTCCATATGTTTTTTTTCCGTAATATCGAAAGCGACTATTAGAATTTTGTGTTTTCCTGAGTCTGTCTTTTTGTACGGGTGAATTAGTACCTCCAAAAAGCTTATACGGCCGTTCAAGTTTTCTGTTTTTATTTCTTTGGAAACACTCTGACCCGTTTCACTTGCCGATTTAACATACTCGGCGATAGGTAGTTCTTTAGTCAAATCTTCCAAGGATGAGCCCACAGCTACACTGGCCCTGATTCCAAAGTAATTTTCAGCTTGGCGGTTCCACCTGTAAACAATGCCATTCTCGTCTATAGCAATTACAATGGCGGATACGGCATTTATGACAGCTTGGAGTTCGCTGTACATTGCGTTCAATTCATCCTTGGCTTTTTTGAAAGCAGTAATGTCAGTGTAAGTGCAGAGAGCGCCGTTAAAGTTTCCTTCGGCGTCTTTTAGAGGGGTTACATGGTATATAAAGTGGCCTTTCAAGATTTCGTGATCAATGGTTTTGCAAATTGTTCTCCCTGCTTTGAGATCATCAGCAATGTCGCAAGGAAGCGGGTTTGCCTTGTGGCAATAAGTTTCCCAACACGGACAACCTATCAATTCTCTCGGATGTTTATTAAGACGATTGGCAAAAGGTTTATTAATGCGCCTGATGATAAAGTTTTTGTCGATAAGAGCGATTAAATTAGGCACCGTATCAAAAGTTTGCTCCCACTCCCGCTTGCCCCTTTCTATTATTTCGATAAATTGTTTTTCCGTCGTTACGTCAATTGCAATTCCATAAAAGGACAATCTGTCTCCGGGTGGTTTGAGCATGATTTTGCCAATATCGCGAATCCAGCGTACCTCTCCGTTAGCCCTGCGAATTCGATATTCCCGAACATAGTTGCCGCCTTTTTTCAGTGCCTCAGCCACGGCCGCTTTGGCTTTTCGAAGATCTTCCGATATTATCAAGTGCTTCCATGTAATTCGTTTTTCTTCAAATTCTCTGGCTGAATATCCAGTAATTTTCTCAATTGCGGAACCGAAAAATTTTACAGACCAATCGCACTCACCTTTGTATATAATAACAGGTAGCACATTACTGATAATTTTGAGTTCTATTTCTTCCTCTACTAACTGTTCATGAAGGATGCTACATATGTGCAACAAATGACATGCCATTTGGTGGACATCTGAAAGTGTCCCTAAGTGAAGGCACTGATCCTGTGAGTTCAATATAGATTCAACCAGTTCCTCAGGATTTGGACTGTATTTTACGGCCCACCTTGGAAGGTCCAGATCCACGGGGCAATCATATATAATTAATGACTTGGGAGGTTGAATGGCCTGCAACATATTTATAATATCCTGCACCACTATCTTAGAAGGTGGTATGTCCAATAGAAATATGGAATCCTCGCTTACAGGAATCTGAATAACTTCGTTAGGGTTGAAGATAAAGAAAATCGAATGACCCCGCTTTTTGAACTCATCTTTCCATTGTCTTAGCTCGCTTTTTTCTCGCGACGTAAATACGTAAAAGTGCATGACCAGCCTTCCTTTCTAGGAAATCTTTGAGAATAACATTTCTACGGCCTGACTAGGTGTTTCTGCAGTCCTAAGGTTCGGCAGGTTGCAAGGAGGATTTAGAGCAACGACAGGTTTTCCCATTTTCAGTGCAAGCGCCATTTCTGAAACCGTTCCATAGCTTCCGCCCACAGCGATAAGGCCGTCCGATGCCTGCGCGATGATAGCGTTGCGAGCATGTCCCATGTTCGTGGCTATGGGGATTTTTATGTAGGGATTGGCCGAATTTTTATCGGGGCCGGGAAGAATCCCTACGGTCATACCATCTGCTTCTGTCGCTCCCTTTGCTGCGGCTTCCATAACTCCACCAAGACCGCCACATATCAGAATTGCGCCGCGCAAAGCGATAAGTTTGCCCACTTCATAGGCCATTTTTGACTCACTTTTACCAACTCTGCCACCACCAATTACTCCAATCACAGGCAGCCTATCCTTCATTCCTGCCACCCCCATTTTCCTATCAGATCAACAAACCGAACTCCTCCGAGAGATGTCTTCCGTATTCCTTCCGGCACCCGTTCGATCAGCAGAAGATCCTGTGTTATGCGGTCACCTACGGGAATTACAAACCTTGCTCCCATGGCAAGCTGATCGACGAGAGGTTGAGGAACCTTTGGTGCCGCAGCGGTTACAATAATACCATCGAAAGGGGCTTCCTCAGGCCAGCCCAAAGTGCCATCTCCAACCCGGTATTCAATATTTTTATACCCTAGTTTGTCCAAAGTTTCTTTGGCCCTGTACAACAATGCCGGAATGCGTTCGATCGTGTAAACCCTGTCACACAGTTCCGCCAGAATTGCCGTCTGGTAACCAGAACCTGTTCCGAGTTCCAGTACCTTTTCGCTTCCTTTAAGACGCAGGGCTTCAGTCATAAGGGCAACTATGTAAGGTTGAGAAATTGTTTGTTTTTCTCCTATGGGGAGGGGGTGATCTTCGTAGGCTTGCCCGCGCAACGATTCTTCCACAAAAAGGTGGCGAGGCACCTTTCTCATCGCTCTTAAGACCCTGCTATCCTTGATCCCCCTTCCAGCAATCTGGACATCTACCATCTTCTGCCGAGCTTTTTCGTAATCCACATCTCTTTTCCACATGGCCGTTATCCTAACTCTTTCCATTATTTTTACCGTCGTATTTTGTTATGTACCATCGGCAAAAAGCCATTATAACCCGTGACTTTGCGTCTCCACGGATCAACCCCCTCACAAATTCGAATAAATCTCCGTGAAAAGACTGGGCAAGCTCTTTGATGTCGCTCGTTTCAAAAAATCTAGCGAGTATTTCCTTAGCCTGTTGTGATGGGCTGGAAAACAAGAATTCACGTGGATCCTTTGGTTCAATAAAGGGATCCCAGTTTTCATAACCCATTTTCAATATTCTCTGCTGCCCTCTCTTGGACATGGATTCAAAAATTGCCCGCTTCCGACGTTCATATTCCTCTCTATCTACCTGGTCTTTAATGGAATTTCCCATTTTATTCCTCCTCTTCCCAGAAAAGTTTCAGGCGGATTTTTTTGAATTCTTTTGTGCTAAAAAGAACCTTGTGCTCCGGTATTTCTATTTTCTCTGCCAGTTTTTTTGCAAACTTACGGCATTCATCAAAGTTTCGACCATGTATCATTGCGTACAGGTTGTAAGGCCATTCGGGATGGGATGGTCTAAAATAGCAGTGGCTTACTTCGGCATGGGCGGCAAGCTTCATACCCGCCTCGTCTATCCTGTCTTCAGGGCATAACCAGACCACCATTCCATTTGCCACAAAACCCGCCTGTCTGTGATTCAGAACCGCTGCAAATCGCCGAATCCAGCCTAGCTGAATCCAGTTCGTTAGAGTGGATATGAGACTTTCTTCTGTCATTGCCAGTTTTTCTGCCAGGAAGCGAAATGGAAACCGAGTAAGAGGGAGGTCCTCCTGGAGATGCCGCACAATCTTTATGTTTTTTTTCGTGAGGGGAAAGCTATGAGTTGATCTGGAAGGGTTTAAAGCATTATCTCCGATAGTGCCTTCTTTGACAGTGTCACCTTCATCCTCCAGCACATCAAGAACCACGGCCAGCTTGAATTTTTTGATCGCAGGCAAGATCAAAAAAGGCCAGCCTCCAGCCCGACTTGCCAGTTTTGCAACTAAGGATTTTAGGTTTTCTCCTGGAGGAACCGCGATAGTAAACCAGATATTATACTTGCACGGGCGCAGATAATTATGGCTTACCCCGGGATATCTGTTTATTTCCATAGCCGCTCGCTCGATTTCCCCTTCAGGAACAGCCATGGCCACCAGAGAGCTTTCATATCCCAGCGCTCCTGTATTAAATATCGCGCTTATCTGGCGCACTATGCCATTTTTCTTCAGCCTTTCTATGCGCTGCATGACTTCGCCTTCCGAAATATGCAGCCTTGCACCCAGTACCTCAAAGGGTCGCACCGTTACGGGGAAAGATTTCTGTATCAAATTTAGTAGCAGGCGATCAGTCCTATCCATTTCAATAGTTCCGTTTGCCGTAAGGTGAAGCCATCAGTTGGTAAATGACCGTGTTCGTTTTGTAATGTTATCGGTTTTTTTGTATAGCATAACAACGAAGAAAGCTACCAGCGCATTGAGGTATGTACATTGAAAGAAATTAAGGGCAAAATCTGGTTTGCTGCCGTTGTCGGAATACTTGCCATATCCTGTGCGTCTTTGTTAATACGCTGGACCCAGGCTCCTGCCTTAACCATTGCGGCTTATCGAGTTTCCATAGCCAGCGGGATTTTTTCATTCTTTGCCTTTAAGGAATTCCGAAAGGCTGACACCGCTAACATTACCAAAATCCATATGTTTTGTATTGTAGCTGCCGGATTTGCTCTCGCCGCCCACTTTGGTTTTTGGATCACTTCGCTTTTCTGGACTTCCGTTGCAAGCTCGGTGACCATAGTAAATACTGCGCCCGTCTTCGTTGCGGCTCTGTCCAAACGCATTCTGCGCGAAGCTGTGCCACCTTTTTTCTGGTTTGGAGTTGGACTAACGATAATCGGAACCGTCGTTCTTACCGGCTTTGATTTTCAACTTTCCGGGAAATTAGCGATAGGGGACCTTCTGGCACTGTTTGGCGCTCTGGCTCTGGCTGCCTATTTAATTATTACCAGATGGATTTTGTCGGCATTTCCCTTCTTCCTCTACATTTTTTTTGCCTACGGCATAGCTGGCCTGGTTCTCATTTGTCTTTGCGTTTATTTGGAGATTCCTACCAGAGGTTTTTCGTTTGATACCTATGGGCTTTTATTTCTGATCGCCATTGTACCTCAGTGCATTGGACACTCTATTTTTAACTGGGTTCTGAAGTTTCTGCCCGCTTTCGTTGTTGCCCTTTTGATTTTGGGCGAACCTGTGGGAGCCACCATCCTTGCTGCCCTTTTCCTGAACGAGGTTCCCAATGTGAGGCAACTGATTGCCCTGGTCATGATTGGATCTGGAATTGTCATAGGAAGTTCGGTTAATTCCCCTCTTCGAATTGACACCATGCCCGAATCCCATTAGGTTGAGTTACCCGTTACACAGTTCAAGTAAGCATATGAAAGGCAGGGAGGAAGTATCTATGTTCATTCTTGGCAGGCTACTCGAGGCTTTGGCTACCGTTTTGTATTTGGTATTAAACCTTTATCTGTGGATCGTCATAATAAGAGCCCTGCTTTCGTGGGTAAATCCTGATCCGTACAATCCTATTGTTCGCTTTCTTTACTCGATAACGGATCCCGTGCTTAATGTCATACGTCGTCGTATTCCCGTTTTCTTCGGCGGAATTGATTTTTCCCCTCTTATCGTCATTCTTGTTATCTATTTTCTCCAGATTTTTCTGGTGCAGAGCATTAGGGACATAGCATATCAGCTTTTGAGGTAAATCAGCTTGAGGAGGGGAGTTATGGCCATAAGTGAAGAACTCCTAAAGATACTGGCGTGTCCTAAATGCAAGAATCCGGTTAAACTTAACGAAACTGAAGATGGCCTGATTTGCGAACACTGCAAACTCCTGTACGAGATAAGGGACGGTATTCCCATTATGCTCATAGATGAGGCCAGGCCAATCGAATAACTTACCGATGTCCCGAAATGTTACGACATTATATTCCGCCAAAAGCAACTTATTTCTGCAGTGCGATTGATCGTTTCCCTGATGTTTCTGCCGTCGTCGTCGGAGACATCATTCTCGACGTTTTCCTATGGGGAATCGTAAACCGTATATCTCCGGAAGCACCGGTACCGGTCGTTGAAATTCAGCGAGAGACGCGGGCACTTGGTGGGGCGGCCAACGTGGCCAATAATATAAGAGCCCTTGGAGCCTCTGTCTATCTTATCGGCAGGATTGGTGGTGACCCTGAAGGCCAGACTGTTAAAAACTTGCTGACGGAGCGAGGAATCCAGTCAGAAGGGCTTGTGGCTTCTAACCGGTGCCCGACTACTGTCAAGACCAGGATTATTGCTCATAACCAGCAGGTCGTTCGGTTCGACAGGGAGGTTAGAAGCCACCTCACGGATCGAGAAATGAAAAGTATCGCTTCCTTTCTTGAAGATTTGCCTGCGATAGACGTGGTAATTGTATCCGATTACGCCAAAGGAGTTGTAACTCCGGATCTCATGGAGTGGTTAAGATCCTGGACAGCACGGCGAAATATCCCGCTTGTGGTAGATCCCAAGGTTGTGAACGCGTCCTTTTTCAGGGACGTTACCGTACTTACTCCCAACCATGTAGAGGCATCGCAGATTGCGGGTATGACTTTTGTGCCCGAGGACGACGAACACCTTTGCGATGTCGCATCCAGGATAATGGAAAAGCTGAGGTGTCAATACCTCCTGATCACAAGGGGTCCTGGAGGAATGAGCCTGTTCAGCAGGGAAAATTCTCCTATTCATTTACCCACCATTGCCCGGCAGGTATATGATGTAACAGGTGCGGGTGATACGGTTATTGCAACCTTGAGTGTGGCTATTTGCGCTGGCCTGCCTGTCATTCACGGTGCCTACCTGGCCAATCTTGCAGCAGGGCATGTGGTCGGAGAAGTGGGAACTGCGGTAATAACTGCCCACAGGTTGAAAGAACTGGTGCAACGGAGCTGTAATCGGTGAGCATACCTCGTGAACCTGAAAAGGCTCTTCTTTTTTGTGGTGTTCTCTATTCTGATGAGGAAAGGTTTCGTACGGCCGTGGGCAAATTGATTGACCTATTCGGTTCCCTGAATTTTCTAACCGAGCCGAGGCTCTTTGTGGAAACGAAGTATTACGAACCGGAAATGGGTTCTCCTATTTATCGTTGCTATCTAGGATTTGAAGACCTAGTCGATCCGGGTTGGTTGGCAGATATTAAGCTGACCACGAACAATCTGGAAAATGAACTTGCTGTTTTCGGAAACCGACGGGTAAACCTGGATCCCGGCTTGCTCTCAGAGGAGAGACTTGTTCTGGCCACAGGCAAAAACTATACTCATCGTATCTACATCGGAAAAGGCATATATGCCGAGCTTACGCTGATTTATTCCCGAGGGGCTTACAGACCGCTTCCCTGGACGTACCCAGACTATCGAAAGCGTGAACTTTTACATCTTCTCGGGGTTGTGAGGCAGGAATTGATTTTTCGCCGGACCGATAAAATCCCGTCTAAACCATATAATCTGCCGGATGATTTGGAGGGAATACTGTGATTTTTAGCATGACAGGGTACAGCAGGGCTCAGATTTCGGAAAGCGGCTACTCCGTAACGGTGGACATGAAGTCGCTGAACGGGCGAACACTTGACGTATTGTTCAGATTCCCCAAAGGGTTTATGTACCTTGAGATCGAAGCGCGCTCCATTGTGCGCAAACACCTCCGTAGAGGTCGTATCGAGTGTGTTGTAACCGTGGACGTGGAGGATCCCAAATTAAAAGCGCCACCCATACAACCCGATGTATTTTTATTTTACTGGAACCAGATAACAGACTTAGCTCGATCTATTCCAAATTCTTCATTTCCTACCTTGAGCGATGTTCTTAGGATTCCCTACATTTACGACCATTCAAAGGATGAAAAACAGCAAGAACTCTTTTCAGAGCTTTTATTACGGGCTGTAAACGAAGCCGTGGAAAAACTCGTGACCATGCGCCTTGAAGAGGGCTCAATACTGGAAAAAGCATGCAGGAATCACCTTGAGACCATCGAATCCATAGTTGAATCCATTGAAAAGCGTCGAGACGAGGTAGTGGCAGATTTGAGAACTAAAATCTTCGAACGAATGAGGGAAATTCTGAAAGAATTTTCCATCGACCCGGACGAAGAAAAAATTATTCAGGAAGTGGCTTTTCTAGCGGAAAAAAGCGACATAACGGAAGAGTTGGTCAGGTTAAAAGGGCATATTAGTCATTTTCGCAAGCTACTTAATGCTGACGAAGCCGTCGATGGAAGGCAACTTGACTTTCTGGTGCAGGAAATGCACCGTGAAGCCACCACTCTAGGCAACAAGTCGGCAGATCTGGAAATATCGGTTAAGGTGGTTGATTTGAAGGCAGAGATTGCAAGGTTGCGGGAGCAGGTTCAGAATATTGAATAAAACTGAAAACTCGGGAGGTGTGGAACTTTATGGATGTGCGGGTACTTAATATAGGTTTTGGCAATGTGGTCGTGGCCAACCGTATCGTGGCGATAGTGTCTCCATCGTCAGCGCCGATGAAACGACTTAAAGAAGATGCTAAACAAGATGGGCGACTGATTGACGCCACGATGGGCCGTAAGACCAGGGCGATTGTCATAACCGACAGCAATCATGTAATTCTGTCAGGGGTGCAAGTGGAAACGCTTGCCGAAAGGTTGACAACACTTCGGGACAAGAGCTTGCCAGCGGAATAAATGCTGCAATGAAAGGTAGGCTTTTTGTTTTTTCTGCTCCGTCAGGGTGCGGCAAAACCACAATACTAAAGGGTGTGTTTGAAAGGATTGATGGATTAAAGTTTTCCATATCCTCCACTACCAGAGCCCCCAGAAAAGGTGAACGTGATGGTGTGGATTATTTTTTTATTACCGAGCAGGAATTCAGAACAAGAGTGAGGCAAAATCGCTTTCTCGAGTGGGCTGAGGTCCACGGCAATCTTTACGGAACCGACAGAAAACAAGTAGAAGAGGCGCTCAATTGCGGGTTGGACCTTATTATGGACATTGATGTACAGGGAGCCAGACAGGTCAAATGCGCCATGCCTGAAGCAGTTACGGTTTTCATTCTTCCCCCATCTTGGAAAGAGCTGGAACGCCGTTTAAGAGATCGAAGAACTGACGACGAAGACAGCATACGTCGGAGGCTTCAAAACGCCTACGCCGAAGTTTCCGAAGCTTACTGGTATGATTATGCCATCGTCAACGACGCTATCGATAAGGCAATAGAGGAAGTAGTCCATATTATCACAAGCTTTCGTTTGCAAACCTCCCGTCTTGCAGGCTTTATATCCGGTTTGTTGAGTCAGAAACGATGAAGAGGTTGTGGATTACGGGAATACATCCTGTCGAAGAAGCACTGAAAAGAAGGCCTGAAAACGTTTGTGAGATCTGGGTTGCCAGGAAAGGTGAGGCGATTGATGAGATTATTGCCACTGCGAAGATTGCCGGTGTTCCAGTCAGACGTGTTTCCAGAGACAAACTTCATGAAAGGGTAGGGCACAAGAAGCACCAAGGTGTGGCTGCGATAATCAGAAGATTTGAGTACGTTGACCTAGAGTCATGCTTGAAAGAAGGCGTTGAAGAGCGGATATTGTTGCTCCTGGATTCCGTTGAAGACCCCCAAAATTTTGGTTCAATCCTAAGAAGCGCTGCGTTTTTTGGCGTGGACGGTGTTATCATTACCGAGCATCGTTGTGTTTCTGTTACCGATGCGGTGAGCAAGGTTTCTGCTGGGGCACTATCCCATGTGCCAGTGATTCGAGTTAAAAACCTGGTGAAAACTATGGATAAACTTAGAGAAGCCGGGTTTATGATTGCTGGGCTGGATGTGCACGCTAATGAATCAATCTATACCGCAGATCTTTCCTTGCCTCTTGCCTTGGTTGTGGGCAACGAACACAAAGGTCTTCGCCGTCTCGTACGAGAACACTGTGATCTTCGTGTGATCATCCCACCTTGCGGTAAGATTGACTCACTCAATGCAGCCGTTTCTACCGCAGTTGCCCTTGCAGAAATGCGAAGGCGCTGGCCTATTTTGCGGGTCTCTTCCCAAAAATTGCCGTCCCAACCCTGACCATCGTTGCTCCTTCTTCTATGGCTACCTCAAAATCATGACTCATTCCCATCGAAAGTTCAGTCAGAAGCTCCGGAGTGGGTGAAATATCTCGAAGCCGATCCAGAAGGTTTTTCAAATTTCGAAAATAAACACGGGTAGCCTCCGGGTTTTCTTCAAAAGGAGGAATAACCATCAACCCTCGAACCTGAAGCCCATCCAGATGTATGACACTTTTGTAAAGATCAAAAAGTTCGTCTGGATGGACGCCGCTTTTTGTATCCTCAAGGCCCACATTTACCTGTATAAGCACCGGCAGGGGCTCTGTGCGGAGCTTCTGCACTGCCGAATTAAGCTTTTTTGCGAGGCTCTGTCGATCCAACGTGTGAATCCAGTCAAAAAACTTGACTGCCTGCTTTGCCTTGTTCGATTGGAGGTGCCCTATGAAGTGCCAAGTTACTTTCAGATTATCCAGTTTTTCCTTCTTCTTTTTGGCTTCCTGGACATAGTTTTCGCCCACATGTTCAAGGCCAGCTTCAACACCAGCACTGATTCTTTCCGGATCAACCGTTTTGGTAACACCGACTAGGGTGACGGAATCCGGGTTTCTACCCGCCCTTGAGCAGGCTCTTTTAATCCGCTCACGGACACTTTTAAGATTTTCTGCTATCAGTCCCATGTTCGGCAACCTCTCCCATTTCCTGTAGGCTCGTTGACTCTGTGAGTTGTTTATAATTGCCTTCATCAAGCAGACGATAAGTTTTGCCTCTTAAAGTGAATTCGTCCTGATAGGCAAAGGGCAGATTGAGATCGTCCGCCGTGGACATTGATTCCAATAGCCAGTAAAGTACCGAAGCGTATTCTTGTAGATTGGCCAAAAAATCTTCAGGGGTTATAAAAATTTCCTTAACATTGAAAAGATGCCTGAGCCCTCGTGTAATAAACCGCCCCCTATCCCCGTCCCAATAAAGTTCCACAACCTGATCAGGTTTTTCCTGATTTTGTAATCTCAGAAGTGTTTTATTTTCGCTCATTTCTTTCTCCTGTATTTCAAGATTTTTCAGTTTTTTGATTCTAACCCTTTTTCCGCTGAAGTGCGAGGGGAGTTTGTCAGTGGCAAGTAAATTGTCCGATAGCACAAGTCTCCTGAGACGAGTGAGGGTTAAGTTCGCTTTTCAATCCAAAGAAATACGAGCACGGCAGCCAATTGCGTTCCGACTGAGAAGGCAATGAGTATGGGCAGTGAAGTGTCGTATAAAAAACCCATAGCCATGCTGCCCAAAAACCAGGCTAGTCCGTAACCGGCGCTGAACAGGCCATAAGCCGTTCCCCGCCGATCCGGCGACACCAAGCCACCAATGGCCGCTCGCATTACCGACTCCTGAGCGCCCATGCCAATTCCCCATAACACCATCCCTGCCAGGGCTGTGTAAAAGCTTCCCCAAAAGACCAGTGGGGCGAAAAAGGCAGACAACAAGGCGGCCAATACGAGAACAACAAGCCCTTTTTTATCAAACCAGCGCCCGAAAAATAGGGCAGCCAATGCATCTACGCCCATAGCCACCGCGTACAGTACCGGAATTCGGTGCTGAGAGATAAAAGGCAAATGCCCGAAATGGTAAGCGATTAAGGGAAAATCAGCGTAACCGGCCGCAATCAAAGCCACGCCTGTCAGGTAAAGCCAGAAGATTTTCGGAAAGCCCTTGGTTTTTATTTGAGGTATGGCAACTTCTAACTCGCGGGGATGGGGGTAGAGCAGGCGGGCTACCACTAACACTGCCAATGCCAACAGAGCCGGAACGAGCAAAACGCCAAATCCCGCCCGATACGAACCTCGAAGATACAACACGGCGGCCACGATTAGCGGTCCCAGTACGGCCCCAATCTGATCCATGGCCTCGTGCAGACCAAAGCCCCAGCCCCGTCCTATTTTTGCAGTGGCATGTGAGAGCATCGCGTCACGGGCTGGGGTGCGAATGGCTTTGCCAAACCGTTCTGTGATCATCAATAGAGCGGCTACTTCCCAACGGCCAGCCAGGGCTAGCAGAGGCACAGCTAGGAGGTTAAGCCCGTAGCCCAACAGAGTAATGGTCCAATAGCGACCGGTACGGTCGCTGAGCCAGCCGAAAACCAGTCGTAGGCTCAGACCAATGAATTCGCCAGAGCCGGCCACAATTCCTACAACGGTGCCATTAGCGCCCAACAGGGCCAGGTAGGGACCGGTGATGCTGCGTGCGCCCTCATAAGTCATATCACCTAACAGGCTGACAATTCCCAGCAGAACTATAAGCTGCATAGCCGTTCGCTGCATACTCTTATGCATCTTCCGCGCCTTTTTCATCTCCAGATAAGCAAGCAACAATCTCCTGTATCGTATCCATTTCTTGGAAAACAATAAGAGAATCCATGAGATCTCACGTTAGGGTTACCAAAACCATGAGGTCCAAAAACAATAAGACCATATGATATACTTGAGAATTGCATTCCAGCCCGAGGAATTCCATACGGGAGTTTACAACGCATTAGAGATTTCGCTTAGATCTCCGCAACCATTGAAGCCGCTAATTTCCCATCAGTCCATGCAACGGTTGTCAATACCCAGAGTGAGCCAGAAACATTATAGTGACCCCCAAGTGGACTGGACCAGCAATAAGCGATAGATTTAGTTTGTGAAAGGGGGATGAATGATGGAAGGGAAGTCGGTTAAGCCAGTTCGGATGCAAAGATGGACT
>JAFDGW010000034.1 GCA_019309115.1 Deltaproteobacteria bacterium
TGTTTAACCAGCATTTCCTCTACCTATCCCATCTCCTAAATGGAGTTGGGAAGAGGGATTCTGTGGTATCCCCTGAGATTTCCCTGAAAAGTCCTCGTAAGAGGACACAATCTAAGGGGAGTCTCAAAAGCAACAGCTATGTTTGTGGATGAATGTTTACATTTTAAGGTAGCTGTTGCAACCACCGAAATGGCGTATATTTAGTAGATATTTTGTAAATGGACTAGATTTTGTGCAAAAGCAAAAGGCACATCATTTGTGTTAAAGGAGCTACATGATGGGCTACGGAGCGCCAAATACTGAATGGTGCTCCTCAGAAGGAAGCTACGATTGCGTTTTGCCCTCGATACCGTCAGGGGTTATTAACAGTTACTTGATTTTTTGATTTTATTTGCTTATTTGTATGCATGTACACATATGAGCTGTGGGCAACCCGAGGGGCTTGTCTCCGACGGTGTCAGGCAACGTAAGCCGTTACGTCTGACTTCATTACCCTTGCTCGTCCTTGTTACTCCTGCTCCTTCATCGTACGAGTCAGTAACGGAAGTATAGCTCTCATCTATTAGCCTAACTTCTATCCCTACTTCTTTGAGTTTGTAGGTCAGGTATTCTGTTACTCTTCCGTGTGGCAGCAGTTTGAACATCTGATTTACAAGGTCTGGTTACTCCGTTCCTATAAGCTCTTTGAAAAGGTAGTTGCTTGGTTCCAGAGCTTTCCGGCGTGGTAGGTGAGGTGTCCAAGTATTATCTGCTGTCCTTCTGTCAAGTTGTTTAATTCCAAGACTATTGCTCTTTTTGTTTTCATCTCTGCGGTTGTAGTTTACATTCACGGTTGTTTAGTTTCCGTAAAAGATAAACAATCCGTGGCATTTCTTCGGGTTTGCGTATCGCGAGCCACGTTATAAAAATAATGCTGGCGTAGAAAATAATTTTCCACACCGTGAGCTTCGCATACCGGCGCTTTGTATGTTTCACCGATACACTCGGCGGGGAGGTAATCGAAGAGCTTTTCTGTTTTACAGACCTGTCTTGTGCGGGTGTCAGCATTATAGTTTATCCGCATAAAGTTCCACGATATGTTTTACAAGCTTGCTATTTCCTGTTCGGGACAACATATCGGCAAGTTGAATCATACAGGCGGGACATGCCGTTGCAACCACGTCAGCTCCACTGGCTACTATGTTCCTAACTTTTCTCAGCCCAATTCGTTCAGAAAGATTATCATACTCCAGCCCGAAGCTACCACCCAGCCCACAGCACCCATCAGCATCTGGCATCTCCACAAATTCATAAGTGTCAAGTAAATTGAGTATTTTCCTGGGTTCTTTCCAGATCCCCAGCGTTTTCCGAAGGTGACACGGGTCGTGATAGGTTACCTTCAATCGCTCAGAATACGCTGTTTCGGAAATTTTATCCAAGTGGCCATACTTGACCAGAAATTCCGTAATATCCATGGTCTTTTCAGACATATCACATACTTTTTTCAATAAGTCTGGGCATTCCACGGCCGCCATGACAGGCCAGATTTCTTTTATAACGGCCGTACAGGTAGCACAAGCCGTAATCAACAAATCAAACCTTTTTCTGCTAAAGACATCTATGTTTTGTCGCAGAAGATTTTGAAAAGCCACACCATCCCCAGAAGCAAGCACGGGCATGCCACAACATCCCTGTTCTAGTGGCATGTAAATTCCCGTCCCAATACTGTTGAGAACGGTAAGCATTGATTCTGCAACGGATGGGAACACTCGATCGATAAGACACCCTACGAACACAGCAACCATGGGCGCATCTGTTCTCGGCGGCTGATATATTGAAGGAACCCTCTCGCGAAAAGGGATTGTTGCCAAGGGCTTAATGTGTCTTTTCCCGATTAAAGGCAAGAAAATGCGGGCACGGGATGTCTCGGTTACAGGATCGGTCTCGGTAAGAAAAAACTTCTGACAACGGGCAAAAATATTAAGAATACGATGGAAACGCCGCGGAATTGCGAGAATTTTCCGCAAAATCAGCCTCTTTATTGGTGACAGTCCGTTGTACTCTGAAATAATGATTCTGGCTTTGAGGAATATTTCTACCGATTTGACCCCACTTGGACAGCGGGCCTGACATGAACCACATAAAAGACATCTCCGAAGCCTTCTGGCTACGCCATCAGGATTGTCAAGAAGCTCTCTTCTCAAACCATCAAGAATTGTCAGTTTACCCCGGGCCACATCTGTTTCCAGCCTGGTTTCCCTGTAAAGGGGGCAAACGGACTGGCACATCCCACAACGCATGCAAATCGCGAGATCATCTTCAAGGCTATCCAAGGTGGAAATCAGTTTTCGTAAAGACGCCACTTGCTGTTTCCCCTACAGTTCATTCAAAACGACCACAGAATATTTGTATTGTTCACCGCCCGCGTGGTTGCAACACGGGTTTCATCTTCCACCCGTGCTTGCTACCAGTCAACTTCAATAATCATTATCCGGCAGAAAAAACGCTTTTTTTGATGTGTATCAATGGCGTGATAAGCATTGGCGTGTATCTTTAACTCAACGTTAAATGGGTCAATGGCGAGATTAGAACTTTTTGACGCCAACAATTGCGCTTAAGGAGGAAAAAGATGTTTTGCTATCAGTGTGAACAGGCAGCGAAGGGTGAAGGATGCACTAAGGTCGGTGTTTGCGGAAAGCAACCCGACGTTGCAGCTCTGCAGGATTTGTTGACCTACGCTCTTAAAGGGCTTGGTGAAGTGGCAACCGAAGCGAGGAAACTGGGCATTGAAGACAGAGAAACCAATGTACTTACAAATGCCGCCCTTTTCTCAACACTTACCAACGTCAATTTTGATCCCAAAAGGTTTCCGCCCCTTATTCATCGCACTGTGGCTATGCGAGAGGCTCTTAAAGAAAAAATTCGTGAGAAAGGCGGAAATGTCGAGTTTACATCTGATGCAGCCAACTTTACTCCAGCAGAGGATCTGAAAGAGCTCGTAAAGCAAGGAGAAGAACACGGTTTCCTTAGTAATGGTGACGAAGATCCCGACATCAGATCTCTGAAGCATACGTTGATTTTCAGTCTCCGAGGAATCGCTGCTTATGCTTATCATGCAGAAACGCTGGGCAAAGAAGATCCTGAGATTTACAAATTCGTCCATGGAGCACTGGCATTCACGTTGAAAAAAGGAGTTTCTCTTGAAGAAGCGGTGGAGATAGTTCTTCAGTCCGGTCGTGTAAACCTCAGGACTATGGAAATCCTTGACGCGGCTCATACCGAAACGTACGGCCATCCTGTGCCAACTAAAGTGCCCCTGGGCCATAAGAAGGGTAAAGCCATTCTGGTTTCTGGTCATGACCTCAAGGACCTCGACGAACTACTGAAACAAACGGAAGGCAAGGGAATCTGGATTTATACTCACGGTGAAATGTTACCCACTCACGGCTACCCCGAATTGAAAAAGTACCCCCATTTTTACGGTCATTACGGAACAGCATGGCAAAATCAGCAAAAGGAGTTTGCTCAATTTCCCGGCGCCATTTTGATGACCACCAATTGCATCCAAAAACCGAGAGAAAACTATGAAAATAACATCTTTACCTGTGGGCTTGTGGGCTGGCCCGGGGTGACACACATAGAAGGGCACGATTACGAGGCAGTCATCCGAAGAGCACTAGAACTCCCCGGCTTTGCCGAGGATTCGAACGGAAAGCATGTTATGGTGGGTTTTGGTAGGAATGCTCTCTTGAGCGTTGCCGACAAGATAGTCGAAGCTGTAAAGGCCGGAAAGATCAGGCATTTCTTCCTGGTAGGGGGTTGCGATGGGGCTAAACCCAGCCGGAATTATTATACTCGCTTTGTTGAAATGGTCCCTGAAGATTGTATCGTCCTAACTCTGGCATGTGGAAAATTCCGTTTCTTTGACAAAGACCTTGGAACAATTGGTGACCTACCAGGGCTAATCGATATAGGCCAGTGCAACGATGCCTACTCGGCCATACAGGTTGCAGCGGCATTGGCAAAGGCCTTCCAGTGCGACGTGAACGAACTACCCTTATCCATAATTCTCTCCTGGTATGAACAAAAAGCCGTTGCAATACTGCTCACACTCCTGTCCCTCGGCATAAAGAACATACGACTCGGTCCAACTCTTCCCGCCTTCATATCGCCCAATGTGCTGAACTACCTTGTAGAAAAGTACCAAATAAAACCCATCAGCACACCTGAAGAAGACCTCAAGGCAATACTGGGCTAAAAGCGGTTAATCTGGGTACGGTGGTAAAATTGCATCCACCGTACCCTAGCTTTTTGAACCAAGGGAGTTAAAGCCATGCCAATTCCGGGCAGATTACTTACCACAGCCATGGCGGTTATGCCTCACGATGATGCCAACCGTGCTCTTGAACTTGCCCTTTCGTTGGACATTCCCTATTGGCCGCAGTTACCTCACCTGAATTACTATGAAGACATGTATGTTCAGGCATCCGAACACTTCCCAGGTATAGTGCTGGACATGGAAAACCGTACTCTAAGGTTTTCCACTGATAAGTTCATGGAAGAGCTTCCGGCCGTCCTGGAAAGGTTTGATGATCCAGAACTCTTTGACATAAGCGTTACTTATTCTGCAGTTTATCATAAATTCTTAAGCATGGATCTTTCGGACTACCCTGCCATAAGAGGGCAACTCGAAGGCCCGATAAGCTTCGGGTTTAACGTCCAGGACGAAAACAACAGGCCCATTCTGTTCAACGACGAAATCAGATCTTTTATGCTGGATTTTATGGCACGCCGTGTAAACGTTCAGTTGAAGCGACTAAAGGAAAAGAATCCAAATGCCTTCATGTTTGTTGACGAACCGGGACTTCAATTCATCTTCAGCGCCATGAGCGGCTACGAAGCCATCCAGGCCCATAAGGACATGGAATATTTTTTTACCCAAATAGACCGCCCCAGAGGTATTCATCTCTGTGGGAATCCTGATTGGGATTTCTTATTAAGCCTGGATCTTGATGTGCTGTCGCTTGATATGTACTCAAACGGTGAAATTTTCGTATCCTACGGGAAATCTATAAGAAACTTTCTTAATCGTGGAGGTATTCTGATCTGGGGTATTGTCCCAACAAACTTTGAACCCTTCGAGAAAGAATCTTTGGAAAGTCTCGAAACACGACTGATAAACCTGTGGCACGCTGCAGCTAAAGCTGCCAAGCTGGATCTGGAATTCTTGCTGGAAAGAAGCCTCATCTCTCCCGCTACTTGCTGTCTGGTCAACCCTGATGGAACAAAAACGGTAGAAAAGGCCTTTGATCTGATGTGCAGGTTGTCTCTCAAGCTTCGTGAGCGGTTTAAATTTACCTGACCATTTCCGCAACTCTGTCATAACTCTGCGGGGTCTTTATCTCACCGCCATAGCACGAAGAGGATGGAATTTTCCTTGCGCGTCGGAATTTTTCGAGTAATCTTTCCTCCTTCTGGAGTTGCAAGTTTTTTGAATCTTGGCAAAAAATTCTAACACAGGGTTGCTGTGCAAATGACAGTTCAGGAAAACACGGTGGTTAAATTGAATTACAGATATCTCGATTCGCAGGGACACCCTTTACACAGGGGCAGAAGTTTCAGCTTGAATGTGCTTGTTGGGCGAGATTGCCTGCCTCCGTTTATAGAAAAGCAACTCATGGGCAAATCTTCCGGAGAAGTTGTCAAGGTCCCTATTTCAACAGAAGTAACATCATCGTTCCCAACCGTAATTGTTCATATTGACGACATTCCCGGGGGCATAGAACCCTATCCCGGTCTGGTACTATCCGTGCTGGACGATGCTGGAGCTATCTCACCCATTCGGATAATCAGGATTGACGGAGATAGGATTTATGCACACCCAGTCCAAGGGGATCCAGGCGAAGATGCGGCCTTTGTTGAAATAAAGATCGAATCCATAAGATGGGCATCGGTGGAAGAATTTCTTGAGGGGCGTGCCAAACATGTGCACTGAAAGCAGGCGCAGCTCGAACGAAACGGATAAAAGAATTGCAGATTTTTTGCACGAACTGGGAATGCTTAAAAAGATTGAACGCACGGGTTACCCTTTTTTGGGCTCAGGTGGAGAATCGGTAGCCGATCATTCGTTTCGGGTTGCGGTCATAGGTCACATACTCTCTTGCTTGTGTGGATATGAAGATCCTCTCAGGGTCGTGCTTATGTGCCTTCTTCACGATGTTGCAGAAGCTCGAACGGGTGATCAGAATTACGTGCACAAGCAATATGTATCCGTTGACAGCGACAAAGCCTTTCGGGATGCAACAGAAGGGCTTCCTTGTTCAAAACTGTACAGAGAAATATGGCAGGAATATTGTGAAGGCGAAACGCTGGCCGCTCAAATTGTAAGTGATGCGGATCAGCTGGATTTGCTTGTGGAACTTAAAAAAGAGAAGGATCTCAGGAATCCCTACGCAGATAGGTGGATTGAGCATTTACTCAAGCGTCTTTACACCGACGAAGCCAAGCGGCTGGCAAAAGCGATTCTGGAGACAGACTGGACATCATGGTGGTTCGATGGTCATGATTCATGGTGGCAAAAACGATAATCTTTTCGAATAGATACATGGACCTGCCATCACTGGATTTGGGGATACCTTTCAATGGATTCATCGTAGTACATATTGACGAGAAAGCTTGATCAATGAAGGCGTTTTGGTGTAAAGGGGAGTTGTGAGTTATGTCAGGCGAAAGCCACCCAGACTCACGGTCTGGGTGGCTTTTTTGTTGGGGGGTGAGCAAATGAAACGGCTTATTATGATAGATAACTACGACTCCTTCACCTTCAACCTGGTCCAGCTTTTCTCAGCCCTTGGCGTGGAAGTCCTCGTCTTTCGCCATGACGAAATAGACACCAAAGCCATCGAAAAGTTATCGCCCAACTGCGTGTGTATATCCCCCGGTCCTAAGGATCCTCAACATGCGGGCATCAGCAAAGACGTGGTAATTCACTTCGGAGGGCGGATACCCATCTTGGGTGTGTGCCTTGGAATGCAGGTAATAAACGAAGTCTTCGGAGGTAAGACCGCACATGCTCCGGTGCCGGTACACGGAAAAACTAGTCTGGTTCGTCACACGGGACAGGGAATTTTCAAAGGTATTCCTTCGCCTTTCAGGGCTGCCAGGTATCATTCGTTGTGTATAAACCGGTATTCCGATTGTCTGACGGAAACGGCGTGGAGCGAGGATGGTGTGATAATGGCTATAGAGCACAAGACTCTGCCCATTTTCGGAGTACAGTTTCATCCCGAATCGTTCCTCACCGAGCACGGCACCAGGTTGGCATGTAATTTCCTAGAAACCGTAAAATAAAGGCGAATCAAAAGGAGGATATTTATGGATTTCTTTTTCAGAAAACCTCGGTGGAAAATCCTCCAAAAGCAGAAGATTTTCCGTTACGCTTCTGACGACGATTTTTTGAAATTTGCCAGGTTGGTGGCTAAAAAGCCCTTTTCCGTAATTCTCCTGAGTGGCTCAGATCACGATAGCGCACTTTATTCCTTAGCTTGCTGGAACCCGTATGCCATATTTCGGGCAAAAGCAAACTGCTGTCGTATAAACATGTTACAAGAAGCTCGTGATAAAACTCTGAATGCAAATCCTCTGAAGGCTTTCGGGAAAATGATGGAATCTCATTCAGGAGACTATGAAATCGAAACGTTCCCTTTTCTGGGAGGAGCGGTCGGATTCGTTGCCTACGAAGCCAAAAACGCTATTGAACGCCTGCCACAAACCGCCGTGGACGACCTGAACCTGCCGGAAATATGGGCAATATGGCCCCAGAACATCATTATCCACAACAGAAAAAGCAACGAACTCTGGTACTTTTTTCTGTCGCCTCTGGATGCCTCCTACCCTGCCCTTCCCGCTCCCCTTCAGGCCGAAGCAGATTTCTTTTCCGTGGGGGAGCTGCGCAGCAATTTTGACAAAGCAAAGTACACCTCCGCCATTGAAAAAATTTTACAGTACATACGCGATGGACACGTTTATCAGGTTAACCTCTCACAGCGTTTTTCATGGATCTTTACAGGAAATCCTTTTGAACTGTGGACAAAGCTTTTCAAGAAGAACCCCGCACCTTTTTACGCTTTTATAAATGCGGGAGATTTTTTTGTTCTTTCCACTTCGATGGAAAGGTTCCTTTACCGCAGAGGAGATTACATAGAAACCCGCCCCATTAAGGGAACGAGACCTCGTGGG
This sequence comes from Deltaproteobacteria bacterium, assembly GCA_019309115.1. Lineage (GTDB taxonomy): Bacteria > Desulfobacterota > Syntrophobacteria > Syntrophobacterales > Thermodesulforhabdaceae > JAFDGW01. The sequence goes on from JAFDGW010000034.1 coordinate 8,218, forward strand.
AAATCGGCCGAAGAGGACGAAAATAACAAGCATGAGTTATTAACCCATCCCAAAGATGATGCAGAGCTTTCCATGATTGTGGACCTGCTACGCAACGACCTCGGCAAGGTCTGCCGCCCTGGCAGCATTCGTGTAGCAGAGCACAAAAGGCTGGAAACTTATCAGAATGTTTTTCACCTCGTATCAATCGTACAAGGCATACTGAATCCGGCTACCACCCATGAGCAAATACTCAACGCCACTTTCCCGGGAGGTTCAATAACCGGATGCCCAAAAATCAGGTCCATGGAGATTATAGACGAACTTGAACCGACGGTAAGGCATGTTTACACAGGGGCTATTGGATACTGGGGATTTCATAACAACATGGACACAAACATTGCAATTCGCACGATGATAATCAAAGGAAATGAAGCACATCTGTCGGTGGGAGGCGGTGTTGTTTTTGACTCAGACCCGGAAATGGAGTACGAAGAAACAGTTCACAAGGGCAGGACGTTTTTTGAAATTCTCTCAGAATTCGGAAAGAAAAGGAGCAGGGTTGCCTGAGCAAAAGGTGTGGTGGAACGGAAAAATAGTTGAAGCCTCCAAGGTGCGGATAAGCCCTTTCGACCGGGGGTTTCAATACGGAGACGGGCTGTTCGAAACTATCCGGATTCAAAATGGCTTTCCATTGTTCCTGGAAGAACACTTGGAACGTCTGCGAAAGAGTCTGTCATATCTCGAGATTGATCCACACATGACTCCGCACGTCAGGGAAGTTGGAGATTTTGAAACATGTAGAAGCATTATTCGCAATCTGATACTGGAAAACGGGCTGGATAGCAAAGTGAGTAGGTTGAAAATAATGGTATCAAGAGGAGAGGTTCAAGGGTTTGGGCTACCTCCTGCTACGGAACCCACGGTGATAGTAACTGTCAGCCTTTACAACGAACCATCCGACGAAATCTACAATCACGGCTGGAAAGGGATCGTACTACAAAACGGATTTACACCATCTATAGCACATTACAAAACTATATCTTATTTATTCTATCTCTGGGCAAGACATCAGGCCATAAGTAAAGGGGCAGATGAAGTTATAATTTCCGACAAAGATGGCTTTATAGCAGAAGGTTCAATGACTGGCTTGATAATGTTCGATGAAGAAGAAAATAGCTGGATTGCACCGGTATCTCCCTGGCAGCTTCCCAGCATCACCGTAGGAAAGGTAATAGAAATCCTGAGAGAACTCGGCGAACAAGTCGAAGTACGATCCGTTCACACCGACAGAATTTCGCTTTTTGAAACAGTCTGGGCTCTAAATTCAATGATAGGAGTCATGCCTTTTCGTTCCATAGGAAAATATAATGTAAAATCCACTCGATCGGACCTGGCAAAAACGATAAGGCAACGTCTCTTTCAGATAAGTAGGTGAATCATAAAATCTCCGGCTTTTTGCACGAAAGCCAGCGGGTAAGTATCTCCCGTCTTAAAAATCCAGAAAGTATATACTGTTAAAATAATAATAACGGCCAGTTCAATTCTTTTGTCTATATGCCCGGACCAGGCTGCAAAAAGCCCTCGCCCCAGACTGAACGGCGGTACAGGAATGATAAGATTAGCCATTCCAACATAAAGATTTATCGTAATGGCCATTGCAAAGACCTGAGATGGAAGTATCGTTGTGTATAGTGTTGATATTATGCCTGCAAGTGCAATATTGCCCACTGAACCGGCGATGTAAAACAACACTGTATAGAGAAAGGGTTTTTCAAAAGGCTGTTGAGGAAGCGGATATGGGCGCGTCCAGCCCCAGCCGGTTAACAAAAAAAGCGGGATCGCCAGAGGGTCCAGAAAGCGAAAAGGTTGCGGGAATTCTGATTTTTTCCTTTTTTCCTGTTTGTGAGGTGGAACCATAAGAGTTACGGAAAAAAATTGTGCAATTCCGTGAATACCGCAGGCAACTGCTACCGATACTATCCAACCAAGCCACAAATCAGGCGCATTCAATTGCTTAATTATCCATACCACAATTCAGACTCCATCATTCGGTTCGTTCCAGCCATTTTTCACCGTTCCAGATGCCACGAAGTTTTCCAGAGCAAGAAGCATCGTATCCGCCCAACCGACTTACGCTGGAACGGAAACCATCGCTGGAAATCAGCTTCATCAGAAGTTGAATTTTTCTATCCGACCATATGTCTTCCCTGATGATAAGGTCATATCGTTCCCTGGCCACCGGTATGAAATCAAGCCCCAGAGCCTTCGCTGCGGCAAATATGCCCATGCCTGCATCGGCCCGGCCACTCAAAATTGCCACCGCAACAGCCATGTGAGTGTACTCTTCCTGCTCATATCCGATTATCTGGTCCGGTGACAGTCCCGCTTTATCAAGCTCGTAATCAAACAGGATACGCGTTCCAGCTCCGGCCTGGCGGTTAATAAACCTTGCCCTCTTCTCCACAAGGTCTTTCACAGATCGAATGCCCATTGGATTTCCCGGAGCCACCAGAAATCCCTGCTCCCTTTTCACAAGTTCCACAATTCTGACGGGCACTCCCTTGAGGTATCGCTCAACATAGGAAAAATTGTATGAGCCATCAGACGTGTCCAGGAGATGCGAACCGGCCAGGTGAGCCAGCCCTTTTCGGATCGCCATCAGCCCTCCTAGACTTCCTACGTTGCTCGACGTGAGATGAAGTCGGCTGTCCATTTTCTTCAGTTCGCTGGCCAGAAGATCAATGGTATTGTCGTGGCTGCCTATCATAATAAGGTTCCACTCAAGGTTTGATTCCGGCCTGAGAAGTTCGATGCTGACTTCTTCCTCAGCGTCTATACCTTCCTGTTCCTGAGGAATCCGAACAATACCCTCAGCTCTCGTCAGGGAAGTAATAACTCCCGCCCCACGCTGTATCGGCATGGCAATCAACTTCCCATGAACTCGCCCCACAACGACTCGTACAAACTCTTCTAACCCAAGTTTTGATGCCACCTTCCTGCCCAGCACAGCCTTTACGGTGGGCTTGCTGGGAGGATAGAAACCCTGAAGATGCCACAACAGGGGTCGAACGAATTGTTCAAAGGCAATGATTGCAGATACGGGATAGCCGGGAATGCCCACCACCGGTTTTCCGTACACTTTACCCAGTACGACCGGTTTTCCCGGCATCATGGTAACCCCATGAACAATGAGATTGCCCAACTCCTCAATCACGTCGGCAGTGTAATCTTCGCTTCCGGCAGAAGAGCCGGCATTTATCAACACTACGTCGGCATCGGAACGACAAGCCTGTTTGAGCAAATCTTTGATCTTGTCCCTATCGTCCGCAACGATTTCTTTTAAGTCGGCAATGGCGAGGCACTCTTCAACCAAGCCCTTCAACACTGTTCCGTTGAACTCGATTATTTCCCCCGGCTCCAGGCTTTCCGCATTGTTGGGGCTGACAAGTTCGCTGCCTGTTGGCTGAATCCAGACTTTCGGCTTTCTGTACACATAAACTTCGGTTACTCCCGCGGCAAGAAGTGCTCCAAGGTCAGCGGGCCTGAGCAAGTGATTGGCTGGAATTATCAGCTCGCCTGCAACGATATCTTCCCCAACCTTGCGCACATGTTGCCACGGATAGACGGCCTTTCTTATTTCGATTTCACTTCCCTGAGGCATCACGTGTTCAACCATGATGACAGCGTTTGTATCCGGCGGGAGCGGATCACCCGTGTCAACGGGAAACACATCAGCGCCAACTTTAAGCCTTATAGGGTTAACTTCCGTTGCCCCAAAGGTTTTGGAAGCATCTACGGCATAACCGTCCATGGCAGCGCCGTGATAGTGAGGAACAGAACGGCGTGAAAAAATCGGTTCCGATGTCACTCGTTCTAAAGCATTGATGACGGGCACTACTTCAGAAGGGGTTCGTCTATCAAAGAAGGCATCACGCCATAGAGTTTGAGCCTCCTCCAGAGTCTTCATCCTAAGGTAAACCCTGCGTTTCCTCTCACGCCTCACGTCTCCCACCTCACATCTCACGTCTCACATCTTACGTCTCACGTCTCTATCTTTGTTCATTGAAACCCAAAACGCTTTTTAAAATCCGCCCGGAACCGCCTGCAAGTCTTGAGATCAACGTCAACCACGTGAACCATCTCGTACTCCTCCAGCTCTACCTGAATCCATTCTTCAATAGTGTCCAGCCCTCTGAGCCAGCGCCTGAAGTGATCTCTATCTAGGAGTTTAGGAGGATGAATCACGAAGCTGTGCCCGCCGTAGTGGTGAACTTTCCTTTCGTTAAAAAAGGCGTTAAAGCTCGCCGTATTTACACCAACGACGGGAACAAAATGATCGAAAGCCCTGACCAGTGCTCCATACTTCCAATGCCCCCGCAGTAAAGGGAAAATGCTGGGGTTAAATATAACATCCACTTCTTCTTTGGCTAGCTGTCTTGCTGCATCCGGCTGGCCCCAGAAATCTATGCAAACAGGAATACCTATCTTTCCGAAATCTGTCACGAATGCTTTGAAATTACCATCGCCCGGTGTGATACCAAAAAGCTTGCGTTCAAGACTGCCCACGTTCCTTTTTCGTTGCCTGCCAAGAAGCCGACCCTGACGATCAAAGAGTGTGGCCGTATTGTACCATTTGTCACCTTCTTCTTCGACCAACCCTGCAATTACATAGGCTTTCAGCTTCCTTGCCGCTTCACTTATTTCTTCTTCACCCTGAAAAGGGAAATATTCAGGAAAGCAGATTACGTCAGGCATGTGTTCACGGCACTGATCCATCAAGAATAGGGCGTGAGCGATATTCCTCGGATCGTCATAGGACGGATAGGGTTTGGGTTGAATTATGGCAACCCGTATTACGTCTTTCATGTGCCAGAATCTACCTCCTTAAGCGCCACATCCACATAATAAGGAAAGTGATCCGACGGATAGGTTCCTTCCTGGTTAAATCGCACAATTTCACCGTTGAGCACCATGAAATGATGGGTTACTAGGATCCAGTCGAGCCTTCCCACGTCCGGACTTCCCCGAAAGTCGTGATGTGTTATGGCGGATTCATCTTCGGGAAATCCAAGTTCTTTCCAGGTATCAACAAAGAAGGACGAACATAATGCTTTATATACATCACCGTCGGGTACTTCGTTAAAATCTCCCATGACTATACCGGGATAGTCTTGCTCTTTGAACCAATCCACAATGATGTTTGCTTGTCTTAGCCGAGCTCTTTCGCTTTTGTTATCCAGATGAGTAACTCCAACCAGAAACTCTCTATCTTGCCCATCCCCATCTTCTATAAATTGAAACGTGGCATAACTGAGCATTCTCGGAAAAGCACTACCCCAGTCTTTACTTCTGTGCACAGACGGGGTTGTGGACAGCCAGAATTCGCCGTTTTCCAAGCATTGTAAATCAGATGATCGGTAGGCAAGAGTCGGGTATTGACACGTATCGTCCCACACCCTTCCCTTCAAGCAAAAGATATAATCGGGCAACAAGTTCTTAAGATCTCTTATTTGTCTCCAGGTTGCCTCTTGCAATCCCAGGATGTGGGGATGACATTGCCGTATTGCTTCAGCCACGAGGGGTTTCCTGACATCCCATGAACGGTCGCCTTCTTCCGGCTTATCGAACCTGATATTAAAAGTCATTACTCGAAAGGTTTTCATCATCTGCCACCTCTATTCATCCATAAACGGAAGACCCGTTAAATTTGGCAAAAGTTGGTTCTCAACTTTTTCGATTCTTTCCACCAACTCTGATGTCGGACATATAATAACTTCACCGGTTTTCCGAACCTTTATTTCCACAGCCCCCTGTTGCAAAAGCTTTTGACTGACAACCACGCGAATTGGAAATCCCAGCAAATCAGCATCCTTGAATTTAACACCAGGTGATTCATTCCTGTCATCAATTATAACGTCATACTTTCCGCCGATTCTATGATAGCATTCCTCAGCCAGTGTCATTACATCAGGTTTTTGCCCGATCGGGACAATCACAACATGATACGGCGCTACGGTTATTGGCCAGATAATGCCTGCTTCATCGTGCCACCGCTCGACAACGGCTGCCATCAGACGTTCGACGCCAATTCCGTAACATCCCATCACCACTCTCTGAGGTTTTCCACCAGAGTCCAGATAAGTAACATCCATGGTATCCGATGCGGTGTACTTAGTCCCCAGTTTGAAGGTATGGCCTAACTCAATTCCTCGCCTAATCTTGAGAACCCCCTTTCCGCACTGTACACATCCGTCCCCGTCTCGCACCTCCGCAATGTCCGTTATTTCATCGACTGAAAAATCCCGTCCGTAGAGAACGTTTTTAAAGTGAACATCAGGTTCATTACCACCTGCTACGAAAGCGATTTCGGCGGTTACCGAGTCATCGGCCACTACCCGAATGTTTTTGGGAAGTCCCACGGGGGATAGAAATCCACCGTAGAGGCCGTGTTTCTCCAGCATTTCTTCAGGAGCAAGCTCAAGTCTGACCGCTTTCAGGTAAGTCGCCAGCTTGGTTTCAGAAATATCAAAATCACCCCTTATAACCGCCAACACCAACTGATCATCGGCGCTATAGGCTACCGTTTTAAGAAAACGTTCACTTGATATATTGAAGAATTCTTTCAGATCGGCAATTGTTTTTACTCCAGGAGTTGAAACGCGCTCAGCGGGGGGCACGCTGGACACGTCGTCCTGAGGCATATTCTTCTTGCCAACGGCCTTTTCGGTGTTGGCACGATAGGAACAACTGGAACAGGTCACAAACCTGTCTTCGCCATACTCGGAAGGTAGCATGAACTCATGTGAACCTGTCCCGCCCATTATTCCAGAATGAGCTTCTATAGGAATGGACTCCAGCCCGCATCGGGCAAACACCCTGAGGTAAGCATTGAACATCCTGGGGTAGAAACGATCCAGGTCATCAAAATCCGGGTGAAAGCTATAAGCATCCTTCATAGTAAACTCACGAACCCTTAGCAAACCACCTCGAGGCCTGGCTTCATCACGTATTTTCGTCTGAATCTGGTACAGCGTTACGGGTAGATCCCGGTAAGACTTTATGAACTGCTTGGCTATGTCTGTCACCACTTCCTCATGAGTCATGGCCAGAACGAATTCTCTATTGCGCCTATCCCTGAAGCGAAAGAGTTCCGGCCCGATGTCAAAGTATCTTTTCGTTTTTTTCCAGAGTTCAGCCGGGTTAAGAACCGGCATGGTTATTTCTAAGCAATCAATTGCATCCATTTCTTCGCGAATAATTTGCTTTATTTTTTCAGCAACCCTGTGTCCAAGAGGAAGAAGCGAATAGACACCGGCAGCAACAGGATATATGTAGCAACCTCTGAGCAGGAAAACATGCGACGGGGTTTCAGCTTCTTTGGGAGTTTCGTAGTAGGTATGAATGAAAGCCTTACTGTAACGCATCAAAATCCCTCCTGGAGGCATTAGAAAATTATATTTTAAGAAAATCTACGTGAAAAACCTAAATTTCAGAACAGACTCATAAATTACCTGAACTATGATTTTTTTCCACGAGTTTTTTCATCCTTACCTTATACTCATTAACTTGTTATAAATTTTAAGGTATCGTATAAAGTAAGCGTATGACTTCCTGATGGTTTTACGGTTCAATTCCTAACGATGAGGAGGGAAATTGGACGAGGGTTCTTCGAAGGGCTTATTAAGGTGGCTTCGTAAGGTATTTCGCCGAGTTTCAGAGATTTCGGAACCCGAAGAGCTAGAGCGGGAAATTCAGGAATTGATAACAGAAGGAGAATTGCGAGGGGTCATTTCTGAAGACGAAGGGGAAATGATTCAGCGCATTTTCTCTTTCAGAGACACAACGGCCAGAGAAATCATGGTTCCTAGAACCGATGTTACGGCAGTGCGGGCTGATACAAAACTGAGGCAGGTCATAGAGATTATTGTCGAAAGCGGTCATTCCAGAATTCCGGTCTTTGAGGAAACCCTGGACAATATAACGGGCATTATCCACGCCAAGGATCTGCTCAGGTATTGGGGACAGGAAGACATTGAAGCACGAGAACTAATTAAACCTCCTTATTATATTCCAGAAACCAAAAAGATAAGCGCGGTTTTGGCAGAGTTGAAGCATAGGAAGTCGCACCTGGCGGTGGTTGTTGACGAGTACGGAGGTACGGCAGGTATACTCACGCTTGAAGACATTATCGAGGAAATCATTGGCGACATAATGGATGAATACGATAGGGAACAGGACTGGATAAGTGAAGCCAACGACGGCTCGATAGTTGTGGATGCTAGACTGGACGTGGAAGATCTTGAGCGTTACATGGGAGTTAACCTGCCGGAAGGAAGATTCGAATCGGTCGGCGGGTTTATTATTAGCCTCCTTGGAAGGGTTCCTAAAAAAGGCGAAAAAATACATTACAACGACATTGAAATGGAAATCGTTGAAGCCACCGATCGTAAAATTGTAAAGGTAAAAATCAGGCGGCTACAGGAGAAACTTTCAGAAGAAGGTTCTTAATTATCGAGTGCGTTGCACTAATCCAAGCGGTTTTTCGAACTCTTCCACGGTAGAAGCAAAGCGGTGTAGTATCTTTACTATTCGCTGGTTCAGGGGTGGAGATTCAAAGCCTTTTCAAACGGTAGCATCTGTTATTGGTGGGCTCCTTCTCACATTGGCCTTCCCGCCTTTTAGCATCTTCCCGTGCGCCTGGTTTGCCTTTGTGCCCATTATCAATGTTTCACCAGATGGAGGGCCTACAAGGGCGTTCCGTCTTGGTTTTTACTTTGGCTTAGCGCACGCCATATCGTCCCTTTACTGGATAACTTACGTGCTCCACCGGTATGGTTACTTGCCTTACATCTTGGCAGCACCGATATGTTTCAGCCTATGTGCATATATGGCTCTATATCCTGCTGTATTCAGCACATTGGTTCACAGTTTCAAAAAATACTGTCTTCCATGGCTCTGGGCACCATCACTGTGGGTCATTCTTGAATGGATAAGATCAAGAATCCTGACCGGTTTCCCCTGGAATCTGCTCGGCTACTCCCAGGGAAAGTTTTCACTGATTGCGCAGAGTGCAGACATCTGGGGCGTGCTGGGCATAAGCTGGATAATTATGTTTATCAATGTGGCGATTGCCGACACATTGAGAAAAGGGTTATCTCTAAAAGCCTGGACAGTCTTTCTGCTGATTTTAGCCTTTATCCTTCCCTACGGTTATCATCAAAAGAAGCACTGGGAAAAGATTCTAAAGCATGAAAAAGATCAAAGAAACGGCCATGTGGTTGCTCTGGTGCAAGGCAATATCGAGCAAACCCGGAAATGGGACGCAAGCTTTCGACAACATACCATCGAACGTTACTATGCGCTCTCGAAAAAGGCTATTTCCGAAATGCCTTCCGTAGAACTGGTCATATGGCCGGAAACGGCAATGCCTTTCTTCTTTGGAATTGACTTGCCCGAAACTGAAGCTCTGAAAACCCTGGTTCGTATGCTGGACAGGCCGGTTTTCTTCGGTAGCCCTGGCGTAGCCGTGGATTTGGCGGGCCGGCCGATCAGCTTTTTGAACAAAGCCTATCTTCTTGCACGAGACGGTAAAGTAATTGGAGAATACTCCAAGCAACATCTTGTTCCTTTTGGGGAATATGTGCCTTTAAAAAAGCTCCTCTTTTTTGTCAAACGGCTTGTTCCAGCAGCAGGTGACTTTGCCCCCGGGAAGGGCAGTGGAATTATAAAATACGGAAAACTTCGAATGGGAATACTCATATGTTATGAAGCCATATTTCCGGATTTGGTGCGAAAGCGCATTGTGGAAGGAGCTACCGCATTGGTAAACATAAGTAATGACGCGTGGTTTGGCAAAACCAGCGCACCCTATCAACACCTTGAAATGGCAAGGTGGCGCGCGATTGAAACGAGGCGCTTCGTGCTTCGATCGACGAACACAGGTATAACCGCAGTTGTTGATCCTCTGGGCAACATTGTAAGTTCTTTGACCCTTTTCAGGGAAGGATATATTACGGCCTTTGTTTTCCCACAGAGAAAAATTACCTTTTATGTCAGGCATGGTGATGCTTTTGTAGGGTTTTGCATGTTGACTGTGCTAATTTCGCTGGTGTATGGGGTACGGCGAAAAGCAAGAGAAAAAGGAGGTTTGCAATATGACGGCAATTGATGTTGCAGGGGTAAAGGCAAATCTGAAGGAAATTTCCGAACGACTGGCGCTTCTTGGAGGGTATCTTTGACATAGAAGGCAAGAGGAAGCGCCTGAAAGAGCTTGAATCGGTAATGGCAAAGGAGGACTTTTGGGCAAATCCTGAGGCTTCGAAAAAGCTGTTGCAGGAGAGGTCGGAAGTTTCTGAGATACTCGAGAAGTGGCGCCGCATTAACGAGGATGTGGAAGAATGTGAGCTGCTACTTGAGCTGGCCGTTGAAGAAGAAGATTTGAGCACGATACAGGAAGTTTCTGAGAAAGCTTCAATGCTGAGGCGAAGCTTGAGGAGCATGGAACTTGAACAGCTCATGAGCGGTGAAAATGATCATCGCAACGCCATTGTAAGCATACATGCCGGTGCTGGTGGTACAGAGGCTCAGGATTGGGTCCAGATGTTGATGCGCATGTATTTGAGATGGTGCGAACGTAGAAATTTCAAGGTTGAAGTTGTTGATATGCTGGACGGTGAAGAAGCGGGGATAAAAAGCGTTACATTCACGGTTTCGGGAAAATATGCCTACGGTTTTCTCAAAGCCGAATCGGGAATTCACCGCCTCGTGAGGATTTCACCGTTCGACGCAAGCGGACGGCGTCACACATCCTTTGCAGCTGTTTTCGTATACCCGGAAGTGGACGACAAGATTGAAATAGACATAAAACCATCAGATCTGCGTATTGACACGTTCCGTGCTAGTGGCGCCGGTGGACAGCACGTTAACAAAACCAGTTCCGCCGTTCGGATTACTCACCTACCCACCGGCATAGTGGTAACCTGCCAAAACGAAAAGTCCCAGCACCGCAATCGCGAAATTGCCATGAAGATACTCAAAGCACGCCTTTATGAAAGGGAGCGAAAAAAACAACAGGAAAAACTCCAGGAGATACACGATAATCTCGACGACATTGCCTGGGGCAATCAAATACGGTCTTACATTCTACAGCCATACCGCCTAGTCAAAGACCACAGAACCGATGTGGAACGGGGAGATGTTAACAGTGTCCTTGACGGAGACATTGATGTATTCATAGAAGCTTATTTGCTGAACCAACTCAAAGAGCACAAACAGACGACCAAAAACAGAAGGCGGTAGTCTTCTAAAGTACTAACTTGCTAACCAACACAACCAAAAAGGACTGTGACGAAATGAAAAGGTTTTTCAACGCTCAAAGCGTTACCGTTATAGGGGTTTCAAACTCCCCTACCAATCTGGGACGGGCAATAGTGTATGGTCTTATACGATACGAATTTCAAGGAACTGTTTATTTGGTAGGAGCCAAAGGTGGCAGTTTCTTGGGATTCAAGATTTATAAATCCGTCGCGGAAGTACCAGAAACGACTGATTTGGCAGTACTTCTCGTTCCAGCAAGGGTGGTTCCTGACATACTCGAAGACTGTGGACGTAAGGGAATAAAAAGAGTCGTGGTTGAATCAGGTGGCTTCAGTGAACTGGGAGACGACAGAAAAGAACTCGAAGAAAGAATCTTGCAAACCCTTGACAGATACGACATGAGGCTAATTGGGCCCAACTGCATAGGTATCATAAATAGGCATACAGGGTTAGCGCTTCCCTTTATGCCCATTGAACCTCTGGCTCCGGCTGGAAATATCGGAATAATTTCTCAAAGTGGTGGCGTCGGCGGATGCATTTTGAACGACCTCGGAGCGGAGAAGCTGGGCTATAGCCTATTTGCTTCCATCGGCAACAAACTCAATGTTAATGAGTGCGATTTATTGGAATACTATTTGGTCGATGACAAAACAAAGTCCATATTCTGCTATCTCGAAGGAATAGCAGATGGAAGAAGGATGATGGAAATCGCCATGAAGGGCGAAAAACCCATCGTCCTGCACAAATCTAACCGATCGGAAATCAGCCGAGGCATAGCCAGGTCCCATTCGGCGTCTCTTGCTGTAGATGACTTTGTCGTTTCGGCAGCGTGCCGTCAGGCGGGTATTATTCGAGTTGACAAGCAGAGTGAGGCGTTTACTCTATTAAAGGGTTTTCAGCTACCCCCGGTTAGAGGCAAAAGGATGGGAATCATTTCGAGATCAGGTGGACATGCGGTTATTGCCGCAGATGCAGCTGCCGAATACGGGTTTGAACTTCCACCTCTACCGGAAGACCTTATTAGGGAAGTGGAAAAAAGCGCCAGAGCCGGCGTCATTAGGTTTCAAAATCCTTTAGACCTTGGAGATGTTTTTAACCTGGAACTTTACAAGCTCCTGGCAGAACAGCTCTTGAAAAACCCGTCTTTTGATTGTGTTCTCTTTGTTCACCATTACCAACCTGTTTTTGATACTCAGCCTTCGAGAAACCTGATTCGATCCATACCGGAAATCGTGGCAAAGGTTGGAAAGCCCCTTGCTCTGTGCGTCTTTTCAACTCGGGCAGAGATACAGTTCAATCGAGAAAACACAGCTTTTCCAATATTTACGGATGTTCATGACGCGATGAAAGCACTGGCAGCTTCCAGAGACTATTTCAATCGCAAGGTTTATCACTTTGCGTCCCGAAGACCGACCGGACTTTCACCCAGCAATATCAGATTTCCCCTGGCTTCGGAAACGGCCATGCTCGACCCAACGGAAGCCGGTTCAATCTTGCAAAGTTATGGTTTTCCTCTTGCTCCATGGAAATTGGCGCAAGATGAAGAAAGTGCTGTAATTGCTTCGAAAGAACTAGGTTATCCTGTGGTCATAAAGACTGCCAGCCCATCGGTAATTCATAAAACCGATGCGGGAGGTGTTCTGCTTAACCTGAAGAACACAGAGGAGGTTAGAGAAGCCTATCGAAAGGTTTCGCAGCTTGGACGTAAAGTAATCATTCAGAAAATGGTCACGGACAACGGCATCGAGTGGATTATCGGAGGTAAGAGGGACCCTCAGTTTGGCCCCGTTGTTTTGACCGGTATGGGTGGTGTGCTCGTAGAAATTATCAAAGATGTAAGCGCTCGTGTAGGGCCAATCTGCCACGAAGAAGCAATCGCTATGCTTCGGGAAACTAGGGCATTCCGTGTTTTGGAAGGTTTCAGGGGACAACCAAGAGCAAACATCGATGCTCTGGCAGACATGATAGTAAATGTATCGTGGTTCCTACATGATTTCCCACAGATTAAGGAAATGGACCTCAACCCGGTGTTGATAACCGTTGACAAAGCAATTATCCTCGATTGGAGAATTGCCCTATGCTGAACTTTGCTTTTTCGACAAAATCCCTGAAACATTTCTCTCTTAATGACGCTCTGAATAACATAGCCAAAGTCGGCATCAGGACTGTGGAACTGTACGGCGAGAGGCCCCACGCTTACCCGCCGGATTTCACGGCAGCTCAAGCTTCATCGCTGCTAACACAACTTAGCGAATTAAAATTGAAAATAACCACTATCGACGCTTACGGCACTTATGGTGCAGCACAGAGCAGTAAACATCTTTCCTGGCTTGCCGAAGATTGGGTGGAACGGGAGCAGCAAATACGATATACTCTTGATTGCGCCCGTCTTGCCGCAGCGCTAGGGATACCAAAGGTTGTAATATCGGCCGGCAGCCCTATACCGGAAACAATGGACAGGATGGAAGCGTGGAGGCTTTTTGTGGCTAACATATACAGAGTCCTTTCGGTAGTTGAAAGGCTCGGCGTAACACTGCTCCTAAGGCCATCACCGGGGTATTTGATAGAAACATCAGACCAGATTCTGGCATTTCTGAAAGAAATGGAATTCCCCTCATCCTTGAAGGTTGATTTTGACTTTGCCCATCTGGCTTGTGCTGGAGAAGACCCTGTAGATGCGTTTAAAACACTGTTGCCTTATGTTGAAAATATACACCTTAGCGACGCCTTCTGCAAAGAATCTCACGCTCACGTTCAGGTCGGTGAGGGGCAGCTGGATGTGAAGCAATTTTTGACTTTCTTGAAAGAGCAAAATTACGATGGTCAGATTGTACTTTATGTAGATACAGAGCATACATCTGCAGACGATGTTGTGGCGCATACTATCGAGGGATTAAAGAAACTTGGTTACTCCGTTGGAGAAGAAAACCAGTAAACACGATATTGTGATGCCATCGAGAATTTGCGTCAATGCGGCTTTTGCCCTTTTGACTCAAGCACTGAAAGGAGCTCCCATAGGGCTGACGTCCTGAATAAAGGTATGGTTGGAATGGGATAGCGATATAATTCTCCTTTGCTGGTGCGAACACCTGCCCGAATGATACAAAACAGATCAAAAATCACGAGGCTCCAACCGGCGATTAGCTTAAGAAAACCAGGTAATAGAAAAATAAGTAAAATTACCAAAGCTGTTATGGTTATCTGAAAATTGAGGGACATACGACCTGAAAGATCAACGAACGGAGAGGTTTTGCGCTTGATGAGCCAGACACCCAAAGGAGCTATGATCTGGCCACATGGAATCCACATTCCCTTAACTGGAATCCACCATACAGCTCCCAGAAGTGCGCTGAAATGGCAAAGGGAAGCCCACATGGAAGGCCCATTGTTCCATCCTTTGTTTTCATCGGTCATAACAATATCCCTAATCTCCTGGGGTTCATTAGCAAGCAGCCGGTTTCAAGGACAAAACTTTGTTAATTTTTGTTCGCAAAGTAATCACACAGGTCTGAAAGACAACAACCTTCACATTTTGGATTCCGTGCCGTGCATACATAACGACCGTGAAGAATCACAGCATTACTAAACCAGGTCCAGTGCTCTCTCTGAATTATCTCCATAAGATCTCGCTCTATTTTTTCAGGCGTTTTAGACTCCGTCAGACCAAGCCTTTGCACGACCCGTTTCACATGAGTATCAACGGCAATGCCTTCGTTAATTCCAAAGGCATTGCCGATAACCATTGCCGCCGTCTTTCGACCCACTCCCGGAAGCCGGACTAAGTCATCAATACTTGCCGGCACTTCTCCACCATACTCCGCTACCAGCTTCTCACAACAAGCCTTTATGTTCTTGGCTTTCTGCCTGTAATAACCCGTGGGGCGTATGAGTTCTTCCAGCTCTTGATCAGACAACTTCAGGAAATCCCCGGGTTTTCCAAACTTCCGGAAAAGCGCCTTCGTTACCTTATTCACCCTGTCGTCGGTGCATTGAGCCGACAAAATAACGGCTATCAACAACTCAAAAGGATTAGAATATTCCAGCTCCAGTTTAGGATCTGGATAATGTTGTCGGAGCTTCTCTATTATTCCACTAACTTTTTCGCTAATTCGCTCCATCGGGCTTCAAATTCCAGCTCTTTACCATTTCCACAAAGGTTCTTATCCCAAAGCCCGTTGCCCCTTTAGGCATTTGGAACCACGGCTTATCTGCCCACGCCGGCCCGGCAATGTCAATATGAGCCCACTTCACGGAATCTTCAACAAACTGTTTCAAAAACATCCCACCAACAATGGTGCCAGCCTTTCTGTTACCCACGTTCTTAAAATCAGCTATGTCGCTTTTCATGTCCTCAAAGAAGAAATCCCAAAGCGGCAGCGGCCACATCTTTTCACCAACCTTAGCTCCAAGATCACAGAGCTTTGACACCAATTCGTCATCGTTACCCATAACACCGGCAACCCTGTCACCAAGCGCTATGATGCAGGCGCCTGTGAGGGTAGCAATGTCCACGAGTACGGCTGGATTGTAATTTTTTATACCGTACGTAATTGCATCGCAGAGTATCAACCTTCCTTCGGCATCGGTGCTTATGACTTCCACAGTCTTTCCCGAAAGAGTTTTGACCACGTCTCCTGGGCGGTAAGCTTTCCCGTCCGGCATGTTTTCCGCGCAAGGCATAATGCCCACCACCCGTCTGGGGGGTTTGAGAATGCCGATAACTTCCATTGCTCCAAGAACAGCGGCAGCACCGGCCATGTCGTGCTTCATTTGTTCCATGTTCTGGGCAGGTTTGAGAGAAATTCCGCCTGTGTCAAATGTTATGCCTTTGCCCACAAGGACCAGAGGCCTCTCGCCTTCACAGCCCACAGGACAGTATTCCAGGATAGATATGCAACCCCCGTTCTGGCTGCCCTGAGCCACAGCAACAAAAGCACCCATGCCCATTTCTTTGGCCTGTTCAAGAGATATTAAATTCCATCGCATTCCATAGGTGTCCGCCACCTTTCGAGCTTCTTCAGCAAATGTTGTCGGCGTTATTTCATTGGACGGTCGAGTTATAAGGTCTCTGGCATGATACAAACCATTTTTAACACTTTTTATGTAAGCCAGAACATCAGCTACCGCACCATCAGGTTCCTGATCCAACAACACAATTTGCTGACGAACTCCATTATCCTCATATTCAGCATCTATCGTCTTCAATTCTTTATATTCATAAAGTGCTGAAACACCTGTAAAAAGCATCTCCCGCAGATACCAGTGCGGGTTTTCCTCAAACAGACTGTATATAATTGGAAAAGGGACACCTACAGTGGAACACTCGTACTGCTTAGCCTGTTTGAAGCTTTCAGCGCAGGCGGAATACCAAGCATCACTGTCAAATTTTGACTTCTCGCCAAGACCAACCAGGATAATGATTTTACAAAGCGAACTTCCAGGTGCAAAGCTAGCTAGAGCCTTGCTCTTCTTACATTTGAATTCTCTCCAGAAGCTCATATCAGCTAACCATGCTAGATTCCTTCTGAACCACGCAAGGTTCTCTATTTTTTCTTTTTCTCCTTCAAAAACGGGAACAATTAGCCCATCCACTCCAGAATAGGTCTGTACCTGATAATCTATTTCCATTTGTCATTACCTCCCCTTTCCCTAGCTTTGCTCTGAATCTGTCTGATGAACCGCTTGTTCATGCAGAACCCGCCATCGTTGTTCCTCTTTCCAGTCTCTGTAAGCCTTGCGAATACACATCTCCGGGAAACGTTCTATCTGAAGGTAAGCCAGGTTTGCGTCAAGAAAGTCTTTTTCCATGGTCTGCCACACCTTATCTACTTCTTTTTCATCTATAAAGTTACGTTCCTTCTTATAAGTAAACACATAAACCGGGCCGACATGCTGAATGAACTCTTGATATGCCCTTTGCGGGTCATCCTCACCGGCAAAATATTCCAGTTTAACCTCTACAGGAATTTCCACCTCGAACCCTACATACCACCTGTCGCCAGCAACTCGTCTTGATAAATCCTTAAAGCGCACTGTTAAACCGTTCGACAATACCAACTTATCATCATTTGATCCTCCCTTATCCAGACGCATCTTTCCACCTCCGAACATTACTCCAGCGATTCCAGCCATTTACAGGATTTCCTTCAGATGTCGGCTTTACAACTGGTTCCACCAGCTTCAAAACCCACATTGGTTAACGGAAGAACATGAAAATCACCTTTTTCAGAATCAATGTAAAGTAAACTTTAAAACGTAAGAGGGTTCTTGACCCGCAACTATTTTAACCGCTTCATTAACCTGGATAGAAGCTACAATGCTAACCACAGGTGCCATCACTCCCAGTTCCTGGTTAACAAAACTGCACATTAGTGGATTGTGCAATCGTCCCTGCACCAGGCACAGGAACTAACCTGCTCACCACCCTCTTCCAATCCCCTGCAACCAATATAGGTTTCA
>JAFDGW010000035.1 GCA_019309115.1 Deltaproteobacteria bacterium
CACCCTCCTGGTGAAAAATCAGCGGTTTATATCTGTAAAACCTAAACCCTCGAAATTGCATACTTTTTCTAAAAAATATCTTTCATTCTGTCAACAATTTACTTATATTTGTTCGCGGATCCAGGTTCCTATGTAAAAAGGATTGAAAGCATTTACGACAGTTTAATTGACTAAGAGGTATTTTGATGTCGTTATCTGAGTTGTCTGAGTCTTTATTTTTCACAATTATTATACCAACTTATAATCGAGCAGATATTCTTTCTGATTGTCTTTTGGCGCTTGCAAAACAGACGATAAATCCCGAGTTTTTTGAGGTAATTGTGGGCAATGACGGTTCAAAGGATCATACCCTATCGGTATTGCAGCAGCTTAAAGAAGTGGTGCCTTACCGACTTCGCTTTTTTTCTCAGGAAAATAAGGGCCCCAATGTGATTCGAAACAGGGCCATTAAAATGGCCGAGGCACCGGT
Organism: Deltaproteobacteria bacterium; assembly: GCA_019309115.1. Classification (GTDB taxonomy): domain Bacteria; phylum Desulfobacterota; class Syntrophobacteria; order Syntrophobacterales; family Thermodesulforhabdaceae; genus JAFDGW01. The sequence continues at coordinate 470 of JAFDGW010000035.1, forward strand.
AGTGGTTTTCTTCAACGACGATACCATTGCCCTTCCTGATTGTCTTGAAAACCATTTGATTTTTCATAAGCGATTTTCTGAGGAAAACATCGCCGTGCTTGGAAAATTAACTATAGATCCTTCTATTCCAGCTACGCCTTTTTCACAAGTGGCATTGGATTTGAGTTATGCCCAGTGGCAGGGAAAGCGAAACTTGGACTGGCGAGCCTTCTACACGTGCAATCTTTCTGTTAAGAAAAGCTTTCTGCTTAAATATGGCTTATTTGATGAGAATATCTGGTATAATGATGATGTAGAACTAGGCTCCAGATTAGACCGACATGGCTTGAGGATTATTTATTGTTGGGAAGCAGTTGGTTATCATAGGCACTATCTCAGCGAGCAAGATTATCTAGCCATTGCCGAGAAGGATGGAAAAGGTTTGGCCGTATGGTATTGCAGTAAGCCAGAGTATAGAGAATATCTTAGAATGTTACACTTTCCAACCTTAATGCCAATAACAACACAGTTTAAATACCTTGCGGGAGACATGATATTCCACCCACTGTTACGTCCTTTATGGCTGAAATTTGCCAGAAAGCTTCTCAGCTTTAATGAAAATCTGGCGTTAAAACTTTACCTTAAATGTTATCAGGCTGTTAAACGTGAAACGATAAAGAAAGAGGTCAAAAGATTGTCATGCTAGCCATTGATGGAGGGCGGCCGGTTCGGCCCAAGGACAGGTTCATAATATTTGGTGCACCCTGTATTGGCGAGGAAGAGATCTCGGAAGTAGTCGATTCAATGAGAAAGCGATGGATTGGCACGGGGCCCAAAGTTGCCAGGTTTGAAGAAGTTTTCCGTGAGCTTAAGGGAAGGCGACACGCAATTGCCGTAAATTCATGTACTGCAGCGCTTCATTTGGCTATTCTAGCGTTAGGTATAAGGCAAGGCGACGAAGTTATAACTACTCCCATGACCTTTTGTGCCACCGTAAACGCCATCATTCATGCAGGTGGAATTCCTGTTCTTGCCGACTGTGAGACGGATACCATGAACATTAGCCCTGAGGAAATCGAGAAAAAAATAACCCGAAAAACCAAAGCAATTTTGGTTGTCCATTTTGCCGGTAGGCCGTGCGATATGGATGCAATCATGGAACTGGCAAGGCGATATGATTTATATGTCATTGAAGATTGTGCTCACGCAATAGAAGCGTCTTACAAGGGTATTCAAGCTGGTTGTTTCGGAGATGTTGGCTGTTTCAGCTTTTACGTGACCAAGAACATTACGACCGGTGAGGGGGGAGTTATTATCACCGACAACGATCGCATAGCCGAGCGGGTGAAAATGCTCGCTTTACACGGTATGAGCAAGGATGCGTGGCTCAGGTTTTCCGACCAGGGTTACAGGCATTACGAAGTTATACACGCGGGCTTTAAATACAACATGATGGATCTGCAAGCAGCAATAGGACTTCATCAACTTGAGAAACTACAAATCTTCAGAAAGCGTCGTAGAGAAATTTGGGATTATTACAATGATAGATTTGCTGATCTGCCGGTTTTTCTCCCACCCAAACCTGAACCAGAAACAGAGCATGCGTATCATCTTTACACGCCTCTCATAGATACAGACCGGTTCGGTAAAACCCGCGATTGGGTACTCAATGCCCTCACTGCCGAAAATGTTGGCTGTGGTGTACATTATCTGCCAATTCATTATCATTCTTTTTACAAAAAAAACCTGGGTCTAAAAATGGGTGACTTTCCTGCTGCTGAGTGGATAGGCAATCGAACAATATCTCTTCCCCTGTCTGGCTGCTTGACAGATGATGAGGTGGAAGATGTAGTAAAAGCATTCAGAAAGGTTTTGACAGGATAGGCCTTGCGTATTGCAATTGTTTCCATTCCGTACAAGCCGACTCCGCCCAGAGGGTATGGTGGGATCGAGCGCGTTGTGTACGAACTGGTTGAGGAGCTGGTTCGCAGAGGGCATGATGTAACCCTTTTTGCTACGCCTGGCAGTTATTGTTCCGGACGAACCGTGGAAGTTCCCGATTACGACCCGTCAAAGGCTCCTTCCGGTATCACTGGCGGTATGTCGTGGATTTCGGAAGAACCTCTTTACAGGTCCATGAAGGAATATCTGTCCGACAATCCTGTGGACGTTATCCACGATTGGTCCTTTGAGAATACTTTTGTACGCAGGCACCCAGAGACTTTCCCATTTCTGATATCAACCTGCATTCCACCACCGCCGGATTACGAAAGAGTTAATTTGGTTGCCGCAAGTCGAGCTCATTCCCGCCTTTTTGATCCGCCTGTGCCATATGTTCACTATGGCATCAATCTGGGTTCTTATCCTTTTTCCCCCAACAAACCGGAGCCCATAATACACATTGCCAAAATAGCGCCCTACAAAGGTCAGCATATTGCCGTTCTGGCAGCTTTTCTGGCGAGAAAGCCTTTAACAGTGGCAGGGAATGTAGAGAGCACTCGCTACTTCAATTGGGTAATGAAACCACTTTTCAGGTTAATCCCGAGTGTGAAGTATATCGGTGAAATTCCAGGCACTGCTCAGTTTTTGAAGGGCGCGTGTGCACTTGTCCAAACCCCTCGATGGTTTGATGTGTTGCCTCTGGTTATTATTGAATCTCTTGCCTGTGGGACACCGGTTATAGCTTTCGAGCAGGGGGGAATTTCTGAGCAAATAATAGACGGCGTTAATGGTTATTTGTGCCATTGCTTTGCGGACCTTGTGAGAGCTATGAAAAACGTGAATAAGCTAAACCCTTGTGCCTGCCGTGAAGTAGCAGAAAAAAGGTTTCATGTCAGGAGGATGGCAGAAGAATATGAGGCGCTTTATGCACGGGTTATCAAGGGTGAGAAGTGGTTTGCCCGTTCTGTCAACTTTAGAAATAGCCTTTCATAAGTTCGAACAATTCTGTCCCAGGAATAAACCTTTTGGGATCGTTTAAAAGCACGCTCTCTACAGTGGATTACCAGACTATCGTCAACGCTGAGCAATTCCAGTTTTTCTTTCAGCGATTCGATTGGTTTTGTCTTGTCAAAATACACGCCACAGTCCCGCACGACTTCTATCTGAGCCGGGTTGTTTGCTACCAGGACGCAGTTGCCAAAAGCCATCTGGTCCAGTAACACAGGCCTGGTGCCGTCTATTGTGGATGGCAGAACGAAAAATCTACAGTGACAGCTGATCTGTTTGTAATCCCTTCCCCATAAGTATCCTGTTCTCACAATTCTTGAATCATCTTTACAAAGATCATCGAGATATTTTTTGTAATCGTCAACATAAGGGGCATCACCAACAAGGACCAGTTTTAGGTCAGTACGTGCTTTTTTAAAGGCTTTGACCAGGAGATCAGCTTTATTTTCCGGAGTCATCCGACTGACGAAAAGAATGTATCCATCTGGCTTCAAACCGAACTTTTTAATTGTGCCCGTATTACTTCGCTCTTTTTCCCTGGGCCAGGGATTTGCACCGTAAGGGATAAAGATAGTGTTGCACTTGTACCTAATTTTGTAGCGCCTTTTTATAGCTCTAGAATCAGCAATGATTACATGGGCGCTGTGTTTTGCCAGATGTTCTGCAAAGCGAATATACATTTTGGCAAAGCCTTTCCATTTTGCCCGGTCCGCATCGGCACCGTCCACATTTATAATAACCCGATGTCCCGCTAATTTTGCTAGGAAAGCCACAGGACTATTGCCGGCAATTACGTAGTAAATAATGTCGTAATTTTGTTTTAAGGCGTGAAGAGTGGAAAGCAAAGTATGGGACATGGTTTCGAGGTGTTTTGAATACAGACCCGGCAACCAGACCAGGCGCACGCCTTTGTAAAAATTTCCCACGTCCTGTCGTACTCGTCCAATTCTGTTATAGACTGTAACGTCATGTCCTCGGTGGGCAAGCCTTATGGCCAGATTTTCGTAGAAGGTCTCAAAGCCACTGTAGGATGCAGGAATACCTCGACTTCCTAAAAGGCCTATTTTCATAAATGGCTTCCCAAAATTTGGTTTACGTACTGAAAAGTGAACATATTTAGATCTTGTGGGCAAGTCCGTTCTTTGCCGACTCCTCCGTTGAGAAACAGGGGGTGACCTTTGTCCTCCCACATTCTTTTTCAAATCTTTTCCCCACAAAATCCGTTGCCCTCAGGTATCTCCTACCCGTAAACGGTTTTCATAGGACCAAGGGCATCCTACGAGTTATTTCTGAGAAAAGCAGTCAGCCATAGACAGAGCGGCTCGCTTGAGTTCCTCACCTGTGGTTTCTAAACACACACATCTTGCCCTTGCTCATCTTTTATTTCTTGCTCCAAAAGCTCTTGAACCACCAGAGTGACATTTTCCCTAATCGGGCACTCAGAAGAGATTCTTCCTCTTTCACACCAGACAATGATAACTCTCACAGCTCCTTGCGCATCTTATGGCTAACTGGTATCTTCTTCGTCGTGTGACTTCCTTTTTAAATATAGGACGTCGCTTATCCTACTTTTCACCCTATACTTTGCGATATTAATTAATATTGAGAAACTAGCGTAGTTAGGAATTTGCTAAATGGTCATCGTGAATTATGAATTACGCTGGCAAAAAGCTGAGAATAGTAAATGTGATGGAAGGGCTCGCTGAAGGGCTTAGCCAATTTTGCGGGCCTACGCGGGTAGCTCTAATTTATGCAGAAAGGCCAGATGATCCTCTTAGGATTTGTGATCCCGCTCATTTACTGGACGGCCATGAACCGAGGCTCAGGGAGTTGTATCTAGAGTCTAACACGTGGCGCGAATGTGATCTAAGTCTCGAAGAGATGCGGTTTTTTGGGGATATTGTGCCGGAAAAGGACCTAGGCTTGAGCGGGGTCATTTCCTATGGTGGCAGAAGTGGCGCTATTTTCTATCAAATTTGGTTCGTCGATCATCACCCGGATTTGTGTTCCACAGGACCAATCGAAAGATGGCTTGAACATGCCGTTTGTCTTCTTTCTCACGATTTCGTTACTGAAGACGCTTTTTACACCGGGAGTTCTAGATACGTTCTGAGAGAATATGCCACTTACGCCGTACGGGATTATATACTCGATGCCCTTAATCTTTTAATCGGTTGGGACATGCCCTTCCATGTAACAGATGTGCTCAACTCCATATTGGGGCTTTCCAAAATGACCGAAGAAGGGGCTTTGCCAGAAGGAATTTTGGCTATCGCTGATATGGAAACACTTGATGGGCTGGAATTCCTTATAAGGTTACCTAAGCTCGAAAGACCGAACCTAGGTAACCTCAAACATGTAAGAAAACTTCTCACAGCGGTGCACGATAAAGAGCTGATGTTGGTGTCTGACGGTCGAGATGTAGTCGGTATCGTGCCATTTGTGCGGGACATTCCAGCTATAATTGCGGATTTCCGTAAAAATTATGGTTTTGTTTCTGTTGGCAAGCAGCGGGTTTGCAGTTTCTCAGACGGTAAGTTTTACGCAACCAATCGTGAACCTCATCTGGTTGAACTTGAAGAACTTTTGCTGGAAAAGGATTTGGACGAGGATACCCGGTATGCACTTTTCGGTGTAGTAATGACCATAGTCAGACAGGCAATTCATAACAGACATGGTGCTGCAATAGTGCTGGATCTAAACTATCCTGTTATACCTATATCGGGTCAACGCGCTGAAACGCCGATTGAACTAACCAATGCCCAGAACTTAAAGTTAGCCTGTGCTCTGTCGAAGCTTGATGGAGCCATCCACATCGGTGCCGATTTGAAACTGTACGCCTTCTCGTGCCTTCTTGATGGTTTGGCCGCTCCTAATGAGGACAGGTCAAGGGGAGCAAGGTATAACTCGGCGCTGAGGTTTACCGCCCAGCATCCGGAAGTCATTGTGATCACGGTGTCGGCGGATCGCCCGGTGTCGGTGTTTCAGGAAGGTGTAGATCTTACGAGGAAGTACTTTCAGGAGGATGTTACTGCCAATGAAATTTTTCGGGAATCCAAAACGCTAGAGGAGTGGCTGTCGGAGTAAATGCGGGTAACCCAGGCTATTTGGACTTTAAGCTTCTTGATTTCGGTGATTAAAAGGTTATGTTACTGGCGATTAGAATTCAAACTCATGGAGGGCTAATTCGATAGTGGGTAAGATGTCTTGTGCCGTTAGGCGGGAAAGCTGGGCTTCTGATGATATTGATGTAGTGAGGCAGATTGCCGGTGAGCGAAACAGTCATCTGAAAATAATTGAAAGACAAACCGGCGTCAGGGTTCATTTGCGGGGCAATCAATTTCTGCTAGAAGGTAGCTCGCCGCAGGTGGAACTGTCCATCAGGCTATTTGATGAGCTGGCTGATCTTGTGCGGGGTGGATATCCCCTTTATGCCAGCGATGTGGTCTTTGCTTCGAGAATACTCAGCGAAAATGTGAAAGCTCGGTTAAAAGACATATTCTGTGATCGCGTTTTTGTTACTTCCAGTAAAAAAATTGTCACTCCAAAGAGCGAGAGGCAAAAAGAGTACATAGATGCTATTCGTTCCCACGATGTCGTGTTCGGTATTGGGCCGGCCGGAACAGGTAAAACCTATCTGGCCATGGCGATGGCTGTTTCCGCTCTTATGAATCAGCAAGTCAGACGGATCATATTGGTGAGACCTGCTGTGGAAGCCGGAGAAAAACTCGGATTTCTACCGGGAGATCTGGCGGAAAAAGTCAATCCCTATCTAAGGCCTCTTTATGATGCCTTGCATGACATGATGGATTTTGACCGAGCTGCGAAGCTTATACAAAAAGGCGTAATCGAGGTAGCTCCTCTTGCTTTTATGCGAGGCAGAACGCTGAACGAGGCCTTTGTCATTCTGGACGAGGCTCAAAATACGACACGTGATCAAATGAAAATGTTTCTCACGAGGCTCGGTATAGGTTCGAAGGCAGTGATTACCGGAGACATCACCCAGATTGACTTACCTGAAGATAAACCGTCCGGTTTGATTGAGGCCATGGAAATTTTGTGCGATGTGGAAGGGATATGTTTTGTGTATTTTTCTCACCGCGACGTCGTTCGGCACAAGCTGGTTCAGGATATAATTCAAGCTTATGAGCGGGCTGAACCAGGGTCGATCCAACGACGATTTGGGCGTTAACGCAGAGTGCGGGTTATGACAAAGTCTTCAAAAGAGTCGGCGTCTGTAATTTCCGCCAAAGTAGATGATTCCAGGCAGAAAATAATCCTTTCTTCGGCGTCGTTTCTTTCGTTTCACCGAACTCTTATCATAGTCGGCGGGGTTCTTTCCGCAATATTATCCCTTATTTGCCTTCCATCGGTGGTGGGGCACGGTCGGCTGCTCCATGAGGGCTTTAGTTCACTAAGGTTATTAACCATGTTTCTCGCAGGTTGTGTCTTTTGTTTTGTTGGCTTAAGCGTGCCTTTTTATGTCGGGCAAAAGCATGTTTTAAAGAAGTCTTTAACTGACAAAGACCTGGTATTTCTCGGAAGCCTGATCGCTATTGCTAGTTTGCTGACTTATACAATGAGTTGGCTTCAGGTGCATCTGACCAATGTCCCGGATATTTTGAGACTACAACAGGATCTTCGTATTTTCGTTCTGATCCTCCCCGTTGCAGCTGCTGCCATGATAGTGGTCACTTTTTTCGATGTTAACACAGCCCTTTTGTTTTCTATCATCCTTTGTACCTTTCTGACTGTTATTTTAGAATCCAACCTATGGATCTTCCTCTATTTCTTGCTCAGTTCCTTCCTGGGTATTCATTGGCTTTATCCATATCACGATAGGTTTAAACCCATCAGGGCGGGAATCTTTGTTGGGCTATTTCAGGGGTTTTTGGTTGGGTTATTCTTGGTTTTGAGGCAACCGTCCATGGGTTGGGAGTTGTATCCTCTTTATACGCTTGCAGCAATTATGGGAGGGATTCTTTCCGGTGTGCTGGCATCGGGTTTAATACCGCTTGTAGAGTATCTTTTTGATTACACCACGGACACCCGACTTATGGAACTTGCCACTATGGATCATCCTCTCTTACGGGAACTTATGCTGCAGGCACCCGGAACATACCACCACAGTATAATCGTGGGAAACATGGTGGAAATTGCCGCAAAGTCAATTGGTGCCAATGCCTTACTTGCCAAAGTGGCGGCTTACTACCACGACATAGGAAAGATTAAGAAGCCTCTTTACTTCATCGAAAACCAGTTTGATTGTGAGAATCGTCACGCAAAGCTCGCACCTTCAATGAGTAGTTTAATTTTGATTTCTCACGTTAAAGATGGAGTTGAGCTGGCTAGAAAGTATAAGCTGGGACAGCCTATTGTAGATATTATTCAACAACATCATGGAACGAGCCTGATTGCTTATTTTTATCAAAAAGCCTTGGAGTGTCGGGAGAGGGTTCGACAGTCCAAGAAAGGAACCGAACTTCCTCCTGTAAACGAAGAAGACTTCCGCTATCCCGGTCCCAAACCTCAAACCAAAGAAGCCGGACTAGTAATGCTGGCGGATATGGCAGAAGCGGCGTGCAGATCGATTCCCAATCCTACGCCGGCTCGTATTCAGGGAATGGTAAACCGCGTGATTAACCAAGCATTTGCCGATGGTCAGCTTGATGAGTGTGAACTGACTCTAAAAGACTTGCACAAGATTGCAAAACACTTCAATCAGATACTTAGCACCATCCATCACAAACGTATCGAATATCCATCAACTGCAACGGCAAAGTTTGAATCTCATCCAAAGTGTAAGGAAACCGGAAATGGCAGAGATACTGATCAAAAATCAGCAGCGCAGTCCGGTAAATCTGAAGCGAATAAAGCAAATAGCGGAACGGATCTTAAACGCCTTGGGCTTCAGTGACGCCGAGCTTAGCATTTTGCTCATCGATAACGTGGGTATGCAGGAACTGAACAAAATCTACCGGGGGGTTGATGCCCCAACAGATGTTTTGTCCTTTCCGATGATGAGCAATAATGAAGAATATCTTTTTGGCCGAGGGCAGACGGTGATGCTTGGTGACGTGGCTATATCCGTCGAGATGGTTATGAAACATGCTGGAGACACGGAATTGCCGGTTGAACAAGTTCTAGACATTATTTTGTGCCACGGCATACTGCACCTCGTGGGCTATGATCACGACACGTTTGAAAAGGCCAAAATCATGGATGCAAAAACAATGGAGTTGATGAAAGAGCTGGGATGGAGTGTTAATGCGGCCGATAGTTTGGATAAACTCTGTCGGTGGTATCAAACGTCTCGGTGGTTTACGGAGGATTAAGCATGGCGAGGCTGGCGGTAAATGTTGATCATGTCGCAACAATCAGACAGGCAAGGCTTGCAAAATATCCGGATCCAGTAATGGCTGCGGCATTAGCCGAACTGGGCGGTGCTCAGGGAATCGTTATACATCTTCGGGAAGATAGAAGGCACATTCAGGATAGGGATTTGGAAATCCTGCGTAAGACGGTGCAAACTCATCTAAATCTTGAAATGGCCATAACCAGAGAAATGCTAGATATTGCCCTGCGAATAAGACCTGATAGATGCACCCTGGTACCGGAAAAAAGACAGGAACTTACGACTGAAGGCGGTTTGGACGTTGTTGGACAGGAGGAAAAAGTCCGCTCGGCCGTTGCTGAACTTCACGAGGGTAACATAGAAGTTAGCCTTTTCATTGATGCCGACGAACAACAGGTCAGAGCAGCTCATAGAGTGGGCGCGAATGTGGTGGAACTACATACGGGAACCTTTGCAGACGCCGGAACCGCCGAGGAGCGACATAGAGCCTTGGAAGCACTGAGGAACGCTGCGAAGCTGGCAAAGTCGTTGGGACTCAAGGTTCATGCTGGCCATGGTGTTGATTATACAAACATTGTTGATCTTAGAGAAATTCCGGAGATAGAAGAATTCAGCATAGGGCACTCCATAGTGGCTAGGGCTGTTCTGGTTGGGATGGAACAGGCGGTCAGAGACATGATTCGTCTTATAGAAGGGCGTTGATGTGGTGATCAGAGGGGTTGGGGTTGATATAGTCAGTATTGAGAGGATTCGACGAATACTGGGTAGGTGGGGTTCGAGATTTACAAAGAGGGTTTTTACTGTTCTCGAAAACGAAGAAGCAATCGGGAAAAAGGAACAAGCGGCTTATTATGCCCTAAGGTTTGCTGCCAAAGAGGCTTTTGCCAAGGCGGTTGGCACCGGCGTTAGGCACCCGCTGGTTTGGCGTGCTATTGAGGTGCGTAGCGACTCAAAGGGTAAGCCTTACCTTGTGTTGAGTAGGGAAGCTGAAGTTTTTTGCAATGAACTTGGTATCTGTTCGTGGCATCTCAGTTTAAGTGACGAACGTGATTATGCCGTTGCTTTGGTAGTGGTATCCGGGAAGGAGGAACAATGTACGTCGTAACGCCAAAAGAAATGGCATTCATTGATAAAATAACAATTGAAGATGTAGGCATACCAGGCATGGTGCTTATGGAAAATGCCGGGCGAGGAGCATTTGAATTCTTCAGGGAAATTCTTCCGGATTTTCTGGATAGAAAGATAGGCGTCGTATGTGGAACCGGGAATAATGGGGGGGATGGTTTCGTCATTGCCCGTCTGTGTCATGGGGCTGGAGCTGATGTTAGGGTATTTTGCGCAAAAGATCCGGGACGCCTTGATGGTGATGCCAAGCGAAACTTCGAAGTTATTTCAAGGCTTGATATTCCTGTCTATGTTTTTGACGAAAAAGGCAACCAAGATGTTTGGGATATTTTCCGTGAAAGCACAGCGGTGGTTGATGCACTTTTCGGAACAGGTCTAAATCGAAATGTTGATGGGATTTACAAAAAGATTATCGACGAGATAAATAATCTGGGTGTTCCGGTTCTTGCGGTAGATATTCCGTCGGGAATAAACGGTGCTACCGGGCACGTTATGGGAGTAGCCACTTGTGCGTACGGAACTGCCACCTTTGGATTGCCCAAGGTCGGGCACTATCTTTGGCCAGGCGTTCGCTATACAGGGAAGCTGAAAGTTGTTGATATTGGTATCCCACCTTCGGTAGTTGCTGGCCAGGGAATAACACGTTTCCTGCTAACTCGTGAGTATTTGTCTTCCCTACTTACGCCTCGGGTTCCAATTGTTCACAAGGGAAATGCCGGGCATTTTGCCGTCCTTGCTTGTTCTCCAGGAAAGACCGGTGCAGGGGCAATGACCGCTGTGGCGGGAATCAGAGGTGGTGCGGGCTTGGTTACTCTCATGGTTCCGGAAAGCCTCAATCCCATACTTGAAGAGAAAACCATGGAATCCATGACTCTTCCCCTGAAGGAAACACTAGCTCACACGGTCTCGCTGGAAGCGGAAGATGACATTCTTGACTTTATCTCCGACAAACAATGTTTTGCCATCGGACCAGGGCTATCCACGCATGCGGAAACAAAGGAGCTAGTTCGTAGAATCGTTGGTAAATCAAGCGTTCCCATGGTTATTGACGCCGATGGCCTGAATGCCATAGCTGATTCGCTTGAGGTTCTCGAAAATGCCGGGGCACCGATTGTTTTGACACCGCACCCGGGAGAAATGAGCAGGCTCGCGGGGACTTCAGTTACCGATGTTCAGGCAAACAGGATTGAGGTAGCGCAGGAGTTCAGCCGTCGGTACGGGGTAGTTGTGGTGTTGAAGGGTTTTCATACGATTGTCGCTTCCCCGGATGGGCGCGTTGCAATAAATACCACGGGTAACCCGGCAATGGCATCGGGGGGTATGGGAGATGTTCTTACGGGGCTGATAGGAGCGTTTATTTGTCAGGGTCTTTCTCCTTTTGATGCTGCCTGCGTGGGTGTTTACGTGCACGGTAAAGCGGCTGATGATGTGGTGTCTTCCAGGAAGTGGGGAACGAGAGGATTGATTGCTACAGATTTACTAGAAAAGGTTCCTGAAATAATAAGAGAAATAGAAGAAACTTGAAAACGATGACCTGATAAGATGGGTACCGTTCGAAACATGCTTGGTCGGTGAACGGTGGACAGTGGACAAAAAAAGCCACAGACTACACACTGCCGGCTACGTACTAATAGGGTAAAAGATGTGCAAGATAAATTATCTTTCTAAGAGTGCTGATGATACCGTAGGTTTTGCCATAACCTTTGCAGAAAAGCTGAAACCTGGCGATGTCGTCACGCTCTGGGGGGACATGGGAGCCGGCAAAACTACTTTCACACGAGGACTTGCGTGGGGCCTTGGAATTCCCAGAAAGTGTCCTATAACGAGTCCAACCTTTACCCTGGTAAACGAGTATTCGGGACGTCTCACATTGTACCATATCGACCTTTATCGTGTGCAAGCGACAGAAGATCTAGAGACCTTGCCATTACGAGAAATCCTTTTCGGAGACGGGGTGGCCGTGGTGGAATGGCCTGAAAAGCTCGGTGAGGTACTACCTGAAAACAGGTGGGATGTGAGAATTAAAATTGTTGATGAAAACAGCCGACGCATAGAAATCGAGCAAATTGGAGCCGATGAGCCGTGAGTGGGAAAGCGAAGAGGTTGAAACCGGCGGTTCTTACCGTTGGTAACGAGCTTATATACGGAGAACGGGAGAACACCAATGGAATGTGGATGCTCCAGAGGCTTTACTCTGCCGGTATGCCAGCTGAGATTTGGATCTCGCTTCCCGACGATGAAAACGCTATTGGGGAATGGATAAGACTCTTAAAGGAGCGAGATGCTTTCCCCATTTTTGTTTCAGGAGGGATCGGGGGAACCCACGATGACAGAACCCGTCAGGGCATTGCCCTTGGACTTGATAGGGCGCTGGTCTGCCATGAAGAGTGCTACCAGATACTGGAAAAGCGGTACGGCAAGCATTTTTCGGGTCAGAGAAAGCGGATGGCATGGCTACCGGAAGGTTGCGATTTGATTCCTAACGACATAGGTGCGCCTGGCTTTTTCCTTGAAGGTATTTACGCCTTTCCGGGTTTCCCTGAGATGTTGAAGCCTATGTTTGAGTGGGTAATGGAGCGGTTTTTTCCAGCACAGGGCGACGTTGAGGTGTTTGAATGGACCGTTCCGGTAAGTGAAGGAACTGTAGGACCGGTGGTTGAGCGTTTCAGCATTGAACATCCGGAAGTATCGGTGGGGATTTATCCTCATTTAATCCCTGATGGACAACAGGTAACGGTAAGGCTTAGGTGCTCCGGGAAGGATTCTCATGTTGCCGACGAACTGGGCAGGATTTTAAAGGAGTTTGAAAAATGAAAATCGGGGTCATGACCAGTGGCGGGGATTCACCTGGAATGAATCCGGCCATAAGAGCGATCGTGCGGCGGGCACTGGTCAGGAGAGTCGAAGTTTTCGGCATTGAGAACGGTTATGAAGGATTGGTCAGCGGCGCAATAAGGCCTCTGGGCTGGCATGATGTGGGTGGAATAGTGAGCAAAGGTGGCACCTTTTTAGGAACCGCCCGGTCTGATCGGTTTCGGACTTATGAGGGCAGGCGTGAAGCCGTGAGGAATCTGGCCTCGAAAGGAATAGAAGCCCTTGTAATCGTCGGTGGAGATGGTTCCCTCATGGGGGCACATGTGCTGGCAAATGAGTGGCCGGAACACTTGAAGGCGCTGGGGAAGGAAATCTCGACCGAAATATCACAATTAAAGGTGGTCGGGCTTCCCGGTTCTATTGATAACGACCTTTTCGGTACGGACATGTCCATAGGAGCTGATACGGCCCTCAATCACATCGTTAGAGCACTTGACGACCTTAGTTCGACCGCTGCTTCGCATCAGCGCACCTTTGTGGTCGAAACTATGGGTCGGCATTGTGGTTATCTGGCACTGATGTCCGGGCTTGCGGGCGGAGCGTCGTGGGTTCTCATCCCCGAAGATGAGCTTGACGTACGCTGGCATCGCAAGATGATTGAAGCTCTGGAAAATGCAAGATCTGCCGGAAGACCCCATCAGATGGTAGTGGTGGCAGAAGGGGCTCGACATGCCGATGGATTACCCATACAGTCAAAGGAGATTTGTGATATCATTCACGAGAAACTCGGCCTTGATGTACGCCTTACCGTGCTCGGACACGTACAGCGCGGAGGGAGTCCGACGGCCTTTGATAGAGTTCTTGCCACACGTCTAGGCACCGCCTCTGTTGATTTGCTGGTAGAAAATTCCGAGGAATGCACCTGCCACATGATTGGGCTAAGGGAAAACCGTGAGGTGCTAACGCCCCTTGATGAGGTGGTTACCAAAAGTCGAGCAGTGGGGGAAGAAATAGAAAACGGCAACTATACAAGAGCCCTGGAACTTCGAGGTGAAAGCTTTCGAAAAGCTTTTGAACTGGTGAAGATGCTCACGCGGATAACTCCAGCGAAAGAGTGCACCGACGAAGGTGCAGTGCTGGTTTTGACCGGTGGTGCCGATGCGCCAGGTATGAATACCGCTCTCAGTGTCGTTGGCCGCTGTTTGCTGAATCAGGGCATCCGAGTATTGGGATCTCTGAATACATTCCTCGGTCTTCTCCAGAACAACCTCGTTGGACTTGACTGGCACGAGATGGTCGGCTGGATGAATCGGCCTGGTTCGGAAGTAGGGACAGCTCGTGTGACGATTAAAGACGGAGATTTATCTCGGATTGCAGACACTCTCCGAAAAAATAACATTTCCGGCATAATTGCCATAGGAGGGTGGGGTGTCTATCACACCTTGTGGCGTATGATCGAACAACGCGACAAATACCCTGAATTCAAAATTCCCATAGTGCTCGTTCCTGCATCTATAGATAACAATTTACCCATGTCTGATTTTAGCATTGGAGCTGATACAGCATTGAATGTCATAATTGAGTCCATAGACAAAATCCGCAATACAGCCAGTGCCAACAGACGCGCTTTCATTGTTGAAGTCATGGGGCGGAATTGTGGATTTCTGGCTCTTCTTTCAGCTATGGCCTCAGGGGCGGAACGGGCTTATCTGCCCGAGAATGGCATTTCGCTGAAAGAGCTGGTGACAGATGTTGAACTTATAAAAACGAGCTTTGACTGCGGAAAAAAAATGATGATCTTCGTGAGAAACGAAGCGGCGTCGAGGCACTACACCACTGATTTTATACGTAGGCTTTTTGAAGCAGAGGGTAGGGGAACCTTCAGTGTCAGAACAGCGATATTGGGGCATGTCCAGAGAGGTGGTGCGCCGACGGCTTTTGACCGGATACTGGCCTGCCGCCTGGGAGCTCAAGCGGCTTTTTCAATAATAGATTTTCTCGGCAGAGGTTCCGATGACGCAATAGTGCTTGGACTTAAGGGTCGGGGTGTGGTGGTGAATCACCTCGATGAAGCCATGAAAGAAATGGATATAGATTTAGGACGTCCCAAAAATGAGTGGTTTCTGAAGTTGTGTGATATTGCGGATTCTCTTGCATTACCTTTTGCCGGATGCGGACTGCCAGAGGAGCAATTGTAATGAAAGTCCCGCTTTTTCAAGTCGATGCTTTTACTGACAGAGCTTTTAGAGGAAATCCTGCAGCCGTTTGTTTACTTGATGGCTGGATTCCTGACCATGTCATGCAAAGCATAGCAGCAGAAAACAACCTCAGTGAGACGGCCTTCCTGGTTAAAAAAGGTTACGGCATTTATGAGCTCAGGTGGTTTACACCGGCAACTGAGGTTGATCTGTGCGGGCATGCCACTTTAGCATCTGCATACGTTCTTTTCGATGTGGTAAAAGAAGTATCGGAGGAAGTAATTTTCATAACCAGAAGTGGAGAACTTAGGGTCCATGTTGATAACGGTGTCTTTTACATGGACTTTCCTGCCCGCCCTCCCGAACCTCTGTTAAAACCGCCGGGCTTAATTACCTCACTGAAAATAGAGCCCACCGAGGTCCTGAAAGCAAGGGATTTATTGGTTGTTTATGATGTTCAGGATGTTGTGAAAACGATAGAGCCCGATTTTAGTGCCCTCACTGCTTTATCAAGAGACCTGAACGTGCTTGGAATTATTGTTACCGCTCCGGGAAGTGGTAAAATAGATTTTGTTTCGCGTTTTTTTGCACCCATCGTAGGTGTGCCGGAAGACCCTGTCACCGGATCTGCCCATTGTACGCTGGTTCCTTATTGGGCAAGGCGGCTTGGTAAAAGTGAGTTGGTAGCCTATCAGGCGTCGAAAAGAGGCGGTGAGCTTTTCTGTCGTTATTGCGGTGACAGGGTTGTTATTGGGGGTAGAGCTGTTTTGTTCGCGAGAGGTGAAATACTTCTGGAAGGTGGTGCGGAGTCTGATGAAGGAAGAGTTGATCTTTAAGGAACCGCTGACACCGTCAATGTCGCGCATCGTTAGGGTCAGGAAAATCGTTTACTCGTCTTCGACCCCTTTCCAGCAGGTTGATGTGGTGGAAACGGATGATTACGGAACGGTACTGTATCTGGATAAACGGTTCCAAACATCGGAGGCAGAAGAGTTTTTTTATCACGAGAGTCTTGTGCATCCTGCTATGATTTGCCACGGTAAGCCCGAAAGGGTGCTCATAGTGGGAGGAGGAGACGGGGGGGCTCTGGAGGAAGTGACGAAGTATTCGAGTGTGAGCGAAATAGACATGGTGGAGCTTGATGAAGAAGTTACGAAGATCTGCCAGTGTTACCTTCCTTCCGTATGCGGTAAGGCATTCGATGATCCCAGGCTCAGACTGCACTTTGGGGACGGCCGGAAATTTGTGGAGGAATGTGACAGCAAGTACGATGTTATCATTCTTGATCTAACCGATCCCATGGAACCCTCAAAGTACGTTTACACGCGGGAATTTTACAAATTGTGCAAGGATTTACTAAATTCCGGTGGGATACTTGCGCTGCACAGCGATTCTCCTTTTTTTTACCCTGAAGCCTTTAACACAATAACAAAGACTGTGCAGTCTGTTTTCCCTTGCTGTAAGCAATTTGTGACATTTATCCCAGGCTATCTTCTAGATTTCGCTTTTACGGTTTGTTCGCAAGAACCGTTGCTGGATCTGTCCGCTACAGAAGCGGCTGAAAGGCTCCGCCATCAAGGAATAAGAAGTTTACGCTGGTATGATCCATCGGTTCACCCCTTTTTGTTTACATTACCTCTGTATGCTCAAAGGATATTGGAGAATCCTTGCAGTATTTCCACCGATTTAAATCCTTACGTTATTCCCGAAATGTAAGGAGTTAAAGCTTGAGAAGGAGAGATTCGGCCTCTTACGGTAAATTACCTTCTAGGAGTAGGTGCACCAGGTGTCGAAAGCGTGCAGTTGTGCATCTTCCAAGCCATAACGCAAATTTTTGCGATTCCTGTTTTGTTTTTTTCTTTAAGAACGCCGTAAAACGAGCTCTGAAGCTTTTTCCGGTCAAAAGAGATACTCCTATTATGGTGGCCGTGTCGGGTGGTAAGGATTCACTTGCGGCATGGCTGGTTCTTGAAGAACTGGGATTCAAAACCCTGGGAGTACATATAGACCTGGGTATTCCAGAGTTTTCACAAGCATCACGCAGGGCTGTCGAGTCATTCGCGAAGAGCAGAGCACTGGGCTACAGGGTATATTCCATTGTTGATTTGCTAGGCTATTCTTTACCGGAAATTTACAAGCGGACGAATAGAATGGTATGTGCAGTTTGCGGAACGGTCAAAAGGCAGTTGCTGAATCGTATAGCTTTTCAGGAAGGTTTTAGGGTCGTTGCAACGGGACACAACCTGGACGATGAAGCCAGCAGACTTCTTGGAAATATCGTAAGGCATAGAGAACAATACCTCGAGAAATCTTACCCATACTTACCCTCGATCGGCAAAAAAATTCCAGCCCGTATCAAACCTCTTTTTAGGGTGGAGGCCGATGAAATCCGTATCTACTGCCAGATTAAGGGAATAGATTACTTTTCTGGAACCTGCCCTTTTTCGAGGGGTGCTACGAGCCATATATTTTTCGAAGCCCTGAATTTTTTGGAAGCAGAGATGCCTGGTACAAAGCGCGACTTTCTTTTTCACTTCGTCAGAAATCATACTCCGCCAGAGACGGATATAAATTATAAAACCTGTTCCAAGTGTGGTTATCCAAGTTATAGTGATTTGTGCAGCTTGTGCTCGTTGAAGGAGCGTTTGGGCAACCAGGGAGACTAGGTCGCAAGAGGTATCGATTTTTGGAGGGCATTGATGGGCAAGAATTGGAAACTGGAGCTGATCAGTTCTGAGAAAGGCGTAACCTTGAATCTGCATGGTAAGGAAGGGACAATAGTTGAGTTGATTTCATCGGTTGAATCCTTGGATGATTTTGAGAAAGAGTTGACGGCCCTGCGCTCTGAACTTGACAAAATGCTCAACAAAGCCAAATCACTATTTGAAGCCATGAGCTCTGGAAAGCCGCTAGATCCTCAGGAAATATGGAATATCATGAAGCAGATGTCACTTCCTGACATGCGGGATTATTTCAATTCTCTCGATGAATCGGTCAGAAGAGAAGTTGCAAACTTCATATTTTCTACCGTCAACATGTTTTCCGGGGCAGGTCCCATGTTTGCTACCTTCTACGATCCCGAAACAGCCTTACTTCTGGAGGAATAAACTAATGACCTAAACTGGTGGAGATGACGGGATTCGAACCCGTGACCTCAGCCTTGCGAAGGCTGCGCTCTCCCACCTGAGCTACATCCCCACTTTTTTATGCCCGTTGACTATACGATTCCAATCCCGGTGTCAACCTTTCTGAAGAGTGTGGGTTTGGATGTTTAAGGATTTTTATGTAATAAACGTAGGGGTCTTGTGCCATTGGTCCACGGTTAAGGGAGTAAAGGAGGATGAACGGAGAATTGCCCGGAGGCGATGCTATACTGCGAATTGACGACCTACATACCTATTTTTTCACAGAACGTGGAGTCGCCAAAGCAGTAAACGGAGTTTCTTTTGACATAAGACCAGGTGAGATGCTGGCTCTGGTTGGGGAGTCGGGATGTGGCAAAAGTGTTACTGCTCTGTCTGTTATACGCCTTATTCCGGAACCTCCAGGGAAGATTGTAAAAGGCAGTATCCTTTTTGAAGGAAAGGACTTGGTTGAGTTGTCCGAAAGGGACATGAGAACCATACGGGGAAACAAAATCGGGATGATATTTCAGGAGCCCATGACGGCGTTGAATCCTGTGTTTTCCGTTGGCGATCAAGTAGCCGAAGTATTGCTGTGTCACGGCAAAGCGACCAAAAGAGACGTTAGGGACAAAGTGATCGAACTTCTTAGAGAGGTGGGCATTCCATCTCCCGAAAGGAGAATTTACGACTATCCTCATCAAATGAGCGGTGGAATGCGCCAAAGGGTCGTAATTGCCATGGCTCTCGCCTGTAAACCACGCCTTATTCTGGCTGACGAACCAACAACCGCCTTAGATGTTACCATCCAGGCTCAGATACTCGAACTTATGAAAACCTTCCAGGAACAGACTGGCACCTCCTTCATACTGATAACACATGATCTAGGCGTTGTGGCCGAAATGGCCGAGCGTGTAGTGGTTATGTACGCTGGACGGATAGTAGAAATGGCAGATGTGGTCAGCCTGTTTCGTAATCCCATGCATCCATATACGCAAGGACTTATGGAGTCAGTTCCCAGCTGGTCCACCGGGAAAGAGAAACAAAGGCTTAAAACCATACCGGGTATCGTACCGAGCTTGCTTAACTTACCACCAGCTTGCGTTTTCCACGACAGGTGCAACCAGAGTTTTGATCAATGCAAAGAAATGGAACCTCCTTTGATGGAAGTAGAGAAAAATCGGTTTGTGAGGTGTTGGCTTTATGGGCAGAGATGTTCTGGTTGATGTTAGCGGTTTGAGGAAACATTATCCTGTGACAGGCGGGGTATTTAGGAAAAAGATTGGAACTGTTCGAGCGGTGGATGGGATAGACCTTTCTATATTGCGAGGTGAAGCGCTTGGGCTTGTTGGCGAAAGCGGTTGTGGTAAATCCACGCTGGGAAAGCTATTATTACGACTTGAAACGCCTACCAGCGGAAATATTTATTTCGATGGCACGGACTTACTCAGCCTCTCGAAAGAACAGATGAAGCCTTTTCGTCGTCGTATGCAGATTATATTTCAAGATCCTTACTCGTCTCTGAATCCCCGGCAGACCATTGGTAAGATAATTGGTGAAGGATTGGTGATTCACGGTGTTGGAACAAAAGCCGAGCGTGAAGAGCGGGTTCGAGCCATTATGGAAGTTGTTGGTCTCAGACCTGAGCACGTCAGCCGCTATCCGCACGAATTCAGCGGAGGACAACGCCAGAGAATTTGTATAGCCAGAGCGCTTATTCTTGAGCCAGATTTTGTCATCTGCGACGAACCGGTTTCAGCTCTGGACGTGTCAATTCAGGCGCAGGTGATCAATCTTCTCCTTGACCTTCAGGAACGATACAAGTTGACATACCTGTTCATAAGTCATGATCTTTCAATAGTACGCCATGTATGCGACAGGGTTGCCGTGATGTACCTTGGAAAAATTGTCGAGCTAGCTGACAGGAGTTTAATTTTTTCAAGTCCCTGTCATCCGTACACCCAGGTATTGCTTGAAGCCGTCCCAAAGCCCGATCCCGGTCATTCGCCTAAACGACCTCACCTTAAGGGTGATTTACCAAGCCCGATTGATCCTCCGTCGGGTTGCGCTTTTCATCCTCGCTGTACCGAAGCCAAGAAAATTTGTTCGGAGGAAATTCCCAAACTTAAAGAAATCAGCCCCGGTCACTTTGTAAGATGTTTTCTTTATTGAAGGAATTTTTTGGAGTCATAGTCAATGGGAACAATACCAGCATCTTTTAATTTCCGAGCATCTCGGCGGCTGTGAGTTTTAAGCCACCTTTCGTAAATCCGGAGAACATCTGAGTTTCTGTAGAACCCTCCTGATTCGCTTATCTGGGCAAGGAGATCCTTGACTTCCCAGAACCGCTCGCTCAACTCATCGAAAACCCTTTCGATGCCCCAGTGTATCAGACCGTAAGCAATCAGTTGGACAAGTGTGGCGTAGGCTAGTTGACCCATTCTGCCGTAATAGTCTATGTCCACCACCTTACGCTTGAAGCTGTCTCCAAAAAAACCTGTAAGGAACAGGGCAGCATCGCCTATGGCTTGGAGTGCATGAGCTCGTTCTTCAAATCCTTTCATCTGGCTTTCTAGGTAAACCTCTGCAAAGGTCTTGTCTCTGAATAGGGGATTTTCCGCACGAACTTTCTTCATTTCGGCAAACCGAGTTAACATGTCTGCTACGTAAAATTGCGTCCACTCCGAAACCTGCACGTTGAGCTCTTGACTTGCTTTCTCAAGCGCATCACGGAAGTACTCCATAAGACTCGAACGAACTAATCTTTTCATAAAACGCCTCCCTTCATGTTAGCAGTTCATATGTTTTGTTGCTAACATGTTGGTTTAATTGTAATTATACCTGATATGCCGGACTTCAGCAATGGTTCCGGCTTAAAATGTAAACGAGTTGATGGTCATCTCTACGGACAGAAGGCAATCGAAAGGTTTTTCAGGGAAGTATATATACCGGTGTCCCAAGAGATACGATTTCGTAAAGCTCGTCCATATCGGTGTTGTACAGGGCTATGCAACCGTCAGTCCAATCCCCGTATGCTCCACCCCCGTGTATGAAGATATACCCTCCCAAAGGAGTATCCCCCGGTGGCATGACTCCACGCTCATGAGCCATGATAATAGCCTTGTATTGGTCTGCCGTAATAATCCCTTTTGAAAATGCCTTTTCTGCATCTTCCGGGGTTGGATAATCGATAGCCACCGATTTGTAAAAACGGCTTTTTGGATTTTTACCGCATATCTTGAACTCTCCCTCAGGAGTCTTTCCATCATTAGCCCTTTCTTTATCACCTATCGGGTTTTTACCAAGTCCAATAGGATATTCCCGAACAAGCGTGTCACCATCAAATACGTACAAACGTCTTTTTGACTTGGAAACTACTATTATAGGATTTTGTATGTCTTCCGTCTTACGCAAGTAATCACGCTTGTGAAGCACCACTTTTGAACTGTTCTTTTTCTGCTGTATTGTCTGGTTTTGTTTTTTAGCGGGGGCAATCTCGGAAGGTTGACCGGCACAACCGACAAGAAAGGTGGCACAACAGGTCATAACAAACGCGGTGATGATGAGGACAGCAGAATTGCTGTTCATAGCTTCCTTGGCTGTCAATCCCATAGAGCGAGCAAAAATCGTTCTCGTATTTTCTGTCAACTCAGAATGGCTGGGTCGCATTTAATCCACAATCATGTTATAAAAAACGTGAAGAAGTGAAAATGTAAAGGTTTAATTTCCAGCTCAGGGGGAAAAAGTGACGACAAAAGACCCTTCTAAACTTGAGCAACTGTTGGGATATGAGTTTTCCGACAAACGTCTCCTGCGAGAAGCGCTCACTCATCGTTCTTTTGCTTACGAACATATCGACGAGCCAGACGTTAGCGACAACGAGCGCCTTGAGTTTTTGGGTGATGCCGTTCTTGGGCTTGCAATGAGTCATTTCCTCTGGCACAGATTTCCGGACTACTCGGAGGGAGAATTATCGCGCCTCAGGTCAGCCCTGGTAAACGAAAAGATGTTGTCTCACATTGCCGATCGATGGAACCTTTCAGCCTACCTCTTTCTTGGAAAAGGTGAAGAACAAACTGGTGGGCGTAGAAAACCGTCCATACTTGCCGATGCTGTTGAGGCTATATTGGGAGCACTTTACATCGATGGCGGATGGCAAAGGGTTTTGGATGTTGTGGAAAAACAAATCATACCTGTTCTCGATGTTTTTCAATCTGAAGACCCGTTGAAAAATTTGCATTGGGACTATAAAACTCGCCTCCAAGAATGGCTGCAAGCTCAGTACAAAAAAACACCTGTGTATCGATTGGATCGCGAAGAGGGACCCGAACACGATAAAGTTTTTTATGTTTCGGTAATGATGGACGATATGGTCCTCGCACGAGGCCGGGGCAAGACAAAAAAGGAAGCTCAACAAAATGCCGCCCAGGCGGCCTATCAGAAACTGGCAAAGAAAAAATGAGGAAAAAACGTAGAAGGCTTATATTCCCAATTTTCCTCCCCTTTGCCGGGTGTCCGTACAGGTGTGTGTATTGCAATCAATACGCTACGACCTCTAGTTCCGATAAAAAGAGTTTTAATAACATCGTGGAATATGTCAGGCGCATTATTGATGAGTATGGAAAGAAGGTCGCCCTTAGCAATTGTGCCCCCGAGCTTGCCTTTTTCGGTGGTACATTTACATGTCTTCCAGAAGGCGTTCTTGTCGAGATTTTAAAAATAGCAGCATGTCATGTGGAATATGGGCATTTTTCGGGTATTCGTTTTTCTACTCGTCCGGATGCACTGGATGATGATGTATTGGATCTGCTTAAAAATTTTCCGATAAGGACTATCGAGATCGGGGCTCAAAGTCTTGATGATGGTGTGCTTTCGAAGGCTCGGAGGGGATACGGGGCTGAGACCGTGGTGAGCGCTGTGAAGCGCATCAGGGCAGGGAGGTGGAATGTTGGTTTGCAGTTAATGCCGGGTCTTCCTGGCGAGACGGCGGAAGTGTTTGATGCTTCTGTGGAAACTGTTTGCAGGTTAAAGCCGGATTTTGTGCGTATTTATCCGACGCTTGTTTTAAAAGACACAGTTCTTGAAAGGTGGTTCAGGGAAGGGAAATACAGACCCTTAAGTCTTAGAAACGCCATTGAGCGTAGTCTAAGGGCAGTCATGGCTTTTGAGGAGCACGACATCGATGTGATTCGCATCGGCCTTCAGGCTACGCCGGAACTTGATTCAGGTGCTGTAGTTGCCGGTCCATATCACCCAGCTTTTGGATTTTTGGTGAGGGTTCATTGGTGGAGGTGCAAGCTGGACAGGGTTTTTGAATCTTCAACAATAGGTGATACCTGTAAGGTCTGGATACCTGCTCGATACCTTTCGGAATTTCTTGGTCCCAAAAGCATAAATGTTCGCTACTGGAAAAAACGCTGGAAAATAAAGAATTTTTTGGTAGAAAAAGAATCATCCTGGCTTGAACGACGAATGTTGGTATCTTTCATATAAAAACGAGGAAATGGAATGTTTAAGCGACTTTTTGGCAGAAAGAAAAAAGAAAAGACACTGGCTTTTGATCCTACGAACCTGACTCTTGATAAGTTGCAGCCCGGCTGGTTCGTGGATTTTGATATGAAAACCTGGCGGGTTATTGCAAAGAGTCGCTATGATATGGGCGATGGGTTTGAAATGCTGGAGTGGGAACTGGAGTCAGGCGACGAACGCAGGTTTCTCTGCCGGGAAGAAGATGACAGGGTTTACTGGACGTGGGTAAGGAAGGTTCCCGTGGGAATGATTGACCCTGGATTGAAAGACCATATATTGAAGTATGAAGATCCGCCTGAGGAAATCGTATTTGATGGAATTACCTTTGAGATGGAAAGTTACGGGGGAGGATACTTTTATAAAAACTGTGTTGGTCCGGGCATTCCATTTCTCTACTGGGATTACGAAAGCGAAGATGAAAGATATGTCCTCACGATAGAGCAGTGGGGAGATACTGATTTTGAAGCGGCCGCTGGCGAATACGTCGAAGAGTATCAGTTCAGTAACATATTGCCCAGTTCGGCTGGATAACCTGATATAAGTAAATTTGTGTGTAAGGCTCGAAAATTTCTTGCTAAGAAGGCGCCGCACATAGGATTAACTGTGCGGCGCACTTACACGTAGGGTTAAAAGAGGGCGGCGTATTAGCCTAGCCAAAATAGCTACCAAATATGATGCCGGCTATCGTTGACATGATCACGACGAGTGTAACGTAAACCATCGTTTTTTTCGTGCCCATCACGCTTCTTATCACTAACATATTGGGAAGGCTGAGAGCGGGACCTGCAAGCAGCAAGGCCAGAGCTGGCCCTTTGCCCATGCCAGCTCCGAGCAGTCCTTGCAGAATGGGGACTTCCGTCAAGGTGGCAAAGTACATGAATGCTCCTACGACAGACGCAAACAGGTTGGCCGCAAGTGAGTTACCACCCACCAAACCGCTAACCCACCGGGATGGAATGAGTCCTTCATAACCGGGACGACCCAGCAACAACCCGGCAACAAGCACGCCTCCAAATAGGAGAGGAAGAATCAGTTTTGCGAAGTCCCACGTTGCCAAGAACCATGTCTCGGTTTCACCTCTCGTGGTTGTAAGGCATATACTCAGGCAAATGATGCCCGCCGAAAAGGGTATTAGAGGTTCGTGAGGGAACGTGAACGCTAGAGCAGCAATGACAATTATAGACAACACAACCTTGTAGGCTTTGACTCTAAACCATAAAACCAGAAGCACTCCAAGCAAAAGAGCAACCACAGAAGTCAGCCACCACTTCATTTGATACACCGCATTCCAGAAGCCGATGGGTTGAGCCGGTTTTCCCCAGGTTGCAAAAATCAGCACGCCAACCATGCTGGCGAAGTAAATGATGTTTTGCCAAAGAGGTCGCTCAACCTCAGGGGGCGGAAGATGCATTGCCGCCTCGGCTTTTTTCTTTTCCTCCTGATAAAATAAAAAGTGCATTGCAAGTCCAATCACGATGCTGAAAATAACCGCCCCGATGGCTCGTGCAACGCCAATTTGAAGCCCAAGCACTCGAGCTGTGAGAACGATTGCTAGGATGTTAATGGCAGGTCCTGAATAGAGAAATGCGATTGCCGGCCCAAGACCTGCTCCACGGCGCCATATACCGGCAAAGAGTGGTAGCACCGTGCACGAGCAAACGGCAAGAATTGTCCCAGAAACGGATGCAACGCCATAGGCAACAACCTTTTTGGCACCCGCTCCGAGATACTTCATCACCGCCGCCTGGGAAACAAAACACGAGATGGCACCAGCAATAAAAAATGCCGGTACCAAGCAGAGCAATACATGCTCTCTGGCGTACCATCTGGCTAGAGCCAGTGACTCAAGAATTGAGTTTCTAAACCGCTCACTTTCCATGGGAAGCCAAAAGAACACAAGAAAGGCGGCGATGAGCACAGTCATAGGTTTCCATATTTCGCCCCAGTTGATTTGACTTTCGGGCTCCTCAACATTCACCTCATCGAACAACTCGTCCTGTGTAGCTTCATGCACCTTGGCCATGACCTAACCTCCTCCCATATTCAGCTTAATTGATTTTTGCCTTGCTATATAGATACATAGCAATATAACTCTTTCTAGTCAACTGTCGTGGATATTTTTGTCAGAAAAAGCGGTATCTTTAAAAATTATAACTGAATAGGCATATGGGTTGGTAAGCCAAAAGCTGGTATTCTACCCCAACATCTAATCCCAGAGACAATAAAGATATTTTCCGAACAACTTCTTTGCTTTGACTAGGCTTGATTGGCCAAGTATAAGAAAAACTTATATAGAACACCGTGGGGGATGAAAAATTCTGTATTCGTTAATGGAGAGTTATCATGGCCAGAGTTTTGCTTACCACATTGGGTACCAAAAAGTCGCTTTCCTGCAGGTATTTGCTAAATGGGCAGAAATCATCGGAAGTTGCTTATTTACAGGAAGCTCTTATCGAACTGGTTTGTAGGAACTGGGATGAAAAGGATTGCATGGTTCTTTTTTGTTCTCGAGAGGCTGAAAAAAACAATTGGAGGGATAGAAAGGATTTTGGCGAAGGGCTCCAATCCCGATTGGCGTCCCGCAAGTTGAATTTTGCCGTGAAACCGGTCTCTATTCCTGATGGAAAGAATCCGGACGAGGTTGACACCGTAATTAAAAAGATACTTGAAGCATGCCCGCAAGGAACTGAACTTTATCTGGACATTACCCATTCATCCAGAATTTTTCCGTTTCTCCAGAGTTTTCTGGTCAATTATCTAATGTTGTTGGGCTTTGTGAAGCTAAAAGGAATTTTTTACGCATCCTATGACAGTGTCGGCGGTGTTGAAAAGCTTAGGAAGTTATCGCCAAAGGAACGGATCATTCCGATTATTGATCTTTCCAGGTGTGCTTTTCTGCCGGACCTGGCAATAGCGGTTCGTTCTTCGCTTTTCCCTGAGGGGTTTTATAAAATGCCTGATGCTCCAGATTTCTGGGAAAGAGGAGTGGCGGCGGCGGATCGCATTGTAAAGTCCATTTTATCTGGTGCGGTTTATTTTTCGGCAGACTGTGATGAGCTGTTAGAGGTTTCCGAAGACGATGTTATAGAAAACTTCCCTTTTGGTCCGGCCTTTTTATTCGTAAGAACCCAAATGATGCCTTTTTGCTCCCACGAAAATCCCGTCGATCGCCTTCTTTTCATGGCAAGGTGGTGTCTGGAGCATCAGCTTCTACCTCAAGCTTTTGTTTTTGCTAGAGACTTCACCCTATCCGCTGTATGTATTTTTGCCGGGAAACATGTGACCGATTTCGTATTCAAAAGGGACACCGTTGAGCCCCTTCTGTTCTGGGCTTCTGATAAAACTCCGCCGTGCAAGTTGAGGATTTTTCTGGAAAGTTATCGCCTTCTTCTTTCGGGAAGAGTGAATCTTTCAAGTGGCAGATTCAAAGAATGCTTTTCGGAATTTGTAGAGCGGGCGGAGGAACTGGCTCGGGAGAGAACTCTTACTGCCGAGCAAATTTGCCTAAAGACCCAATGTGGTCCCCATTTGAAATCTCTTGCTAACGCCTATGCTGATTTCAACCGCATGGGGAACTTACTGCTGTCGTCGCCGTATAACGCAGTCCATGTGCAGCGAGAATTCAGAGAGAGCTTTAACAAGCTTATACAAGCCGTGGAAGATTTTAGGAACTTGGTCAAATAGGGAAAGAGAATTCAGATGGTTGGCATGGTAAAAGCGATAGAGGAGTTCCTGTCGCACTTGCAGGGTGAAAGGCGCATGAGTCAGCAGACTGTTCGAGCGTATCGTTCGGACCTCTTGCAGTTTTTTAACTGGCTTGTTCGAGAAAATGGCTTCGACGGGTCAGATTTCCTTTCTTCATCCATTACCCACCATCACATTAGGAAGTTTTTTGCCCAGCATAATTTTTCAAAGAGAACTCAAGCACGAAAACTGTCGGCACTTAAAAGTTTTTTTGCTTTCCTGGAGGATAGATATTCTTTCTCTCCCAATCCTGCAGCGGTCATGACTTCGCCCAAGCTGGGACATCAAAGCCCTCCCCATTTTGATGTGGATGAGGTTATTCACTTTCTTGACTTTCTACACAGCAAGGCATTAAAAGCGAAGGCTTCCTGGATGATTGTCAGGAATTGGGCTATTTTTGAAACCCTTTACGGATCAGGGATTAGAGTGAGCGAGTTGGTGAGACTGAATGAGATTGACATTGACACATCTGAAAAGCTTATAAGGGTAATGGGCAAGGGCGCCAGGGAACGCTATGTTCCTGTAACTTCAGTAGCCGTGGATGCGGTTTCGAAGTATCTTTTAACTCTTCAGGCGCAAGAGCCAAAAAAGCGATTCCTATCTGATGCTCTTTTCAAAAACCGTTTTGGAAAGCGTCTTACAGAAAGGTCGGTGCATAGGATTTTGCAGAATGAATTAATGGAATGCGGTCTTTTTAAGAAAATTGGACCTCATGGCTTTCGTCATAGCTTCGCCACTCACCTTCTCAGTTCAGGAGCTGATCTCAGAGCCATTCAGGAAATGCTAGGGCACAGAAAGCTGGAAACAACACAGCGATACACTCATCTTGACATTGATCGCCTTACTTGTGTTTACGATAAAGCCCATCCGCACAGTAAAAAGAAGCCCAGAGAAGGAGATGGTAGGAGATGAGCATCGATTTTCACAGCACCACGATTCTGGCTCTTCATACGAAGGACTCGGTGGTTATGGCCGGTGATGGTCAGGTAACACTGGGTGATACGGTGGTTAAGCATAAAGCTCGCAAGGTTAGGCGCATGTATCACGGAAATGTTCTTGCCGGTTTTGCCGGCGCCACGGCCGATGCATTTACGCTCTTTGAGAGGCTCGAGGCAAAACTGGAACAATATAATGGCAACCTGACCAGAGCTGCTGTGGAGCTTGCTAAAGACTGGAGAACCGATAAAGTCCTGCGGCGCCTTGAGGCTATGCTGGTGGCTGCGGATCGAACAACCTGTCTTATTCTGGGTGGTAGCGGTGATGTTATCGAACCGGATGATGGGCTTGCCGCGGTTGGGTCTGGTGCTCCCTATGCTCTTGCTGCCGCCAGGGCGCTACTCAAACATTCCAACCTAAGCGCCCGGGCGATCGTCGAAGAAGCCATGAACATTGCTGCTGCTATTTGCATTTACACCAATAGGGAATTTGTCATTGAGGAGCTATAGCCATGGAGAAACCGTTAACCCCGGCCGAGATCGTTCGAGAACTGGACAAATACATAGTTGGGCAAAAAGAAGCCAAGCGGATGGTTGCTATTGCCCTTCGCAACCGCTGGCGAAGGCAGCAGGTGCCGGAACACCTCAGGGACGAGATAGCACCCAAAAACATCATAATGATAGGCCCCACGGGAGTAGGAAAGACGGAAATTGCCCGAAGACTTGCCCGTTTGGCTCAGTCGCCGTTTTTGAAGGTTGAGGCGACCAAGTTCACCGAAGTTGGGTACGTGGGTCGAGATGTTGAGTCCATGATTCGGGATCTGACCGATATTGCAGTTAATATGGTGAGAGCGGAAGAGCTGGATCGTGTCAAGAGGCGAGCGGAGGAAATTGCTGAGGAAAGATTGCTAGATATTCTATTGCCGCAGTCGCGCCGAAGAGGAAAGCCGTCGCTGGTTCATAGCGAAGGTGGCGAGGCAATTGAGGTTCAGCAGATAGATGCCACTAGGGAGAAGCTAAGAAAGTTGCTGCGTGAAGGTGCTCTTGACGAGAGATATGTGGAAATAGACGTACCCGACAAAAGCAGCCCCATGATTGAAATTTTTGCCGGGGCAGGGCTTGAAGAATTGGACTACAGCCTTCGAGAGATGCTCAGTTCCATGCTTCCCAAAAAGACTCGAAGACGAAAGGTAAAAATCCCCGAAGCTCGACAGATTTTGATCGAGGAGGAATCTCAGCGGCTGGTTGACATGGACAAGGTCATAAAGACGGCCATCGAAAGAGTGGAACACTCTGGGATTATATTCATTGACGAGATAGACAAGATAGCCGGCCGAGAGTCCACCGGTGGCCCTGATGTATCCAGAGAAGGCGTGCAAAGGGACCTACTACCCATTGTGGAAGGCTCCACAGTTATGACCAAGTACGGCATGGTCAAGACCGATCATATTCTTTTCATTGCATCCGGAGCGTTCCACATGTCGAAACCTTCAGATCTAATTCCTGAACTTCAAGGGCGTTTTCCAATAAGGGTTGAACTCAAGCCTCTTACCAAGGAAGATTTCGTCAGGATCCTTACCGAGCCTGAAAATGCGCTGATCACACAGTACAAAGCCTTGTTGGCGACAGAAGGCGTTGACCTGGTGTTTGAAGAAGAGGCGATAGAGGAAATTGCCGAGATTGCCTTCGAAGTTAACACCCGTACGGAGAATATAGGCGCAAGAAGGCTGCACACCATCATGGAAAAACTGCTTTCTGACGTATCCTTTAACGCACCGGAGCTTCAGGGGCAAACTCTAAGAATAACAAAGCAATATGTTCGGGAAACCCTGAAGGACATAGTGGAAGATCAAGACCTGAGCCGCTACATACTGTAATTTTGGAGGATAAAAGGTGCACGCTATATCCGACGTTGTTGATCGGGTGCATGTTTTAAGTGAAGCTTTACCGTACATTAGGCGTTTTTACGGAAAAAACGTCGTTATTAAGTACGGTGGCCATGCGATGGTTGACGAAAATCTTAGGGAATCTTTCGCATCTGATGTTGTTCTTTTGAAGTATATCGGAATCAACCCGGTCATAGTGCACGGCGGGGGGCCTCAGATAGGGAATGTTCTGAAGAAAATGGGCAAAGAAAGCCTGTTCCGCGAAGGAATGAGAGTAACCGATGAGGAAACAATGGATGTGGTTGAGATGGTGCTGGCTGGACGAGTGAACAAAGAAATCGTTAACTTGATACACCATCACGGCGGTAAGGCGGTAGGCTTGAGTGGGAAGGATGCCCGGCTGATTGAAGCTACAAGAATGCAGATTTTCCGCTACAAAGGCGACGACAGACCTCCAGAAATAATCGACATCGGGTTAGTGGGAGAAGTCAAGCGCATAAATTCGGAAATTCTTGATATTTTAGAACAAAGTCAAATTATCCCCGTGATTGCTCCGGTGGGTGTGGGTCCAAATGGAGAAACTTTTAACATAAACGCAGATCTTGTGGCCGGGGCCATAGCAAGAGCAATCAATGCGACAAAGCTCATATTGATGACCGATGTGCAGGGTGTGATGGATGCATCGGGTCGGTTGCTCTCCAGTATCACTGTCGGCGAGGCGTTGGAATTGATAGAATCCGGTGCTATAAGTGGTGGAATGGTGCCCAAGGTCAGGTGCGGAATTGATGCCATCCAGGGCGGGGTGGAGAAGGTTCACATAATAGATGGAAGAGTTCCCCACGCGGTGTTGCTTGAAATCTTCACCGACTCGGGTATAGGTACTGAGATTGTCAAATAATTTGCAGAGAAGTGACATGGCGCGGAAGAATCCGCGAGATGGGGAAATGTTTTTTAAGACGGCGTGAGAGATGGAAAATGACTGAGAAGACAAAGAAAATGGCCGACTCGTTTATCTTCAACACTTATGCTCGTGAACCCGTAACCTTTGTTCGTGGTTCCGGGTGTCGTCTCTGGGATGATAGGGGAAAGGAATATCTAGATTTCGTTGCGGGAATTGCCGTATGCAACCTGGGACACTGCCCTGAAAATTTATCCAAAGTTATTTGCGAACAGTCCAAGAAGCTGGTCCATGTTTCCAACCTGTATTACACCGAACCTCAGGTCGAACTGGCAAAAGAGCTGATCGAAAGGTCTTTTGCAGACAGGGTTTTTTTCTGCAATAGCGGAGCTGAAGCAAATGAGGCAGCGCTTAAGCTGGCACGAAAATATAGTAACGACCGTTACGGACCCGGCAGATTTCATGTAATTAGCATGAAAAATTCCTTTCATGGCAGAACCCTCGCCACTCTTTCTGCCACGGGGCAGGAAAAGGTGCAGAAAGGTTTTGAGCCACTTGTTG
This sequence comes from Deltaproteobacteria bacterium, assembly GCA_019309115.1. Classification (GTDB taxonomy): domain Bacteria; phylum Desulfobacterota; class Syntrophobacteria; order Syntrophobacterales; family Thermodesulforhabdaceae; genus JAFDGW01. Next base: position 32,565 of record JAFDGW010000035.1, read on the forward strand.
AAGGCTTTAGCTGGGTACCCTTCGATTCGGTCGAGGCCGTCGAGGAGGCCATGACCGACAAGACTTGTGCTGTTATTGTTGAACCTATTCAAGGAGAAGGTGGGGTTAGAATTCCGTCTTCAGGATATCTTCGGGATTTGAAAACGCTTTGTGAAGAAAGAGATGTTCTACTCATATTTGACGAAGTGCAGGTCGGCATGGGACGCACCGGATGGTTGTTTGCTCATGAGTGCGAAGGCGTTACACCTCACATAATGACCCTTGCAAAAGCCCTGGCAAACGGCCTGCCCATAGGAGCAATGCTCGCCATAGAAAGAGTTGCTCAGGCCTTTGTGCCCGGCAGCCATGCAACGACCTTTGGTGGGACACCACTTGTTACCGCTGTTGCTCTCGAGACGTTGAAAACCATTGCAAACCCTGAATTCCTGGAGCAAGTACGAAAACGGGGTGATTATTTGCTGGCTAAGCTCCGAAGCCTTGCAAATCGTTACGATTTCGTGAAAGAGGTTAGGGGACGGGGATTGATGGTCGGTATGGAGCTTACCGTTGAAGCTCAGCCGGTGATAAGGCGGTGTCTTGAACAGGGAATAGTTTTAAATGCAGTACAGGGTAACGTTCTCAGGTTCACGCCACCCTTGATTGTGGAAGAAACAGACATAGATCGACTGGTAAGTGTTCTGGATGATGTGTTCAAGGAGCTAAAATGAAAAGGGATTTTTTAACTTTGTGGGACGTTACTGAAGATGAGATATGGGCGCTTCTAGAGCGTGCCCGGGCGTTGAAAAAGGGGTTTCAAGAAGGAGCTGATATTCGCCCATTGCGCGGCAAGATTTTAGGTTTGCTATTTCTTAAGCCATCGACACGAACCCGTGTTTCCTTTGAAGCGGGCATGTACAGGCTTGGAGGTCAGTGCATTTTCATGACATCAAAGGAAACCCAGCTTGCCCGCAAGGAACCCCTTTCTGATACGGCTCGTACACTGTCACGCTACATTGACGCGCTGGTGGTGAGAACTTACGGGCATCAGGAAGTGGAAGAGCTTGCCAAATACGCATCCATTCCCATCATCAATGGTCTTACTGACATGTATCATCCCTGTCAGGTGTTGAGTGATTTGCTTACGATTTGGGAAAAGAAAGGCTCATTCGATTTTCCCATTGCTTGGGTGGGTGATGGCAATAACATGGCTCATTCCTGGATTGTCGCCGCTGCTCGGATGGGATTGCATTTAAAGGTTGCCACACCCGAGGGATATGAACCTCATGTTTCTGTGCTGAATCGGGCTAAGCTAGAAGGCAAGGGAAGGATTGAACTTTCGCATAATCCCGTAGAAGCTGTTCGGGGTGCAGAAGTCATCAACACGGATGTTTGGGCCAGCATGGGACAGGAAACTGAGCAAGAGGAACGACGGAAAGCTTTTGCTGAGTTTCAGGTGAATGCTGATCTTCTTTCTTATGCACCCGATAGCGTCATTGTTATGCATTGTTTACCGGCTCATCGCGGTGAGGAAATAACTCACGAGGTGCTGGAAAAATTCGCCGAGGTCATCTTCCATCAGGCGGAAAACCGCATGTGGGCGCAAATGGCACTGCTTGAGTGGTTATTGGTTGGAAATTTGCCAGCTGTTACCTGATTTATGGTTTCTAATGGGTGTATTTATTCGCATGATGAGGCCTTTGATGGGCCAGAACGCGTTCCCAACCTGCTTCTGGAGGAACATCAAAGGAAGAGAGAAAGTAATCATTGCTTGGTTGGTATAAATGAGGAGATATTTTCCGATGAAGGTAAACAAGATAGTACTTGCCTATTCTGGAGGGCTGGACACTTCGATAATTCTAAAATGGCTCAAAGAAACTTACCAATGCGATGTTATTGCCTATGTGGCGGACATTGGTCAGGGTGAGGAACTGCAAGGACTTGAGGAAAAGGCTCTGAAGACGGGAGCCAGTAAAGTTCGTATAGAAGATCTGAAGGAGGAATTTGTCAGGGATTTTGTTTTTCCCATGTTCCGGGCCAATGCCATTTACGAAGGGCAGTACCTTCTAGGCACATCTATCGCCCGTCCTTTGATTGCCAAGCGCCAGATTGAGATAGCCCACGAGGAATATGCAGATGCTGTGAGCCATGGTGCTACCGGGAAGGGAAACGACCAGGTTCGATTTGAGCTTACTTATATGGCATTGGATCCGAACATAAAAATCATTGCTCCGTGGAGGGAGTGGGATTTTCAATCCAGGAGCGAGCTTTTGGAGTTTGCCAGACAACACGGAATTCCTGTCCCGGTTACGAAAGAGAAACCTTACAGTTCGGATAGAAATCTGCTCCATATCAGCTACGAAGGAGGAATACTCGAAGACCCCTGGGCGGAACCGCCCGAAGACATGTTCACTCTTACGGTCAGCCCGGAGCGTGCACCTAACGAACCTGAAGTAATAACGATAGACTTTGAGAAAGGCGATCCCGTGGCGGTGAACGGTGAACGGTTGACCCCAGCGGCGCTGCTCGGAAAGCTAAACGAACTGGGTGGGAAACACGGCATCGGCAGGGTGGACATTGTGGAAAACCGCTTCGTAGGGATGAAGTCTCGAGGGGTTTACGAAACGCCAGGTGGGACAATTCTCAGGGCTGCCCACCGAGCCCTAGAATCCATCACCATGGACAGGGAAGTAATGCATCTGCGGGATTCGCTTATGCCCCAGTATGCACGTCTTATCTACAACGGATTCTGGTTCTCACCCGAGAGAGAACTCTTGCAAAAAATGATAGACTCCTCGCAGGAATGCGTGACAGGTACGGTCAGGCTAAAGTTGTACAAGGGAAACATTATTGTTCTTGGCAGAAAGTCGGAGTATTCTCTCTATCAGCCCAGCTTTGCCACCTTTGAAGAAGATCGGGTTTACGACCAGCGTGATGCGACAGGGTTTATTAGATTGCAGGGGCTAAGGTTAAAAATTGCGTCCATGCTCAGGAACCGGGAGTAAGAACGGAATGAAGGAGAAGCCGTGGCAAGGGCGTTTTGAGAAGGCGACTCACGAAGAAGTAGAAAAATACACAGAGTCCTTGAGCTTCGACAGGAGGCTTTATCGGTACGACATCGAAGGTAGCATGGCCCATTGTCGTATGCTTGCGGAATGCGGCATCATCCCTCAGGACGATGCGGAAAGGATAATTGGAGCGCTTGTTGAAATCAGGCAGGAAATAGAAGAAGGTCGATTCGTATTTGACCCTTCCTTTGAAGACATACACATGGCCATTGAACATGCTCTCATCAAAAAGGTTGGTGATATCGGGGGCAAGCTGCACACGGCAAGAAGTCGTAATGACCAAGTATGTCTGGACATTCGGCTGTATCTCAGAGATGTCATCGGAACTGTCCGAAAGGGATTGGCCGATCTTATGGCGGTCATTCTGGATCTTGCAGAAAAATATACCGATGTCATCATGCCCGGTTTCACACATCTTCAGCATGCTCAGCCCGTTAGCCTCAGTCATCATCTTATGGCTTACTTTGAAATGTTCCGTCGGGACGAAGAGCGTTTTTCAGACTGTCTGAAACGCGTCAACATTCTTCCATTGGGAAGTGCAGCCCTGGCGGGAACTACTTTTCCCATAAACATGGAACTTACAGCGCACTATCTCGGCTTTGACCGTGTGACTAGGAACAGCATGGACGCGGTAAGCGACAGGGATTTTCTGGTGGAATTCCTCTCTGCGTCGGCGATAACGATGATGCATATAAGTCGCATGGCTGAAGAGCTGGTGTTGTGGTCTTCGCCTGAGTTCGGATTCATCGAAATAAGCGATGCTTTCTGTACCGGATCGAGTATAATGCCTCAGAAGAAAAATCCTGATGTGGCCGAGTTAATGAGGGGGAAAACTGGTAGGGTTTATGGTAACTTGGTTGCTCTTTTGACGGTTATCAAGGGGTTGCCCCTTACTTACAATCGCGATCTTCAGGAAGACAAAGAACCTGTGTTCGATACGGCTGATACCTTGATAAGCACACTGCGGGTTTTAACGACTATGTTGCCAGAGATTGAGTTTAATGAGGAGCGCCTTTCTGAGGTTCTCGATGATGGATGGGTACTTGCCACAGAACTAGCCGATTATCTCGTTTCCAAAGGCCTTCCTTTCAGAAAGGCCCATCACGTCGTCGGCAAAATTGTAGGGCGGTGCGTTAAGGAGGGTAAAAAACTTACAGATTGCACACTGGATGAGCTGAAAGGTTTTGACGAGCACTTTGGAGAGGATGTTTTTAATGTTTTGGATGTCAGAAAGGCTGTAGAAAGGCGAAGGTCTGCAGGAGGAACAGCATTTTCCAGGGTAATTGAGGCGGTGAAGGAAGGCAGGGAGCATGTCAGAAGATTAAGGGAAAGCCTGTCGGGGGATGGAAGAAGATGAGCAGGGTTCCAGTTTGGTGTTTTAGCGCAATTTTCATCCTGATCGGGTTTGTGTCGTGTGGGAAGAAAACACTGCCGGTACCCGAATTGAAGAGTACATACCATGTTCCAGAAGCCATTATAGAAAAAGCGGAATATCGTCCGGATGGCCTTTATCTGAAGTGGAAGGTTTCCAAGGAGCAGAAGGGGTTTTGTTTTGTCGTTGAAAAGGTAGAGATTCCCTGGAAGGGTTTGAGTTGTATTGATTGTCCGGAACTTCCCTGGGAGCAATCGAAGTGTGTGGATCCGGCCTTTCCTGAACCTGCCGTTCGAATCGGGGATTGGCTGATCTGGAAAGACGATAGGGTGATGGTGGGGCATGCCTACAGATTTCGCTTGGTAGTTTTTGATCTCACGAAGCGACGACCTGTAAAGTATGGACAGCCTTATGATGTGAGGATTCCATCCACTCCACCGAATGTCGTTAAGGGAGATGTGAAGGCGGGAAAAGAAGGTATTTTGATAACATGGTTCATTCCATCTGGAGCAAAAGATGCAATAAAGAAAAGACTCAGGTTCCGTGTGGAACGCATGGCCGATGGAGATACGGGCTGGACGAGGTTAGACGGAGCTGGCTGTACCGATTCAAGCTATCTCGACGGGGAAGTAACACCTGGGAAATTGTACACTTATAGGGTTACTCCATATTACACGATCGCTTCATTGGAGGTTTACGGCAAACCTTTCGTTGTGGGGAAGGCCAGAGCTCAAGACACTGTCCTGCCGCCTCCGCCGAAAACGGTTTGGGTCGTTCCCGGCAAAAAAGGACTTGAAGTACACTGGCTCGAGGTTACCGTACCCGTCGGAGGTTACCACGTTTACCGCAAAGAAAGCGAAGGCACGATAGTAAGATTAACTCAGAAACCGATAATGCACCCACCTTTTGTAGATACCAATGTTAAGTGGAACAAGGTTTATTCTTACGCCGTTACTTCGCTGTCGCCTAATCCGCCTCATAGAGAGGGGTTGGCATCGTCTTGGGTCGAAATCCGTAACGTCTTTTTCAAGTAATATCGACAAGACAATGGGGTGATCGTTTCGCAGTGGTGGATAGTGTATTGTTTTATTGCCGGACGTTCAGTTGACTGACATTGTGTAGGACTATTAGGTCAGGAGAAATAAACATGCATCATTTTTTTTACAAAGATGGAGAGCTTTTTTGTGAAGATGTGTCATTGAAGAAAATAGCTTCTGAAGTTGGAACGCCCTGTTACATTTACAGCCATGCCACGTTGACCCATCATTTTCGAGTTTTTGATGGCTCATTTGATGCAGTACCGCACATTATCTGCTTCGCCGTGAAAGCGAATTCCAACATTGGTGTGCTGCATGTACTCGGGAAACTTGGTGCCGGGGCGGATATCGTGTCAGGAGGTGAGCTCTATCGTGCAAGAAAAGCGGGCATTCCAGCCGATAGGATTGTCTATTCCGGGGTAGGTAAAACCATAGAAGAAATTGACTACGCTCTCGGTGAAGGAATCCTAATGTTCAATATTGAATCTTCTCAAGAGCTTAAAGTCATAAACGAGCGGGCTGGTGCTCTTGGGACGAAGGCTCCTATTGCCATCAGAGTCAATCCCGATGTTGATCCTCGGACGCATCCTTACATTTCCACGGGCATGAAAAAGAACAAATTTGGAATAGATGTGGATTTGGCCCTTGAGGAATACAGGCGGGCTATGGAGCTCGAGCATGTGGAAATTGTCGGAGTTGATTGTCACATAGGAAGTCAGCTTACGGAATTGCCTCCCTTTGTGGATGCGTTGCGGCGATTAAAGGTTCTTATAGAAAGGTTGCATGATATCGGAATATCTATTCGTTATTTGGATCTTGGCGGTGGTCTGGGCATACCCTACTCAGACGAAAAACCACCGCATCCAAGCGAATACGCCGAAGCTCTGCTACATGAATTGAAAGGTGTTCCTTATACACTGATTTTCGAACCTGGTAGAGTTATTGCTGGAAATGCCGGCATATTGCTTACAAGAATTCTTTACATCAAAGAGACGCCGCTAAAGAAGTTTTTGATAGTTGATGCAGCGATGAATGATCTTATAAGGCCAAGCCTTTACGGGGCTTATCACCACATTCAACCGGTTGAGATTGACGGTAGTCGGGGCGAAGAGATCGTGGACATAGTTGGGCCGATATGTGAGACCAGCGATTTTCTTGCACGAGACAGGAAGTTGCAAAAGTGTAATTCCGGCGAGTATCTGGCGGTGATGAGTGCCGGTGCTTATGGTTTCACGATGTCTTCCAACTACAATTCAAGGCCCAGGGCCGCTGAAGTGCTTGTGAAAGGGGACAAGTATGAGGTTGTTAGGCAGCGGGAAAGCTGGGAAGATCTGGTTCGGCTTGAGCGAATTCCAACATTCTAAGGGCGGGGGAAATGTTTATGGGAGAATTTATACCGTTTTTCAAGATGACCGGAAGTGGTAATGATTTCATAATCATTGATAATCGTACGGGTATAGTGGCGCCAGAGCAGGGTGCAGAACTGGCAAAAATGGCTTGCAGAAGGAAGTTATCCGTCGGAGCTGATGGGCTGATATTGATAGAGGGCGATCCCGAGGTTGATTTCCGCTGGAATTTTTACAATTCTGATGGCAGTGTAGCAGAAATGTGCGGCAATGGGGCTCGTTGTGCTGCTCGCTTTTGTTACCTTACCGGGATCGTTAAGAGTAAAGAAATGGTTTTTCGAACCATGGCCGGGTTAATTCGAGCAGAAGTCATAGATGAGCGTGTCAGGGTTCAGATACCGGGCGTGGGAGGTGTTAAACTCGGCATAAACCTGGGTATTGGACCAGGTGAGCTCCACTTTGCCAATACCGGTGTGCCTCATGTTGTTTTCTTCTTACCCGATGAAAAAGCGCTAAACGATATTGATGTGGTAAGTATAGGTCGTGCTATCAGGTTTCATGAATATTTTCAACCTGCTGGAACTAATGTGAATTTCGCATGTGTTAAAGGCATACATGATGTTGTTGTTCGGACCTACGAACGTGGAGTTGAGGATGAGACGCTTGCTTGCGGAACGGGAAGTATTGCTGCGGCGATTTTGAGTTGCGCGACTGGCAAGGCGAAACCGCCTGTTAGAGTGAAAACCCGTGGTGGTGAAGTGTTAGCGGTTTATTTTGATGTATCTCGTGATAATGATGATGATGAAGTTAGGTTTCGAGATGTTTATCTTGAGGGTCCTGCCCTAGTCGTGTATGAGGGCAGGATGTGGATGGAAACGGTTAAAGCCTGAGAGGAGAAGGTGATGTTTAAAGGGGCTTTTGTTGCGATAGTTACACCTTTTAAGGATGGGAAGGTTGACGAGGAAAGTTTGAGAAAACTCATTGATTTTCAGATAGAGCAGGGAACTCATGGCATAGTGCCTTGTGGCACTACTGGTGAATCCGCCACGTTGTCCTTTGAAGAACACGAACGTGTGGTTGAAGTCACCGTTGAACATGTGAACAAAAGGGTTCCGGTAATAGCCGGTACGGGCTCGAACAACACGGAAGAAGCTATACGCCTTACGAAACATGCGCAAAAGGTTGGAGCCGATGGCGCTTTGATGATTTCGCCCTACTATAACAAGCCAACTCAGGAAGGCCTCTACAGACACTTTGAAAAAGTGGCTGCTTCCGCTGATATACCCATTATCGTGTACAACATTCCGGGAAGAACGGCAGTGAATATGGAACCTTCGACCATCGAGCGGCTTTCAAAAATAGAAAACATTGTTGGGATAAAAGAAGCTGCTGGATCGATAAAGCAGGTGATGGAAATTATCGCACGGTGTGGGGACGATTTTGCCGTTCTCTCCGGCGAAGATTACATCACATTTCCGCTTTTAGCCCTCGGAGGTAAGGGAGTTATATCGGTTGTTTCCAACGTAGCTCCGAAGGACATGGCAACCATGTGCGATCTTGCACTGGCGGGAAAGCTTGAGGAAGCCCGCGACCTTCACTATAAGCTACTCCCTCTGTGCAATATCCTATTTTGCGAAACTAATCCCGTTCCAGTGAAGGCTGCTCTTGCCATGATGGGCAAGATCTCAAGCGATGAAGTGAGGCTTCCGCTTGTTCCACTATCGGATACAAACAGAGAAAAATTGCGGGGTGTTCTCAAGGACTATGGCCTGATTTAACCGGAGGACGGAAATGATAAAGGTCGGAGTTGCCGGCATAGCCGGTCGCATGGGAAGTCGTATTGCCCAACTAGTTTGCGAAGCACCTGATATGGTGCTCGAGGGTGGCTGGGAGCGGCCGGAGCACGAAGCGGTGGGAAATCCGGTTCGACGATTTGTGCCCGGCTTTGATGGGGACATTTTGGTGGCACCAGGGATAGAAGATGTCATTACCGCCGTGGATGTGGTCGTAGATTTCACAGCGCCGGAAGCCTCACTGCATCATGCCGAAGTTTGCAAAAGACACGGGAAACCTGTGGTGGTAGGGACCACGGGCTTTTCGAAAGAGCAGTGTGAAACTTTGATTCAGTATGCTTCCGACATTCCGATAATTCTTGCACCCAACATGAGTGTTGGCGTGAACGTCCTTTTTAAACTGGTAGAATTTACGGCAAAGTTGCTCGGTGATGACTTTGATGTGGAAATCGTTGAAGCACATCACCGCTACAAAAAGGATGCACCAAGCGGAACGGCAATAAAACTGGGTCAGGTGATTGCAGCAGCTTTGGGTAGGGATTTTGATAAGGTTGCTGTTTATGAAAGAAGGGGGTTTACCGGGGAGCGGACCAGACAAGAAATTGGCATGCAAACCCTTCGAGGTGGGGACATTGTTGGTGAGCACACCATTTTATTTGCAGGGCTGGGCGAGCGGATTGAGATAACTCATCGAGCTCATAGCCGTGATACCTTTGCACGAGGAGCTATTCGAGCAGTTCGATGGATTGTTGATCGTGACGCCGGACTTTATGATATGCACGACGTTCTGGGATTGAAGTGAAGGGGAGGGAGCGGATAATGAACATTGAAGTTTCCGAACGACTGAAGGCACTGCCACCGTATCTGTTTAGAGAACTGGACAGGCTACGTGATGAGGTTAAAGCCAGTGGAGTTGATATAATTGACTTTGGGGTTGGGGATCCCGATCTGCCGACGCCGCGCCACATTGTTGAGGCTATTAAAAAGGCGGTAGAGAATCCATCTACTCATAGGTATCCGTCCTATTCAGGTATGAACGACTTTAGAGACGCCGTAGCTCGTTGGTATGAACGAAGGTTCGGTGTAAAACTTGATCCGCCAACTGAAGTCATAACCCTGATAGGTTCCAAAGAAGGGATTGCTCACATACCTCTGGCGTTTCTTAATCCGGGAGATGTCAGCCTAGTGCCATCACCAGCCTATCCCGTTTATCATACGGGCACTATTCTGGCGAGTGGAATATCGTACTTTATGCCACTCGAGAAAAAAAACGGTTTTCTGCCTAATCTGAATGCGATTCCTGAAGATGTGGCTCAGAAAGCTAAGCTAATGTTCTTAAATTATCCAAATAATCCCACAAGCGCTGTTGCTGACAGAGAGTTTTTTGAAAAGGTAGTAGCCTTTGCAAAGAAATACGATGTAATTGTGTGTCACGATGCCGCTTATTCTGAGCTGGCTTTTGACGGTTACAAACCCATGAGTTTCATGGAAGTTGACGGTGCAAAAGAGATAGGCATAGAATTTCATTCCCTTTCGAAGACCTACAATATGACAGGTTGGCGGCTTGGATTTGCTGTGGGGAATGCAGAAGTGGTGAGGGCTCTTGGACAGGTAAAGAGCAACGTTGATTCAGGAGCTTTTAATGCGGTTCAGATTGCCGGTATTGCAGCCCTTGAGGGGAATCAGGATTGCGTTGTTGAAATGTGTCGAATTTATCAGGAAAGACGTGATATTTTGGTCGCAGGGCTCAGGGAAGTGGGATTAAACCCGCAGATTCCAAAAGCGACCTTTTATGTTTGGTGCCCGGTGCCGGATGGTATGAGTTCAACGGAATTTTCCATGCGGTTGCTGAAGGAAGCCGGAATAGTTGTCACTCCGGGAAATGGTTTCGGTGATCCCGGTGAAGGCTATGTCCGTTTTGCACTGACGGTGTCGAAAGAACGAACTGAAGAAGCCATTGAGCGAATGAAAAAGCTTATTTCTTAGAATTTTGGAATACTTGTGGCTGTGGAAGTTGATGAAGAAATTGGAGAATGTATTCTTAAGTATAGGTAGCAACTTGGGGAATGCTTTGAGAAACTGCGAGTCAGCAGTGCAACGCATTGCCGATGTTGAGCATTTTGAAGTGGTTGAGGTGTCACCCTGGTACAGGACTGAACCGGTAGGCTTTAAAAAGCAGCCATGGTTCGTGAACGGGGTGATTTGGGGTGTTACGAACCTTGAGCCAGTAAAACTTCTGGAAGCCATCCAGGCCGTAGAGAATTCAATGGGACGCGAAAGAACCATAAAATGGGGCCCTAGAACAATTGATATTGATATACTTTTTTATGGAAACAAGCGCGTTAACATGGAAAATCTGGTCATACCTCACCCTGAATTGCATAAGCGCAGATTTGTCTTGGTTCCGTTGTGCGATCTTGCGCCCCACTGGATTCATCCCGAATTTGGTGTTTCCGTCAAGGAACTTCTTGCTGGAGTTTCTCCCGATGGGCAGGATCTTAAAAGGATAGAGTGAAAATGATCAGGTTATTGGTTTATGTGTTCATTGGTTATCTCATATATCGTTGGTGGAAAAAGGGGGTAGCGCGAAAGAGTGTTCAAGATAGGAAAGTTCCCCCTCGTGAAGAACTGGAGGGAGCGGAACTTGTGCAGGACCCCCAGTGTGGGATTTATTTTGTCAAGGATAAGGCCGTAACGGCGAGGATTGATGGGGTTACCTATTACTTTTGCAGTGAAGATTGTAAAGAAGCCTTTATTAGGAAAAGATCAGGTTCGGAGGGAGCTTAGATGAAGTTTTTTATTGATACTGCTAACATAGACGAGATCAAAGCGGCGCACGAGCTGGGTGTTCTTGATGGAGTTACCACAAACCCGACACTTATTGCAAAGGAAGGTGTAAGTAGTAGAGATGAATTTAAAAAGCACATAAAGGCAATTTGTGAGATTGTGCAGGGGCCTGTTAGTGCTGAGGCGGTATCCAGCAAAGCTGAGGATCTCATAGAAGAGGCGCGCGAACTGTCAGAGATTGATCCTCATGTGGTCGTTAAGATTCCAATGACCCGTGAAGGGCTGAAGGCTGTTAAGGTTTTATCACAGGAGGGGATCCATACCAACGTAACCCTTGTTTTCTCACCTCTACAGGCTCTCCTTGCCGCCAAGGCCGGGGCAACTTACGTGAGTCCCTTTGTGGGCAGGCTTGATGATATATCTTCCGAAGGCATGGCGCTCGTTAAAGATGTGGTTGAAATATACGCTAATTACATGCTTGAGACGGAAATTATAGTTGCAAGCATTCGGAATCCCCTTCATGTGCTAGAGGCAGCACGATTGGGAGCAGATATTGCCACGATTCCATTCAAGGTGATAGAACAGATTTTAAAACATCCCTTGACGGACATAGGTATCGAAAAGTTTCTTTCAGATTGGCAAAAGGTTGCGATGTAGAGATTATATGATGTGGTTTTGAAAGTGGAGGGTTAAAGGTATGAAAATGGCCTGGGTTGGGGTTTTGGGAACTATTCTGCTAATCCAGGCTACCATGTTTTCCGCCCATGCGAAAATTTACTATTACGTTGATGAAAAAGGCGTAATTCACCTTACCAATGTGCCTGTTGGTAGAAAGAATTTTAAAGCTCAGGGTATTCGGACAAAGAGCAGCACAATTGTGGCCAAGACTCGTAGTCGGCGCAATACCCCTGTTTCCCATTCAAAGGCCGAGTATTACGAAAAGGCGTTGGACAGGTACATCCGGAAGATTGCGGATTTTTATAAAATCGATCACCGGTTGGTAAAAGCGGTTATAAAAGCTGAATCGGGATTTGACCCTCACGCTGTATCTCCTAAGGGTGCCATTGGGCTTATGCAACTCATGCCCGATACAGCTTACGAAATGGGAATTATCAACCCGTATCATCCAATGTATAATCTCATCGGCGGAGTTAGGTATCTGAAACAGATGCTGATTGAATTTAACAACAATCTTATTTTGGCTCTTGCTGCTTACAACGCTGGCCCCCAAGCGGTCAGGAAGTACGGTGGAATTCCGCCTTACAAAGAGACCCGCCAATATGTGCGACGGGTCCTTCGTTACTATATTCAATATGTGCGTAACAACTCGTGATGGCCAGAAATCGAATACGAGGTCGTGATTTTTTCAACCTTCCTAATATCCTGACCTATCTCAGGATCACCGCCATTCCACTGATGATTGTCTTGCTTGTTCCACCGGTAACTTCATTTGATTATAACATGGCGTTTTTAATATGTTTTCTAGCTACCTTAACGGATTACATTGATGGAATAATAGCTCGCAGGCACAATCAGGTTACACCTATTGGGAAGCTTATGGATCCACTGGCTGACAAACTTTTGGTTTCGGCCGTTTTCATCATGCTCATTCCTCTCAAGAAAATGCAGGCCTGGGTAACCTTTTTGATTATCAGCCGTGAAATGCTCATAACAGGCCTTCGCGCGCTCGCTGCCTCTCACGGGCTAGTCATCCAGGCGAGTCGTTCCGGAAAAAATAAAATGGTTTCACAGAGCATCGCCATGTTGTTATTATTACTTCACATACCAGCAGTGGAGAGACCTCTTTTTTATTTAGGGCAGGGATTTGTTTGGGTTTCTATATTCTTTGGGTACTGGTCAGCAGGGCGCTATTTAGTGGTTTTTTATTGGGAAATGAGAAAAAAGCCATGAAAGTTCTTGCGCATCGGCAAAACCATTGACCGTGGTGAACTACTCCGCCCTAACGGACGGAGCTTCTAAGGGAGTTTGATAGGTCACTCCTACCCTTATCCCTCTGGGTGAGTTCACGTCACCCTCTACTCCTATCCCCGCAAAAAGCAGGAACTCGGAGATACCTTTACCCAACTTGTAGATTCTTATCCTGA
>JAFDGW010000056.1 GCA_019309115.1 Deltaproteobacteria bacterium
ATCTCTGCAGTTGTAATCTATACTCACAGTTGTTTAGTTTCAAGGTGCTAACGCACCTGCGGGCTTTCATCCCCTCCCTTACGGAAGGGGTCTTCCCGCCCGCAAAAGATAAAAACATCCGTGATTAAGATTTCCAAACGCATTGAGGAAATTAAGCGGCGTGGAGAAGGCTAAAAACCCATTGTCCGACATTTTTGTCGAACCTTTCGTTCAAATTGTCCCCCCTCCTGCTCCTTGTTATGAGCACTTACTGTGCTGGTGAGGGCTGTGTCATGTGGGATGCTTCGTAACTGGTTGCTTTCACTACAGTTGTTCTTGATGGTACGATTTGTGCTCCCTTCCAAAGTGGTGGCGCCACCAGGTGGGTGAACCATTGCCCGTACCGGATCACAAGGCAGTTGCGGGATTGCACTGTCTACAAGTAACCTGGGAACGGATGTAGTAACTCGGGAAAAGTTTAGGCGATGCGCGTCGCATCAACAACCGTTCCCATGGGGGGAAATAATCGCTAAGATGGAGGTGGATCATGAAGATGGCAAGAGTTTTCACTAAAATTGCCCTGCTAGCGGTTATGTTCGGTATGATAGTCACCACGGGATCTGTTCTTTACGCTCAGCGGGAGGAGGGACCGCCTCCTCCACCATGGTACGGCTTTATGAGCAATGCAAAAAAGATAACCTTTGAAGGAACCGTCGTGGCTCTTACGTTCCCTGTAGCCACGGTCAAAACGGATGATGGGAAGTACTACATAGTCAGGCTGGGTCCTTGGGGTTATTGGAGGTATAAGGGCTTTTCCCTCAAGAAAGGCGCTCGAGTCAAGGTTGATGGTTACTGTAACGACGACTTGGTATTTCCTAAAACCATTGAAACCGCAGCAGGGACAATTGTTCTGAGAGATAATTCCGGTTACCCTCTTTGGAGGGGAATGATGGGCCCACGTCACAGACATGGCTATCATGGCTGGAAAGGCAGGTACTACTGCCCGCCGTGTTGGGATGATGGTACAAGATAGTTGACGGAGTAGGTTCTATGACTAAAACGTACCGCTACGCGTTACTGGTAGGTGTAGCGGTACTGTTTTTCCTGGCAATCTCCCAGTTTTTCATCCTGAAAAGCGTATTTGATGCACACAGGATTTCCGATCTCATGAGCATGGTGAATTGCATTGAATCACGCATTTCCGGCCACATGGAACTGTTGCGACAATTACCCCATGCTCCTCCCCATACTCGCTCCCTTGCGTGGCTTGTGGATGAACTCCAGGGCTATCCCTTCTTGAAGGGAGTTCTAGTTGCCGAAGGGCGCCGGATTTTCATAAACACCATGCCGTACATCCCTCGAGACAAGGTGCGAGAAATACGTCAAAAATGTTTTACAGGTTACAGGATAGGCGATACTTACTATTTTTGCACCGAATTTTATCCTGTTCCAGGGCGAACTCTCTTCATGGTTCTTGCCCTTGACCGCTCTTACGAACTCCAAGCAATGAAAAGAAGCCTTGTTCTGACAGGTGCAACCCTTGCGGCCGCCTTGGGTTTATTCCTATTTTCCTGGTACTTTATCTCGAGAGCGGTGCGCCGACAGAAAGAACTGGAGCGACAGCTCGAATCATCGGAACGTCTGGCCCTTGTAGGAAAGCTTGCAGCCATGGTGGCTCATGAAATTAGGAATCCTCTCAATACCATCTCTATGGGCCTTCAGTTTATGAAGGAACTTGGAGAAGTCAGGCTTGACATAATCGACACTATGGAACGTGAGGTTACTCGCCTGTCTGAACTTTCCCTAGATTTGTTATCTCCCGATAGGGAAATGGAACTATCACTAAACAAGATAGCGGTGCAAGAACTCCTTTGTGAACTGGAACACCGCTTTGCCCCGAAAGCCCGGCAAAGGTCCCTGTCCTTTACCGTGACATATCCGGATGATGAGATAATCCTCTCTGCGGACAGGAAATGGCTGGTGCGAGCACTGGAAAATCTGTTGAGGAACGCCATGGAAGCCACTCCCGAAGGCGGTGCCGTAGAGTTGTCAGTATCTCAAAATGATTCATCCCAGATAAACTTCGTTGTTAAAGACACAGGCACGGGAATACCGGATGAAATCCGATCGAGACTTTTCGAACCTTTTGTCAGTACAAAAAGGGACGGTTTTGGTCTTGGTCTCCATCTTGTAAAACGTGTGGTTGAAGCTCATGGGTGGCAAGTTAAGATCAAGGACAATCCGTCAGGTGGAACTCAGGTTAAAATTACCGTGGGGGCAGGGAGTGATCGGTGAGAAAGGTGAAAATTCTGGTAATTGAAGACGATCCAAGCCAGGCAAATATCCTCGCCGACTTTCTTCGCCATAAGGGCTACCGTGTAGATAAAGCCCTGACGGCAAAGGTAGCCCTCGAGCGGCTGGGTTCGGATGAAAACAAATCAGATCCCATAGACGTTATCATTTTGGACTGGAAACTCCCCGATGGGGATGGACTGAGCTTGCTTGAACAGATAAAAAGTAAACACCCATTCGCCCAGGTCATAATGCTCACGGCATTTGGATCGGTAGAGCGCGCCGTTGAAGCCATAAAAAAGGGAGCATATCACTATATTACAAAACCCGTTAACTTTGATGAGCTCATAGTTACAATTGAACGGGCGGCTCGAGAATTACGATTACAGAAGGAAATCGAACTTCTCAAGAGAAAGCTAGACACAGTCACAGTTCCTCAGGTGTCCGGTATTATCGCCGAAAGCTCCAGGATGAAGGAACTTCTTTCCCTCGTGGCGAAAGTCGCCCGAACAGATGCAACGGTGCTCATCCTTGGAGAATCGGGAACCGGAAAGGAAATCATAGCCAGGCTTGTGCATACTTTGAGCACAAGGCGAGAAAAGTCCTTCATGACCATAAACTGTGCTGCCATTCCGGAGGGGCTTCTGGAAAGCGAGCTTTTTGGTCACGAAAAAGGGGCTTTTACTGGAGCTCATCAAACCAAACCAGGGCTTTTTGAGCTGGCCCACGAGGGAACCCTTTTCCTGGACGAAATAGGCGACCTTCCGATGGCCCTTCAGGCTAAGCTTCTTAGAGTCCTTCAGAACGGCACATTTCACCGGGTTGGAGGAACCAGAGAAATTTCCGTCAATGTTCGAATAATTGCTGCCACGAACCGGGACTTGGAATCTATGGTTCGAGAAGGTATCTTCAGGGAAGATCTTTTCTGGAGGCTAAATGTGTTTTCTTTATATGTGCCTCCTTTGAGATCTCGTAAAGAGGATATCCCCGCTCTGGCAACCCATTTTCTTAAGACCTTTGCCAGGAAACACGGAAAGCGACTTCATGGCATAAGCCGAGATGCCATGGAGCGTCTTATTACCTATGATTTTCCCGGTAATGTAAGAGAGTTGGAAAATGCCGTAGAACGAGCTGTCATACTGGCGGAAGACGAAGTCGTTCGTGTTGAGGATCTCCCGCCCTCCATGCGTAATGTGAAAGAAAAAATTTCAGATGACAACTTCAATGACCTGCCTCTTCCAGAAGCCGTCGCCATGCTCGAGCGAAGGCGCATAAGGGAAGCTCTAAGGAAAGCGGGTGGAGTAAAAACACGAGCAGCTGAGATGCTGGGAATTTCTGAACGGGTTCTGAGGTACAAACTGGAAAAATACGGCATGGAAACGTGATGCTAATATCACACGCCTCCGTCTCTTCAAAAAATGTTTGCAACAGCTCATAAAGTTTCCATCTTTCTGACTTTCTGAGCGCCTCGGGTGGTGAACGAACCACAAAACCAACAAAATTGGTTGAACCGACAAAGATCAAGACATTTTTTCCTAATAAATGCAAACATTGTATGAGTGACTATGCAATTTTGGAAAAAATGTTGCCTTTTTCAGACGAGAGTTTACCTAGCAGGATTTCTTTTTCCATTGTGAAGCGGTTGAGTACGGCCTGTTGTATTTGTCGTGGTGAGGATACAAACATTTTAGACCTTATGAAATAAAGATTCTCCAGGAACTCGCCGGAAAGTTTTTTTCCGCTTCGCTTCAGCGCTTTTGTGATTATCTTCGTTGCACCACCTACACCGTGCTGCACTGCCGTACTCCATACCGCCTCCTGGATAGCTTCTGGGGCAGATTTAAGATCAACTCCAGTCTTACTTTTAACCGCCTTGCAGGTAGCTTCGAAATAATGTTGCCTTATAAAATTGTACTGTATTCTAGCAAATTCATCGGGATGCTCCCGAGCAATGGCACGCCACTCCCGAGGAAACGCACCATCCGTAGAGCCTGTATCAGGGGGT
Source organism: Deltaproteobacteria bacterium (assembly GCA_019309115.1). Classification (GTDB taxonomy): domain Bacteria; phylum Desulfobacterota; class Syntrophobacteria; order Syntrophobacterales; family Thermodesulforhabdaceae; genus JAFDGW01. Next base: position 4,277 of record JAFDGW010000056.1, read on the forward strand.
CCTGCCTTTTTTAGGCGTTTCGCCCATTCCGGCTTTACTGTCTCAAGATAGTCTAGAAATTCTGCCATTGCTCCCTGCCGTGACGATATCTGGTAAATTCCATAAGACGTTCCACCCACCGGATCATACCCAACTGCTCCGGCTTCGCTCTTTCCACCGGACTCAAAAAAGGCAGATATGCTTCCTACTGTTTCCGATGATGTTTCCATGCTATAGTCGTCTTTCCTTTCTGTTTTGCCGGAATGGCAGGCGAACGAAGGAAAAGCTGGTGACATAACCGGTTTTGCCGATGACGATGGCAGTGTCGGCAGAAAACTTGTTGTGGAAAAACTTTCCAGTACGGATAGGAAAAGGCTTTCCTGCTGGATTTTGACCAAGCGTGGGAAAAGGTTTGTTAAACTGCTGAAGGCTTTGTTAGAGGAGTGCGTAATTTTCTGTGTTTCTATCATGAGTTGCAACTCCTTTGTCTTTAGTTTCGCTAAGGTTTAAAGCATTTTTTGTGCCAGAAAGGAGCTATAGTGAAACAGCAGGAATCCTGGGTAAAAGTTACAGTAAAAATAGATACTTCTGTAACCCCATCAGAAGAAATCGCAGGAATTCTGGCTTCTGAGCTGGTGGTGCCGGTACTGGAAATAGACGGAAACTTGACGATATATCTTCCTGGCGAAGATTATTTCGATAAGCTGTCGCAGTGTCTGAGAAAGCTCCAGGGTATTGTTTCTCTGGAATCGGACCGGTATCAGGACAGAATGTGGGAAGAGGAGTGGAAGAAATTTATAAAGCCCGTTCGAGTAGGGAAAAGAATTGTTGTTCGACCGTCATGGCATAGTATTGAAACAAGACCGGATGATATTGAAATAATGATTGACCCAGAAATGGCCTTTGGAACCGGGCACCATGAAACAACTCAGTTGTGCCTCGAGTGGCTCGAGCAATTTACCGATAGCACCTCTTCCACTAATGAATTGTCGCTTTTGGACGTTGGTACTGGTTCTGGCATTCTTGCCATTGGAGCGGCAAAAATGGGCTTTGGACTTGTAGTGGGTATAGACATAGATCCGATGGCGATATTGTGTGCCAGAAAGAACGCCGTATCAAATGATGTTCTGGAAGAGGTATTTTGGGTTGCCGGAAGTTTAGATGCTTTGCGATCCAAATTCGACGTAGTTATTGCAAATATCCAGTCAGGCGTGCTTTGTTCAATGGCGGAAAGCCTTGTAGCTGTCCTGAAGGATAGTAGCAAAAGCAGAATAATTCTGTCTGGAATTCTAACACATCAGGCAACCGTTGTAGAAATGACCTACGCTGCCTTGGGATGTAAGAAGCTTTCAAAAAAGGTGAAGGGCGAATGGTGCTGCATCGCCTTTGGATGGTCTTCAAAAGCAAGGGAAAGTGTGCATGGAGCCGACAAGTAAGCTGGCATTTTTCACCACCACGTTTGTCTCTCTTTTCATCATTATGGACCCCATAGGGAACCTTCCTTTTTTCCTGGTTAACAAAACTGCACATTAGTGGATTGTGCAATCGTCCCTGCACCAGGCACAGGAACTAACCTGCTCACCACCCTCTTCCAATCCCCTGCAACCAATATAGGTTTCAACTTGTTCCCTCCAGAGGTCTGATCTTGGGTAGCTGGATTGCTCTCAGAGCTTTTAAGAACTTCAATTTCCTTTTTTACAGCTTTTACGTCCAAATTTATCTTTTTCAGCTCTTCTCTTATAGCTCTTTTTTTCCACCTGTTCTCCTCTCTTTCCAGTTTCCTTTTAAGCTCTTTTTTCTTCTCCTCCAGCTTGTAAAGGGAATACTCCAAAAACTCCTCCCTTCTAAGAAGTTTCAGGTAGTTCTCAGGTATTTCTTCTCTAAATCCTATTCCTCTCCTACCGATTACGAACGCTCCCGTTACGTCCTTGTCAAGTAAATACTGAGGTGCATATTTGAGCTGTCCTATAATTGAGGTAAATGCAGGGTTAACCTTAACAACCTCTATCCCTTCTCTCCTTGCTAAAACTTCTAT
>JAFDGW010000057.1 GCA_019309115.1 Deltaproteobacteria bacterium
ATATCTAACACTACAGAGCACTTTTCGGTAACCAGATCTAAAATTTTCAATAACTTACGGAACAATAAATGCCAAAAATCAATGAAAAATGCTTTCTGGGTGACAAACTTGGGTCAAGAGATCTGGGCATAAAATATTCCTTTAACATCTTGTAATTACTAGACAAACAATTTTCGGAATCTACTTTGTAGCGATACAGGTGTCGAGTTTATTTGACAGGCAATTTTTTTGTTTGTAATGTTTTGTTACATTCACTGCAATGGGTGATGAGTGGTTTTTCCAGACGGGAGCAATACTGTGTCTTATGCCGACGAGGTATGGGGGCGTCGCACGGAAGAGGCTATTAGCACCCTGGGGCCAGCCATTGTTTCTTTGGGAATTGCCACTTGGAAACCCGGGATGATATTCGTAGGCACAGATGACCGCATTTTAAAAAGGAGAACAGGGAAGTTTCCGGCAAGAAGGAGGCCAGGTTTGTCGGGACATCCTCTGTTCGTTATTGAAACGCTTGAAGGCAATATTCACAGAGTTTGCCCCTGCACATCTAAGTATAAGCCCCGCACCAGATACATTCGAGCCGGATGTGTTCTTAAAGACACAGGTAGGATTATGTCCAGAACGTCTTTCATTCTTGATGAGTTTGCTTTCAATATTTCGCCCCGCGAGAAGTGGGTTGAGCGTTTGAGGTATCTCGGGCGTGCTCCCAAGGAATGTATTGGAAAGAGTGTTTAATGGTTCAGAAACAAACTCAAGGAAGGTCTTCCGTTTCATGACCTGGAATGATTGGATAAATTCGGAAGAGTCACTACGTGTCATAGAATCCTGTAGCCAATATGTTGAAAAAAGGATTTTGCGAAGTGGATTCCAATTGCTTTTCCGTGAGCTGGTTGGTTTTCTTGATGACCTCAGTTCCAGTATCTGGGTTTATGTACGTGAGCATGCTGACAGATGGGAAGAGACCAGACCCTTTGAATGCATCATCGAGAACGGGGAAAGAGCTTTGATTGCCTGGATTTGCCAGTGCTTCATAAGAAACCTCCTTGATAAGGCGAGAAGTTTGGAATTTTCACCGGCAAGATATATTTACTCACGAATAAGGAGCGTCCTATCGTCCTCTTCAGAAGTACAAACCAGAAGGTTAGGACGAACGATTTACTATTCGTGCGACGGCACTATTCCCTTGGAGCCTGAAAATATTTGCATTTTCCGCGAGATGGAATTTTCGGGTTGGGATTTTTTGCCAGACATTTCAGAAAAGAACATTTCCAGTGCTGAGAGTATAGTCAAAATTGCACGGTTTTTTTGGGATCAGGTGAGGAAGCACACTTCGCGGCCTCTGTGGGTGTCGCTCAATGACCTCACGGCTTATGTGAGAAGTTTTGTTCATGTTGCTTCGTTCGGTAGGGTTGAACTGGAGGACTCAGAGTGGATGGCCATTCCCGATACAGCCTGGGAGGACAGAATTGACGATATTGAAAAAGCTTTCATGTCGGCATCACTTGTGGAATTGGCAGAAAAGTGCTTTGCGACTTTGAATGATGAAGAGCGGTTGGTTTTACTGTACATACATGACCACGGGTTTAATCTCGAGCAAACCGCCAAGGCTCTTGGGTATGCCGGCGCAAGTTCAATTTCGTACATCAGGAACAGAGCCTACCGGAAAATTCGGGAATTTTGTATTGCTCAGCCGGGACTGTCACCTCCAGATCTTGATTCGGAATTATTCGAAGATTTTATGAAACTTTTGCTTGACCTTTGTAAAAAGCACTCTCCAACACCGTAGTTATAAGTTGAAGGTTGCTATAAGCTGGTGTGATAAATAATAACCATATGCTCCGTTGCGTGTGAGAGGGATAGGATGATGATTTTGTACGCTTTTTGGCATAGAAAATTGCTTGTGGAGAATGGAAAATGGCTAATAGGCTTGATTATATCGAGTTGAAACTGGCTTATCAGCGAATGTGCCAGCTGAGATATTGTCCACCATTAGAAGAATTAACAGAAGAGCATAAGAGGAGATGTCCTTTTGACCATTTTCCGTCCGAGTTTTTTCCTAGGGCAAAGAATCGGGTTGAGGCTGTTGAGATTGGCCAGATATGGAGAACGGAAGCACTGGGTTACGATGAAGACTGTAATTACGTGAACGCGGCCCTCGTTCTTGTAACGAATATAATCTCTGATGATGTCGTAAGGGTGGCTTTGGTTCATACAGAACCGGAGCTTGCAACACCGGGTGACGTCAATGTTCACGGCTGTTTCTTTGCCGAAATGTGGAACACTTTCCCGTTTCCTACAGCACGCCTGGAACATTTTGTAATGAAGGTCAAAGTGCCTGAGCTACGGAGGGATGTGTCTGCAAGTAGAAGTTTGCCATCCCCTGTACACGAACACTTCCGCCGTATGGAAGCAGACATGGCCACAAGACTTGTCATGAAGACCTGGGACGAAATCATGCGGGAATGGGAACCAGATGTGGCAGATATTCTGGTAAATCTTCAGGAATACTTGACCATTGAAGCCAGGCTCCCTGATGGAGTTTCGGACATACTTGATGGTCTTGCTTTGGCTATAGGTATGGATGAGCCTCTAGCAATGGCGGCAGCAGAGCGGGAGGACGAGGTAGCCGTGTTGCCGGTGAATGTAGCCTATTTATCTCGCATGAGGGTTTATTTGAAAACGGTTCCAGGGCGAATAACCTTCTGGCGAGATAATGGTGGTGAGCTCGTAATCGGCGGTGAGGTCCCAGGTGAATATTCAGATGATGCCGCAATGCATGCTGTATGGAAGGATAAAGAGTCGAACTCTATAATAGCCCATGCTAGGTTTGTCCAGTTTGACAGCAAGCTGGGTTTTTTCCGAGTGGTTTTTTCTGACCTTATGGACTCCGACAAAGCTCGAGGAATACCTGCACTTCTTGTTTGCACACGATGAATGGAAACAGCTGGTCAATTGAAGAACTCCGTGTCTGGAATCGATGGGGCTTTCTCCGCGAACGCCTCGCGGAGGGGCATGTGGCGCCTTACAACTGGCGCTATGAGGACGAGATACTGAGCTTAGAGGGGCTTATCGAGAATTGTCGCAAAGAATTTCCGGCTGAGGCGAGTTGTTACGTAACAGAGGTTTGTGCGGCTGCTGTGCTTTCAGGCATGGCCTGTGGGGATAAGCCTGTAGCTTCACAACTCATGATGCCAGTTTTATACGATCAACCGGCGTCTCCTGACGAGATCTATAGAGCGAAATGGGCTGTGACATCATGGGTAATGGTTTTTCCAGGTGCAGAGGGGAGTCCCAAAGGAAGAGTCTGTTCGGCTCTGGTTGGCATCGGCGAGCGGGATTTTTCCGCCGAGTTTCCATACTGGCTGGAAAGGGTTTGCGATCGGAAGGCCGTCAAGTCGGTTCGGACAGTGGTTTCACTCGTAAAGGACTGCTTTGGATGCGGTATGTTTGTTAGACCGCTTTTGCCAGACAAGGGTAGTTATCAGATATGCGGTCGTTCTCTCGGCCTTGCAATCTTTGCTGGGGCGCTTGCTGCGCTTCGGGGAATCAATGTTGCCGGGAAGGTGTGCTTTTCAGGCGTAGTGGAGCGGTCGGGTCGGTGCCTTGCATCGGGTTATGTGACAATGAAAGCCGGTATTGCCTGTAAGCACGGATTTCGAGCCCTTGTGTGTGGTTCGAGCACCCGAGGTGGGAAAACGCGCACAGTGTCTGGCCTTAAGACCATTCCGGTTGCCCATGTTAATGATCTCGAATGGCTACTGGTGAGCTACGGTCCCAATGGGGTTTTAAAAGCTGAAACCACTGTTGAGATAATGAGCCAGCCAGAATTAATGGCTTCTCGCATTCACAAAATTGACTTGAAAGTTTTGGACTCGCCCATGTTCAGTGATCGATACGTGAGCAATGTCCGGAAGCTGATGGAATCACAGGATTATATGGAGCTTTTTGCGAAAAATTTGGCAAAGCTGTGCGCCATCAACAACAACTCGCCCGATGTCTGTCGTCCCCTTCTTGAGCCGTTTCAGCCTGATTTTTTGGAAGAGCTTATGAATGTTAGCCCTGAAGCTGTATGGCACATTGCCATGGGCGGCTGGGCGTGCTTGAATGCCGGTGGAGATGTGTGCGAGGCGGAACGCTGGAAGTCGGTGGCCGGTAGAGCTCTGGAGAAGATGGCCAGCACTCCGAAGCGCCTGGAGTGTGTTGCGGATTATGAGAACCGGGCGTTTGTCCAGTATCGCCACATGTGTTTTCACTTCAGCCCTGACCTCCCGGATGGCTTTGCCAGGGTCCTTTCGGTATTGGAGTCGGTTTACGAGACATTGGGATGTGAAGTGTATGAAACTCTCGGAAGAATGTACGGTACCGTGGCTCAAAATTATGGATTTTGTGGTTCTGACTATCTTGACCTACTGGAGAAATATGTTCGTCTTGCGCAAAAAGCGTTTGGCGATGGTAGGTATCCCGCCTTGCGTAATGACTGGAGGCGCGAGTTAAACTACCTTGTTTATGGGTATCTGGATGCAGGTCGATTTGATGATGCCGGTAAGGTCCTCCTTTCCTATCTGGAAATATCAGATCTTGACCGTGTAGAATGGCGAAAACTGGGGCAGTATGAAAAAGCTGCTTTTGTGCGGTACATTGCTGATACGGGTTACCCATGGTTTGATGAGGAAGCCTTTGTGGAAAAGTATTTGAGGAGCATTAGAGCCGTTCATCCATTTCAGTTTGTAGCTTTGAACCTTGGCAGAGTTGTTAAAAATCGGGACATTAGAAGAAAAGCGTGGAAGAAGTCTTTTGAAATTGCTATGTCTCTTAAAGGACCCGGCCAGGCGATGGGTTTTCTTCCTCTTGCATGCCTTTGTGTGGAGGAACTTGCAGATGATGATGAAATTCTCGAGGGTTTGAGGAAAATTTGTACCACTTTGCGATCAATTAAGGGCTTTAATCGGTATCACTTTCCCGGGCTTTTTGATGAAAGGCTTTTACTGGATATTTCGACGGCAAAAGATTTTCTCACGAAGATTTGGGCAGAGCGGAGTCGTTTTTTTCCGTTTACATACAGATAGGCGTGGAAGATGCCATTTTGGGTTTTTCGGTAATCTCCGGGGGACGAGCTGAGTCAGAAAACCTGACCCAATTCAGGGGGATTGCAGGGATGCACTGGAGCATGTCATCACTGGCTTTCGGGTTTTCGGAAAATGAACGAAGTGTTATAAGTAAATGTGTAGAGGAGGTTCATCAGGCGATAGCGAGAGAGGTATAAATGTCGGTAAGCGTTGCTTTAATTCGGAAGATAACGGAAATAGAGGAGCCTCAGCTAAGGGATATTCTTCTGGCTATTTTGGAAGAGATGGAGAGGCAGAGGGCTCAGTGGGAGGAGAGCATCACCCGCAGGGAATTCCTCGAGTTCGGTAAGAAGATGGAGGAATCATTCCAGCAGGTGTGGAACTCTATTAACGAACTGACGCAGGCTCAAAAAAGAACTGAAGAGAGGGTTGAAGAACTGGCGCAGGCTCAGAAGAGGACCGAGAAGAGAGTTGAAGAACTGGCAGAGGCTCAGCAGGAAAGCGAGAGAAGGCTTACGCGGTTGGAGAAAGCCGTCGAGGATCTGGCACAGGCTCAGAAGAGGACTGAAGAGGAACTCCAGAAGCTAATTAAGGAGCACAAGGAGACCAGGAGCCAGCTTGGAGGGCTGGCTATGACTGTGGGCTATCGCTTGGAGGACGAAGCATTTAAGGCTTTGCCCCGCCTTCTCCGTGAAGACTATAAAATTGAGGTAAAGGGGAGACTTAAAAGGCAATATGTGGCAGACAGAGATGGTCGCCTTCTGGAGGTAAACATCTTTGGCCAT
>JAFDGW010000036.1 GCA_019309115.1 Deltaproteobacteria bacterium
TGGGCGTTGCCTTCCAGTCCTCCTCCGAAAAAGGCAATCCCAAAGCTTCTGCGCTTGATGAAATATCAACGGTGGGTGCTTCCTTTCGCTTCAACAATCTTCTCCTCTAAGACCACTCCCACCTATCACAATACCCGCTCACTGTATACAAAAATCTGCAATGCCACTATCGTTACCCTGTGATCTCTTACATCTCACACATGTCCGCCGTTCAGAGGAGGCTGTTGCAGATCTACGGCCTGGACAAGTATACCTGAACAAAAGGTAGCATTACACTTTTTTAAGAACAATTACGCATAGTTGAACCATCAAAATAAGGTGTTTTGGAAAACTTGAGATAATGTACCGACAAAACGAGCATGGCTCTGCAAATTCTATCAAAGAAACGTTTTGATTTTAGGGGAGCATTACACCCTTATGCTTCTGACATCTTCTACAATATCCATGAAAGGCTGTTTTCTAATTCGGTGTGGGAGCACCAGTTCTGCAGCTTCTTCAATATCGCTAGCTTTCACTTCCGTTCTTCCATCAAAGGCTGCAATGGTTTTGGCCGTTTTCAGCATAATTATGTCGGCTCGGTGTCCATCAACCCCCATCTCCAGACACCAGGATGCTATGTCGAAGAGAAGATTTCGGGAAATCGCTACATGGGAGTATAATTTTCGCGCCTGTTCGATTCTCTCCACCAAAGCCTGAGATTCTTCTTCCCAAGACTTGCAGAAGCTTTCCGGATCTTCATCGAAGGCCGTCCGGCGTTCCATTACTGCTACTCGACTTTCCGGATCTTTCAGGCCTTCTACGGTTACGCAAAGTCCGAAGCGATCAAGAAGCTGCGGCCTGAGTTCACCTTCTTCGGGGTTCATAGTGCCCACGAGCGTAAACCTGGCAGGGTGAGAAAAACTCACTCCTTCTCTTTCAATGGTGTTTACGCCCATAGCCGCAGAGTCGAGGAGCACATCGACCACATGGTCATCGAGGAGATTAACCTCATCCACATAGAGTATACCCCTGTGAGCGGCGGCAAGAAGGCCCGGTTCGATACACTTTTCGCCTTTTTTTAGAGCATGCTCAAGATCCAGAGTACCCACTACTCGATCTTCTGTAGCCCCAACGGGAAGCTCCACAACACGGATTTCCCGCCATATCTTCTCTGGCTCCCTTCCACTCATAACTGCCTCTCTACAGTCCGCTTTTGGACACTCTACGCACAACCCCGTGGAGTCGCCATTGGGTAGGTTAAAGGGGCAGTCCTTGACCACCTCTATTTTGGGAAGTATATGAGCAAGTGCTCTAACGGCCGTGGATTTGCCCGTGCCCTTTTCACCACGTATGAGCACACCAGAAAGGGTGGGGTTGATAATATTGAAGATAAGCGCCCGTTTCATCTTTTCTTGACCAACAATTGCCACAAAAGGGTAAAACCGCGCGCAACTCATTGAGTTACCTCCTCCTTTATAATATGAACCAGGTCGCTTGCCTTAAGATCATCAATGCGGAAATATAATCCATCCATATACTCCGCTAGCCTTCTTGCAAGTCCGAACTGCATAATTCCAGCCTTTTCTGTGTCCACAACGATCGAAGTAATGCGATCATCTAAGGTAAACCTGCCAGCAATGATCATGGCTTCTTCCAGGGGTTTCTTCGATTGCCCTACCGAGACATTGGCTTTGCCGTCCGTGATGACAATAACGATGGGTTTTGTCGAAGGGTCTTTTAGCAACTCTCTTTTCACCACTTCGTAGGCCTTTATAAGGCCTGCAGAAAGAGGGGTGCGACCGCCTACGGGGAGTTCTTTCAGAAGCTTTGCTGCAAGCTCAACGGAAGATGTTGGAGGAAGTTGTAGTTGAGCCTCATTTTGTCTGAATGTAATCATGGCCACGCGATCCCGCTTCTGGTAAGCATCTAGAAGCAGGGACATGATAGCACCCTTGGCTGCAGACATTCTACCCTGGGCTCCCATTGAGCCGCTTGCGTCCACAACGAAGAGAAGAAAATTTCCTATGCGTTTTTCCCGGATTTTGTGGCGCAAATCCTGAGGTGTCAGGTAAACGGCAAGCCCATCAAAAGAGTTGCTGCGTCGCCTTAATTGATGTGGAGCGGCAGCGCGCAATGTCGCATCCAGGGCAACATCAGAGCCGTCTCCTTTAAGACTACTTCGAACATAGCGCCCCTGCTTCTGAGCCGTTCTCGTACGGCTTCTTCTTCCCGATCCCCGCCTCAGGATTCTGTCTTTAGGGCCCGAAATTTTTCGCACCTTGAAGGTTTGGCCGATTTCAAAGACCCTTTCTAGCACATGTTTGTAATTCACTCTGTCTTTTAAATTCTCTTTTCCCTCTCTTTCTTCATCTGACCTTTCTTCGTCCGCTTCAGTTTGATTCATACTTTGACCGTGCGCTCTGCCATTGTGCTCAGGCTGGTGTTCTGGCGGTTTCTGTTGATCTGGTGGTTTGTCCTTTGGTGGTTGATCTTTGCGGGTATCGGTTTCCTCTGATAATTGAGGTGGAGGAGGTGGAGGAGGGAGAGCTTCCCTTCGCCGATGCGTCAAAACCATTGTTGCTATCTCTTGAACGTCCTGAACTGTTACATAAAGGCGTCCTTTGAGGGCTGCCACAGCGCGTGCTGCCTGTTCCATGACAATGTCGGCTCGATGACCTGCCACGTTATTTTCCAGGCAAAGGTCAGAAATGAACTTTTTGGTGCGATCATTTGTCTTTACCCTGGGGAGAAGCTCTCTTGCCGCAACTATACTCATGGCAACAGATCGATCGATTTTCTCAAACCTTTGGATGAATCCATCCGGGTCTAGGTCGAATTCCTCACGAAAACTCATCAGCTCAACTCTACGCTCTAAATCACTTTCTCCCTGTACCTCCACACACAGTCCGAATCTGTCTAGGAGTTGTGGTCGAATATCCCCTTCTTCAGGGTTCATTGTCCCGACTAGAATGAACTTTGCCGGATGTGAAAAGGATATCCCTTCTCGTTCAACCCGATTTATACCCGATGCTGCAACATCCAGGATCAACTCAACAATGTAGTCATCCAGAAGGTTAACCTCATCTATGTAGAGGATACCTCGGTGAGCTTTGGCAAGGACGCCAGGATGGAAATGGCGTTCGCCGGTTTTGATTGTCCTTTCGAAATCTATGCTCCCCACCACCCGATCTTCCGTTGCATTAAGGGGAAGGGTCACAATCGAAACCGGTCTTGAGATCACGGTGGGAGGGGATTTAAGGCTTCGGCAATACCGGCACCATTCGGCAGGGTTGTCAGGATCGCAGGAAAAAGGGCATCCAGCTACCACATGAACTTCAGGAAGAACGGCCGCAAACGATCTCACGGCCGTGGACTTTGCCGTGCCTTTTTCTCCTCTTATCAGGACTCCGCCTATTGCAGGATTTATGGCGTTAAGAATAAGCGCCTTTTTTAACCTTTCCTGACCGACAATAGCCGAAAACGGAAAAATCCTTTTGAAGGCTTTCATGCCCTTTGCCTTTTCCCTTCTAAAGGTTTAAGAACAGCAGAAGTATAGAAATCCGCACCATCACGATAGCGTAAAGTTCAGAACCTTTTTGACCAGGTTCAACAACTCCATTGACAGTCCGGCATAATCTTTAACAAATTTGCTCCTCGAAAGCCCTTTACGCTCCCAGGACTTCCTGCATCTTCTTCTTCCAGAACTCAACCTCTTCTTTGGTTACTACGTCAACTGCCCCACCCTGGAACTCTCCGTGAACTTCTCCCATTCTGTCCTCAAGCCAGCTTTCAATTTCCAGGTAGAGCTCCTTAAGAGCCTTGCTGACATCGTCTGCCGGCTGCCACAGCCCTCTTTCCCAGGCCTCGATAAGCCTACGGGCGATCTCTTCAAGAGCCCAAGGATTGTGTTCCATGAAGAATTTTTTGTTGTCTTCGTTCATGAGGAACGTTCGGGCAATATTGTCAAAAATCCAATCATCTACTTCCTGAGTTGTAGCTTCCCAACCGTAGACGCGCCCAACTCTCTTTGAAATGTCCCCGGCACCCTTGTAACCATGTTTCTTCATCCCCTCAATCCATCGGGGGTTTAGAAGCTTTGTTCTTACGACCCGCCGGATCTCATCGGCAAGGTCTCGAACATCCACATGGCCGCCCTCTCGTGTATCTCCATAGTAGGTCTTCACATCCTTGCCGGAAAGATGTCGGGCTGCCGCCGTCATACCACCATGAGTCCCGAAATAGCAGCAGCATCCAAAAAGGTCATACTCATCGCTGACAACCTTGTTGTAGGTCACGTCAACACTACGAAGAATGCTCCCGAACTGCTTATGTTTTTCCTTACCCCATATCCCTTTTCCGTAAGCATAGCCGTTCCAGTAAAGAAAAACCTCGGCAAGATCCTTTTCGTCTTTCCATGCCGAAGCATATACGGCAAGCTGAGTCCCCGCCTGATATGTTCCGGGCATGGAGCAGAAAACCCTGAGGGTTGCGTCTCTGAAATCCTGACCGTCCTTTTCCATCTGCTTAAGCGTGTGTTTTCTCACGAAATTCATTTCAGGAGGTTCATCCAGCGATGCCACGGCCTGTACTGCTTCGTCCACAAGCTCTATAACGTTCGGGAAATTGTCCCGGGTAATTCCCGAAACCCGGATGGTCACATCGATGCGGGGACGGTTTAGCTTATCCAGAGGGATCACCTCAAAGCCTTTTATTCTCCCATTCGTGAGCCAGAGCGGTTTCACTCCGAGAAGAAACATTATCTGAGCCATTCCTTCGCCATCGGCCCACATGATATCATTGCACATCCAAAAGATGGCGACATTTTCAGGGTATCTACCTTCGTCACGCAGGTGTTTTTCAATAAGGGCATTGGCAAGCTTTTTGCCTATTTCCCATGCCGGTTTTGTTGGAACTCGATGGGGATCGAGGGAATAGAAGTTTCTTCCTGTGGGCAATATATCGTCACGGCCTCTGGTGATAAGCCCTGAAGGTCCGGCAGGAATATACCCGCTGGAAAAGCCGAGAAGAAGTGCATCTATTTCTCTGCTTTCTTCAATTCTCCGATTTATATCAAGAATCCTCTGCTTTATTTCCATAAATCGTGGCTCATTCCACGGTATTTCTAGAACCCGCTTCATGGTCATCCTCCTGCTTCAAAAAACCTGCTTCGCTCAAAACCTGCCGAATTGCGTCTTTGGAAACCATGTCTATCTCTTCAAGTATTGCCCCATAGGACTTCCCGGTCTTTTCGTCGACCCTGGAGGTGTCTCTGAGAAGTTCCGCCAGGTCATATCCCATAAGCTTTGCGACTTCTCGCCTCAGGGAAATCTCCTCCCCTGCATCATAGCGTAGAATAGAGTAAATAAAATCAACTCTTCGTTCTCCTTCAGGTAATGACCCGAATATGTGCATTCCGTCCTGTATCTGGGTATTCCTGATGGTGGATAGCCTTCCGTGAATTTCTCTGGCTAGGTCCTCAAAGGGAAGAGAATGGAGCTCTTCAGGGTTTAACTCCGAAAGGCTTTTCTTTTCGCCCTTGAGTTTTACTTGAATTTCTTTGTCGAGTTGAGATTTGCTGAGTTCATTGATAATGAGATGTTCCAGTGCATGAGCGCGCCCTGGATCTTTTATCTTTGTCTCCTCGTATTCGGTTAAAAGTCTGTCCAGCTCGGCAAGTTCTTCATAAAGGCCGCTTCCCGTCATAATGGTCTGCATGTGATCCACAAGCACGGCATAGGACCGGCGTTTGGCTATGGTTCCTTCCGGAGGGTTATCGGCGTTGTAGATGTAGAGATGGGGCATGGTATCAATACCGATATCGGGAAAGCAGGTACCGGAAAGACCCACGCCTTTTCCGGGAAGAAACTCCAGGTTTCCGTGAGTTCCAACATGAACAACGGCATGAGCACCGAATTCTCGGGACAGCCACTTGTATGTAGCAATATACTGGTGAGGCGGGGGAACATGGGGATCGTGAAGAATTTTGCAGACCTGACCGTCGCAGCGGGCACCGGCACAGCCGCGCTTTGGCTGAACCATCACAAGGACGTTTCCATAGCTTACACCTGTGATGACGATTTTTCCTTCGTAGAGCATTGCCGGGGGTATGCCATCCTTCAATTCACCCGGAGGATTACCCCAGACTTCGATCATCCTGAGCCTGGTTTTTTCGGGAAGTTCGTTAAACCACTCCTCGTATCTTTCCTTTTCAAGAAGCCTGATCGCCCCTCCTTTGGCTACAATTTCTTCGACCGTAGTCCATCGGAATTCCGAAATTGCTTTCTTCGTCATGATTTCGTCTATAAGAGCCTTGCCGCTTTCCGGCGGATCCACATTGTACCCCACTTCCTTCATGCGCTTCATGATTTCCACAACACTCTGGAGTGTATCCAGATGGGTTCCAGCTCCCACAGTAGCTTCAGCAGATGCGCAGGGATTGTTATGAAGCACAAATGCAATCTTGCGCTCCGACGGTGGCACCTTCCTGAGCTTTATCCATCGTTCAATTCTCTGTACAAGCTTATCGATCCGATCTTCTATAGGCACCCGCTCTCTTAAGTCTTCTTCTCCTTTTCTTTGAGCCGCAATGATGATCGGCTCGATGACACCTTCAAACTCCGGGAGGGCAATTGCCCAGCCTATATCCAGATTCAATTCCTCCCGTTCCCACTCCTCCACTGTCTTGTAGTAGGAACTTATGGGACAAAAGCATGGGACATTGAGCTTTTTCAGTATTGCGATCCCCTCCGACGCCCCATCCTTATCGGACAACTCTCCGCGGTCTCTACCAGAACCGAGGAAAAAGGAGATAAGCTTAACCATGGCATCAATGCGAGGAGTTCCCGTGTCGTCCACAAACCAATCCAGAACAATTTCACCACTTCCCTTTGTGCCGAGTGCTTCATCCTTTACAGAGTAAGCGAAGGCGGGAATGACCTTAAAGCCCGATTTTTCCAGGTGGTAGATCAGGGCATTTTCCACGTCCAGGTTTCCGTTTATCCAGTAGTGGCGAGCAAAAAGGATACCAACCGTGCCTTTTGAAACTTTATCATTCCAGTAACCTTCATACCAGCGTAGGAAGTCATCCACATTGGAAAAAACTTTTTCAGCGGCGGGATGGTACAAACCTTCCCAGGGAATTTCTTTTGGAGAAGCATAATCTACATCCACGCCAAGCTCTTCTGCAGCAAGGAACTTGAGCATGTTTGTCATGTTTTCCTCGCCGTTTATTACCAGGTACGAGTAAGCCCGGCTTACAACTTCCGGCCGCACATTTGAAAGAGTCCAGTAGGCAGGATCATGGCTCAGGCATATAACCTTTGCTTTGGTTTTGCGCTCCCTTATGAACTTTTCAACTCTATCCCAGATGGATTCCACGGAACGATATAAGAGAAGCAGATCTGCCTCAGTGAGCCTTTCAAGGACACGATCAAACCTTTCGGGATCATTGTCCAGAGCCCTTGCTGAGTGCACCTCTATGTCCATCAGATGGTCCACATTTTTTGACGCTCTGTACAACATGTTGTAATAAGACTGCCAGACTATGACGATAACCTTTTTCATTGTAAGCCCCCGCGAAGTTTTTGCTGAAGTAAAACGGTCCCTGACCAGGGGATTGCCTTTCAAACAAAGCTTCGTAGCTCCGATGTCCTTCATCATCCCACGGCTTCTCTACCGTATCGAAAAGAATACTTGTGATATATGGGACAGATGATACTCTGTCCGTTGACGAAAGCCTTCTTTACTTCCACGCCGTAAATCCTTTTAATCAAATCTTCTGTAATAATTTCTTCCGGAGAACCTTCGGCAATTTTGGTTCCAGAATTGATCACAAGGACCTTGTCTGAGAAGAGACTTGTCAGGTTCGGGTCGTGGAGTGTTATGATAACAGTAAGATCCTTCTCGAGAGCTATTTGTCTTATCTTTTTAAGCACGTTTATTTGATTTCTGAAATCAAGATGACTTGTCGGTTCATCAAGAAGCATTACGGGCGAACTCTGAGCCAACGCTCTTGCAATAAGGGTAAGCTGGCGTTCCCCTCCGCTTATCTTGGTGTATGGTGTATTCTTCAGATGTTCAATACCAACCAACCCTATTGCTTCTTCTGCCCTTTCGTAATCTTCCTTATTGGGGGATGAGAAAATGCCAACGTAGCTTGCTCTACCCATCAGAACAACATCAAGGACAGAGTAGGGGAAGGGTGGCTCATGTTCCTGAGGGACAATTGCAAAGAATCTTGCCCTTTCTCTGAAAGATAGTTTGTTAATCGGGACACCATCCACACTGACATTGCCTTTTTGATAGTTCCAGAGTCCAGAAATGCAGTTAAAAAGTGTGGTTTTTCCCGAGCCGTTCGGACCGAGAATAGTGGTGATAGACCCTTTCCGGGCCTCAAAGCTTATCCCTTTTAAAACTTCTTCCACACTTCCTTTATGACAAAAGTGTAAATCCTTTACGGACAACATTATCTGCCCCAAGCCTCCCTGCCTCCGCGCTTCATGAGATACATAAAGAATGGTGCACCCGTGATTGCAGTAATGATACCGACGGGGATATCAAAACTCGTAAGTGTTCTTGAGAGTGTGTCTGCGGCGATCATAAATCCTGCACCGGCGGAAAAGGAAAGTGGGACGAGGGTTCTGTGGTCAGGTCCTGTAAGCATCCTGACAAGATGTGGTACCATAAGACCAACCCATCCTATGATGCCGCACAAAGACGTTACTACTGCCACAGCAAAGGTTGAAAATCCAATGAATAAGAGCCTTTCTCTTTTTATATTTACCCCAAGAGCCTTTGCCTCTTCTTCTCCCATGCTCATCACATTAAGCCTCCAACGCATGAAAAAAATCGGCAAAACCCCAAAAGCTATCCCGAATGTGGCCAATTTAACGGCTTTCCAGTCCGAGAGACTAAAGCTTCCCATGAGCCAGTAAACAATGCTCTGAAGCTTGTGGGGATCAACCAGAAACTTAACAATTGAAACCATGGCCGTAAAAAAGGCTGAAACAATAACTCCTGAAAGTATGAGAGGTAGCCTTGACACTTCACCCTGAGTCATTGCCACGAAGTAGGTGATAACCACTGCAAGGACTGCAAATAAAAAGGCCATTACCTGTATAGGAACAACGCTCAAAAATCCGATTGTTAAAGCACATCCGAAAGCAGCTCCTGCCGATATGCCCAGGATAAAGGGATCAACCAGAGGGTTTCTGAATATCCCCTGGAGAGTGACCCCCGACACCGAAAGGGCCCCTCCGACAAGACCTGCAAGTACTACCCTCGGAAGCCTTATATCAATGACAATTGTTTTCTCAGGTACATCTCCAACATTGAAAATATGGACGGTTTCATTAAGTATGATTTTGATCACCATTGACGGTGTTATTCCATAAGTACCTAGAAATAATGCTATCCAGCCAATAAAAAAGGGTGAAAGAATAATCGTTAAGATTTTAATATTCTTCATATTGCTTCACTTTATAATAGGATAATCCAAAAATCTTCTTGTAAAATTCATCTACTCTTTTTTCAAAATCAACATCTACAAAATATTCAGGATAAGTCTGCATTGCCATATAGAGTGCTATTGGTGCTAACCTTGGTGACCATGTTGACCACCTTGGAAGCTTGTAAACCTGACGGTTTCTTACGGCCTTTATGAATCTCCACTGAGAATTTCCATAAAACCACGATTCATCATATCCTGCACTACCCCAGATAAATATTACATCAGGATTCCATTCGACTATCTTTTCTACTGACACATCAATGTTTCTTTGCATGATTTTCCCAGCGGCATTGATTGCCCCTATGATCTTTATCACGTCATTTATAACACCAAGTCCTCCCGACACTCTTGTTGGAGCCCCTGCTAAATGAATGATTACTTTCCTTTTTTCATGGGGTATTTTGCTCGTTCTTTCCGAGATAAGCTTAAACAATTTGTTCATTTCTTGAATTACTTCTTCTGTTCGATCTTCTTTGGCAAAAATCCTTCCATGCATTTTCATGTCTCTGTAGAGTTCTTCAAGGCTTTCGGGATATAGCCCTATTACTTTTATTCCCCTTTGCTCAAGGAAGCTTATTATGTTCGAATTGTATGTCCACGTAATCACAACGCCCGGATCAAGCTTCATTACTGCCTCAATATTTACGTTGGTTCCTGCACCTACGACAGGTTTTTCAAGGGATGGATTTTCTGCAACTAAGGCTTTGTAAAGCCCACAATATTCCTGTGCCCAGCGAGAAACCCCCACAACCTGACTCCAGAGGTTAAGAGCAGGGATAAGCTCGTAGGATATGACAATCACTGCCCTTCTAACTGGAGCTTCCAGCTTAACCCTACGCCCGAGCTTATCGATTACAGTTACGGTAGATGCTTGAGCTACCTCTACCATATAAACTGCCATCAATAGCATTAAAACTTTAATGCTAACTCTACATACCATGATCTTCCAGGAGCCTTATAGTACTGATAGTAATCTCTGTCGAAAAGGTTATCGACCGAAAAGCTGATATTCAAGAAGTCTGTAATTTGATAAGAGATTCTTCCATCTACAGTAAAATATGGATCGTAAGAGCCGTAGACATCATTCGTCTTGTCTGAGTTATCATCCTTAGTGTACCACTTTCCAATATATCTCCCTATAATATACGCTCTAAATCTTGATTTTTCAAACTCGGCACCTATATTTGCTTTCCATAAAGGAGTATATGTTAATCGGCATCCTTCAGTACTTGGTTTTGCTTCATTTTCTTTGATCTCTGAATCTGTGTAAGTAAGGTTTCCAAAGAGCCTTAGCCATTTGTCAAACCTCTGCTCAATCTCGAACTCAATGCCCCTGGACTCGGCTTTTCCGACGTTAACATATTCCTGCAAATCAGATGATATAGTTTTACGATAGATTAAGTCTTCCATGTGGTTTTCGAAGTAAGTTAAAGATGCCTTTGCACCTTTCCAGAGCTTCTGCTCAATCCCGATATCCCATGAAATGACCGTTTCCGGTTCCAGATTGGGGTTTCCGGCGTAAGTGATTCCCCAAGAAGAAGTCCAGGTTCTATAAAGCTCGTAAATCGTTGGTGGACGAAAAGCCTTTCCGATTGAGCCTCGAAGAGTAGTTGTGTCGAATGGTTTATAAACAAGAGCGAACTTTGGACTAAAGGAAGAAGCCGTACTTGAAGAATAATCCTTTGGATAGCCTGCTTTGCCAACATCATTCACATATCCATCATAGGTTTTCCACCAGTCCTGCCTGAATCCAATGTAGGCAGTGAGGTTATCAAGAAACATGATTTCATCCTGAACAAAAAATGAGTAAGTTCTCGTTTTTCCTTCCGATTCATACTTCGGGGTTGTTTTTGAATCTTCGTCGTTCCAGTTTGTCAGGTACTTTTCTTTTGTATGTGCATGCTCATACCTGAAAGCCCCCCCAAAGGTAATGATCTGGTTGTTCAATAAGGGCAAGTTAGTGTCGGATAAAGGCAGGGTGAACTGCAGATCGCCCATGTAGGCCTCTCCGGGGGTATTTGACACATAACAGGATGTATCATTACAGCTACCGTCTAACTTGGCACCTGAGGATGTTTGAACGTACCAGTTTTTTTCAGTGTCAATATATGACAGATTTAGTTTCATCTTCAGGTCTTTAAAAAGAGTTGTTTCAAAGACGGAAGCGTAAGTATTCTGTGTCCTTCCACCTCCACCAGGTATAAAGGTATGTTCCCCCACCCTACCGTAGGACCACACAGGATTACCTTCGGCATCCGTAAGATAAGTATGAGGATCGTCGTAGTCGTACTCATATCGATTTCTCATAAATGAAAATCTTATCTTTGTATCCTTTGTAAATTCGTACTGCGCTTTTAAAGTTATTCCATCATCCCACCATGTGTTGTCTCCCTTATCACCAATGAGGTAAGCGGTTTTACCGGTTCTTGTCGAAGTTACTTCATATCCGGTGATTCCCTGAGGGGGTTGACTCGACTGGACGTTAAAGTCGGTAGGATAACCGTTCGTGTCATGTCGGCCATAGCTGATAAAAATACTAAGCTTTTCCCAGAGCTTATCTCCATAGGATAAGTAAACCCTTTTAAAATCATCCATTGCTTCTCCGCGGTCAAAGCTTGAGCCGTATCCTGTCTTAAGGGTAAATTCTCGTTTCTCGGGCATCTTTGTGATAAAGTTGACAACGCCCCCCATGGCATAGCCACCGTAGAGGGAAGAAAAAGGCCCCTTTACAACTTCAACCCTTTCAAGGTCTTCAGGGAAATACCCTCCGAATTTGACGTTTCCTCCATAGGGGTTATTCAGAACTATGCCGTCCATGAGTATGAGAGTTCTTTTTTGCTGTGGGATTCCCCTTAATGTGATAAAAGAAAGGGTATCCATTAGACCCTTACCTCGTCGTACCATGACCCCTGAGATATCATTTAAAACTTGATCCAGCGTTTTTGAACCCTTTAGCTCAATTCTGTCCTTTGTAACAACGCTCACGGAAGCCGGTGCAGATTCCACTTCCTTTTCCGTCCTCGTTGCGGTTACCACGATTTCTTCAAGCCTTAACTCTTTTTCTTCCGCAAAAGCTGGAACCGCAAAAGTTAAAACTAAGAAGGTACAAAAAATGCTTTGCAAAACCATATCAATACCTCCTCACAAATGATGCTTCCCCTTCGCCACGATTCTGGAAGTTGGAGCTCTTCATGAGGCGGCTTTTCAATAAAAAAAGCCGTGGCAGGGATTCATCCCTTCCACGGCCTTCTTGGCCATCTTTCCAAATTCCATTTGAATCTATGTCACAATTGCACCTTTCTGTCAAGTACAGGTAGAGCCTGTTCGAAAAATAGGTGGGGCAAAGGCCATTCAGATATGGTTTGAGCATTCCCTCCTTTTAACTTTGTATTGGTAAAAAACTAAAAAAGGTAATGCTTCATAAAGAAGGGAAGACATTATATTATACTGTCCCCCTTCTTGAGTGGAACACTTTGATATAGGTATAGTTCCATGAGCAAAAACATTTGGAGGGAATTGTTAGAATGGGGCGGAGACGAGTTTCTGCGGAAGTAAAAATGGCGGTAGTATTGGAAGGATTGCGTGGTGAGACAAGGATTGCAGATATTTGCCGCAAGTATGGGATAGCGGAAAGTGCATATTATAAGTGGCGGGGTCGTTTTCTGGAAGGCGGTCGGCAAGCGCTGGAGCAAGGTTCTGGGATGAGCGAAGCCGACAAATTGAAGAATAAAATTAAAGAACTTCAGCGCATTGTTGGTAAACAGAGGGTGGAAATCGAGATTTTAAAAGAACATTCAATCGCACGGGAGAACAAATACAGAATAGCAAAAGAACTGAGATGCGAAGATTATAAAGTTACAGATATTTGCCGATGTCTGGGTGTCAGTAGATCAAGTTATTATCGGAACAGGAAATTTCGAAATTATGCCAGCAAGAGAACTTCGAGTAAACCGAGAGATGATGAAGCAGATCTTCTTCTTTATATAAAGGAACTCAAGATGCAGTATCCCTTTTGGGGTTACAGAAGAATATGGGCTTATTTGCGCTATCGTCAGGATATTCATATAAACAAAAAAAGAGTTTATCGGCTCATGCGTGAAAACAATCTCCTCTGTTCGGTTAGAAGACGCAAGGTCAAGCGCACTAGCAACAATGGAAAGAAGCCCAAAACAGAATAATGCTCCTTAAGCCTTCCGAATACTTTCGTATTACTTCCAAAAAAGCCTCAAAAAAGCTTGGGCAGCATTTCCTCATACAACCTGTTACCGCGCAAAGAATTGTGGAATCCGCAAACATCACGTCCGATGACATCGTCGTTGAAATAGGCCCTGGTTTGGGCGCACTTACTCGCCTGCTTATTGATAAACCCTGCGAACTTCACCTCGTAGAAATTGACCGACTGATGGCAGAGGAGTTGGCAAAGCGCGTGCCGAACAATGCTCGTGCCCGCATTATATGGCATGTTCAGGACATCTTGGAATTTGACTGGCAACGGCTTGCAATTAAGCAAGGCCGGCGGCTGAAGGTGTTGGGCAACATACCGTACAATATTAGTTCACCCCTCCTTTTCCGTCTGCTGAGAGCCGCTCCAGCCCTAAAATCGGCTTCTCTCATGGTGCAAAGAGAAGTTGGGCTCAGGTGGATTGCTCCCAGTGGCACAAAAAGTTACGGGCTTCCGTCTGTTCTGATCGCCCTAAGCGGCTCTGCTTATAAACTGCTGGATGTGGGACGGGGCCAGTTTTTCCCTGCCCCTAGAGTGGAGTCCGTGGTTATAAAGATCGAGTTCTTCGAAAAAACGCTGTGGCAAGATGTTGGGTTTGATTTCCTGATGAAGTTTCTTTCTCAGCTTTTCAGTCAAAGGCGAAAAACAGTGCTGAATTCCCTGAAAGATTACGTAAAGAGAGATTTCGGCACGATAGCAGTTACAGCTTCAGAGCTTCTTTCTAGCTGTGGTATATCGCCGAACCTTCGCCCTGAACAGATTTCACCCGAATCTTTTCTTAATCTTGCCAGAGCTACGAGACAATCATTAATGCAAGAAGAAAGGGGCTAAAATTAAACCCACGTCATTATTTCCTGCATATCATCAGGTTTCAAAAAGCAAGAGTGGTGGGTCGTAAAAGTCGGGAGGTTCCAACCCTAGAAGTTGAAAACAGGTGGCTGCAATGTTAGTAAGCGATGGATTTTTCACTTCAGGATTTATCAAAATTTTATCCGGACCGACGGGATCGTAGATTATAAACGGTACCAGGTTAAGTGTATGAGAAGTCTTTGCCCTAGGTTTGCCGTTTTCGTCATATTTGATCTTTCCTGTTTTCTTGTCCTTTTCGAACATTTCTTCTAGATTACCGTGATCTGCCGTTACCATGAGAATGCCTTTCACTTCTTCAATCACAGGGATTATTCGTCCAAGGCACAAGTCAACTGCCTCACCAGCTATACGGGCCGCCTGATAAATTCCAGTATGGCCGACCATGTCACCATTTGCGTAATTTACTCGAATAAGATCATACTTACCCGATCTTATTCCTTCCAGCAGTTTATCGGTTACTTCTGCAGCCTTCATCCAGGGACGCTGCTCAAAAGGTACAACATCTGATGGAATTTCTATGTACGTTTCAAGCTCTTCACTGAACTTGCCAGATCGGTTTCCATTCCAGAAGTAGGTGACATGGCCAAATTTTTGAGTTTCGGCTATGGCCATCTGTCTGATTCCGCGCTGGCACAACAGTTCCCCCATTGTGTTTTCTATGTGTGGAGGTTCTACTAGATAAACTTTAGGGATGTGCAAGTCTCCATCGTATTCCATCATTCCCGCATAGGCCACTTTCGGATAAGGCTTTCGTTCAAAGGGTGCAAAGTTTTCTTCCTCAAAGGCCCTAGATATTTCTATTGCCCTGTCGCCTCTGAAGTTAAAAAAGATAACTCCGTCTCCATCTCTAATTGGCCCGACCGGTTTGCCTTCTTCATCCACTATCACAAAAGGTGGGAGATCCTGATCTATAACGCCGGGAATTTCTTTTCGGTATGTTTCAATTGCTTCCTGAGCGGACATGAACGGACGGCCTTCACCAGCCACATGGGTTTTCCAACCCCGTTCTACCATGTCCCAATTTGCTTCATAACGGTCCATGGTTATTGCCATGCGTCCGCCACCACTGGCGATTCTGTAGTCAACCTGGGCTTCACTGTTGAGTTTTGCGAGGAATTCCTCGAAGGGGATTACGTATTCCAACGCCGACGTCTCTTCCACATCCCTTCCGTCCAGGAGTATGTGAATTCGGGCACGTTTGATTTTCTCGTGATAAGCAGCGTACTCTAGCATTTTTTTAAGGTGGTCAATATGGCTGTGGACATTGCCGTCTGAAAAGAGTCCGATGAAATGCAGCGTGCCGTTGTTTTGCCTACAAAAATCAATTACATAACGCCAGCCTTTTCCCTTAAAAAGGCGGCCGCTTTCTAGGGCTTCGTTTACAAGGCGAGCACCTTGAGGATAAACCCGCCCGGCTCCGATTGCGTTATGGCCCACCTCGGAATTTCCCATGTCCTTGTCAGACGGCAAGCCAACCGCTGTGCCATGAGCCTTAAGAAGAGTATGCGGGCAGGTATTCCACAGGTGCCTGAAATGCGGGATGTATCCCTCGAAAAAAGCATTTCCTTCCAGTTCTTCCCTGTAACCTATTCCGTCCATGATAACGATAACCAGAGGTCCAGGCCTTCTGGAAGCGATGATTTTACTCAGAGCCATTTCTATCCCCTTTTACCAGCGGTATCTTCTGGGACGCTCACCTAGTTTGACACTTAACTTTTCCCTTTCCCCGTCCCATCGGATAATTTTTACCGTGATTTCATCTCCTGGCCTGTGACGACGTATTATCCTGATCACGTCATCGGCTTGGTATATTTTATGACCCTCAACTTCAGTTATTATGTCTCCACCGACTATAATTACATAATTACCAATCCTGGCCCTCATGTTACCACCTCGAATACCGGCTCTTGCCGCTGGCCCTCCCGGAACTACGTCAACAACCATTGCACCATGCGACACTGAAAGCTTCAGAGCTTCCGCAAAATCGGGAAACAGCGTCATCAAAGTTGCACCGAACCAGGGATGGGCGTAATAGCCCTTTTCTATGATTTCCTTTACTACCAACTTGACCGTGTTAATAGGGATGGCAAAACCGATGCCGACGTTTGCTCCCGTTGGGCTGAATATGGCAGTCGTTATGCCGATCATTCGGCCGTTGGAATCTATAAGCGGGCCACCAGAATTGCCGGGATTTATGGAGGCGTCCGTTTGAATGACGTCTTCTACCAGTGCTCCAGTGGGAGAACGGAGGGTTCGACCTAACGAGCTGATTACACCGGTCGTGAGAGTCTGCCCTAGGCCGAAGGGATTGCCAATTGCCAGAACCTTTTGACCTACTCGCAGATCGTCGGAGTCGCCCATGGGGATTACCGCCAATTCCGACGAAGGGGCATCGATCTTCAAAACGGCAATATCTGTGTCAGGATCGGATCCTACCAGCTTAGCGTTATATTTTTTCCCGTTGGCAAGAGTAACTTCTAGCTTACTTGCATCCTCTATTACATGGTGATTTGTTACAATGTAACCACGTTTGTCAATTATTGCTCCAGACCCAACGCCTCTTTTGGGTATAATATTGAAGAAAAAGTCGCGTTCAAGGATCGTGCTCGTTATGTTCACAACACCAGGAGATAGCCGTTCGTAAAGCTCAATATTATTTCTTTCATCTCTTGTCATTCCCCATACCGGAATGGATACAAGACAAAACCAAAAAAGCGTGAAAATACAACCAACACGTTTCACTGTTACTCTCCTTTAACAATTATTTTACGCTACATTTCACACAACGTAACCTGGAAAATAGCACCACGCCAGTGTCATGAAAAGCTTTTTACACTGGTTCATCTTTTCGGAAGCGTAACCAATAATTGAAGGTCGATCTTTGTTAACCACTTGCCGTTTACTTTGGGATTCAAACAAGAACGTATGCCACCATAGTCGTAGAGGCAAGCCTTCGTGCCTGCCTGATAATTAAGCGGCACAACCTCAGAGGGTCGTTCCTTTTACGATGGAACTGAAAGGCCCGCCCCAATTTGTCGAGCGGGCCATCGGTTGAGGATTTCAAAATTTCTTGTTTATAATAGTTTTCTTAAGTTCGGCTATTGCCTGGGTTGGGTTAAGCTGCTTCGGACAGGCTTCTATGCAGTTCAAAATTGTGTGACATCGCCATACGCCATGACGATCATTTACAATTTCTAGACGTTCATCCGCACCTTCATCTCTCGAGTCTGCTATGAAACGCCAGGCCTTCAGTAGAGCAGCTGGCCCCAGGTATTCCGGATCCGCCCAGAAACTCGGACAGGAAGTGCTACAGCATCCACAAAGAATGCACTCATAGAGCCCGTCGAGCTTTTTACGGTCTTGTGGGCTCTGAAGTCTCTCGCGATCACTTGGCGGCGGCGTTTTTGTTATCAGATAAGGCTTTACGATATAGTATTTCTTATAAAAATCGGTGAAGTCCACAATCAGATCCTTGATTACAGGCAGGGACGGCAGGGGTTGAATGACAATGGGAGGCTTCAGGTCTTCAATGTGAGTTATGCAGCTCAGCATGTTAACCCCGTTTATGTTCATACCATCAGATCCGCACACTCCCTCCCTGCACGATCTCCTGAATGCCAACGTTCCATCCTGCTCCCACCTGATCTGATTCAAACCTTCCAATACCATCATGCCAGGACGGCGGATTTCTACCTGATAATCCTTGTAGTAAGGCTTGCGATCTTTCTCGGGATCGTACCGGAAAATGGTGAAAGTTACCGTCTTTGCCATCGGTTCTTCCCCTTTTCTGTATGATCTTTCCGTATCAGTACACCCGTTCCTTGGGTTCAAAAGTTGGCACCGTAAGGGGTTTGAGACGAACGGGTTTGTAATCCAGCCTGATGGATCCGTCTTCTTCCATATACGCCATCGTGTGTTTCAACCAATTAGTATCATCTCTGTTGGGATAATCGTCACGGTAGTGAGCTCCACGGCTTTCTTGTCGAGCCAATGCTCCTTCGACTATTGTCTTTGCGCAGTCCAGCATGTGTCCCAATTCAAGTGTTTCAATCAAGTCTAGGTTATACACTTTGCTCTTGTCGTCTATTCCAACGTTTTTAAAGCGCTCGCAAAGCTTTTTCAGAAGCTCCTTTTGCTGAGCAAGATCTTCTTCTAGCCTGAAAACACTGCAATTTCGCTCCATGGAGGTTTTAAGTTCTTCCCATATTGGCCCCATGCGCTCTTCGCCTGTTGAATTGAAAAGATTTACTACTTCTTCAATTCCTTCTTTCCCGGGATTTTCTGGCAGTGGCACATGTTCGGGCATTGATTCTGCGAATTCGGCAGCCTTCTGACCGCCCACCTTACCGAAAACCATAATATCGAGGAGCGAGTTAGACCCCAGCCTGTTAGCTCCGTGAACCGATACACAGGCACACTCTCCCGCAGCATAAAACCCTTTTACGGGCTTTTCCTCACCGTCCATGCTTCCCACAACCACTTCACCGAACCTATTGGTAGGAATGCCTCCCATGGAATAATGCGCCGTCGGAGTCACAGGAATAGGCTCCTTGGTGCAATCAATTCCAGCAAAGACGTATGCGAGCTCCCAAATTCCAGGAAGTCGCTCATGTATGAGGTCAGCTCCGAGGTGATCCAGTTTTAGCAAAATATAATCCCCATTTGGGCCGCAACCTCTTCCGTTCCGCATCTCTTCAGCCATTGCGCGGGACACAACATCTCGTGAGGCAAGGTCCATTACGGTCGGTGCATACCGTTTCATAAACCGCTCACCGTCCTTATTTACAAGGTAGCCTCCTTCACCGCGCACCCCCTCAGTGATGAGATTGCCCACTCCGTAGATGCCAGTGGGATGAAACTGCACGAATTCCATATCTTCCACCGGCAACCCTGCTCTAAGCGTCATAGCGATGCCGTCACCGGTATTTATGTGCGCATTGGACGTGGTACGGTAGCACCTGACGTATCCACCCGTTGCAAACAACGTTGCCTTGGCATGGAAAATGTGAAAGCCGCCGTTGACAATATCCCAAGCCAGAACTCCAACAACATGATCTTCATTCATCAGTAATTGAAGGGCAAAAAATTCGTCGTAAAAGGTTACCTGATTTTTTACGCATTGCTCGTAAAGGGTGTGAAGCATGGCGTGACCTGTTCGGTCGGCCGCAGCGCACGTTCTGGATATAGCATCTTTACCGAATTCCTTGGTTTGACCACCAAAACGCCTTTGAAAGATCTTTCCGTTGTTCAGGCGGCTGAAGGGCATGCCCATGTGTTCAAGTTCAATTACCACTTCTGGTGCCATGCGGCACATAAATTCAATTGCATCCTGATCTCCTAGGTAGTCGCTGCCCTTTACGGTGTCAAACATGTGCCAGATCCAGTTGTCCGGTTCAGCATTTCCAAGCGAAGCCGCAACTCCTCCCTGAGCCGACACGGTATGGGATCTGGTGGGAAAAACCTGGGAAATAACGGCCGTGTCCACGACCTTCGATGCCTCAAGGGCCGCCCTCAGGCCAGCACCACCTGCACCGACTATCACGACATCATGTTTATGTATAATAACATCCACGTTTTGCATGGTTATCAGCGCTCCTCCCTGTCCTTACAGACTGATTATGGTAAGAAACCCCATTACAAAGAATGCTAACGACACGACCCAGAGCAACCCTATTGCAAATGCTCTCATAGCACTAGAATGAACATAATCATCAATGATGAGTTTAAATCCATTCATGGCATGGTATACGGCAAATACAAGGAAAAGAATGTCAAATGCTTTCCACAGAGGAGACGAAAGCCGCGCCATCACTTTGTCGTAAGTCAATGGCGGTTCCGTAAAAAAGTGGAGAACCGCAAAATGCAAAAACAAGCCAAAAACTAAGAATGCACCGGATATTCGTTGGAAGTACCAGTCAAAGGCGCCTGACCTTCCGGGTCCAAAGTATTTACCCAACATGATTGATTACCTCCGGAAGTTTTAATGTCCTAGTGCTGCGCGCAACATAGGAATTGCGCCAACAGCTATTAAAATCATCGACACCACAAAAGTTGCGTAAGTAGCCTTACGAAATATCTCCCTCTGAGCCAAATTGCCATAGTCAATGAAAATCACCCGCAATCCGTTTATGGCATGGTAAACCACTGTACCCAGCAGCCCTATTTCCAGAAAATGAAACAGGGGCGATTGAACGACAGACATTACATCGTTGAATGCTTCTTCCCCTTTGGCGAGGTGATGAATAACCCAGATGTGCAAAAAAAGATAACCTGCCAGCAAAATTCCCGTTACGCGGTGAAGAATCCACGCCACATAACCGGGATGCAGGCGGTAACGTTTTTTGGGTTGAAAAACTCGTTTCATCTGTACACCTCCCGGTTAAAAACTAAATTCGACTGTATTGTTTTACCCCTTCTACATAGAGATCTCCGCCATGCACATCGTTCGCAACAACTAGCGGCATATCTTTTACTTCCAACCGTCTTATTGCTTCCGGTCCGAGTTCTGGATAGGCTATAACTTCGGCCGAAAGTATACTCTTGGACATGAGCGCTCCAGCACCGCCGATTGCAGCAAAATAAACAGCCCGGTGTTTTTGCATTGCTTCCTTTACGGCATCGTTTCTTGCACCTTTGCCTATCATGCCCTTAAGGCCGTGAGCAATAAGGGTTGGTGCATAGGGATCCATTCGGTAGCTAGTGGTGGGGCCCGCTGCACCAATTGGACGACCTGGTGGTGCAGGAGAAGGTCCCATGTAATAAATTACCTGTCCCTGAAGCTCGAAAGGCAAAGGTTTGTCGGCTTTGATCAGTTCCACCAAACGCCGGTGGGCAGCATCCCTTGCCGAGTAGATAACCCCACTCAAAAGCACTGTATCTCCTATTTTCAGGGCGATTACATCATCGTCGGTAAGGGGTGTGGTGAGTTTTTTCGGTTCCTTCATGGCTACAACTCCGCTTCTTTGTGCCTTGCAGCATGGCACTGAATATTTACAGCAACGGGAAGGCTGGCAATGTGACATGGCATCATTTCGATGTGAACTGCCAGAGATGTAACGTATCCGCCAAGTCCCTGAGGGCCTATGCCGAGCCGATTTATACGATCCAACAGATCTTTTTCGATTCCTGCGATTTCCGGATCGGGATTAGGATCGCCAACGGGTCGAAGAAGGCTTTTTTTGGCCAGCAGCGCTGCCTGCTCAAAGGTGCCCCCAATGCCCACCCCCACAATTGTTGGCGGACATGGATTGGGACCGGATTCCTTAACGCGCTGAACGACGAACTCTTTGATGCCTTCCACACCAACCGCAGGTGTTAACATGGTCACACGACTCATGTTTTCGCTGCCACCGCCCTTGGGTGCTACTGTGATTTTGAAGCGATCGCCTGGAACGATATCGTAGTGAATCACCACCGGAGTATTATCCCCTGTATTTTCACGGGAAAAACAATGACAGATGGATTTGCGCAAATAACCTTCACTATAACCTCGTCTGACGCCCTCCGTTATAGCATCCTTCAGCGAACCACCGACTACTCGAACGTTTTGTCCTATTTCAACAAAAACCACAGCATAGCCGGTGTCCTGACAGATCGGGATTTTCTCTTCCCGAGCAATTTTGGCATTTTCCAGAAGGCGCTTCAATATGTCCTTGCCGGCCGTGGAACGTTCCATTTCAACAGCTTTTTCCAGGGCTTTTACAACGTCTTCACCCAGTTCTGTATTCGCACTAATGCACAGCTTTTTCACTGTCTCAGTGATAGTTTCTGCTGATATTTCCCTCATGGCAGGTCATCTCCTCAAGGCACTCATGTAAGACAATATAGCAAAACACTGGATTTATTACTCCAGCGTGATAGCTTTGTCAAACTGCCTTGAGAGTGGTCAACAACAATTCGCTAGGGGAGAGAAGAGCTTTCTTAGCGGTTTACACTGGCTATGCTATGGGCTATGGTTAGTCCTGCGAAGAAGCGCTCAAAAGAAGCTTTTAGACAATTGATTGGGGAGTAGGGGGATGCTCGTTGGTGATGGCTGAGTGTGAATCATTTGGATGAAAAAGAAATAGAATCCCTTTTCATGGAGTCCACCAACAATCTGGCTGATTTCAATGTCTTTGTAGATGCATTCTCGGCTTATTTCAAGGGACAAAAACCTGGTCTTGAATGGTTAACCGAAGCTGGCAATGTATAACACCCTGCGACCGTTTACGAAAATTTCAGCAAACTTTGGTAGGGATTGTTTTTACATTTGTCTTAGTTTGGAATCTTTTGTTGGTTCAAATGTACAGCTTTCTAAGCATAGTCGCCGAAGACACTGTTTAGATTCACAATCTAAACAATGAAGTTCTGCTGCACATACTTGTCCCTGCCTTAGTAATCGTAAAATCACTTCTTCTGCTATCTCGATACGTAGCCGTTTTGAATAGTTCATAGCGCCTACGCGACTGGCTTTTGTTTCAGGTTATTTTTTTTGGCGAAGGGGGTTTTCGGCAATTTCCATAACAGAAACATTTCCAGTTTTTTCTTACCAGAATAACTCTGCTTCCCGCGGGAGCAATTTCAAACCCTTTTTCTCCAACAAAGAGTACTTGATTTACAGGAATGCGGGTTTTGTAAAACTGGTGTTGGAACGTGCTACATCCGAAAGAATAAACATTTCGAATTCCTTTGGTATCGATAACGATTTGTTCATAGCCATTGTATTGCTTACTTAATAGGTTGATCAATTCCCAAGCGGAACTGCCGTCAAAGGTTCCTTCAAGTTGTACGTACAGATACTTGCTGTTCTTCTTAATTTTCGCCCTAAAGTTACTAGCCATCTTTTTTCCTCTCTGTAGTATGCTCGACCGACTGTAATTGGTTTTTGTTATCTATTAACGGTATGACTAGTTTTAGGTTCCTCTATATTTCCGATTATATTTAAAACCGAAGTTAGACTAAGCCTGCGCATTATATAAACTGGCTTATTATGTTTTTTCCCCAGATTTTTCACAAACGAACATGCGGCATGACTGTTGTGATTAACAGGACAAAGCACCAGATCTGCTGTAAGAGATCACAGGGTAACAATAGTGGCATTGCAGATTTTTGTATACAGTGAGCGGGTATTGTGATAGGTGGGAGCGGTCTTAGAGGAGAAGATTGTTGAAGCGAAAGGAAG
>JAFDGW010000058.1 GCA_019309115.1 Deltaproteobacteria bacterium
CCAGAGCTTTCCAGCGTGGTAGGTGAGGTGTCCAAGTATTATCTGCTGTTCTTCTGTCAAGTTGTTTAATTCCAAGACTATTGCTCTTTTCGTTTTCATCTCTGCAGTTGTAATTTATATTCACGGTTGTTTAGTTTCAAGGTGCTAACGCACCTGCGGGCTTTCATCCCCTCCCTTACGGAAGGGGTCTTCCCGCTCGCAAAAGATAAAAAGCGATTTTCTTATAAGAAACTCAACGCAATCAGACAAGGAGGAAATAATTATGAGACTGGTCGATACCCATTCACACTTGGATTTTGAAGAACTCGCGTCGGATCTGGAGCAGGTTCTCTTAAGGGCTGCACAAAAAGGAGTGGTTCACATCATAACTGTTGGTATAAGCATGGAAACTAGTGAAAAGGCGATCTCTCTTTCTTCAAACTTGGATCAGGTTTCGGCAACAGTAGGAATACATCCCCACGGTGCTCATGCTATTACCGAAGGAGAAAGAAGATTGCTCCTGGAATGGCTAAGTCTCCCGGAAGTAGTCGCTCTGGGAGAAATAGGACTGGACTATTACCGGAATTACCAGCCCAGGGATCTTCAAAGGAAATGTTTTGCTGCACAGCTTGACATAGCAGTCCAGGCCCAAAAGCCTGTAGTCTTTCACATAAGGGAAGCCTTTGACGACTTTTTTGAAATAGTGTCCCCACTGGCAACAAAAATCAGTGGCGGCATTGTTCATTGTTTTTCTGGGGATTGGGAAATCGCTAAAAGGTGCTTCGATCTAGGTTTTTTTATTTCCATCCCAGGAGTTGTCACTTATCCAAAGGCTACAACGTTACAGGATGTGGTTAAGAGGTCCCCCTTGGATCGCCTACTTATTGAAACGGACGCTCCGTTCCTGGCACCACATCCATACAGAGGCAAGACCAACGAGCCTGCTTTTGTTTTCTACACGGCGCAAAAAATTGCCGAAATCAGGGGCGAGGGACTGGAAAAAATAGCTGAAATCACAACACAAAATGCTGTTCGAGCCTTCGGTATACCATTATGAACCTTTACCGCAATCTATTACCGCTAATACTCGCGTCCGCATCACCTCGCAGAAAGGAACTCCTGAGCAGCCTTGGCATAAGTTTCACCGTAATTCCAAGCAACATAGACGAGAAGAACGATTCTGTATTTCCACCCGAAGAGTTTACCCGGCAGCTGGCAATAGCAAAAGCCCTAGATATTTTTATAAGGAATAAGGATGTAGCTGTCATTGCCGCAGACACCGTTGTGTGCGTGGGAAATCGCGTATTTGGGAAACCTAGAAACGAAGAAGAAGCCTCTGCTATGCTACATTTGCTAAGTGGCAATACTCACAGGGTTGTCACAAGCACATGCCTAGTTACACCTGCAGTAGAAACGTGTCCAATAGTTTACTCCTGGCAATGTGAAACTTTCGTAACTTTCAGGAGATTAACAGATGACGAAATCGCCGCCTATGTGGCTACGGGTGAACCAATGGACAAAGCTGGAGCATACGGTATTCAGGGACAGGCTGCGGCTTTCGTTTCTGCGATAAAAGGTTCATACTCCAACGTGGTAGGACTTCCTCTGGCGGAAACGGTTCTTGCCCTTTTGCGGTTTGGGGTGATATCCGTAGCAAAATCAAGTTAACCCGATGATCGAACAGTCAAATAACTACCACTTTAGTAAGATTTAACATCGCTTTTGACAATCATAAGCGAAAGATAATTCACTCTAGAACCTTTTAGAGATCTTATGTCCGATCTTATTTCCTGACCCTGCAAACCACACCGGGTAATAAAGTAAGTGCTGGTTTCGAGCCTCATGTCACAGATGGTATCAATTATTTCGTCAATGTGCTTATAAACTTTCATCAAAACAACATTCTCACAAATTTGAAGCATTTTTTTCAAATTACGGCTTCCCTGCGCACCGGAGACAACAGCAAGTGATTCCTCCCCTTCTACAAGTGGTAAATTGCAGGCGGAAGCTGCCGCTTGAAAGGAAGTTATGCCAGGTACGGTCTCAACTTGAACCTGAGGAAGTATTTTCCTGACCTCCTTAACCAAATAAATGTAGGTGCTATACATCAAGGGATCTCCAAGGGTAACGAATGCGGCATCGTTACCCCTCGCAATCACGTCCGCCACTCTTTCCCCATTAGCTCTCCAGGCCGACTGCAAATGGTTCTCGTCATAGGTCATTGGAAAGGATAAACACTCCACGACAGTATCAGAAGGCAAATATTTTCGGACAATATCGAGAGCGACACTGTAACTGTTTTTGGAAGAGGCTGCAGCAAAGACAAAGGGAACTTTTTTCAGTATCTCCACAGCTTTAACAGTTATCAAACCTGGATCACCTGGCCCTACACCTATTCCATACAGGATTCCAGTCATATTTTACTCCTTAAAAAGGAAAATCCTTAGAAGCCCGTACTTCTAAGGATTCCCCATTTCACATCCTCAGAACTTTTCGTGCCTCAGGCAGGTCTTCTGACTCGCGGATCTACCTACTCACCGCGCCTTCCCGTCCGCGCACCTTACGGACAGTGGCCTTTTTGCGGCTTTCGTCCCCGCTCACAGCGGTGGGTCCGTGCCGGCTTCTCACCGAGCTTCCCTTTTAAGCCTGTATGGCACCTGAGCACGAGGTCGTTTTTAGCCAAATAGAGCGATCCAGTCAATTACATCTGTAGCTTGACAACGCAAGGAGGTATCTGTTAGATGAACATAAAAAGTAAATGTTTGTGTAATTATTCACATTCAGGTTTCCCTTAGGACTGAAACATCGCAGGTAAAAAAGGGGGGGCCTGAAGGCGAAGCCTGAATGTGATGTACAAAGGAGGGGGATATGTATAAGATTGTAAAAAAGGAGATCTTTTGCGAATCCATCAAGTTAATGGAAGTGCAAGCTCCTCACGTTGCTTCCAGCGCCAAAGCTGGCCAATTCGTCATTATTCAAATTGACGAAAAGGGTGAACGGATTCCTCTTACTATAGCTGATTATGACAGAGAGCGAGGAACCATTACCCTTGTCTTTCAAGAAGTCGGTAAAACCACAATGTATTTGGGCACGCTGGAAGTAGGAGACACCCTGCTGGCCGTAGCCGGTCCTTTGGGACATCCGTCGGAAATAGAAAACTACGGTACTATCGTCTGCATCGGTGGTGGGGTGGGCATAGCCCCCATATTTCCCATAGCCCGCGCACTCAAAAAAGCGGGAAACTATGTTATTAGCATAATAGGTGCCCGGACAAAGGAGTTTTTGTTCTGGGAAGATCGGATGCGCTCTGTATCCGATGAACTTGTAGTCTGCACTGATGATGGCTCCCACGGTAGAAAAGCCCTTGTTACGGAACCACTTCGGGAAATTCTCGAAGAAAGGGGCGAAGAAATTAAGAGGGTCTGGGCCATAGGCCCTGCCATCATGATGAAGTTCGTGGCAAAAACTACTGAACCTTTTGACATTCCGACCATAGTAAGCCTCAACACCATCATGGTTGATGGCACCGGTATGTGTGGCTGCTGTAGAATCGAACTTCAGGATGAGGTCAAGTTTGTTTGTGTTGATGGTCCAGAATTTGATGGACATAAGGTCGACTGGGACAATGTGCTGGCTCGCCTCGTCATCTACCGGGAACAAGAGCGGCTGGCTCTGGAACGATGGTTGGAACAGACTCAAAGAAAAACAGCAGTGGGAGCGTAAAGAATGGCTCGGTGGTACCCTCAGGTAAACTTTGTGGAGGAACGAAAAAAGCGCCATCCTCATCATTTGACTACGCTCAGTCAAAAAGAACGGCTCCTCATCCCCCGGCAAACTATGCCGATGCAGGATCCCATTATTCGCCGACAAAACTTTCACGAGGTCGCACTGGGATTCACGCTCGATCTTGCGATCCAGGAAGCCAACAGGTGCTTGCAGTGCGAACATCCCAAGTGCGTGGAAGGCTGTCCTGTGGGAGTTCCGATTCCTCAGTTTATTGATGCAATATGCCGTGGAGACATGGCAGCCGCCGTGGCAATTATGAAAACCAAAAATAACCTTCCTGCAATATGCGGAAGAGTGTGCCCTCAAGAGCTCCAGTGCGAAGCCAAATGCGTGAGGGCTAAAAAAGGCGAGCCCGTAGCTATCGGGCGTCTTGAACGTTTTGTTGGCGACTTTGAATTGACGCATCGTACATGCCCGCTGGAACGAAAACCGTTAACGGGCAAAAAGGTGGCTGTAGTGGGCACAGGACCTGCCGGACTGACTTGCGCAATTGACGTTGCTCGAGAAGGTCATGACGTGGTCATGTTTGAATCTCTGCATGTCCCTGGCGGGGTTTTAGTTTACGGAATTCCCGAATTTCGCCTGCCTAAGCATGTCGTACAAAGCGAAATAGAATACGCCGTGGAGTGTCTCGGAATCGAAATCAGGACAAATCATGTCATTGGAAGGACTTTCACACTCCACGATCTACTCAGGGAATATGACGCTGTCTTTCTCGGAACGGGTGCCGGCCTTCCGATGTTTCTCAACATCCCGGGGGTCAATCTAAACGGGGTCATGAGCGCAAACGAATTCTTAACCCGTGTTAATTTGATGAAGGGTTACCTTTTTCCCGAGTACGACACGCCCGTCAAGGTAGGACGTAAGGTTTGTGTCATAGGTGGAGGTAACGTCGCTATGGACGCTGCCCGCTGTGCGCTTCGGCTTCAGACTATAATGGCAAAGCAGACTAACACGGATCCAGGTGAAGTGCACATCGTCTACCGCCGCTCAAGGCAGGAACTCCCCGCCAGAGCAGAAGAAGTCCATCACGCTGAAGAAGAAGGCGTTATATTTACGCTTCTTTCTACTCCGGTGGAAATATTAGGAGATTCCGAAGGTAATGTGCGGGCACTGAAATGCATAAAGATGAAGCTGGGTGAACCCGACGCTTCCGGTCGCCGAAGACCGGAACCCATCCCCGGCTCGGAATTCGAAATCGAAACCGACATGGTTATCTTCGCCCTAGGCACCTCACCGAACCCGTTGGTATTTATGGACACACCGGAACTGGAGCGCACAGAACGCGGGACTGTGAAGATGAAGGATGAGGAAAAGTGCCGGACAGTGGTTTCGAGGGTATGGGCAGGTGGAGATGTAGTAACCGGAGCAGCAACAGTGGTAAGCGCCATGGGTGCCGGTAAAAGAGCGGCGAAGGACATTAACGAATATCTGGCCACCCAATCGTCAGAATGCCAACAATGAGCCACTGTCGGGGAAAAGGCATCCACGCCTTTTCCCCTATAATGAAAACCAAATCCAGAAAGCATTTCTTCAATTTATCTTTTGCGGGCGGGAAGACCCCTTCCGTAAGGGAGGGGATGAAAGCCCGCAGGTGCGTTAGCACCTTGAAACTAAACAACTGTGAGTATAGATTACAACTGCAGAGATG
>JAFDGW010000059.1 GCA_019309115.1 Deltaproteobacteria bacterium
CTCAATGACTTCCCTAACGCCCTGGAAACTGCTCAGCGTTCCTTCCTCTTCAACGAAGAACATTGAATAATGTTCATTAGTTGCATCATCCATGGTAATTATGAGATCCCATTTCTTGCCGGGAACCCATTCGTGAGTGCTTCCATCCTGATGAAGCATCATACCAGGCCAACCGGCTCTGTCCCTACGCTTACGATGTTTTCCTCTTCCCGGTGCCTTCTTTACAAGTCCAGCCTTCTTTATTGGGAATGATCTTGCTAATAGGCGTCTTTTTGGTCTTCGGAAGGCCACTCGCCGCAGGTTAAGGACTGTTATTCAGGGTCTTATGTATATGGCGGGCAGGATAGTAACCCATTCAAGGCAGGTGGTTTTGAAATTAAAAGCTCACAAAGATTGGTACTATGCCTTTTGCAGGCTGTATAGCCTGTGTTGTGCGTAGAGTTTTTTGGATGTCCCTTGTATTAGTAGAACCTGGAGAGCTGAAGCATGCCCTTATGAGGCTATTTTGTATTAAAGTAAGAGGGAATTGGGCAGTTTAGTTGCCCAGGAGGGCAATATACGTTGGTATGAATTGATTTGTAATCGAAACACTTTTGGTTTTTAACTCAGAAAGTTGAAAACGGTAGGGTACAAAAGCAATTGTCACGGATTCAGGGAAGAAGGATAAAAAATGATCCAAATACTTGTTATCCTTGTTTGTTTGGTGGCAATAATCGTTGAATTCTTCTCTGTATTGTGGGGTTGGATAATCTTGGCGTTATCCGCAGCCTTCCTCTTAATTACTCTTCTCGGTGTAAAACAAAAGAAATGGCAATATATTCCTGAACTTTCCGAAGCTGCCAATCAAATGCTGCAGAAGTTCGGTCATTACTATGCAATGCCATTTGCAGGTAGGGATTTTAGTGCTTCCGCTAGCACTATAATGTTCGCTGGGGCCGCGATTGCGATAATTGGTTTATTTAAGGGATTTTGGTGGGGAATAGGGATCGGCATCATAAATTGGTTTTTGATGGGTCTTGTTGCTAGGGCGTTCAATCCAACAAATTTTTTGGTAGATCCCCTTGAACAAATGGCCCATGAAGAGATCATTAAATGGATAACAGAGAAACAGAAATCAAAAATGCGCAATATCTAACAACCGCACCAACTCGGACTGGCAATTTTGCTGCGCCCCATGAGCCTGTTCGAAATATTAAATGGAAAAGCTAACAAGGAGTCTCTTTTGAGCGAGCTGAGGCATGTCTTTTCAACCAAAGCAGCATAAATTATTAAAGGAATTAGTGTAGAAGTAGTTGTAGCACAATTTGTTCTTAAGGAGGACAAGGAGAATCATCATGGGAGCAATCTTT
The DNA here is from genome assembly GCA_019309115.1 of Deltaproteobacteria bacterium. Classification (GTDB taxonomy): domain Bacteria; phylum Desulfobacterota; class Syntrophobacteria; order Syntrophobacterales; family Thermodesulforhabdaceae; genus JAFDGW01. The sequence goes on from JAFDGW010000059.1 coordinate 1,350, forward strand.
AAAATTCCAGCGTTTGTTATCTACTTTGTTGCGGGTCTGTGGGGGTTCTTCATATGCCTTAGAATAGTTGTCGATCATCTCGGATTTATTGGGGGTATGATCGCATTCTTTCTCTTTCCGGCGACCTTAGCTTTTGCCCCATGGTATGAAGCGTTGGCTAATGCTAATTGGTTTCCGCTCATTCTTGTATATGGCGGCGGCATCGGCGCGTCAATACTGTATGCTATCGGCTCGGCCATGGACGGTGACTAAAACATGCATGAAGAACCAAAAGTGCATACTTTTCCCTAGAAAATCGCCAAAAAGGCCTAAATATCTCCCAAAAAATAGTTTGATTTTTCTAGGAAAGTATGTATTTTTATATTGAGTAAATATATACATAAAAGGAGGAAGGAAATGGTACACAAGTGCGAATGTGGAGTGGGGCTCTGGAAAGAAAAGCAATTCGACGACCAGAAAAAACAGTGGAGCTGGCGTTACTTGGTTATGTTTCGTGCCCAAGTTGCGGGCGCAGACTAGCCACAGAAGAAGTTGCTGATTAAACAAAAAACGAAATGATGTGGTCGATTAGTCAGAAGAAGACCTTGCAGACGGCCTTAAAAAAGCCGTTGGAGGAAGGCAAAACAGATGAGCAAACCAGCCCACTATAACAGCATGCTTCCCTCAATTTTTCCAGGGAACAGACCAATCAAATATCTCACAGAACAGCAGGTAAATGCTCTTACCGCCGCCTGGCAGAACTGGTATGACTCGACGAAAACACCGGGTAGAAGGATGTATCGTGGAAGATACTGGTTGACCTATCTTGTGCTTCGCTTTACGGGAGCACGAATCAGCGAAGTGCTCCAGATAAAGGACAATGAGGACATAAACTTCCGAACCGCAGAGATAAGAATGCCAACTCTGAAGCGGAAGAAGGGAATGATAAGAACGGTTTTTGTTCCTTCTGAAGTCGTTGCCGAAATAGCGACTTATCTTGCAGAGTACCCGCATATGCGAGGGAAAATCTTTGCACTGAAGCACCAGAATTTCAGGAGCAGGTTTGTTGATATAGCCCTACGAGCTGGCATTCCAAGAGACCTCGCACATCCACATGTTTTGCGACACACAAGAGCCATTGAGATGCTCAGAGCCGGTGTCCTTGTAACCGTTGTACAGGATCAGCTCGGACATGCCTATCTGTCAACAACAGCCGTGTATTTGAAAATATCCGGTGCTGAAGCTCGCCAAATCCTGAAAAGCAAAGGGCTTATATAGGAAGGTTAATAATGCAAAGGCTCTGGTGTACGGAACATGGAGGCTACGTTGGTGCGGTTTCGTGTGCTCTGTGCGCAAACCGGTGTGCAAAAAGAATCATCTCAAAAGAAGTAGAACAGTACTTATTGAGCAAAGGTTATAACCGACTAATAACAGCAACAAAGAAGGAGAAGGCGGTGAAAAAAGGAGAAATCACTACCATTAAAGATAACAAGATTGCAAACATTAACGGCAAAATCATTCCAGATCTCAATGCAAGCTTTTTTGAGGTGGTCAGGAAGTACCAGCTCTCTATTCAGTTTGTTCGTTGCTCAAACAATAATCCCGACAAAGAAGGGATTGCCTTCTCAGGAGGCAAGAAGCCACCTAAAAACAGTCAGGCTCTGCTCCTTGCAGGAGACGGAAGCGTACAGGGCGTTGCGTCATGGGAAAAGGTGTCAGAGCACATAGATGTGGACACGGCAGAAGTGTGGGCAGTGTTTCCTGTTAAGCCTATAATAACATTCGTCAACATCCAGCAGAGTTCTGCCGATAATGGCAACCTTCCAAAAAAGAAGCCGAACTCAGTGCGGAAAAAAAAGTAAATCAAAGACCACCCTTCCTTAAACCACCAGCGGTTCGCTTTGTTCCTCAATTTCATGGATTTCATAGTCTTCGTGGCGGTGAGTTTTGCAAACAAAGTATTCTACGAAGGTTTGTTGCCGCACAAGGGAAATATCCTTTGGAGCATATTCCTCATCCACATTCACATAGCACAAGATCATATCATGAACCATTTTCAGACCTACAGAATATGGAAACCATTCGCCTATAGCCTTAGCTCTTTGTAATTGCCAATTAAAGCCGTCCCACCGATTGCTACCGTCCATCTTTGCCACGCAAACCACGGGGATGTACAGCCATTTTCGCTTTGAGATGTTGACTCTCAAGACAAGGTTTCCGTCTTCACAACAAAGAAACCGCAGATTCAAGTTCCCTTTTGCTCGCCGATTTCCTCGTGAGTACAGCGCAGAGCTGAAGTTCACATCATTTCCGTTGCCGTTGGTACGCAACAACCTTAACACTTGTTCTGCTCGGAATACAGCGTCGGAGGCATAACGAGAGTTAAGATCGTACATAGCACATAGCTTTTTCCTTGCATCGTTTGGATTTTCGCCGTCCACAAGCATCTGGTATGCAAACCGAACCGCACAGGAGAAATTTCTCATGAGACCAAAAAGGATGATTTTGTCCGACTTGGAGGGAGCAAGATACGACTTTATGGTCACTGTGGCCATTACCGTACACCTCAAATCGGGATAGTTCGCTTCTTCAACCTGGCTTGGGCTTATCTATAATATTATATCTCTTGAAAGGAGATGAAAGCCAGCGTGTAATATATCTTACAAAAATTCGACAAGCTTTTGTCAAAAAAAATTTTTGACATTACAAATAGATATGAAGTAATTGAAGTTACTTTGTACAACTGTTTGTCAGCGGAGATGCCTCATGGGCGTGGTAATCACGGTAGGAAACAACAAAGGCGGAGTTGGGAAAACTTCGGTTGCCTGCAATCTGGCTGTCGCATTGTCCAGGCACGACAAAAACTTGAAAATACTTGTTGTCGATAACGATTCTCAAAGCAATGCAACATCCATCCTGCTAGGGGATAGAATTGACCCTAACTATACCATGTACGAGCTGTTAAACCCTGAAGAACCTCCAGCACCTATAGAAAAGTGCATTTACCCAACCGGTCATGCTGGAGTATTCTGCTTGCCGAACACAGAAGACACTTCCATCCTAGAAGTCCTGCTGTGCCAGAATATTTCCGACTCGTTTCATTTATTGAGAGACAAGCTACGTGCCTTCGCTCTCGAAAAATTCGACTTCACCCTTATAGATAATCCACCAACCATCGGGATGTGGCTAACGCTCTCTCTAGTTGCCAGTGACTTTGCTATAGTTCCGATAGACGCCGGGTCTGCTCACAGCATAGAAGGTCTTCAGCGAGTGCTTGAACTCATAGAACATGTTCAGCAATCATTGAACTCTGACTTGAGGTTCTTGAGACTTCTCGTAAACCGGGTTGATAAACGCACGCTTATCAGCAAGCAAATCTTAGAACTCGTAAGAACCAAATTTGAAGACTATCATTTTGAAACCTATATCCCACTGAATACAGCCATACAACAGGCGGAATTTCTTGGCAGAACCATATATGAGTACGACCCTTCGTGTAGAGCAGCAAGGCATTACAAAAAATTGGCCAATGAAGTGCTAACCCTATTAGGGATGGGATAAAATGACCGGTAGGAGAAAAAAGCGGAAGGGATTTAAAGACCTTGTAAGCGAGGCTCCTGCTAGAATTTCAGTCGATAAGTCGTTGAATATATTGGATAAATTATCTAAAAAAGGCACTTCATCTATTGAATCGTCTAACGTCTCATCTATTGAATCGTCTATTGAAGCGGAAAATCAGCCCAAATCGTCTAACGTTTCGTCTATTCTTTCATCTATTGAAACCGAATCGTCTATTGTACAACCGGTTGAATCGTCTATTGAATCACCTAATGCTTCACCTATTGCATCGTCTAATGAATCATCTATTCCCTCACCTAATGCTTCACCTATTGCATCGTCTAATGAATCATCTATTCCCTCACCTAATGCTTCACCTCCTATTGAGTACGAGCGAGAAATCATAGGAATAACCGATTACATTCTTCTTTCATGTATCGAGATGTTAGATGGTAAGCCTACGACTTTACAGAAGATTTCAAAAGAAACCAAGATTTCACCTTACACTTTGAAGTCTGCTCTGATCAGGCTGAAACAAAAGGAATTATTGATAGATTATAAAAGGGTGAATGTTGGAAGACAGCATGGATTTTCTGCACGAGTGGCTAAAAAAAATTTCTACGTTCAGGGAGATTTGTCTAAAGCAGAACGAGTTCTTTCACGGGTTGTTTCATCTAATCTGAGCCTCGCCGCCCCTGTAGAGAGAGATAATAATATATATATAAATAAATCTCTCTCTAACAGATCCGAAGGTGAGGTGGATCTGGAGTTGTATCCAAATTTGGTCTCTGTAGGATTTTCAAAATCTCACTACCTTCAGATTGTCTCTGCATGGGAGAAGCTGGGTATTGATATAAAACTTCTCGCCAGGTCACTGGAATATGCGGAATTTTCCTTGGAGAACAATCTGCTTCAAAACGTCGATAATCCACTGGCGTATATTCTAACGTCACTAAAGCGAGGACAGTTTGGAAAACCCAAAGGGTTTAAGTCCAAGAAGGAGCAAATAGCCGAAGAAATAGCCAAAGATATCCACGAAGAGGCAGAGCGGATAAGAAAACTTAACGAGCAGTACTTTGAAGACGCTTTCCTGGTCTGGTGGAACAATCTATCCGAAGAAGAAAAACGGCGTATTGATTCTCTTAATACAGCAATACCAAAACAGGGCTATTTCAGAGAACTCCATCGAAAGGAATACTTCAGACGTCACGTATTTGAGCCTTTGTGATCTCCTACCCTTCTTTTAACTAAAAATACGCTCTAAGTCCCCTTCCGTAAGGGAGGGGATACAGAGCGATGCCGTAAGGCATTGTTATGTCGAGAGCATATAATATGTCCGCTATTGTAGCACATTAGTTGTCCGGTTCATACTGTGTCCAAGGAGGTGAACATGGTATGAGCCGGACGAGAAAGCTACAGGAGATGCGGATGATGTATTTTGAGGAGCTTTTTTCGAAGTGGCAAGCGAGGAAATTGACCCAAGAAGATGCAGCTCGCCTTTTGGGGGTGAGCACCCGAACATTTCGTCGTTATGCCAGGCGTTATGAAGAGGATTCTGTTGAAGGTTTATTGGACAGGAGACTAGATCGGGCGTCATCCAGGGCGGCTCCGGTGGATGAGGTTATGGAGCTGTTAGAAAAGTACAAGAAGGGCCATAGGGGATGGTGTGTTAAGCATTTTTATTCGTGGTACAAACGAGACGGTGGGACAAGGAGTTACACCTGGGTAAAGAACCAGCTTCAAAAGGCTGGACTTGTAAAGAAGGCACCGGGAAGAGGAAAACATCGTAAGCGCAGGGACAGAGCCGGTTGGCCAGGTATGATGCTTCATCAGGATGGAAGCACTCACGA
>JAFDGW010000008.1 GCA_019309115.1 Deltaproteobacteria bacterium
CATCTCTGCAGTTGTAATCTATACTCACAGTTGTTTAGTTTCAAGGTGCTAACGCACCTGCGGGCTTTCATCCCCTCCCTTACGGAAGGGGTCTTCCCGCCCGCAAAAGATAAACCAATCGTAATATCTTTACATGTAAAGACTATACAATATAGCTTTAAGCGTAAAGATTAACATTAGTCCATTCCCCCAGAAGCTTGGTGGATAGCTCACGTACGCTATGTCATTGTCCGCGCAAAATTCAATACCAAAGGTTCAGGAGCCTTACCTTCTAGGGCAGAGAGACGGCTGTAAGTCACTCAACAGCTCGCAGGCAAGTTTTTTCGCGCCCGATGGGGTTAAATGTGCAATATCCACGAGGGACATTTCGTATCCCGACATTAAGGCTTCGTTGGGATCCTTGTGTGGCCCAAAATCAACACTGTATATTTTATCTACCGACAGTCTCTTAAGCAGGTACTGCACGGCCTCCTGCCCCGCCTGGTCTCGGTCCAGAGCCAACACTGCAGTCGCCTGGCGTAGTTTAGCAAACAAAGCAGGAACTTCTACAGCATTAGCGGTACCGCCCAGAATTACAAACCTTCTAAAGCCGAAAAACCGACGCAGAGAGAGCGCATCAAATAAACCCTCTACAACAACCGTACATTTTCGTTGCCGTGTCCTCCTTTAAAGGCGAAGCCGTCTCCCGACACAACTGCTGGTCCGCCCGCAAGCAAGAAAGCCTTCCAATGCGGCGATCAAATTTGCCAGCTGCCTTTGACAGTTCTAACACCTAGCGAGTAATATACCTTGCCGTCCATGACGTAGTGAACTTCTTTTAGCCACTCGGGCAAATCTCCAACAGGAGTACCGCGGGCATGCAAATATTTCTCAAGGGCCGCGTTTGTCACTCGCGAAACCCGTAGGATTTTTGTTTCACGACGGTCGGCGTTCGCCTTGTGAGGATGCGGCAACGAAAACTGTGTTTGTGGTAGAGAGTAGAGCAGATCCCGCAACTCTCGAACGGCCTCTGCATAGGTGCAATTCCGGACTGTCATTACCAGGTCAATCCAGGTTCCACCACTATGGAGCCATCCGCGTGGTACACCGTGATCGCGCCAAACCCAGTGCCGTAGAGAGTTCTGTTGTATGCTTACCGAGGCTCGGCTTTTCCCTCGCCACACAGCGAGAGCCATGATTTAAGCTCCGCAACGGCGAAAAGGGATACCCAGGTGCTGCAGTACGAGCTCATGTAATATGTATTGTCTTGTTCCCCTGCGTTCTCCTCTGCGTTTACGTTGATTTGCTGTAGCTCCTGTAGCAAATAGGGCAGGTAATCTATTTCCGCCGCGCCCTCTTTTGCCTTCATTTGGTTGCTCAAAGACTGAAGATATTTAATTGTAGGAAGTCTTCCTATTTTTTTGACTGCATACTTATTCATTCTGTACCACACCTTGTTCGCGTGCGCTTTCGTCCATCTGTGTTTCACGTTTTCGTACCATTCGTTTGCCACACGAGCGAAAGTGACTAGCCTGGCGCTTTTTCGTTTCTGCCTCTCAATACTCGGATCTATTCCCTCAAGAAGCATTTGGCTCGCTTCATTCCTTTTTTCTCTCGCCTTTGCCAGACTCACGACTGGATATCTTCCAAGCGAAATCAACTTGTGTTTCCCAGCGAAGATGTACTTAAAGCGCCACAGCTTTGATCCATTTGGGTAAACCTGTAAAAAGAGCCCATGCGAATCGTATAGCTTGTAGGGTTTCTCCTTGGGTTTGGCGTTTCTGATCTTCAATTCCGTAAGCATGGTATAAACCTCCTGACAGCGGAATCTCCCCGGCCAAAAGAACTGGGGTAAGTCTCACCCTTGTAAATAGCGGTTACCCCAAGGGCATACCCCACAGGTGGGAAAAATTTTTTGATATTAAGGTGGTCAAAAACGCCCGGAAAAGAACGCTTAAAATGGGAGTTTTTCAGGAGATGAAAACAGGATTGAAAAAACAGATGTAATATTAATGGTGGGCCCACCTGGCCTCGAACCAGGGACCTACCGGTTATGAGCCGGTGGCTCTACCAACTGAGCTATGGGCCCACAGGCAAGATAAATATACTACTGAGCCTCTGCAAAAGTCAATTCTATTTGATGTTGGGTTGTTCGAAAAATCTTTACCGATTGTTGTTTTCGGTCATGGCATGGATAGATGGTAGTTCTATTATCTTCGGCCGTATGAAAATAAAAAGCTCTTTATTCTCGCTCTGAATAAAACGATTGCGGAATAAATTGCCGAATATGGGTATAGATGCAAGCCCGGGCACGCGGCTTCTTGCTTGTTTCTCCTCTTTTTCTAAAATTCCACCCAGAACCACCACCGCACCGTCATCCACCAAAAGCTCCGTTTTGATGTCGCTCGTATTTATGGGTGGCTCTTTCACCTCCTCCCCCAAAATCGGAACCGAATCTTTTTTTATAGAAATTTTCATGTTTACCCGGCCATCAGGCGTTATTATGGGTGTTACTGTCATTCGTAATTCTGCTCTCTTGAATTCTGTAATTGTGTTGCCTGCTTCGTCTAAGGTGTGGTACGGAATATCTACACCCTGACTTATAGTAGCCTCACTGTTGTTCATGGTGTGTACTTTTGGAGCCGATATAAGCTTTGCGAGGCTTTTTTCCACGCCAGCATTTAGCATGAAGTCAAGGTTAAAAGCGCTCTGGCCTTTTAAAAGCCCCCATGTTAATCCCAATGTTCCCCTACTAATTCTACCAGGTGTGTTTATCTCAAAAGATGGTCTGAATCTGTGATTTCCCTGATTTTCATAGGAAAAACCCCAAGTTACTCCTAAGCTTTTTAAATAATCTCGATCAATTTTAACTATTTTAGCATCCAGCAACACCTGATCTGTTGGCTTATCCAGTGCAGCGATAAGCTTTTTGGCTTCTTCGATTCTCGGCCTGTAGTCGGTAAAAATAATTGTCCTCGTCCTTGTATCAACATCAATTTTACCATCATCACTTTTTATCGCTTTATCTATTTGATCTTTTAACTTTTCTATGTCACTATAATTAACCACCAGGTAAGCTGTCTCCATAGGCCCCATATTACGTCTTTTTCTGGACAGTTCAGCCTGTTTTTCAATTAAATCCTTTTGCTTTTCTATTAGTTTTTCCTGCTCTTCCAACTCTTTTCTTAATTTATCCTTTCTTGCCACTCGTATAACATTTCCATGTTTCTCCATTCCAAGATCGTTGGCTTTTAGAATCATATCAAAAATCTGATCCCACGGCACATTTTCCACTCTTAAAGTCACCGAGCCTTTAACATCCTGGTCTATTATTATGTTCATGTTTACTATTTCTGCCAATAATCTTATAACGTTTTTTAAGTCGGCATCGACAAGATCCAGGCTTATGGGTTTGCCAGTATAAATTTTCCTTGCGAAGGGGCTTTCGATAGCTTCTGTAGATCCTTCGCCAGGCAAAGGTCCCAGGCTTTTTAACAGGTTTTCCAGTTCCTGAATATCCGGTTTCAGATCCACAACGGGTGTCAGGCTTGCCCCGCCGGGTTCGGAGGTAGCTTGGGGAACCAATGGGTCCTCATCTTTGAATCTTATCTCGATTTGTATGCGTTTGTCATCTTTTTTGGAAACGTAGCTACTCCATGAGCGAGTCAATCTGCCAGCTACCAGTATGCCGCTGTCTTGTCTTTCCAGCTTGATCCTTGGGATAAACCTGGAAAGCGTTGGTACGGAAGCGACGGAGGTTTTCATATTGACACCGTGCAAAAAAAGCTTGAAGTTGCGATGGTTTTTATCGGGCAAGAATTCAAAAGCTTTTATGTCCTCGGTTGTGCTCATTTCAATTCTGACAGTAAATGGACCCGTGTCTTTAATGTGGATTTTCTCCAGGTCAGCGTAAACAACGGATGTTCCGAATAGCAAGGCAGTAAAAAATGCTCTCAAAAATAGCCTTTTAGCCGATCCTTGCATATTTTTGCTCCCCCAGCCTCGGTATTATTCTTCAGCATAATCCATTTATTCCTACCTTTTTCTTTTCTTTTTGCCCTTGGAGGTAGCTTTTACACGTTCAATTTCTTCTGGTGTAAGGAACCTGTATGTTTCAAGGGTTGTTCTAACTTCCAGAAGATGCCTCGATTGTGCTTTTGATTTCTGGCGAGTCATCTCAAGAGATTTTACCCTTATGACTCTTGGCAAATTAGCAAGTTTCGTGAAGAAAATTCCGAAGTTATGATAACTGCCCGCCAAACGTAGTTTTATCCCGATGACTGCGTAGAAATCTCGAATTTCCTCTTTTTCCGGTTCGAATAAAAGTTGTTGTAGACCCGAATCAGATCTGAGCTGAGTTATCTGGTATAACAATGCTGGAATTTCTTTTGCTTGAGGAAAGTATCTACTAATTTCTTCAAATTCACTTTCCAACATCGCAATTTGCTCTTGGAATTTTTCGTAGTTACGCTTCGTCATTTTCAATTTTGCAATACGCTTGTGCAGGTTTTCTATGTCGCGATTTAAGTTGTCAATCTTTTGAACAGTCTTCTGATAACCGAAGTACCAGTAACCACCTCCGATGAGAGCCACGGTTAAAGCCAATACGAGAATTTTACGAGCTGGCGAGAGGGTCTTTAGGTTTTCTTCTATTCTGTCTCTCAGCTGGTTTACTTGTATGGTCAATGCCATTATCCTTTACAGCGCTCCCTTCTTTACATACCTTTTTCTGCCATCAGAATGCTTGAATAAGGTTTAACCGGAAAGTTCATTTCGAATTGTTTTAAACCGACACCATGGTACACTTTGGTTTCCGTTCGCACCAGATTAACCCTGTCTCTACCAACATAAGGTGTGCTCTCCAGAGATCTTATAAACTCTACCACCGATTCATCGTTTTTCGCATAACCCCTTATGGTTGCTTTGTTGTCAGAGAAAGTCAGTCTTTCGATCCAAACTTTGCCTTCGGGCACTTCAACGGTCAACAACGCTAGTAGCCTAACGACGTTGTCTCTATCTCTAACCAGTTGAGCAACAATGGCTTTTTTACGATCTAGTTCTGCTTTTTTCTTCTTGAAGTCTTTCAATAGCTTTTCGTACTTTGCGTACATTTTGGCTTCTCTGTTTAGCCGAGCTTTTTCCTGTTCGAGTTTGTTTATTTTCCCCGTCTGTGTCCAGTGGATATACCCGGCGCATCCAATGACTAGCACAACTGTTCCGACATAAAGCCAGAACTGCCACATTAAACTTGGGGGTTTCCTCAACTCTTCACGCAGCAGGTTTATGCGTATCATAGCTTTTTGTCTCCCGTGCGTCTCATGGCAATGCCAAAGCAAACCGCCATTTGAGGTCCCACGGCTTGAACATAATCTGGATCGATTGCTTTTTTCAGCCTAACTTTTTCCAATGGATTCAAGATCCTGCACGGGACACTCATCTCTTCTTCTATCATCTCGTCCAGGCCACTTGCACAAGCAGGACCACCGGATGCATAGATCAGATCTATTGAATCAACACCTTGCATATTTACAAAATATTCTACATTGTGTTTGATTTCGCTTAGCCACTGGCTAAAAACGAACTTAACGATATCTGCTACATCATGTTCGTCTATGTTGATGTTATCCGGTTTTTCACCCCGGATTATTGAAGTAGCCGAATAATGGTCAAGTCCCAGATTATCACCGAGTTGGAATATTATCTCCTCGACACCGCTACTAACTGTGCGAAAAAAAACAGGCATTCCGTCGTGAATAATTACAATATTTATCTTTGAATGACCAAAGTCTAAAAGGACAATTGTTTGTTCAGGATCGGGCGGCCCATAGGCTGCCTCGAAGGCATTGTATAGGGCAAAGTAGTCGATATCCACAATAGAAACTTTAATACCTGTTCTCTCTACTATTTCCCTGAAATCCGTCAAGATTGCTTTTTTGACGCACGCTAAGATTATCGAACTTGTCCCAGATTCTTTGTCGGTCGTGGTGGAAAGCATGTCACAATCGAAGAATATTTCCTCAAGGGGATAGTGTAAATACTCCCCGGCATGTGACACTATATAATCGTAGACTGCGTCCTTTTCCACACCTTCCAGCTGTATAATATCGACGATTACTTCGCGACCTGGTACAGCAAATGCGGCTGGAGTTTTCTTGAATTCTAGGTTATCCCACAAATTTCTGAGGGTTTTGGATACTGCATTAATGTCGAGGATTCCGTTATGAAATGAGCCAGGCGGCAAATCCGCAACACCCATTTTTTCCAGCGCATAAGTTTTGCCTGCTCGTTTTAAATACATCGCCTTAATACTACCACAGCCGATGTCAATACCTACAACATCAGATTGTCGCCGCAGAGAAAGGATGCTCATTTCCAAACCCATACCAGTTTTTATGGTTGCATCCACCATAATTTTGAGCCCCAAACAACTGCTTCTACCAATAACCGTGATTGAGATGATAGTCAACCTTGAGTTCTGATATCATTAAAAGGTAACTTAATTGTCCCTTGGAACATGTGATTCGATCACTGGAAGCGTGACATAATGGGGTTCCAATGTGCCGTTGGTTGCAATAACTAGATGTTGTACTAAATAAAGGTGACTCTAACTGTGAAGAGCAAGCGGCTTTGTCCAGTCCCATAAAGAGGAGGTAGGCACTATGACGAAAGGCTATGCTGAAGGAAAATACTTTGGCGTGATTATGCTGATCTCGATTTTTTTAGTATTATCCTCAATCTTGTGTATTGCCGGAGACAAAGTGGGCATTCACGAAAACATGGGAGGCTGGGAGCGGGGTGGCAAGTATGATTCGCTTTACAAACCCGAAGAACGTGAAAAATTCAAGGGAGTGGTAGTGGACATTAGAAAAGTTGTGCCTCTTCCGGGGATGTATCCAGGGGTTGCGATCGTTGTCAGGGATAGAGACGGCGAAGAAGTGCTAGTGCATCTGGGACCAAGGTGGTTCATTAATCCGGCCAGGATGGGAATACGAAAGGGTGATAAAGTCAAGGTTTACGGCGTTTGGGCTGAAATTGACGACCAAGATGTTTTTATAGCCAGCAAGATAAAAAAAGGAGACCATTTTCAGTTCAAGGTTAGAAGGACGAGGGATGGTATGCCTTACTGGGCCATGAGCCCTGATGAGCTTGCCAAAGAAAAAGAGGACAACCAAGAGCCATAAACAAACGTCAAAGATTTGTAATGCTACCCTTGAGATTCTTTAGAATAGCCTTGATGAAAGTTTAATGAAGAATCTGACTTAAAAAGAGTTTTGTACGTTCATGCCTTGGGTTCGAAAAAAACTCTTCGGGAGGATTACTTTCGACTATAACACCTCCGTCCATGAACATAACTCGGTGTGCCACCTTTTTCGCAAACCCCATTTCATGCGTTACTACAATCATGGTCATGCCTTCTTGAGCCAGTTCGATCATAACATCCAGCACTTCCTTTATCATTTCCGGATCAAGGGCCGATGTTGGCTCGTCGAAAAGCATGATTTTAGGGGACATACATAGACTGCGTGCAATTGCAACACGCTGTTGTTGTCCCCCCGATAATTGTCCAGGATACTTATGAGCCTGGTCGACTATGTGTACTTTTTCGAGGAAGTGCATCGCTATTTCTTCGGCTTCTTTCTTAGGCATTTTCCGAACCCAAATAGGGCCTAGGGTCAAATTCTCGAGTACCGTCAGGTGAGGGAAAAGATTAAAGTGCTGAAAAACCATTCCCACTTCAGATCGGATTTTTTCTATGTTCTTCACATTGTTTGTGAGTTCTATACCGTCTACAATTATTTTTCCTTTTTGGTGTTCTTCCAATCTGTTGATGCAACGTATAAGGGTGGATTTACCGGAACCTGATGGTCCACATATTACTATACGTTCTCCCCTGTGGACATGGAGATTTATTCCTTTTAAAACATGAAAACTTCCGAACCACTTATGAAGGTCGATAATTTCAACGATAATGTTCTTATCATGTGAATAAGCCATAGACGTCTCGCCTCCGTTCTTCACCTTTCTATGTTAAGCTCTCTTTCCAGCTTTCGGCTGGTTTGGGACATGGAAAAGCATCCGAGAAAATACAAAATGGCCAGAAAAATGTAAGCTTCCCTGCTGAAGCCCATCCAGTGAGGGTCGGAAAGCACCGTCTGGGTTGTTTTCAGCACATCGTAAAGTGCTATTATAACAACAAGAGATGTGTCCTTAAATGCCGAAATCAGAACGCTAACAGTAGGGGGTATCACGATTTTCAAGGCCTGAGGCAAAACGACAAGGCGCATGGTCTGATAGTAGTTCAGGCCGAGAGACGCGGCAGCCTCGTATTGTCCTTTAGGAATAGCCTGTAATCCCCCGCGAACTACCTCTGCAATATACGCGGCCGTGAAAAGTATTATCGCCACCTGCGCTCGAAGAATCTTGCTTATCGTGATTCCCTCAGGTAAAAAAAGAGGAAAGATTATGGAGCCCATAAAGAGCAAGCTGATAAGAGGGACACCTCGTATTAGTTCTATATAAACTATGCTTAACACCTTGACTGCCGGCATTTTTGATTGCCTTCCCAGCGCCAGAATTACCCCAAGAGGATAAGCAGCCGTTAGGCCGAAGACGGACAGAAGGAGTGTAAGAGGAAGGCCACTCCATTTTGTGCTTTCAACCGAAGTAAGGCCGAATATGCCACCCTTCATGAGGATTGCCATTATCGTGAGGCCCACACCCCAATAATAGATTAACCTTCGGTTCCACCGGTGGCGTTCTTTGCTGTAATAGAGGAGTCCAAATAGAACGAGCATTGCAACTAGTGGCCGCCACTGTTGGTCGTAAGGGAAAAAACCGAAAAGAATAAATCGGATGTTTTTAGTAATTACAGACCAGCAGGCACCGTCTATGTTTCTGCACATCTGAGGGGGAGTAAACCAAGCGGAGTCTAAAAACGCCCATTTAACAAAGGGAGGAATTGTTTTCCATAAATAATAAAGGGTGATAATGGTCAAAAAGGAATTTAATTTGGTACTAAAGAGATTTTTTTTAAGCCATCCAGCAATAGTTGTATCAGATATTGGGGGTTTTACTTCGGCTCCTTTCTCCATTTCCTTATCACCGTTCCACCAGTTTTACCTTTTTGTTATACCAGTTCATGAAAGCAGACGTGGACAAGCTGAAAGTTAGATATACCAGCATAATTAATGCTACGCCTTCTATTGCCTGGCCCGTTTGATTTATAGTTGTGTTGGCTACCGAGACAAAATCCGGATAACCAATTGCCACGGCAAGCGAGCTGTTCTTTGTTAGGTTTAGCATTTGACTTGTCAGGGGAGGAACGATCACTCGTAGAGCCTGAGGCAATACCACCAGTCTAAGCACCTGAGCATGTGAAAGGCCAAGAGCCAGAGCTGCTTCCCACTGGCCTTTGCTCACCGATTGGATACCGGCCCGAACTATTTCGGCTACAAAGGCAGAAGTGTAGAGAACAAGTCCCAATAGCAAAGCCATGAATTCCGGCGATAAAGATGCACCTCCGGTAAAGTTAAAACCTCTAATTTTGGGCACATCCATCATTATTGGTGCTCCAAACGCAATCCAAACAGCAACAGGAAAGCCGATGACCATTGCCAGAGATACTCTAAATAGTGGAAATGTTTTGCCTGTAGCTTCTTGCCTTTTCCTTGCCCATTTTCTCAGCAGCCAAATCCCAATACATGTTATTCCAAGCATGGTCAGAGCGTACCCATAGGCAGGGTGGTATTCTAATCGTGGGAAGATAATTCCACGGTTACAAAGATATACGCCCTTTATTGGAGATATTGCATGCCTAGGGGGTGGTAGATTTTCGTAAAATATAGCATACCAGAAAAAAAGCTGAAGCAGAACCGGGATATCCTGCATGACTTCAATGTAGGTGGCTGCCAGTTTCGACACCAGCCAATTGCTACTCAGCCTTGCTATTCCAATAAAAGTGCCGAGAATTACTGTTACTACAATTCCTATGAAGGACACCTTCAGCGTATTGAGTGCCCCGACAAAAAGCGCTTTTGCATATGTATCGGAAGAACTATAAGGAATAGGAGACTCACCGATTTCAAAAGAAGCAGGCTTATGTAAAAATCCAAACCCTGTCGCAATTTTTTGTTTGTGCAGATTTTCAATGGTGTTCGATGCAAGATACCAGACTATAACCCCTACGATGAGAAGTACCAGAATTTGAAAAAAGATAGCTCGCTTTTTAGTATCGAGCCAGAAGGGCACGCTTTCTTCTCTAACCGTCTCTATTTCGATGCTTTGCTTGCTGACGGCAATCACCCCCCATTAATTTTAATAGTATCGGGGGATTTTATTTCCCCCGATATGTACTCTTCAGCAGAATGGATTAACGAAATGGAGCCGCATACATCAACCCCCCCTGTGTCCACAGAGCGTTAAGCCCTCTTGGTAACCCCAGGGGAGTTTTAGGGCCTACATTACGCTCGAATATTTCTCCATAATTCCCTACCTGTTTAATAATATTGTAGGCCCACTTATCATCTAGCCCTAGTGCGCTCCCAAGTCCTGGTGTAACTCCAAGAAACCTCTGAATTGCTGGGTCCTGACTTTTCAACATTTCATCTACATTTTTAGAGGTGATACCAAACTCTTCCGCTTGAATAAGGGCCATTACCGTCCAGTTTACAATGTCGAACCACTGATCATCTCCATGACGTACAACGGGAGCGAGAGGTTCTTTTGATATGATTTCCGGTAGAATCACATAATCGTCCGGGTTAGGAGCAACTGCGCGATGTGCGGCCAATTGAGACGTGTCAGATGTTAGAACATCACATCGTCCGGAGAAAAAGGCTTTATTAAGTTCCGTAGCTTGCTCAATAACAACTGGTTTCCACTTCATGTTATTTTTTTTGAAGAAGTCGGCGGCGTTAAGCTCTGTAGTGGTTCCGGGTAGAACACAAACAGTCGCTCCGTCAAGCTCCTTGGCGCTTTTAACTCCTAGTTTTTTATGCACCATAAAACCTTGACCGTCATAGAAATTTACATGGGCGAAGTTTAGTCCGTTTACAGTATCGCGGGTGAGTGTGTGAGTAGTATTTCGACAGAGGACATCCACTTCTTTGGACTGCAAAGCAGGCAAACGCTGAACTGCCGTAAGGGGCACGAATTTGACTTTGCTAGCGTCTCCAAATATTGCAGCAGCTATGGCTCTGGCAGTATCAACATCCAAGCCTCTCCACACACCCTTTTCATCGGGCATACTGAAACCGAAAATGCTACCATTTACTCCTGCGATCAGATAACCTCTGGCTTTCACATCATCAAGAGTTCCCGCCTGTACGGCGGAAATGCTCAGAAATAATACACCTGCAATTGCTATTAATCGCCACATTCTCATGCTTCTCAACCTCCATGTTTAGAAGGTTCCTCCTAAGCTAACAGTACTCCATCGCTTCTCGAATTTACTTTCGGTCGTTTATCACCCCCTTCGAGAAGCTTCAGGACATTAACCACGTTAACATGAAAGCACTTTAGGTAGGGCCAAATAACGAGGTATTTCCCCTTCCAACACCCTGTTTGCACCCATTCAGCTTTGTACCAAAAAATGGAATATTTGGTCAATTCAGAAGCTTAGGTGATAGCAAAAAAAGCCTTTAGCCTTCGATAAGCGATAGTTCTTAATCAAAGATTTCAAGGTTGAGGGTATATCAAGTTGAACATATTATGCACAAATGCTTTATCTTAACAGATCCAATAGTAGAAGGTTGTCCTCTTTTTTAGCATATCTTTTCCGGGGCTTCTCGCTGGTCGTAAAATGTCCCATCGACTATCGGGATTTCACCTTTTGGCTTCAGCTTTTCTGGTTCTGCCAGAGCTATATCGAGGACTTTGTCCATTCTATCGACAGGTATAACTTCAATATCCTCCAGTATTTCCGAAGGTATCTCCTTCAGGTCTTTTTCATTGTCTTTTGGAATCAGAACTTTTTTGATTCTTGCCCTGTGAGCGGCCAAAATCTTTTCCTTCAGTCCACCTATTGGAAGTATACGACCACGGAGAGTGATTTCTCCAGTCATTGCCACATCATAACGAACCGGTATCCCCGTTAAAGCTGACACAATGGATGTGGCCATGGTGATTCCCGCAGAAGGACCGTCCTTTGGGATTGCGCCTTCAGGAACATGAACATGTATATCGACCTTACTGTGAAACTCCGGGTCTATGCCGAAAGATTTTGCTCTGGATCGGACATAACTCAGGGCAGCTTTTGCAGACTCCTGCATTACTTCACCTAGTTTTCCGGTAATCACAATCTTGCCCTGACCAGGCATCACCACTGTTTCTATGCCAAGAATCTCTCCGCCAAACTCCGTCCATGCTAGTCCATTTGCCAGCCCAACTTCATCCTTTTCGTCTTCTCTCTGACCGTAACGGTACTTTATAACTCCAAGGTATTCTTCAATCTTTGACTCATCCAGCTCAATTCTGACCTCAGGCCCTTCTGACACGACAGCTCGCGCCACCTTTCTACAAATGGTGGCTATTTCCCTTTCGAGGTTCCTCACTCCAGCTTCTTTGGTATAATGGCGTATGAGGTAGAGAATTATATCATCTGAAAATATTACGTTATCCTGGGTGATACCGTGTTGTTCACACTGCTTCGGAATCAGGAAGTGTTTTGCTATTTGCAGTTTTTCCCATTCTGTATAACCAGGGATGCGTATAATTTCCATTCGATCCTGAAGGGGTAGAGGGATTGTATGTAAAGTATTTGCGGTGGTTATGAAGAAAACCTGTGATAGGTCATAATCCAGGTCAAGGTAATGGTCGTTAAAGGCATGATTTTGTTCTGGATCGAGCACTTCTAACAGTGCTGCGGCAGGGTCCCCTCGGAAATCCGAGCTGAGTTTATCTATTTCGTCCAAGCATATAACTGGATTTATCGTACCCGCTCTTTTCATACTATGAATAATTTTGCCAGGCAAAGCACCTATGTAGGTTCTCCTATGCCCTCTGATTTCTGCCTCGTCACGCACTCCACCTAGCGACAACCTGACAAAGTTTCGATTCATAGCCCTAGCTATTGACTTAGCGAGGGAAGTTTTGCCAACTCCCGGTGGTCCAACGAAACATAAAATCGGCCCCTTCATCTTTTTTACCAGAGCTTGAACGGCTAAATAATCCAGGATGCGTTCTTTTGGTTTTTCCAGTCCGTAGTGATCTTCGTCGAGTATCCGAGCTGCCTCTTCTATGTTCAACTTATCTTTGGTTTTTTCGTACCAAGGCAGAGATAAAATCCAGTCGATATAGTTCCTAACCACCGTCGCTTCCGCACTCATTGGAGACATGAATTTCAATTTCTTAAATTCGTGGCGAACCTTAGCAGCTGCTTCCTTTGGCAGCTTTTTTCGTTTTATACGTCTTTCCAGGTCCTGAAGCTCGGATCGAAAGTCATCCTTTTCACCCATTTCCTTTTGGATCGCTCGCATCTGCTCGTTAAGGTAGTACTCACGCTGAGTTTTTTCCATCTGCCGCCGGACGCGCCCTTTTATTCGTTCTTCTGTCTTGATTATTTCAATCTCACCGCGGAGGTGCCCAAATACAAGTTCAAGCAGTTTTGGCAGGTGCGTGGCTTCTAGGAGCTTTTGCTTAACTTCCAATTTGAAGGGCATATAAGCTGCTACGGTATCAGCCAGCTTTTGAGGGTCTTCAATAGACTGAATATTTTCTATGGCTTCCTGGCTTATTTTCTTATTGAAGCGAGCATATTCTTGAAATGCCTCGATGATTCCCCTGCAAAGTGCTTCAACTTCAACTCGTTCGGTGTCGGATATTTCCGAAGATTCGAGTATTTCCACCTTAACCATGAAGCATTCTTTTGATGGGATAAATTCAGCAACTCTGGCCCGGGTCTCACCTTCCACAAGAACCTTCACGGTTCCATCCGGCAATCGAAGCACCTGAAGAATAGTTGCAATTGTTCCGACTCTGTAGATATCCGATTCCTTTGGATTATCAATTTTAGCCTTTTTCTGCGCTGCTAGAAAAATCCTCCTATCTCTGCTAAGTGCCAGCTCCAAAGCATTGATTGATCTATCTCTGCCCACAAAGAGCGGCATCGGTATGGATGGAAATAGAACGATATCTCTTAAAGGAAGCAGCGGCAGTTCCAGTCTTTCCATCCCTTTTTCGCCCGTGGCTTTCGGTTTTATCAATTTAAACATTATCAGATCCCTCACGCACTTTCTCTACCCTGACCTTCGTATATCAGCATTGGATGCTCGCCCTTTAGTACCACGTCTTCATTTATTACGCATTCCTGTACTCCGGACATTGACGGTATTTCGTACATCACATCGAGCATTATATTTTCCATTATTGCCCGAAGGCCTCTGGCTCCTGATTTTCGCTCTAAGGCTTTTCTGGCTATGGCTCTAAGCGCACCTTCCGTGAATCTAAGCCGCACATCTTCCATTTCAAAAAGACGTTGATACTGTTTTACAAGGGCGTTTCTCGGTTCCACCAGGATTTTTACTAATTCATCTTCAGTGAGTTCATCCAATGTTGCAATCACCGGAAGACGCCCGACAAACTCAGGAATCATGCCAAACTTAATCAAATCTTCAGGTTGCACCTGGGCCAGTATTTCTCCAATCCTTTTTTCCTGCTTACTTGGTATATGTGCTCCAAAGCCTAGGCCTTTTACCCCGATTCTGCGCTGGATTATCTGATCCAGATAGTTAAAGGCTCCACCACATATAAAAAGGATATTAGTGGTATCAATTTTGATAAAATCCTGCTGTGGATGTTTCCTTCCTCCCTTGGGAGGCACATTTGACACCGTACCTTCCAGTATTTTCAACAGTGCCTGCTGGACTCCTTCTCCCGATACATCTCTCGTTATGGAAGGGCTGTCTGACTTTTTGGCTATCTTGTCAATTTCGTCTATGTAAACAATTCCTTTGGACGCCCGTTCCACATCGTAGTCAGCCGCTTGGATGAGGCTAACCAGAATGTTTTCGACGTCTTCTCCCACATATCCGGCTTCTGTCAGTGTTGTTGCATCAGCAATGGTGAAGGGAACGTTTAAAATTTTCGCGAGTGTTTGTGCCAGCAAAGTTTTACCTGATCCCGTGGGACCTATCATAAGGATGTTGCTTTTTTCGAGTTCAACCTCCCGTTTCTTTTTATCGCTCTTTGTTTCTATGCGCTTATAATGGTTATAGACCGCAACGGAAAGGACCTTTTTAGCCTGCTCTTGACCTATCACATATTGATCCAGGATTGCTTTTATCTCGGCTGGCTTGGGAAGCTGGGAAGCCCTTTCTGCTTCTTCTCGCTCGTTTTCTTCTGCAATAATGTCATTACATAGTTCAACACATTCATCGCAAATATAAACGGTCGGCCCAGCGATTAATTTGCGAACCTCATCTTGACTTTTCCCACAAAAAGAACACCTCAATTCTCCGGGCCGATCATCTTTCTTACGTGCCATGCATTACTCCTCCCTGTCCATCAAAAGTATTGCAGCAAAGGGGAGCTCTCAATCCTATACTCCACCGAATTAAACCAAGCTCCCTTCTTTCTTCTCTGGCCATTATTATAAGCACATCTCTCTACCAAATCCAGTACGGTTATTAAAGACTTAACAATGTAACCGTTACCTTCTTCCTTGTCCACAGCTTCCTGCTTCCAATCAAATTAAATGGTTTCGGTGGGAAATTCCACGGTGGGCCGTGAACCCAGATATAACGACTCATGCTGCCCGGCACCCTTGAGGTCATGCCCCCCTCAGGTTGCCCACAGCCACCCTCGTTATGTTAACGGCTACATTGTAGCCCATCTTCCGAGCCGAAACACACCAAATTTTTTCTGCTATTCTTGGGCAATAGCCTATCCACGTAAGTAAATGTACTCGTGAAAAATCGTAAAATCAAGTAACAGCTTGCAACCCATTTTTACCATCAGTGACAGCAAGAATAGTGAGACAAACCTGTGCGATCCGCATGCTTTACAAAATGGGAAAAATAAAAACACGGTATCCATCACAGGACACCGTGTCTATCCCTTGGGAGGATAAAATTACCTTCTTTACTGGGCTTTTTTCTTGGGATGGCACTTGCTACAGGTTGTAGGTGCTTTGGTTTCTTTGTTTTCTTTTTTAAGTTTCTTGTGACAACCGACGCAGTTATTATGAAATGCCAGTTTCAGGTTAAGCTTTTGCTGTTCCGGCGGAAGCTTCTTTTCGCCCTTAATAGTTGCATCAGTGTGGCACTTTTCGCACTTATCAACCGGATCACCTTCTTTCCACACGTTCTTACCATCTTTGTAAACATGATGGCAATCCGTACAGGCTATTTTGTAATCTTCGGCATGTTTTTTGTGGGTAAACTGAACCAATCCCTTCGTGTGTTGTTGGTATATGCTTGAGTTTATGGTTATTACATCCGGGACATCACCCGCCTGGACAAATGCCCCACACACTATTGCTGCGACAAAGGCTACTAAGACTCCTACCTCAACCTTCCATCTTTTCACCATGATAACGTCCTCCCCTAGATTGAGAATTACTTCACTTTATTAACTAACACACTGACCATTAATTTTCGTCCTAAGTCTAGTGAAAAAATTCATAGAAAGTCAAGAAAAGTTTGGGATGTACGGTAATCAACTAGGATATCCGAGAAAGTCGCGAGACCTAATAGTTTCCAAAAGGATGTTTTTCAATCGCAGCAGCACTGTAATTTTTCGACCCCCCTAAATTTCGCCCTTGACGCCAAGAGGCACTTTGATTATATGTTGAGTTGGAAATTATGAGGAGCGGGAATAACTCAGTGGTAGAGTGCAACCTTGCCAAGGTTGAAGTCGCGGGTTCGAATCCCGTTTCCCGCTCCAGTAATGAGAATTAAAGTAGCGGTTGAATAAACCGCTTTTTTTTTGTCTATGCCATGAATGTAAGCCAGTTAAAAAGCCGAAAAGCCCGCCTGAATGCCTTTCTGGATATTTTTCAGCATGACGACCGGGTGGTGGTTGTGATAGACGCAGATCCTGATGCTATAGGTTCGGCATGGGGTATTAAGCGATTGTTGTGGAGACATGTTGCCTGTACGACTATAGTGGCTATCCGTCCTATACGAAGATTGAACAATATTTCATTGGTGAGATTGCTGAGAATTCCCATTGAGTATCTTGATGAGGATGGTGACTCCGAGGAATTCATTAATCTAGAGAAGTTTACGAAACGGATACTTGTTGATGGGCAACCTTATCACAATGACATATTCAGAAGAATAGATTTCGACGTTGTAATAGATCATCATCCAATACCTGAAAAAAGCAACATATTCAGGAATTCGATGGCTTTTATAGACATTCGCCCAAGTTATGGTTCGACGAGTACAATCCTCACCGAGTATTTGAGAGCAGCTCAGATTAAGCCGTCGGCATCTCTTGCTACCGCATTGCTTTACGGTATTAAAACGGACACGAGGAATTTTGAACGCCATACGGTAGAGGAAGATATTCGAGCCTTCCTGTATCTTTACCCTCTGGCCAATCACAACGTCCTGACAAAAATTGAGATCTCCGATATTTCCCTTCGAGACCTCGAATTTTTTGAAGAAGCCCTGAGGCGCAGAATCGTGGCGAAAAACAAGATACTAACTTATGTAGGTCGAGTGGACTCGCCTGACATACTTGTCGTAATTTCGGAATTTTTTTTGAAAGTTTACGACATCTCTTGGAGTATTGCAGCAGGCATTTCAGATAGCACTCTGGTGGTTGTTGCTCGTAGTGATGGATATCGAAAGAATGCCGGGAAAGCCCTTGAACGTTCTTTTGCCTCTCTTGGTTCTGCCGGAGGGCATGCTGCAATGGCAAGAGCAGAAGTGCCTATCGATAAGTTACTTGAGCACATGGGTAAGCTTCGGTTGAACAGGAGAACGGTGGAAAATTTCCTGATAAAACACCTTTTATAGGGGACATTTGTGACACCTGAGACTCCAACGGTGGAAATTTACACGGACGGGGCATGCAGAGGTAACCCTGGACCGGGGGGTTGGGCTGCAATCCTACGGTGGAGGGATCGGGAGAAGATTCTTTCTGGCTTTGAAAAACATACCACAAACAATCGTATGGAACTTAAAGCCGTTATTGAAGCTTTTAAAGCTCTTAAGATGCCCTGTAAGGTGTTGGTTTATACCGACTCAACTTATCTTAAGAACGGAATAACCAGTTGGATTCAAAAATGGAAGCGAAATGGTTGGAAAACAGCAGAAGGAACCCCTGTGAAAAATCGCGACCTATGGGAGGAATTGGACAGGATTATTCAGAAGCACCACGTTACGTGGATCTGGGTCAAAGGCCATAGCGGAAATCCTGAAAATGAAAGATGTGACAAGCTCGCGCGGGAAGTCATTAAAAACTAAGCCTGCTTTTTTGTTTTACGTTACTGTTGCCCCGCTGGGTGATCTGTACTCCCTGTTTCTTTCGTAATAATTTCTTTCAAGAGCTTGAGTTTCCTTAAAAATTCATATGATGCCTCATTTGTCGAGTGTTCCACTATCCTAGGGGTTATAGCCAGCAGAAGTTCGGTGCGGTTAGATGTCACGCTTGTGGATGAGAACAGTGATCCGAGAAAAGGAATGCGGCTCAAGAAGGGTATTCCTGTTCTGGTGGAATTATCTTTTTGCTGGATAATTCCGCCTAGTACGACAGTTGTTCCATCCTTTGCCAGGAGTGTAGTGCTTATCTTTCTTTCGGTAAAGGCGGGCGAGTCTATACCAGATACAGTGTTTTGCACCGCATCTCGAATAGTTTGCTCCACTTCCAGTCGAACAATACCTCCTTCGTTAATGTGAGGGGTTACGGTCAGTATTATACCGGTGTCAACGTACTGAACCGTGTTTATCAGCGTGCTCCCAGATGTTTCAACCGATTGTTGGCTAACTATCGGGGTACTTCCACCCACTGTGATTGAAGCTTCCTGGTTGTCGGTGGCCAAAATCGTGGGTGCCGAAAGAACCTTGAAATGAGAAAAGCTGGCCAGGAGGTTAATAAGAGAAGCTATGTCTCCTTCAATACTTCCCCAGAATAGGGAAAGCCCCTGAGATGTGGCAGTTCCCAGATCAAAGTTTCTTTCAAAGGGGACCCCATAATTCTGGGTGATGCTATAAGTACCCTCCTTATAACCGCCAATATTCATGCCTTTGTTCTTCAAATACCATTCCACACCGTAAGCGGTTTCGTCATTTAGGGTTATTTCAGCTATGAGCATTTCTATAATGACAGCTCGAGGAAGAACGTCTAACGCCTCAATTGCCTTCCTGATTTTTTCGTAGTCCTGAGGCAAGGCCTTCACGATAATGGCGTTGTTCGTTTCATCAGCAATTATGGAAATTTCCCCTTTAAGCTTTGCACTTACACCCTCGCCGGCGATGCTGGATTCTTTTTTCTTCTCTTCCGCCTTAACCACGTGCTGCTCCAGATGGGTTTCGCTTTCTGAGCCGGTAAAAACCTGCTTGAGAATATCTACAATGTTTTTCGCAAGTCCATTTTTTACAAAATATACATAGAACTGTTCTTCGGAGCTTTCCCCTTCGACATCAAGCGCGGTGATCCATTCCTTTGCCGTACGGATTATGTTTCTATCGGGAGATACCAGAATCAAGGCACTTATTCGTGGTACGGGGATAACTACAAGGTTTCTGGAGATTGCGTTTTTGTAAGCGGGGCTTAGCTTCTTCGCTATCGTATCGAAAGCTTCAGAGGCCTCTTTTGGGTCCATGTATTTCAATTTAACGATTTCTATTCCCATTTTATTGAAGACGTTCACGTCCAGCAAATGCAACATTTCTACGAGAGTTTTGATATTTTCCACAGAGTCAACCATAACAAGGGTGTTGGTTATTGGTTCGAAGATCAATGGCCTGTTAGGAGACATAAAAGGTTTAATAAGGTTTTGTGCCTGCTGGGCGCTCAAAAACTGTAATCTGTAAAGGCAAATTGCTGGTTTAGTAAGGTCCTTTGCTTTCAGATCTTCCGGGCGGATAATCTGTAGGCCAGTGCCAGGTGTTCTTGGCGCAAGTAATATATGATAAACGCCATTCTTTAAAACCACATCAATGCCATAAGCTTTGTACACCTGAGTAACCAAATGAAGGAGTTCTGTTTTTGTATAGTTGCCTTCAAGATAAAACGTAACAGGCATGCGCAGCGAAGGGTCCAGAACGTAGTTTACACCCAGAAGTCGTCCAAATATTTGCTGTGATACCTCCTGAATCTCAGCTTTATCAAAATTGAGCACTATTTTTTGCTTCTGCTTATCTGACGGTACTTCAGGTTCCTTCCCCGGAACGGCTTTGGGCCCCACTACCCCAAATTGCATCGAAGGCTTCTGAGAAGGAAAGGAAAGAGGTTTTGCAGGCTTCTCTAATTGTTCTTTTTGCGGGGATCTTACACCTCCTTTTGTAGCCTGAACCGCGGGTTTCGATGGATGTGTACTGGTTACAGCTTTTTTCAGCTGTTCAGGAAACAAATACGAAGGTTTTGGAGACGATTGCTTTTTAAGAGAAGTGCATCCTGAAAACTGTAAGACAATGAGTGCGGCTCCAATCAATACGAATATACGTTTATGGACTTTTCTCATGGCTTTCAGGTCCTTTTTTGTAGCAAAGCAGATATGGTTAGGTTAACCCTGAGCCCCGATCGTCCTTTGCCACGTGACATATAGCGAATTTGAAGCTCTTTCACAATGACATAAGGCGATTGACTGAACCAGTTGGCAAGTTTGTAAAGCCCGTAGATGTCGGTTTCAAGAACAAACCTGAAGCGGACTTCGCTATACAAGCTATAATCCTTGGTCGATACAACCTGATAACTTCGGACCGTAACATTGCTTTTGGATATTCCTTCAAGTTTTGCTGCCAGTTCATAGGGATCCTTGCCGGGGAAGAGTTGCTTTTGTAAGCGTTGAAGCTCCTGCTGCTTTTGCTTTAGTTGCTCTTCAAGCGATTTCGCATTTTTCAACTTTTTTTCATATTTCCCTAACAATAGCTTTTCTTGAATAATCCTGGATTTTAGCTCTTTTTTGGTGGTTATTAATGGATTGATCCAGAACAGAAATATTCCAACGCCCACAATCAGCGTACAGATCGAAATCAGAAGCGTTGTTTTGTAACGTCTGATATGCTTTAAAAACTGTGAGATTGAATTCATATTCCCGAACTGTTCTGTTTAATCCTTGTTGGCGGCAAAATTCTTGCCAAGCGATTTTCGAAATTCGCCCCAGTCCACAGTAAATTTTATGTTGAAATACTCTTTATTGGTTCGCGGATTTTTACGAACAGGAGATGCGAAGCTTACCTTCTTAAATCCTGGAATTTTTGACAATATCCCCACGTATTGTACAGCTGACCGGCTTTCGCCTCGTAGCATAACGAAGTTATTTTGGTTAACTGTAAGATAGTTCAACCAGGTGTCGGCAGGCGTTTTTTCTGTCAACACTTCAAGAAACGTTAACACAGGAATTCCCTGGCCAAGGAGATTCTGCAATGTTTTCTTGTCTGATTCCAGCTTTTCAACCGCCTTCAGTTGCTGTTCCAATGGCTTCCATTCCTTTTCCAGCTTCGCTTTCCGGGAAAGTACATTCGCCAGCTCTGTTTCCACCGCCTTCACAGAAGATTGCAAAAATATTCCATAGCCTAGCAAGGTAATCATCAACAAGATAGGGATGAACACACTTTTCGGAATTTCAGGATAATTGAGCCTCAGTTTGCCTTCAAAGCAACTGATCCATTCTTTATCAAGGACATGACGAACGGCAGAGGTAAAAAAATCTTTCCTATCTATAACCAGATCGGGGTGTCTGTCTATATTAAACCGTGACAAAACTTCGGTATCTTCACCAACAAAGATTATCCTGTCAGCTTCATGTAACTTCGCGTTTGTAATCTGTGCAATTGGTGACTGGTTGGATGTTATAATTAAAGATTCTATAATCTCGCCTTTACAAGCATGATAAACCCACAAGCAATCGCCCACGCTGTGCAAAAGCCAACTGTTACCATTAGCATTCCAGGATGAGTGGTCATGAATAAAATTTTGCACAAGCATGGTGTCTGGTGTGGTAAAAGTGTTTTTCAATTTATCGTTTACTATGGTGCGTAGGCGGTTAAGATTGTTCTTCTGAATCCATGCTACTGACGCAAGAAGCATATCTCCTTCTCGAACAAGAGAACCTATGTTCATCACAGCGTCGTTTTTTAAAGGGGTTATCTCACTGCTTTCATAGTCAATAATTTTTTCGAGGTTGCCACGGACCCCGGCAGGATATATAGCTTTGGTGAAGCCGTAGGATTTGCGAGGTGCGACAATTAAAAAGATGTTGGAGTGTTTATCCACTGTCTTTCGCACTTGTTCGCCAAAATTCTCGATTTCAGAGATTAAAGGAGTTGATACTTCCCATTTTTTTCTTTTTCTGTTTGCGGCTATCCATATGATTTTTTCTCCTGCAGGATATGCGATTACTACATTTTGTGGAGGCAACCGGAATCTACCTCGATTGACAAGGTTTGGAAGTAGTTTCATAATCAAATAACTTCCTTCAACTTGATGATTTCGAAAGGAGGTGTTTTCGTTTTATCCAATCTAACTATTGCATATAGAACAACCGGCCTGTAATCTCCGCAAACTGCACCCGAGACGATACGATAAAGTGCTCCACTTTTCCAGGCTTTGTTTTCCGATTCATCCTGTTCTTCTACGAAGGTTTGCCTTTTACTGTAAACGCTCAGCACAGAAAAAAGTGAGTATTTCCCAGGAAGAATACCGTCGAATTTGTTTTCATCCTTTTGCGGACCCTTCCAAAAAAGATTCCAGTTTATTCCAGGAATAAGAAGCAGAGATTCTATTGCTCCCAAGGGCCTGTTGAAGGGTAGGTATTTCATATTCCGGTTCTCGTAATCCCGCTTTTCGGCCCCCAGGTTGCGGGCTTCATCGTCGGGATCTATAAAGTCAGCTACGCGCTCTGCGATGACTTCTGGCGCAATTTCTATTTCTTCATAGTTAGACTCGAGAAATGTTCTAAGAACTTCTGGAGGTACAGCGTTTACATTTACTTTTTTGTCTTCGCTGTCAATGCGCACCCACACATTACAGCGGTTGTATGACACCTGGTGCTCTTTACCGTCTGGTAGCCACACATCGCCTTCGGATTCGGATGCTCCTTTCAGTGTTTCAACAGTGTTTGTTTCCACCAATTTCACCCGTCCAAGTGCTTCCATGATTCCGCCCACCGCGGCGTAATAACCTCTTATGCGAAGTACGGGTAAAACCTCTTGCGCGAACCTGTAACGGTATATAGCAGATGTTGCCATACTCAGCCACACAACAAGGCCACATATCCACAAACAAGCTATCAGTATAACGCCTCTTTGTCCCATCATTCGGAATTTTTTCCCTTAACGTAGAACCTCCCGATTTTTTCCATAAGCTTTAAATTCACAACTCTCACAACAGAAGCTCTTGCTCCTTTATGATCAAAACTTAATCTGACTACATCGGGTAATTCACCTGTTTCACCTGTCCATGTTTTACGAAATGATGTCTCATCATCTTTACGGTACTCGAAGACAACCTTTTCCATGGGAATTTTCCGTTCTTCGATCCACCGTTCCATTTCTGTGGTAATGCGGCCTTCTAGAAAATTTCCGATAAAATCCTGAAAATCACCCCGGGGATTTAAAAGCATTTGTCGATATACTAGGATCTTTTCGTTGTCATCGAATCTCGCGCTGACAATTACGGAATTGTTTCTGAACAATCCAAGTAGAGAATAATCGGTCACAAAAAGCAGTTCCCTTTCCTTTCCATAAAAAGCGGTGCGATTTCGACCTCTTGCAGGAATTGGCCTTTTTCTCAAGTGAAGCAGTTGATTTGCCAGCAAGTCAGCAATTTGAAATACCTGGAGCCTATCATTGCTTTTTCTGACCCGTTCCCAGTTGGCTACGCTCACGTGGAAAGCCGTGGCAATTATTGCCATTACCATGGCCCCAATAGTGATTGCTATCAGGAGTTCCATGAGCGTAAAGGCTTTCTCACTGAGCGACAGAGGGTATGATGATGCTAAATTCAATTGTTTCCCCGTCAAAGGTTAACCTGACTCGCTTAAGTTCTCCATAAGATAGTTTTTTCTCCAGATGTGTGGTTATTAAAACTGTTGGGCTGTCCGGGTAATCTCTGATAACGATGGTTTTCTCGTCAGCTAATTCAGGCTTACGCAAAATTTCTTGAGCTGCCGTGTCCAATATAGGCAGTTTTCTTTCCAGTATAGCAAGGCGTTCCTGATTGCGAAGATGAATCCTAAAAAGAGCCATACTACTTCCCACAATCAAGAGAGTTACAATCAAGGCCACAAGAACTTCAACCAGAGTAAAACCGTGCCTTTTCTTCAACTTTTATTACCTCGTGTTTCTTCTTTCACACCGAAAAAAGGATCAACCAGGATAAAATATTGTACGTTATCGTTGAAGGTTATCTCCAGCTTTGTCGGCTTGCAGGATCCATCCGGGAAAAATCGAAGCACAAAAAGTCCTGCATCGGTCTGCTCGAGACCTCTTGAAAAAACATCTACATTTTCAGGGATTTTTTGACCCTTTTCGCTGTCCAGACCAAAGGTTCTGTTTTCCGGATTTATGTAAAAAACAGTTTCGTCCATAGTGGCCATACTTTTAAGCCTTGCTCTATTTATTTCGCGTACTACTGTCATGATAAATTTTTTTTCGGACATTCTGCGCTGTCCTCCACCTATTCGAGGCACAACCATACCAAGAGCTAGTGCCATTAGTATGATGACCACCATGAGCTCCATTAGCGTGAATCCATTATGCTTCCATTGCATCCGAGCTTTGTCACTCATCAGAATTTGATGTCGCTTATTCCTAAAATGGCGGAGAACATGCTCAAGACCATACTGCCTATGATGAGTCCAGTGCCAATTATGATAGTAGGTTCGAGGAAGGTAATGACTCTCTTTAAAATCTTTTCCGTTTCTGATTCAAAGTAAGCTCCGAGCTCGATAAGAGTCTTGCCAAGCTCGCCTTTTTCTTCTGCCAGTTTGAGCATTGTTCCAACTCTTGGTGGAAAGAGGGGATCGGAAGCAAAAAAGCCACTAAGCGGCCTTCCTGCTTTGACCTCACCTTGTAAAGGTTGTACATGCTTTTTCAGTTCCCAGTTTGTGAGCACCTGAAACCCTAATGATATGGCCTTAAGTAAGGGAACTCCAGCATTTACCATTGTCCCCATGGCCAGGAAAAATCTGGAAAGGTCTGTACTCATTGTTAGTTTTGAAATGATGGGAACCGTCAACAATATTCTGTCCACGCGGTCTTTAAGCTTTCCTGACCGATATAGGGCTCTTCCCCCGAAAAAAATGACTCCGAGCATTATCGGGATGATCCACCCGTAACGATCCAAAGCGGCGCCTAGATGAAGCAAAAGTTGGGTGACGGTAGGAAGTTCCTGGTGTAGATCCTGAAAAATCTGGGCAAAGCGCGGAATTACATAAGTAAGAAGCACTATTACGGAAAAGAGGCTCATGACAAGTAGCAGAACCGGATAGATAGAAGCAGATAGCAAGCTTTGTTTGAATTGTCGTTTGCGTTCGAGGTAAAGGTTTAACTGTTTCAAGATTGAGTCAAGAGCTCCACTGGCTTCGCCTGCTCTTACCATGTGATGTATCAGAGGGCCGAATATATCTTCATGTTTCTGCAGGGCATCGGAAAGGTTTGCACCTTGCTGCACTTCTCGAAAAATTTCATTAAGAACCTGCCGAAATAAGGAATGGGTTTCCTGTTTGGCCAGGAGGGCAAGACTTCTGTCCATTGGAAGACCTGATCTTAACAGGTCTGCCAGGTCTCCACAAAAGCCTATTACCGCTTCCTCTGGAACCCTTCGAAATCGACGCTTGCGAGTAGCTTTTACCTGGACGGGATAGAGTCTTTTGTCTTTGAGCTTCTTTACCGCTTCGTCCAATGATGCCGCTTCGATAATACCTTTATGAATGTGTCCGGTTATGTCTTGTGCTCGGTATACGAAAAAAGGCATCTTATTGCCAGCCCTTAAACACTCGTTACTCGCAGGACTTCCGACAGAGTGGTAATCCCTTGCAGAACCTTCTGACAACCATGAAAAACAAGGGGGCGATAATCATAAGCTTCCGCCATCTTTGCCAATTCACCGGCGTCTTTTCCTGCCACAATGGCTGAACGTATGCGATCTTGAACAGTAAAGAGTTCAAATATGCCCTGCCTTCCCCTGTAACCAGTGTAACCGCAAGCCTTGCAGCCCCTATGCTTATAAAGTGTGGGTCTTTCGCGAATTTCCGGCATCCATCTGCGGAGGACCTCCATGTCGGCGTCGGATGCTTCGTAAGGCTCTTTGCAGGAATTACATAGTACCCTGACAAGTCGTTGAGCCATAACTGCTAGTACTGAATCTGCGATCAGAAACGATTCAATTCCCAGATCTCGCAAGCGCGTGATAGCTCCTGGTGCATCATTTGTGTGCAAAGTTGAAAAAACCAGATGGCCCGTCAGAGCAGATTCTATGGCGATATCTGCCGTTTCATAATCTCGGATCTCGCCAATGAGAAGCACGTCCGGGTCTTGCCGGACAAGGGATCGCAAAGCATTGGCGAAGGTAAGATTAATCTGAGGCTTTACCTGAATCTGATTTATTCCGTCTATTTGGTACTCAACAGGGTCTTCGACGGTGATTATCTTTTTGGTTGAGCGGTTCAGTCGTTTCAAGACTGCGTAGAGAGTAGTGGTCTTTCCCGATCCGGTGGGACCCGTAACTAGTATCATACCGAAAGGGCGCTCGATCAGATCCAAAACCACTTTGAGGTGCTTATCACCCATGCCGAGTTTTTCTAGCTCGTACTCCACGGCTTCCTGGGATAGCAGCCTTAGAACAACGCTTTCGCCGTAAATGGTCGGTGCCGTGGATACACGAATGTCAACATCTCTGTGGCCAAACCTCAGCTTTATGCGCCCGTCCTGAGGAAGCCTTCGTTCGGCAATGTCCATATTTGCCATAAGTTTCAGGCGGCTTATTATCGCAGGTTGCATAGTTTTGGGAGGTTTGTCCAGTTCGTAGAGTATCCCGTCAACCCTGCACCTGACCATGAAAGACTTTTCGGTCGGCTCAAAATGGATGTCCGAAGCGCGCATGTCAAGAGCCCTCGTAATGAGCACGTTTACAAGCCTAACCACCGGAGCTTCCTGAGCCAAACCCCTGAGGCGTTCAAGGTCTTCTTCGTAATCGTCCATATCCACAAGCTGAGCTTCTGACACGTTTTCCTCTGACTGAGGTGCACCATAAAGCCGGTCGATGGCTGTACGGATTTCATCGCTGTGTCCCAAAAAATAGCTAACCTTCGTTGCTGCAAGATAATTTTCCAGCGTATTGAGAGCGGGAGTATTCCACGGGTCGTTCATGACCACCACAATATGCGAATTTTCTCCCTGAAGTGGTAAAACCGTGTGTCTCCGAAGAAAATCAACGGAAATATCCTCAAGGAAAACCGGTTTTTCCGGGAATTCGTGGCTTTTAAGTATGGGAATGTTTAGGTAATCAGATAATACCCCAAGAATTTGGTCTTCATCGGTGATGCCTGCGTTTCGTAGAGCGTCCATCAAGGGCCAGTTTTTTTCGTATAAAAGTCGTTTCAAATTTTGTATGGCCTCATCATTGAGCCCAAAGTGCATGCCCATAACTTCTGCAATGTTTTGGCTTTGCATCATTTTCAGTCTTCCACAATTCTTTCGTCTATAATAAGCATAGGAGCAGGAGTATAGTCGAAAACGGTATTTTTCGCCTTCAAAATGCGAGTTTCAAGGGCGCCACAGGATACACAGGGGTGATAAAAAACCGACAGTTCAATGAAAGAAGCTGGCACAATTCCCATGGAGCCAAATATATCATTAAGTGTTTGCGAAAAGGTGTGACCCATTTCTTTGAGATTTATCAACGTGCTTTCCCCTTCGGGGTCGTTCACGTAGGCTTCAAGGGTGTTCCAGAATCGGGGACGGTTGAAATCGGATAGGCGATCGCGAGAGCGCTCAAAATCTGCACCTGATATGTAGTCAAGCACATTTGGCATAGAAACTATCGTTTCTTCAGTAGCGGTCCATTTTTCTTGTTTTTCTTTTTCATATTTGGTGCGAATCGGATCAATGACTTCATCTGCAACATCTTTTGTGATGCAGGTCAAAATCGGTGTCTTAGCAGGTGGATTGTGAGACATAAGCCTGAACCATGCTTCTATCCGTTTTTTTACCAGATAGCCGAAGTAACTGCGCCTTGGAAGCGCTTCTGCCGTTACCCTTATGGCATCTTCCACCTCCGTTTCGCTTTCGTCCAACCCTAAGGCTTCCCTGAATTTGTCTTCCAGTGAGTGTATCTGTACCAGATCCATGTCGAGTTCTATATCCTTTTCATCCAGATCCCTTGCTAACTCAAGTAATAGGGCCGACTCCAGAATAGATACCCATTCATCGGAAAGTTTAGATTCTTCCCCTTCCTTAATAACCCTTTTGAGATGAAACCGCGATTCATGCCATTGCTCGTCCAGCTTGGCCAAGGAAAGGGTTTCTAGGAGATGTTTTTCACCGTGTATTTTGGCGTAATCCTGGTAACCTCGGTAAATTTCCTGGATCTTTTTCACATGGTTATCGTCTCTGAAAATTGGGTAACCCTGAATTTCACCAACTGCCCAAGCAGGTTTGTATACAGGTCGCATAATCTGCAGGATTTTTATGGCCGGAAGAGTAATGCTGATAAAACGGTAATAAGATTCCGGTAGCACCGTAAAGGGAAGCAAAAAAGTGTTTTCCGTGAGAAGCTTCTTGTCCATCTTTTACCTCTGTTTTTGTTCTAAAGTTGATTGCGTCCAAACCTTAGTCCGGCTGTGATAATGGGTCAATCGTAGGCCGTTTACAATCATTTTATTCATCCCAAAAGATCGGTATGTTCGGTGGTTCAATATTAAAACACCGGCAGGCGCTGAAGATAAGATGCTTTATGGCTTCTTTACCCTCAGCACCAAGATCAACCGTAAAAGGTGTTACGAATGCCTCAATGTGTTTGTCGATTATCAAATCATCCATTTCTTGAGCGTGATTTTTTATAAAGGGTTTGACCTCGTCGGGGCATCTTCGGGCAAAATCTATACTTGCTCGTATGCTATTTTCAAAGAGAGGTGCAATTTCTGGAGCAAATGAGCGTTTTACAGCGATTACACCAAGGGGCAGTGGAAGACCAGTTGTCTCTTCCCAGTACTTACCAAGGTCTTTAACCATGGTCAGACCGTATTGCCCGTAAGTCCACCGGCCTTCGTGGATAACCACTCCGGCGTCAACCTTACCTGATACAACGGATGGCATAACTTCGTGAAAGATCATTTCAATTCGCCGTCCTTTATGGAGATTTAAGTATTCCAGCAAAAAATGGGCAGTTGTCATTTTACCAGGTATCGCTACTGTTGCCTTTTGGATTTCTTCGGGTGTTAGGTCACGTCGAGCGACCAGAATGGGACCACATCCCTTTCCAATTGCTCCTCCACAGTTCAAAAGAACATAATCTCGCCATGCGGAAAGGTATGCAAAAACGGAAATCTTCGATATGTCCAGTTCTTTCTTTGCGGTTTTTTTGTTAAGTTCTTCGACATCGGCTATATACGGATTTACGGGAATTTCCGGTTTGACTTTTCCCATCAACAGTGCACTGAAAATGTACGTGTCGTTAGGACAAGGTGATATACCGAGAGTTAATTTTTCTTTCATTGTTGTATGGTTCTCCTATGCTGCCTTGTTTGTCCTAAGGGTACAAGATCATCAACATGCTCTACCAGTCGGACCACTATTGATGTGGCATTCTGTAGAGCCAAATCAGTTTTCCACTCGCTTTTGTTCCTGTCTCCCGCGTAGTTGCTAACTCCTCGTACCGCTACGGCCGGTATAAGGGCTTTAGCAGCGCCAAGAAGTACAGCCGAGGTTTCCATATCCTCCGCAATTGCACCGTACATGTCAAAGCGCATCTTCGCAACATTTTCTGAGCCGCTGGTCATCGATACGGAACAAATCGTGCCATGTTTCAGGGTAAAATTTCCATATTGCCCCTCAGGTACAATTTTTTTTGCCGCCGAAAGGGTAAAATGATCAGGACGAATGGATTCGTAAATTTTTTCACCGCCTGAACATCTGAGCACAGGAATGCCAATGTCCTGGTAGTCCGCAATTTTTTGATTTTCATACAAAACCCCTTCGTCCGCAAAAATCGAGCGAGTGACAAGAATGACATCTCCAGGATGCAAATTGCTGGAAGGATAGGCTCCGCAAATACCAAAATGAATAACTAAGCGAATGTGATTCATGGAACAAATTGCCCCTATAGCAAATGCGGCATTGACCTTACCAATGCCACTTACCACGAGAAGGTCCTTTCTCTTACCAAGCTTTACCTGCCACATAGTCAATTCATAGCGTGAGGGCAATTTTTGATATGTTATGCGGCGCAACAAGGTTTTAGCCTCTACTTCAGTTGGAACGAGAAAACAAATACCATCGTCGGCCATTGTTTTATCCCTTCCTGACTTGTAAAAGTTTCTTTATTATAGGCCAAACTTGCAGCGGAATAGATACAGGATTTTCGAAGATGAAGATAGGTGATCAAATTTTCAGTGTTCCTGTCATGATGGCTCCGATGGCAGGGGTCACTAACCCAGAATTCCGATGGCTGGTTGCCAGTTACGGCGCGTCCATCGTTGTATCCGAAATGATAAGCGTGGAGGGACTTGTTAGAAAAGATAGGCGTACGTGGCATTACCTTAGGTCTTTCAGAAAAGTGGAAGGTGTTTCTCTAAAGAATATCTCAGCAGTTGAATTTTTTCAGCTTTTTGGTAGCAGGCCCGACAGCTTTGCAGAAGCTGCGAAGATCTTACAGGGCGAAGGCATAAACCATATCGACATTAATGCTGGTTGTCCAGTGCCCAAGGTGGTGCGCCAGGGAGCCGGTTCTGCTTTGCTGAAAAACCCTGATCGGTTGGTGCGCATAGTTGACACTGTCAGAAATTCCGCGCCAGATGCTGTGGTAACGGTTAAACTCAGACTTGGCTGGGACAATGCCTCTATAAACATTCTAAAGGTGGCTTCAGACCTTGCCGAACTCGACATAGCTGCCATAATAGTTCACGCTCGTACCGCAAAACAAATGTATTCAGGCAAGGCTTGCTGGGAATGGGTGAAGAAGCTTAAGGCTCTTGTAAAAATTCCTATAATCGGAAACGGTGATATATTCTCTCCCAATGACGTCGTGGCGCGCATGAAGGAGACGGGTTGTGACGGTGTTATGATCGGTCGCGGGGCACTTGGGAACCCATGGTTCTTCCAGGCCCTGGCCGCCTACTTTGATCCAGCATCGTGGAAGATGCCGGAAGATAACTGGGAAGATTTAGTATCTGTCGTAGAAGCGTTTACGAGGTTGCTTGAAAGGGCAGGGTACAATATAGGGTTTATTCGCAAAAATATGATGTGGTTTTCCCGGGGATGTCCTCGGTCCGCATTGTTTCGAGGCGAGATTATCAAACGAAACACTGTCGATGATATGCTCAGGTGTTTCCGGAGGTGGATCGAATTGACGGTGTTGCAAAGTGGTGTGTCTTTCCTAGATGCCAAAGGATTGAGGGGAGTGCGAAATGGAGGTCAAGGTTGCCAAAACGGCGGGTTTTTGTAACGGGGTTCGCTATGCCCTTGAGATGACACTAAGGGCAATTCGCGAAAAAAAGGATGACGAAGTTATATGTACTTACGGTCCTTTAATTCACAATCACCAGGTTCTGATGATGCTCAGAGAGCGCGGTGTGGAAGAGGTACGCAGACCAGAAGACACCAGAGGCAAGGTTGTCGTAATACGAGCTCATGGGGTTCCGCCTGAAGTAAGGCGAGCTTTGTATAAGAATGCTTCCAGAGTGATAAATGCAACCTGTAAGAGAGTTGCCAGGGTTCAGGCCGTAATTAAACAGCATGCCATGAAGGGGTATTTTACAGTAATTGTGGGTGATGAAGACCATGCCGAAGTAATAGGATTAAAAGGATACACTGCCGGCCGAGGTGTGGTGATCCACAGTCCCGAAGATGTGGAAAAATTACCTCAGGAATGGGACAAAGTACTTCTGGTTGCACAAACCACCCAGAACGAGAAGATATTCCAGGAAATAGAAAGCAGGTTTTTTAAGAAATATCCCAATGGCGTGGTTAAAAAAACAATATGCGGTGCTACGAAAGAGCGGCAGCAGGAAGTGAAAAGCCTTGCTGCTTGTGTGGACGCTATGGTCATCGTCGGAGGTTATCATAGTGGCAATACTGTTAGGCTGGTTGAGGTTGCCCGATCCACGGGCATTCCCACTTACCACGTTGAAACAGAGAATGACATAAACACAAGTGAAATGAGAAAGTATAAAACAGTTGGTGTTTCGGCCGGAGCGTCAACCCCTCAGTGGCTGATACACAAGGTGGTTACAACACTCCAAAGTATTTGATCATGAAGAATGGGAATTCGGTCGGTTGTACCCGTAAGCGTAATCATCCCCACTTATAATCGGCAGGACTTTGTCAAAGAAGCCGTTGCGTCGGTATTAAGGCAGAATGAGGTGAAACCTCAGGAAGTTATCGTCGTGGATGATGGTTCAACCGACGATACCGAAAAGGCGCTTAAAGATTTTGGCAAAGAAATCATCTATTTTTTCCAGAATA
The DNA here is from genome assembly GCA_019309115.1 of Deltaproteobacteria bacterium. Lineage (GTDB taxonomy): Bacteria > Desulfobacterota > Syntrophobacteria > Syntrophobacterales > Thermodesulforhabdaceae > JAFDGW01. The sequence continues at coordinate 32,775 of JAFDGW010000008.1, forward strand.
ACCGAGGGGTTAGTTCTGCTCGTAATGTAGGAATTTGCCTTGCGAAAGGTGAATGGATTGCGTTTTTGGATTCAGATGATTTGTGGCTACCGGGCAAGTTACGTGAGCACTGGCATTTCGTTCAGGAAAATAGTGGCATTCTGATATCTCAAACCGAAGAAATCTGGGTAAGGAGGGGTGTTAGAGTAAACCCTAAAAAATACCACGAAAAGCCCGAAGGAATGTGTCTAGATAGGCTGGTTGAAAGATGTTTGATCAGTCCGTCTGCGGTAATGATACATTCTTCTGTGTTTGAAAGAGTAGGCTTATTCGATGAAACTATGCCAGCCTGCGAAGACTACGACTTATGGCTCAGGATAGGGTGTAGGTATCCGATAGGGCTTGTGAGGAAACACCTTATTGTTAAAAGAGGTGGGCATTCAGATCAGTTGTCTTCAAAGATAGAAGCCCTGGATAAATACCGAATATATGCCCTTAAGAAGCTTCTCACGAGAGAAGAACTCAATAATCGTTACAGGCAAATTGTCTGCGAGGAATTAAGGCGAAAGTGCCTGATATTTGCGACTGGCTGTATTAAGCGAGGTAAGTTTGAAGAAGCCAGAAATTATTTGAGTTTGCCAGAAAAACTATGTCTTGAAACCGTCAAGGCATTCAAATCAGCCGTTGTGAAAAGCCCATTTCTGAAAACTGCCAAATGAAAAGCATTACCTTTTATGCCATTTCTGTCCCACCTGTATCTTCCAGAAACCCCATAGTAAACTATAGTACTTGTTCCGCGATTTTCTGAGGCCTTGATAATTAAATTCATTGCATCATAGAAAACTGCGGCAACCCAGTTGGGGTTATCGAGGTATTTGTGCCTGTAAAGTTCGAGGAAACTCTTGTTTTCTTCTGAAGGGAAATCTGTTGTGTAAGGACGGAGAAATATAAAATTTTTAATATCGCCTTTTGGTATCTCTGAAGTAAAGTAGTAATCCATTAATCTCGGGACTAAAAAGAAACCTCTATATCCACGAGCTTTGATCTTGGTATAATTTGTTATTATCCATTCAGGATCACCACATAGCCATAGAAGTTGCAACCCTTGATTCAAAAAGGTGTCCAGCTCTTTTTCCTTTGCTTCTTTCCACCTTATATAAGGTATGCTTTCACCTTGCTCACCGATTGCATTCCGATAAGCACGGAAAATTACCTTTCCATATTCGGTATCGTTTACAATAATTCCAATGGATGTCTTTTTGGATAAAGAAAGAAACAATCTAGCTACAAAACAGCCTTCGTCGCCCTCTGTGCCTATAAGGGATTGCACATTGGGCAATTTAGTCAGGATTTCGTTAGAAGTTGCAGGGGCAATTATAATAGAACCTTTGTGAACGGACGCGAAGTCGAAAAGAGTCTTACAGGGCATGTGGACGAGATAAAGAGTGTCGGGAGAAGAATGCTTTGTTAGTGTGTCAATGGGGGTTTTGGACCAGTCCACAAATCTTATGGCCAAAACATTTTTTTCTACCGAGTTTCGATGAGCCACTGCCAGATCGATTCCTCGCTTTGCGGCAATACCCTCCTGTGTAAAAGGGCCGCTCAAAGGAAGTATCACAGTCACTTTCTTAAAAATTATCCCAGACCAGGACTTTCCTTTCTGCAACACTAGAGGCTTTACTACTGGTTTCTTTCTCTTTTGGGTTATTATGAAGAACGCGGCTGAAACGGCGCAAAATACAATAATAATACGAAAAAAGCGACGATGCATTTGATTTTTGGGTGAATTCTTTCTAATTTTCCTCGTTTTCACTCCTCCCTCGAAATATCAATCGGATAGGTGTTCTTTCCAGATGGAAGGCCTCTCTGAACCTGTTGACAAGATAACGCTCATAGGAAAAGTGTATGTCCTCTGGGCGATTGCAAAAAAGTACAAACGTGGGAGGTCTTATCTCTGGCTGGGTTATGTAGTAAAATTTCAACATTCGACCACCTCTAGCTGGAGGAGGATGTTTGGCCAGTATTTTCCGGAAGGTTCTGTTGAGTAAACCTGTGTTAACCCGTGTTACATATTGTTTGAAGATCTCCATAGTTAGGGGTAGCAGTTTATTTACATTTTTCCCTGTGTGGGCGGACATTGTCACCATTGGAGCAAATGGTAAAAACTGAAAACGCCGTTTTGTATCTTCGAGCATGAATTTAACGTAGGATTTATCTTTTTGAACGAGATCCCACTTGTTTATACAGATTATACAGCCTTTGTATCTTTTCTGAATGAATCCTCCTATATGCAGGTCCTGATCGGTTGGACCTTCTTCGGCATTGATTAGGAGCACGGCAATGTCGGCGTGTTGCACGCTTTCCAAGGCCTTAATTACGCTTATTTTTTCAAGCTTTTCCTTTACGCGTCCTTTACGTCTTACCCCCGGGGTGTCCACAATAATATATCTACGATTGTTCACCGTTAGTTCTATGTCCACAGCATCCCGTGTGGTTCCGGGGATTTCGCTTACCATTACACGCGGGAATCCTACCAATTTGTTCACTAGCGTGGATTTCCCAACGTTAGGGCGGCCAACTATGGCTATGCGTACGGTAGTCTCATCTTCAATGTCTTTAGGAGTTGGTTCGTCGGGCAGGCAAACAATCAAATCTTCCATGAGTTCCCGTATCCCAGCGCCGTGAATGGCGCTGAGTGGATAAACTTTATCTAGGCCTAGTTCGTAAAATTCGGGTAAGGCAAGCTCTTGCCTGGCACCATCCACTTTATTCACCGCAAGGAAGACAGGCTTTCCAGATTTCCTGAGCAAACTGGCTATATGCTTGTCTTCGGGATGCAGGCCTGCTTTGGCGTCAACAAGAAAAATAATAGCTGTGGCTTCTTGAATTGCAAAGTCCACCTGTTCTTGAGCTCCAGATTCAAGCGGATCTTCCGTTTCTAAAAGCAAACCCGCAGTGTCGACAAGAATGAATCGCTTATTGTTCCATTCTATGTAAGCATACAAGCGATCTCTGGTTACACCAGGTATGTCGTCCACTATGGCCCGCCTGCTCCTGGACAGCTTGTTAAAGAGAGTTGATTTTCCAACGTTGGGGCGTCCGATAATCGCTACTATTGCCATAGTTATGAGCTTACTGATTCATCGACGCAAGAAATTCCACATTATTTTCGGTACCTTGCATTTTATCGAGTAAAAACTCCATAGCGTCCACGGGATTCAACGGTGATAGCAATTTCCTGAGTATCCAGATTCGGTTGAGTATCTCAGGTGGAACAAGAAGCTCTTCTTTGCGAGTGCCCGATTTGTTTATGTCTATGGCCGGGAATATGCGTCTATCAGCGAGTCGGCGATCTAGCACTATTTCCATGTTTCCAGTACCCTTAAATTCTTCGAAAATGACCTCGTCCATGCGGCTACCAGTCTCAATAAGGGCGGTTGCAACTATCGTTAAACTACCTCCTTCCTCGATGTTTCTTGCAGCTCCAAAAAATCGTTTTGGGCGATTCAACGCATTTGAATCAAGTCCTCCCGACAGAATCTTGCCGCTAGGTGGAACCACGGTATTATATGCCCTGGCAAGCCTGGTAATACTGTCCAGCAAAATGACAACATCTCTTTTATGCTCAACCAACCTTTTCGCCTTTTCAATAACCATTTCGGCTACCTGAACATGGCGCTGGGCCGGCTCATCGAAGGTAGAGCTAACCACTTCCGCTCTTACGTTCCTTTCCATGTCTGTTACTTCTTCCGGGCGTTCGTCAATCAAGAGAACAATCAAGTACGCTTCGGGATGGTTAATGGATATAGCGTTAGCGATGTTCTGGAGCAACATGGTTTTTCCGGTTCTAGGAGGTGCCACAATCAAACCGCGCTGTCCAAAACCTATTGGGGTGAGTAGGTCCATCACCCGCGTGGAATAATTATAGGAATCGGTCTCGAGGTGTATTCTGCGGTCTGGGTATATTGGGGTTAAGTTATCAAAAAGGATCTTGTCTTTGGCAATCTCTGGTGATTCATAGTTTATTGCTTCCACCTTCAGCAAAGCAAAGTATCTTTCATTGTCTTTGGGAGGACGAATCTGACCGGAAACGGTATCACCAGTTCGCAAGTTGAACCGCCTGATTTGTGAGGGGGACACATAGATATCATCAGGGCCTGGCAGATAGTTGTAATCCTGTGTTCTGAGAAATCCAAATCCGTCTGGCAAAACTTCAAGTACACCTTCTCCATATATTATCCCGTTTCTTTCTGCATGCGCTTGAAGAAGTGAGAAAATGAGTTCCTGCTTCCGCATGGATGACGCACCTTCTATTCCATAGTGGTGTGCCAACACCAGTAAGCTCTTAATGCTCTGCTTCTTAAGGTCTGCCAAGTTAAGTACAGTCCCCTGGGGAAATGTGGCTTCCGATGCTTCCGTATAACCATTTTCCCTGTCGTTCAATTCATTTGTATGACTCATGGTACGTCCTTCTCCTTCAAAATTAACGTCCAACTCGCCCATAAGTTCCTGCTAGCTTTTGCTACAGGGCTTACCCAGGTAAATTTTGGCGGCTGGATATTTAACCGGAAATCTGGTGGATTTTAAAACCCCAGCTTTGACCAGACACTGGGTCTATTAACACCCTTCTCAACTTCTTTGTTACATTTCCTGAGCAGCTTTTCAACCTCATTTAATTTTCCTATTGAATTTAGTTCCGCCAGATATTCACTTAGAGCCCTCTCCAGACGCTTTTTTGCAGCCAAGTATTTTCCTCGTCTCATGTAAAACTTGGCAACATATAACTCATATTGAGCCAGACGATGTCGACATTCCTGGGCCTTCTGCTTTGCTTTTTCTGCCCATATCGTTCCAGGATAAACCTGAGAAATCCTATTGAAAACACCGAGAGCTTTCAAGAGTTGTTCATGATCCCTGTCTATAGATCCGGACATTTCAAAATAACATAGTCCTAATTGGTACAACACATAGGGTACAACAGGATGACTCGGATGCAATCGGGCAAACTGCTCGTAAGCTACTGCCGCTTCTGAATATTTTTCATCCAAGAAGTAAGCATCGGCCAGTTTAAGCTCTGCTAGAACCACATACTTGCTATAAGGATACTGCTCAATAATCTTTCGAAAAGCCTTCTGTGCATCGCCGTAATCCTTATCTTGAATAGCTTGAAGCCCATTCCAGACCAGATGTTCCGGTGTGGATTCAATCTCTTTGCCGGAGCCGAACAAATCTTCGAAATAAAACTCCATTAGGTTGGTACCGCAACCGCTTAAAACCAACAAGAACATCAACACAACAATCAAGCCCGTGAGCTTAACAACGGATGAATAAATCATTACATTTGGTCTAATTGATTTCCCTCCGCCGATATACTTTCTAGAAGGCTTTGCTAATTTAAAAACTTCATTATTATATGACATCGCCTTCCCATTTGTTCCTAATTTGCGTTGAGCGAAGGGAACATGGCTGCTGATAAATGGCAAGCGTGAATTAACTCCACAAACGGGAATTCTCGTCAATATAACGGTGTGCTGACACAGCCGCTATGGCTCCATCACTGGTAGCTGTAACAATTTGCCGAAGATTTTTGGATCTAACATCACCGGCAGCATAAACCCCCATCACAGATGTTTCCATGTTTTCGTTAGTTATCACAAAGCCCTTCTCGTCGGTGCCTATTGCAGCCGGAACGAAATGGGTATTAGGGGAAAAACCGACAAAGACAAATATTCCTTGTACAGAAAGGTTAAATTCCCTATCGTCCTTTTTATTGTAAAGCTTTAAGCCTTCTACTCCCGCTTCTCCTCCGTGGATTTCCTGCACCACGGTGTTCCAAATAACATCAACCTTATCATTGTTCAACAGGCGATCCTGAAGATCTTGAGCTGCCCTTAGTTTATCCCTTCTATGAATGAGATACACTCTGTTAGCAAACCTAGTAAGGTACATTGCTTCTTCTACGGCAGTATCTCCACCTCCAACGACGGCAACATCTTGATCGCGGAAAAAGGGAGCATCACACACGGCACAATAAGACACACCCCGCCCCTCAAATTCCCGCTCTCCTGACACACCTAGCGTTTTTGGGGCGGCCCCGGAAGCTATGATTATCGTCTTAGTTTCCAGTGTTGCCTCTGATGTGATAACCCGCTTAACCGGTCCCGAAACATCCAACTGCTGCACTTCTGCCGACAACCTTTCCACACCAAACGCATCCACATGGTCATTGAAACGCTTGGCCAACTCAAAAGCAGCTATAGGCTCCGGAAAACCCGGATAATTTTCAACCCTTTCATAATTAAGCAATTTGCCACCCGGGGCAAAACGTTCAATTAAAAGGGTCCTGAGCTTGGCCCTCCGGGCGTAAATACCCGCCGAACACCCCGCAGGGCCAGATCCTATTATTATGATATCGTATAAATCGGAGTTTGATGTTTTTACCATGTCAGTCAACCTACGATAACACTCTGTCGATAACTGCAACAATTTGAGATTTCGCAACAGCTCCTGTGATTTGCTCGACTACTGAGCCGTTTTTGAAGAAAATCAATGTCGGAATCGCCCTGATACCAAAGCGAGACGGGGTTTTCGGGTTTTCATCGACATTGCACTTCCCAACCTTGATTTTTCCTGCATAGTCCTGAGCTATTTCCTCAATGACTGGGGCAATGGCCCGGCAGGGACCGCACCATGCAGCCCAGAAATCAACGAGCACTGGGATATTGGAGTTAACAACTTCCTGCTCGAAATTGCTATCCGTTACTTCAACAATGTTCTTTCCCGCCATGTCAGTTTCTCCTATGCCTTTTTCTCTACCGTAATGATGCAACACCATTCTAACGTTCCGTGGGACTATATCTGGCTACAGGACCAATGTCAACGGTCTTCAGAGCACAGAATTACCTGGTTTGTGGAACCTTAATGGATCAGGTGGGAAATGCCAGTTTGCGTCAAAACCTAACATCGCTGAACAAAAAAGAGCGGCGCCAATATTTAACCTAGCCGCCGCTCCGAATTTTCCGAAAATCTAATCGGAAAAAAATTTGCTTTTAAGCTCTTCCCACGGGGCAAATACCATCACAACTACAGCCGTAATAATGTAGAAAGCAAAAAGCGATGCCGGAAAGGTCAGGTATAGAAAAGCATACACGGGAAACACTGCAACACAGGACAAAACAAACTTAATAAGATACTCTAGCCATACCTTACGTTCTTTCCGATCTTCCATGGTTCTCCTCGTTTGTACTGGTATCTATTAAAAAATCGCTCCCAAGGTGAACTTTTTTTCACGAGCTACTTACTACCCGGCAAATCTTTCTAATGTCAAGCTAATAAATCACTATTTTTTGTTTGCGTGGGCAAATGTCTTTGTGTATATAAGCACATGGAGTGGATTTGCGAGCCTTTTCACAAGCATTTGCGTGAGGCGCTGCATACAAATTTCCGTGTGCAGATCATAAAAGTGGCTCATCGTTGCTTATTTTCATAAAAATCCAGGGAGGATGGTGATGGGTGGTCCGGTAAGTCAAAGTATTCTCGTTGTGGGAGGCGGTATGAGCGGCATGACGGCCGCTATAGAAGCCGCCGAGGCAGGATATGAGGTCTTTCTGGTAGAAAAAAATTCTTATCTCGGCGGCCGAGTGGCGCAGCTGAATCAATACTTTCCCAAGCTGTGTCCCCCTTACTGTGGTCTGGAAATTAATTTCAGGCGCATTAAGAACAACCCTAAAATTAAGGTTTTCACCCTTGCCACGGTGGAATCTATTGCGGGGCAAGAGGGCGAGTTTGATGTGGCGATTCTTCAGAGACCGAGGTACGTTAATGAAAAGTGTACCTGCTGTGGTAAGTGTGCTGAGGCTACGACGATGGAGATAGATAATCCATTCAACTATGGAATGGATAAAATCAAGGCTGCATATCTGCCTCACGACATGGCTTTTCCCATGAGGTATGTGATAGACCCGGCGTTGGTTCAAAGTCCGGAAGCGCAAAAGGTCAAAGAGGCGTGTCCATATGACGCCATTGACCTAGATATGCAGCCTCAGAAGATTGAACTGAAGGTTGGGGCTATCATTTGGGCGACAGGCTGGAATCCATACGACGCAAGGAAACTGGATACCTATGGGTTTGGAGTATATCCGGATGTTATTACCAATGTAATGATGGAAAGAATGGCGTCTTGGAATGGACCGACACAGGGCAAAATAATACGACCTTCCAACGGAGAACCTCCGAAGACAGTAGCCTTTGTGCAATGTGCCGGTTCTAGAGATGAAAATCATCTGCCCTTTTGTTCTGGCGTTTGTTGTCTTGCTTCCATGAAACAAGCCACATATGTGCGGGAACAGATACCCGATGCGAAGATTTACATTTTCTACATAGATATCAGGGCCAAGGATCGCTACGAGGACTTTTATAACAGGGTCAAAGAAGACGAAAACGTTATTTTCTTTAAGGGGAAAGTTGCCAAAATAGAACAACAGGAAGGTTCTGATCAGCTGGTTCTTCGTGTCGAGAACACCATGACCGAAGAGCTTCATGAAATAGCTGCGGATCTTGTGGTTTTGGCAACAGGTATGGAGCCGACAACGGCTACCGAACCACTGCCAATTCCGGTTGCTTATGATGATTATCAATTCCTACCTGGCCTGGTGGTTCAACCGGGGATATATGCGGCCGGGTGCGTGAGAACACCCACGAATGTCGCCGAGGTCGTACAGGATGGAACGGCAGCGGCATTGAAGGCCATTCAGTCGATTTCAAGGAGGTAAGCTCATGGAAAAGAAGATCGGTGTATATATCTGTTCAGGGTGTGGCATAGGAGACGCCCTTGATGTAGAGCAGCTTGCCAACATTGCTCAAGAAGAGTTCAGCGTACCGGTTTGTAAGACTCACGCTTTCTTGTGCAGTGCCGAGGGCGTCGCCGAAATTAAGAAAGATATAGAGAATGAAGGCGTCAACGCTGTAGTCATAGCTGCATGTTCTCCTAGGGTGATGCATGATGTTTTTAATTTTGATGGCTGTGTCTTGGATCGGGTTAATATTCGTGAACAGGTTGCTTGGTGTCAGCCCCCAGGTGAGGAAGATACGCAAATGATGGCGGAGGATTATCTCCGCATGGGCATTACCAAGGTTCAGGCTATGGAACTTCCGGAGCCTTACATGCCGGAAGAAGAAATGTCAAAGGATATTCTGGTGGTAGGGGGAGGCGCCTCGGGCCTTGCGGCGGCGGTTGCTGCGGCCGACGCTGGATATAAGGTGACGCTGGTAGAGAAAGAAAAAGAACTTGGTGGTTTCTTCAAAAAAGTAAAGAGGGCTGCCGTTCCGCCTTATAAAACCTTTGTAGAAGGTTACTTGGACGAGCTTATACAGAAGGCTCAGTCACATGAAAACATAACCGTTTATACAGGTGCCAAAGTTGAAAAAACAGCGGGTGGCCCCGGGCTTTTCGATGTAACCATCTCGCAGAATGGTTCCACCGTCCAGCATCGCTTTGGAGCCATTGTGCTTGCTGCTGGGTGGGTTCCCTATGATCCGAATAAGCTGGATAAAAAGCTGGGCTATGGCAAATACCCTAACGTAATTACCGGGGTGCAGCTTGAGGAAATGCTTGCTTCCGGCAAAGTGAAAAAGCCCAGCGATGGTGGCGATGTTAAGAATGTCGCCTTTTTGCTGTGTGCTGGTTCCAGAGATCCGGAGCATTTGCCCTATTGCTCGACCGTGTGCTGCATAGCTTCAGTTAAGCAGGCTTTGGAGCTAAAAGAAGCAGATCCAGAAGCAAATGTTTATGTGGTTTACAAGGAAATGAGAACGCCCGGTCAGGCGGAGGACCTTTACAGGAAGGCTCAGGAAGCTGGAGTGATTTTCCTCCGCTGTCAAGATCCTGAGGTTGAAAGTGGGGCTACGGGATTGATTGTGCGGGGCGAAGAGGATCTTATCGGTGAAGAGGTAACGGTAGAGGATCTAGATCTGGTGGTGCTTGCTACCGGGATTGTTCCTGTGACGGCCTTCGGTGAAGAAGTAAACCCACCTCAGGAAGATGAAGAGAGTCAGGAAGAGCCGGCACCTACTGACATCATCTTGAAGTCCGATGTGCTCAATCTGGAATATCGTCAGGGCCCCGAAGTTCCCATACTGAAATATGGTTTCCCGGATTCTCACTTCATTTGCTTTCCCTATGAAAGCCGAAGAACGGGTATATATGCTGCGGGTTGTGTGCGCCGCCCGATGAACGTTTCCACGGCCGTCGACGACGGAGTTGGAGCGGCGATGAAGGCCATTCAATGCATTGAGCTGGTTCACAAGGGAGCGGCAGTGCATCCAAGGGCCGGAGATTTGTCGTTTCCCGAATTTTTCATGCAAAGGTGTACCCAGTGCAAGAGGTGCACCGTTGAGTGTCCCTTTGGTGCCATAAACGAAGACGAAAAGGGTAATCCGCTGCCAAATCCGACTCGATGTCGACGCTGCGGTGTTTGTATGGGCGCCTGCCCCGAACGAATTATCTCCTTTAAGAATTACTCAGTGGGCATGATTGGGGATATGGTTAAGGCAATCAATGTTCCGGATGAGTATGAAGAAAAACCAAGAATACTTGTGTTTGCCTGCGAAAACGACGCTTATCCTGCCTTGGATATGGCCGGAATGCGCCGCATGAAATACAACCCGTGGGTTAGAGTAATTCCGTTAAGGTGCCTCGGTTCAATGAACATCATCTGGATTGCGGATGCTTTGTCATCGGGTATCGATGGGGTGTTGCTACTCGGATGCAAATATGGCGACGATTATCAGTGTCATTTCATCCGAGGGAGTGAGCTTGCCAATATTAGGCTTGGAAAGATTAAAGAAACGCTAGATAGGCTCGTGCTTGAGGCGGAAAGAGTTCGGTTCGAGACAGTGACAATGTCAGATTATGCAAAACTTCCTGAGATGTTGGATGACTTTGCTGCAAAAATCGAAGAGATTGGGCCTAATCCGTATAAGGGATTCTAGGTGAAATTATGTGGGAAAGCCTTTTGAGGCTTTCCCAATTCGATTATTTGGAGATAAAGGCAAGGAGGCGGATATGAGCATCAAGGTCGATCCGGGTTTAATGAAAGAACTGGAAGTGTTTGGTTTGAAAGATGCAAAGAAGTGTTTTCATTGCGGTAATTGCACGGCAGTGTGCCCTCTCTCGGAAGGAAAAACTCCATTCCCGAGAAAACTCATGAAGTACCTACAACTGGGTTTGAGGGATAAAATTTTAAAGAGTCCCGAACCATGGCTGTGTTATTACTGCGGTACCTGTTCGGAAAAGTGCCCTCGTGGGGCCGATCCAGGCGAGGCGATGATGGCCATTAGGCGGTATCTCACAGCTCAGTATGACTGGACCGGATTTGCGCGAAGATTTTACACCAGCGAGCGGTTTGAGATTGTGGCGATTGTTATTGTGGCAATTCTTGTTGGGATTGGGCTTTTAATTTTCAATACCGGAAACCCCGATTGGGAGCACGCTCGCTTGAATTCTGTATGGCCAAAGGAAAAAATTGAGCTTGCCGACCTCATTATGGCCGCGGTTCTTTCGTTCCTGCTTTTGAGCAATGCCTACCGGTGCATAAAGTTCATTCTTGGAGACATGCTGTGGAGGATACCATTCAAGTATTACAAGGCCGAATTCAAAGAACTGATAGTAACCTTTCTTACTCAAAAGCGCTGGTCCAAGTGTGAAGACAAGATGCAATGGTTCGTACATCTTTTGATTATGACGGGTTACAGCACCGCGTTTTTGCTGGTGGTGGGCATGATTCGACTTTTCCAGCGTGATGATATTTATCCTCTTTTGCACCCAATCAGGCTGCTCGGATATTATTCAACTGCTGCGATCCTCTATGGTTGTACCTACGCTTTGGTTGGTCGTATTAGAAAAAGTAAATCTCCCTATAAAAATTCGCATCCAACTGACTGGATGTTTCTAATCTTGCTAGAATTGACCACCCTTACTGGTATCTTCATTCACTTTACCAGACTCCTTGACTGGCCTATGGCTACCTATGCCCTTTACGTTATTCACTTGATGGTAGCGGTTCCCATGCTGGTGCTCGAAGTTCCATTCGCTAAGTGGGCTCATCTTGCCTATCGTCCCCTTGTTCTTTACGTTATGAGGGTGAAGGATCGGTACTTGGAGGCTGAGGCTTCCGAAGTGCCGACTGATGAAACCGAGTCTGAAATAAAGGCAGTAACCTAACACTAGCGTTTCTACCGTAGCCAGCATCAATCCTGTGACTGCCAAAAAGCGGGCTTTTGCCCGCTTTTTTGTTTGACAGTCAGTTAAATTGAGCTAAAATTCACAATGGTTTGTGTGTATAGAGGCACTAATTGTACTGGTAAGAGGTGTAAACATATTTAAGGAAAGGAGAGAACATGGCGGAAATAGGGCATGGTGGAAAGGAGATTGTTGAAAGGATTCTCGAGCCTTCTGAGGCGAAAGAGAAGATTAAAGGATTAAAGCAGATTCCGATTAGAAGCCAGATTGCCAATGAGGTAATAGACATTGCTTACGGTTTCTTCTGTCCACTTGAAGGCTTCATGAGCAAGGCGGATCTGGATTCAGTGTGCAAAAATATGAGGCTTGCCAGTGGGGTAGTGTGGAGTATTCCCATTTTGTTTGACATGTCGGAGTCTGAGATCTCCGATTACGGAATCAAGGCAGGCGATTCCGTGGTGCTGACCTACCAGGATAATCCGCTAGCGCTTTTTGAAATTGAGGAAATTTATGATTACGATAAGAAAGCAATTTGTCAGGCTGTTTACGGGACTACGGAAGAAAAACATCCTGGTTGCGCCAGAACATATGCCTATAAGGACAAGTTCATTGGTGGCAAAATTACTTTAGTAAATCGCCCCAAAATTAATCCTCCCTTTGAGCCTTATTTCATTCCTCCGCTGGAAATGAGAAAGAAATTTAAGGAAAAAGGGTGGGTGCGCGTGGTAGCCCACCAGACACGTAATGTACCTCATACCGGCCATGAATGGCTCATGAAGGGTGCATGGTTACAAACTTACGGGGAGCTCTCCATTGAGAAGCCACTGGTGGGCGTGTTGGTTAATGCCATTATAGGTGAGAAGCGCAAGGGTGATTACATAGACGAGGCTATTATCCTTTGCCAGGACGAGCTCAGGAAAGCTGGTTACTTCGGTGATCATAACCACATGACGTCTTTAACCTTTTGGGATATGCGCTATGCAGGTCCGAAGGAAGCTGTCTTTCATGCTATTTTAAGGACAAACTTGGGATTGACGCATCACATGTACGGTAGAGATCATGCTGGTGTTGGAACCTATTACGGTCCGTATGATGCTCACAGGCTTTTGGAAAGCATCAAAGACGAACTTAATATTACGCCTGTGTATTCGATGAACTGGCTCTATTGTCCGCACTGCGGTGAGGTTACTTCGGAAGGGCTGTGTAACCATCGAGATGAGTGGCAGAAGTTCAGCGGGACGGTCATTCGGAGCATTGTTATGGATGGAGTGAAACCGCCTAGGCTGATTTTTAGACCTGAAGTCTTTGATCTCGTAATGGAATGTGCAGAAAAGTATGGCTTTGGTTCGCCCTTCGTGACGGACGAATATCTCAAGAACAGAACGCCTGTATTCAGCGTTCCGCCGCTTGAATAATTTTTTAAACGGAAAGGGAGGCGTAAGAATGGCAGAAGAAAGGTACCCCATTAATATCTGGGTTAATGAAGAGCGCTACGAAAAACTAAAAGAAGCTGGCCTTGCCGAGATGTGTGAAGAGATGCTGGCCGGTTTAAAGGTTATCAGGGTGTACGCAAACGATGCCCAGAAGGATAAGATACTCAAGGCATTTCCCACCGCTAAGTTTGACTCGGCTACGACGAAGAGCATCGAGTTGTTGCCGAAGGACGTGAAAGATAAGATGTTCGATCTTATTGTTCAGAAAAAATCTGTTGACATCCTTGATGAGTTTCTGAGCAATTACTAGCAAGAATTCTCTGATGGCTTGAGGTCCGGAGTGCTGTATAGATAGCACTCCGGATTTTTTGTGCATTGTTGGGTTGGGAATTTGTGTCCACTTCTTCTGATGTTGTTCGTCCATTTGTGCACATTGCCACATGGGCTACAAAATCAATGTCTATGACAGATCCCATAGATTTCGCATCATCAAAAAACGAGATAATTTTCACAATTGCTACTTGACAATACCTGTGCTTCTGGTCTATGTGGAATTCGTAACTAGGTACGCGAGGCATTGCTTATTTAACCATTAGCAGCCGAGGGGCGTGAGGATGCTTGCTGGTTATTTGCCTGTCTTAATCCTTGCTATCATAGCTGTCCTGTTTGCAGCAGTTACGCTTTTTGTTTCCAATTTTATCGGGCATAAGAAGCCGTCTGAGGATAAATTGTTGCCTTATGAATGTGGTAATGTGCCCGTTGGGACGGCCAGGGAGCGTTTTCCCGTAAGGTTTTACATTTATGCGATGCTATTCATAGTTTTTGATGTTGAAGTGGCCTTTATGTTTCCCTGGGCTGTGTTGTTTAAGGGGCTTGGGCTGCTGGGCCTGATTGAAATGGCAGTTTTTGTACTAATTCTTTTGCTTGGGCTTCTATATGTTTGGGGCAAAGGAGCGTTAGAATGGGAATAGAAAGCCACCTTGGTATTGTTACTACCTGCCTTGACAAGGTTGTCAATTGGGCAAGAAAGAATTCTCCCTGGCCTATGACCTTTGGGCTTGCCTGTTGTGCCCTTGAGATGATGGTTACTGTTTCTGCGCGTCATGATATTGCTCGTTTTGGGGCGGAAGTCTATCGTGGATCTCCAAGGCAGGCGGATCTTTTAATAGTTCCCGGGACGCTTACGAAGAAGATGTTGCCCATGATACTTCGGCTTTATGAGCAGATGCCAGAGCCGAAGTGGGTCATTGCCTATGGTGCTTGTGCCTGCACTGGTGGGGTTTTTCGGACCTATAATGTTGTGCAGGGTATAGACCAGTACATTCCGGTGGATGTTTACATGGCTGGATGTCCACCAAAACCAGAAAGCCTGCTGACAGCGATAATGAAGCTGAGGGAAAAGATAGACAGAGAGTCGCTGAGGGACAGGGGATAAAAGCTTATGAATAAGAGAGAGCTTTTTCAGTATGTGCGTTCCGCTTCTCCTGTAACCCTGGAGGGGGCACGGGAGTGTCCGGATTGTGTGGAGGTTAGAGTTGATGCTAAGGATCTGTTGTCTTTCATGAGATTTCTCAAAACCAATGATGTTCTAGCCTTTGATTTGATTTCCGACGTTACGGCCGTCGATCACTATACCAGCAGGAAACCAAGGTTTGACGTAGTTTATCATATCTTTTCGCTCAAAAATAGCCAGCGTATCCGTGTGAAGGTTGCGGTGGACGAGGGTGAAAGTGTGGTAAGTGTGACATCGGTGTGGCGAGGGGCAGAATGGCTTGAGCGGGAAGTGTATGACATGTTTGGCATCTGGTTTGACGATCACCCTGACATGAGGCGTATTCTCATGCCAGAGGATTACAAATATTTTCCTCTCAGGAAGGACTTTCCACTTGAAGGGATTGAGGACTGAGCGATGACAGTGCCACTGGAAAAAGTTGGTGAGGAAATGATCCTTAACATGGGTCCGCAGCATCCGGCGACCCATGGTGTTCTGAGGTTGGTACTTCAGTTGGAAGGGGAAGTTGTAAAGCGGATCGTGCCGATGATCGGTTACCTTCACAGGGGAATTGAAAAGCTGTGTGAAGAAAGAACTTACATACAGAATCTTGTTTTAACCGATCGTCTCGATTACACGGCCGCCATGAGCAATAATCTCTCCTATGCTCTAGCAGTGGAGCGTCTTTGTGGCATAGAAGTTCCGGAACGGGCTCAGGTTATTCGAGTTATTATGGCTGAGTTGTCTCGAATTGCGGCCCATCTCCTGTGGATAGGCACCTACGCTCTGGATATCGGAGCGATTACTCCGTTCTTTTACTGTTTCAGAGAGCGTGAAAAGGTTCTCGACATGTTCGAGATGATTTCTGGGCAGCGTATTACGCCTTCTTACATCTGTATAGGTGGGGTTCGCAAGGACATTACGCCTGAGTTTCTGGAGGCTTTGAAGTCTTTTACCGATACATTTGAAACTTATATTTTAGACTATGAAGCTCTTTTGACAAAGAATCCGATATGGCTTTCTAGGACGCGTGATGTGGCGGTTTTATCGCGGGAAGAGGCTATAAATTGGGGAACGACGGGTCCTGTGTTGAGGGCGTCAGGGGTGCAATTCGATTTTCGAAAGGCCACTCCGTATTGTGGATACGAAAACTACGAGTTCGAGATTCCATACGGCACCAATGGGGATTGCTATGATCGCTACAGGGTGCGGATGGAGGAATTAAGGCAGTCGAATAGGATTATAAAACAGGCCATGGCTAATCTTCCAGATGGACCTATCCTTGCTGACGTGCCTTACGTAGTGATGCCCGATAAAAGCGATGTGCTCACTGATATAGAAGCTCTTATAAAGCATTTTAAGATAGCCTCAGGCGCTTTTCAGATACCTAAGGGAGAGGTTTACAGTTCCATTGAGAATCCAAAAGGTGAGCTCGGCTTTTATATAGTATCGGACGGTTCGTCTCGGCCATATCGTATGAGGATAAAGTCATCTTGCTTTGTAAATCTTTCCACTTTACCTGTGATGGTTGAGGGGCGGCACATGGTGGCTGATGTGGTGGCCGCCGTGGGAAGCATTGACATAGTGCTCGGTGAAGTTGACCGGTAAATTTTTTTGAAGGAGCATTGCCGCAATGGTTGTCACAATTAACGGCAGGCAATTCGAGGTAGAGCAAGGTCAGACGATTCTTGATGTAGCTCGCGCAAATGACATTTACATACCCACGTTGTGTTATTTGGAAAAGGTAAGTCCCATAGGATCTTGCGGATTATGTGTGGTTGAAGTGGAGGGACAATCGGAGCCTGTTCAGGCATGTAGTACGTACGTTGAAGATGGCATGGTGATTATTACTGATAGCCCTTCGCTGTTTGAAACTCGAAGGAAGGTTCTCGAGCGAATTCTTGAGAGGCATCCACTGGATTGTCCGGTTTGCGATAAGGCCGGGGAATGTCGGCTGCAGGATCTGGTTTATGAGTTTGGTCTGGAAGGGCGTATTGCCGATCACAGGGTTGGAATTCCTCGATTGCAAGAGCCGCCAGTTACTTATTCTACGCCGGGCATTAAATATTACCCCAGTCGTTGTGTGCTTTGTCAGCGTTGTGTCCATGTGTGTATGGAGCATGTGGGCAGAGGGGTTCTGGTAGTGAACGAAGAGGGAGACAAGGCTCGCATAGAACCGCTCTATGCTGATAATTGCATTTCGTGCGGGGAATGTCTTGCCGTTTGTCCGGTTGGAGCTCTTACCGAGAATGTGAGTCCGTTGAAAGCCAGGCCGTGGCAAAAGAAGGTGGTTCGGACGGTTTGTCCTTACTGTGGAGTGGGTTGCGTACTTGAGTTGAATGTAGCCAGAAACAAGGTCGTAAAAGTCACGGTTGATGATACAATCCCCCCTAATCATGGAACGCTGTGTGTAAAAGGGCGGTTTGGTTTTGAGTTCATAAACAGCGAAGAACGCCTCAAGAAGCCGCTTCTTCGAAAAAATGGTGAATTTCAGGAAGTGAGCTGGGAAGAGGCGCTGGATTTTGTAGCCGATAAATTATCGTCCATAAAGAGTGAAGCCGGGTCTGATGCCATAGCTGGACTTGCATCGGCTAAATGCACGAATGAAGATAACTACGTGTTTCAGAAATTCATGAGAGCAGTGATCGGTACAAATAATGTCGATCACTGCGCCCGTCTCTGACACTCCTCCACCGTGGCAGGTCTTGCCGCGACGCTCGGTTCCGGTGCAATGACTAATTCGCTAGGAGATATTGAAGAGGCGGAAGTTATATTCTTAGTGGGTAGCAATACTACGGAGAATCACCCGGTATTGGGAATGAAACTGAGGCGTCTTGCTCGTTATGAGGGTAAAAAGTTTATTGTAGCTGATCCTAGAAAGATTGAGCTTGCTGAGCTTGCTACCCTTTATCTTCCCATAAGGCCTGGCACTGATATAGCTCTCATTAATGGTATGATGCATGTTATTTTGCGAGAGGGCTGGCATGATCAGGAATTTATTCAGGAACAGACAGAGGGTTTTGAGGAGTTTCGCAAGGTAGTTGAGAAGTATACTCCAGAATATGTGGAAAGTATAACAGGGGTTCCGGCTTCCGACATAGAACAGGCCGCTAAGCTTTATGGGACAGCTCAGCGTGCTTCTATAATTTACTGCATGGGGATAACCCAGCATACTAAGGGTACAGATAACGTAAAGAGCTTGGCCAACCTTGCGTTGCTATGCGGAAATATTGGTAAGCCGGGAACGGGCATTAACCCGCTGAGGGGTCAGAACAATGTGCAGGGTGCTTGTGACATGGGAGGGCTTCCTGCCACGTTTCCGGGTTATCAGGCTGTGACCAACGAGGAGCTCCGGAAGAAGTTCGAAAGGGCTTGGGGTGTGTCGCTGCCGAGTAATGTTGGATTAACTGTGGTGGAAATGGGAGATGCGGCCGTCGATGGTCGTTTGAAGGCGCTGTATGTAATGGGAGAAAATCCCGTACTTAGTGACCCGAATCTCCATCATTTGGAAGAGGCGCTTTCCAAGCTTGAATTACTTGTCGTGCAGGACATTTTCTTCAACGATACGTGCAAATATGCCCATGTGGTTCTTCCTTCGGCCTGTTTTGCTGAAAAGGATGGAACCTTTACAAACACGGAACGACGTGTCCAGCGTGTTCGTAAGGCATTGGATCCTCCTGGAGATGCAAAGGATGATTGGTGGATAATTTCTGAAGTTGCACGCCGCATGGGTTATGAGATGAATTATGGGAGCGCTGAGGAAATTTTTGAAGAGTTGCGAACTGTGACTCCTCAGTATGCTGGTATTACTTATCAGAGACTAGAGAAACAGGGGATTCAGTGGCCTTGCCCGACTGAGGATCATCCGGGAACGCCTATTCTGCATGTTGGTAAGATTGCGAGAGGCAAGGGGTTGTTTACGCCTATTGAGTACAGGCCTGCAGCGGAACAGCCGGATGAAGAGTACTCGTTCGTGATGATGACTGGCCGCAGCTATTATCATTATCATACCGGAACGATGACCCGTAAATGTGTTGTGTGTAATTATTTTGTTCCGGAGCCTTATCTTGAAATGAACCCTGAGGATGCTGGGGAGCTTGGCATTGAGGATGGTAATATTGTCAAGGTACTGAGTAGGCGTGGAGAGATTGAGTTAAAGGTTAAGTTAACGCCTCGGGTGAAGAGAGGTGAGGTTTTCTCGACTTTTCATTTCTCGGAGGCTAGGGTGAACCTTCTTACCGGGGCTTCGTTTGATCCGATTTGTAAGATTCCCGAGTTCAAGGTCACGGCGGTCAGAGTTGTAAAGCCATAGAAGGGGATGCCTATGGATCTTGGGATGTTGGTTTTTATCGTCATAAAGATTTTGGTTGTTTTCGGTCTGGTAATGCTCACGGTGGCCTATCTGACATTGTTGGAGCGGAAGGTTCTGGCCCACATGCAGGTTCGCGTGGGTCCGATGTTTGCGGGTCCTCATGGTATTCTTCAGCCTATCGCTGATGGTATTAAGCTCTTTTTTAAGGAAGATATTGTTACCAAACAGGCGGACAAGGTTTTTTACTTTCTTGCACCGGCCCTGAGTATTATTCCTGTGCTTATGATTTTTGCTGTTATTCCTTTTGGGGACAAAACCACACTGTTCGGGTTGTTAAAAGAGCCGGTGGAGCTCAGAATTACGGG
The DNA here is from genome assembly GCA_019309115.1 of Deltaproteobacteria bacterium. Classification (GTDB taxonomy): domain Bacteria; phylum Desulfobacterota; class Syntrophobacteria; order Syntrophobacterales; family Thermodesulforhabdaceae; genus JAFDGW01. The sequence goes on from JAFDGW010000008.1 coordinate 52,594, forward strand.
CCTCAGGATTGATATTCTTTATGTCTTTGCCATGAGCGGGCTTGCAACTTACGGGGTTGTTTTTGGTGGTTGGTCTCAGAATAACAAATATGCTTTGATCGGTGGAATCCGCGAGGCGGCACAGCTTATAAGCTACGAAGTGGCATTTACCTTGTCGATTTTTGGTGTGGTTATGGTAGCGGGGACGTTGCAGCTGGACAAAATTGTTGAAGCCCAGCGCAATGTATGGTTCATCGTTTATCAGCCCGTTGGTTTTCTTATCTTTCTGACCGCCTCGGTTGCAGAGCTCAAGCGAACTCCTTTTGATCTCCCGGAAGCTGAGAGTGAGTTGGTTGCGGGCTTTCATGCCGATTACAGCAGTATGAAGTTTGCCATGTTTTTCATGGCTGAGTATGCCAGCATTGTAGTTTGTTCGTGCCTTGGAACGTTATTATTCCTTGGCGGCTGGTTGGGGCCATCTATCTTACCGCCTTTTGTGTGGTATCTCATAAAGGTCTTCGTTTTGATTTTTGTAATTATATGGTTACGGGCAACATATCCTAGGCTTAGATATGATCAGCTTATGAAGTTTGGGTGGAAATTTCTGATTCCGGTTTCGTTTTTGAACATATTTGTAACGGCCATAGTGATACTTTTGGTGAGGTAAGCGATCATGGTGGGACCGCTCATTAAGGGTTTGATGGTTACGCTGAAGTATTTCTTCACTCGCCCGATTACTGTTCAGTATCCCAAGAAAAAGGTTGGTAGCTTTGAGCGCTACAGGGGCTTGCAGGCGATTCGACGAAATAAAGACGGCACGATAAGGTGTGTAGCCTGTGGCTTGTGTGAAGCCGTTTGTCCTTCAAAGGCCATAACCATTGAAATAGGCGAAGACGAGCAGGGGAGGCGGTATCCCATTTCGTATATTCTCGACGGATATAGATGTATTTATTGTGGTTTCTGCGAAGACGTTTGTCCTGTTGATGCTATCTATCTGACGCGTGAATATGAAAATGTTCGTTATAAGAGGGAAGAGCTGTTGCTTGATAAGGACATCCTTATGCAAAGGGGAGAAGTGGTGAAATGATTTCCACATATTTGGCTTATTTGTTTTCGGGTTTGGCGGTTTTATTTGCCATTTCAACCATCCTTCAGAGAAATCCAGTTTACAGCGCAGCTTCTCTTATAGGTGTGATGGTTATGCTTGCCTGTAACTATGTGCTGCTCAATGCTGAATTCATAGCGGCGATTCAGATTATAGTTTACGTTGGTGCAATCATGGTGCTCTTTGTGTTCGTTATAATGCTTCTGAACCTCGAACGGGCAAAGCGGGAGAAACTTTTGATTTCGAGACGGGCTGTTGGTGTTCTACTTGGTCTTGCGTTGTCTTTAAAGCTAGCCATGGTAGGTTATGCCAGCAAGATATTGATAGAGAGCGGTAGACTTAAGATTCCAGAGGGTATGGGTTCGACCCAGGTTATCGGTAAGTATTTGTTTTCGAATTACCTTTTGCCCTTTGAGGTAGCATCCCTAGTGTTACTGGTAGGTCTTATAGGGGCTGTTGTTTTGGGAAAACGAGAGGCGAGTTGATTTTATAAGCAGGAGGGCTCGATGCCTGTTATTGGGTTGCAAAATTTTTTTCTCCTGACTGGGGTGGTTCTTTTTTGTATAGGGGTTATTGGCTTTCTCATTCGGCGCAACCTTATCATCTGTTTCATGTGTATTGAACTTATGTTAAATGGAGTAAATCTTGTGTTTATCACTTATGCTCATTATCTCAAGTCTGCCATTGGTATGATGTATGTTCTCTTTGTTATGGCAATTGCGGCGGCTGAGGTGTCCATCGGGCTGGCGATAATTCTGATGGTATTTAGGTTGAAAGCATCGGTGGATATGGACGAGCTAAACACGATGAGGGGTTAGAGGTATGTTCGATTACATAATTCTCGTCCCATTGTTTCCTCTGTTTGGAGCTTTTCTCAACGGCATATTTGGAGTTTTTGCGGATAAGTGGGAAAAGCGGCTGGTTCATGTTGTCTCGTCAGCTGCTATAGGTGTGGCATTTACGATTTTTCTATTCCTTTTATATCAGAGGGTTAGTTTCAGCATAGCTTTGGTTGCTTTAATTCCAGCTTTGGGAGCGTTTATAAACGTTCTTTTTGGTTATCGCTGGAACAAGACGCTAGTTCATTCTGTGGGGGTTGGTTCTGTAGGCATTGCCTTTTTGCTTTCTGCTCTAGCTTTCTATCAACTGTTGGGTTTACCCCCGCATGAGCGGTTCATCGAAGTGCCCTTTTACAAGTGGATGGTATCCGGCGGTCTATCGCTGGATATAGGCTTTCTTTTGGATCCTCTTAGCATGGTGATGATGCTTGCCGTGACGGGCGTCAGCTTTCTCATTCATGTTTACTCCATAGGTTATATGCACGATGATCCTTCTTATGCTCGTTTCTTCTCCTACCTGAACCTCTTTGTGTTTTTCATGTTGATTCTCGTTATGGCCAATAGTTTTCCCGTGATGTTCGTTGGATGGGAAGGGGTAGGCCTTTGTTCGTATTTGCTAATTGGATTTTGGTTTGAAGACGATTACAACGCTTACGCCGGAAACAAGGCTTTTATAGTTAACAGAATTGGTGACTATGGCTTTCTTCTAGGAATGTTTCTGATTTTCGCTACTTTTCACAGCCTGAATTACTCTGACGTTTTCGAAAATGCCCAGCATGTGTTGACCTATAATGGCTTTATAGCTACTGCCATTACTTTACTTCTCTTCATGGGAGCCACTGGAAAATCGGCACAGATACCGCTTTATGTGTGGCTTCCCGATGCCATGGCAGGTCCAACACCAGTGTCTGCACTCATTCATGCTGCTACCATGGTAACGGCTGGAGTTTACATGGTTGCTCGTTGCAACGCGCTTTTCACCATGGCTCCTGTGTCTATGGCGGTTGTTGCTGCTGTAGGCGCTGCCACGGCGATTTTTGCAGCCAGCATGGGGTTTGCCCAGCGTGATATAAAGCGTATTCTTGCCTATTCCACGATAAGTCAGCTCGGTTATATGTTTCTTGCCGTGGGTGTTGGAGCATTTGCGGCGGGGATTTTTCACCTGGTAACCCACGCCTTCTTTAAAGCGTTACTATTTCTCAGTGCTGGTAGTGTCATCCATGCGATGGGTGGTGAACAGGATGTCATGAAAATGGGAGGGCTCCGAAAGTATATTCGGGCTACTTTCGTGACAGCCTTCATTGCGACGCTTGCGATTTCGGGAATGCCCGGTTTTTCGGGATTTTTCAGCAAAGACGAAATCTTGTGGTATGCTTATTCCAGCCCTTATGGTAGTCCGATACTATGGTTTATCGGGGCAGTGACGGCGGGCATGACGGCCTTTTACATGTTCCGATGGCTATTTCTGATCTTTTATGGTGAGGAACGAATGGATGAAGAGACAAAGCATCACATTCATGAATCGCCTTATGTGATGTTAATACCTCTCTTTGTGCTTGCCTTTCTTTCGGTGGTAGGTGGTTATATTGGTATTCCGGAAGCGTTGGGAGGCAAAAATCACCTTCATCATTTTTTGGAACCCATAACCGAGCATGCCTATAAGGTTGAATGGCACGAGTATCCACACTTCCTTGAGTATGCCCTTATGGCTATTTCAACGGGCCTTGCCTTTCTGGGATTTCTTGCAGCTTACTGGTGTTACATAAAGGATCCGTCGTTGCCGGTTCGGTTTGCGGAAAAGTACCACAGGCTGTATGAAGTTGTGTATAATAAATATTTTGTCGATGAGATTTATAACGGTTCCTTTGTTAGGGGTGTTTTGGGTTCAGCTTTTTCGTCCAAGAAGTTTGATGAAGTGGTGGTTGACGGCGCCGTCAATGGCACGGGTAAATCCATATACCTGTTTGGTTCAATCTTAAGCAGGATACAGACAGGATACATATATCATTACATTTGGGGAATTGTAATCGGACTGCTCATACTACTGGTGTAAGAGGTAGAAAATGGAAGGGATTCAGATTTTGACAATAGTTACCTTTTTCCCGCTGGTGGGCGTTCCTCTGTTAATTCTGATTCGTCGCGAGAACGTGGAGTTGCTTAAAAACGTTGCTCTGGCTGTAACCGTGATTGACTTTTTGCTTTCTCTCTATTTGCTTTTCTATTTTGATTCTTCTGAGCCCGGCTTTCAGTTTGTTGAACGGCGACAGTGGATAAAGTCCATAGGGGCTCAGTACATTGTTGGTATAGATGGAATCTCGCTCTTTCTTTATCTTTTAACCACTTTTATTTGTCCAATATGTATTCTTTCTGCCTGGAAGTATATTGATAAGTATGAAAAAGAATTTTTAGTTTGTATGCTTGTTCTTGAAGTTGGCATGCTCGGCACTTTCTGCGCTCTTGACATGTTGCTTTTCTACGTTTTCTGGGAACTTATGCTCATCCCGATGTACTTTATCATAGGAGTATGGGGCGGCCCCAGGAGAGTATATGCAAGCATTAAGTTCGTTCTTTACACCTTTTTTGGAAGTGTTTTGATGCTTGCGGCAATTATTTTCTATTATCTTTACATCGGCAGAGTCACGGGCGAATACTCTTTCGATCTCATGAAGTGGTATGAAGTGCTGGCACCTTTTGGGATTCAGATATGGCTTTTTGCTGCTTTTGCGCTAGCCTTTGCTATAAAGGTCCCGATGTTCCCGTTTCATACATGGCTTCCCGATGCTCACGTTGAAGCTCCAACACCCGGAAGTGTTATACTTGCTGGCATCCTTTTGAAGATGGGAACGTACGGTTTCATCAGATTCGCGATGCCTCTATTCCCCCATGCCACTCATGCGATGCTGCCGCTTCTGGTCGCCCTTTCAATCATCGGAGTGGTCTACGGTGCCCTTGTTTCTATTGTTCAGCCAGACGTTAAGAAGCTGGTAGCTTTTTCATCGGTGAGTCACCTTGGAGCGGTCATGCTTGGTTTGTTTGCCCTGAACATGCAAGGTGTTGAGGGTTCCATTTATCAGATGCTGAATCATGGTCTGAGCACGGGTGCTTTGTTTATCCTGGTCGGAATGCTCTATGAAAGGCGGCATTCCAGGTTGATCAAGGATTTCGGTGGAATAGCAAAGGTGATACCTCTTTTTGCAGCATTCTTTATGGTAACCGTTCTTTCATCGGTGGGACTTCCTGGTTTGAATGGTTTCGTCGGCGAGTTTCTTATTTTCCTGGGGGCTTTTAAAGCTAACCCATTGTGGGCGATTATAGCTGCAACCTGTGTAATCCTTGCGGCTGTTTACCTTTTGTGGATGTACAAAAGGGTCATGTATGGACCCATTACTCACGAGGAAAACAAACACTTGCCTGATATGAACGCTCGTGAGGTTGGGTTAATGGTACCCATTGTGATTTTGTATGTTGTTATGGGTGTGTGTCCCAATTATTTCCTGAGCAAGATGCATGCGTCTGTAGAGGCGTTCATTGATAATTATCACAAGCGTGTAGTGATGACTGTTCATGAAAGGACTGAACCTCTTGCATTTATCAGAGGGGGTAAATAATGGCGAACATTGATGTCCTCACAATCTTACCGGATCTAATACTCATCGGGTTCGCATTCGCGTTGTTGCTGGCTGGTGCGTTCAGTCGGGTGGAAAGGCAAGTTAACTTTAACATGGTTTCGGCGTTGGCTTTTGTCGTTGCCTTTACTGTTAACTGGTTTCAATATGGAGCAGACAAGTTCGGTTTTTACAATATGTTCATGTACGATCAGGTAGCCGGTGTTTTCAGGTTCATTTTTTACGGCATTGGTTTTCTTGTATCTTTGATGTCAGAGCCCTACATTTGTGGACGAATAAAGCACAAGGGAGAATATTATGCGCTTATAATGCTTTCTACAGTGGGCATGAGCTTTATTGCGACTTCGTATGACCTCATCATGCTAGTTCTGGGCCTGGAAGCAATGTCGCTTTCGGTTTACGTTTTAACGGGCATGTTCAAAACGGATGAACGATCTGTTGAAGCATCGATGAAATATTTCCTGCTGGGAGCCTTTTCGTCGGCTATTATGCTGCTGGGTATAGCTTTTATTTATGGAACTCTGGGGACTACGAATTTTGGAGAGGTTCTAGAGTCCTTCAAGAGCGGCCTTGGAGGGACAAAGCCGCAGATATTGCTTGTTGGTGCGATGCTGGTTCTTGCGGGTGTTCTTTTTAAGGTTGCGGCCGTTCCTTTTCACATGTGGACGCCGGATGTGTATGAAGGAGCACCAACCTCGGTTACGGCTTTCATGATTTCAGGAGTTAAAGCGGCATCGTTTATTATGCTTATCAGGGTATTTGTGCTTGGATTGCAGATTGTGGTTTTTGACATCGTCACGGTAATCATGGTCATTTCTGCAATAACCATGACGTTAGGCAATGTGTGTGCTCTGATACAGAAGAATGTGAAACGAATGCTTGCTTATTCCAGTATTGCTCATGCAGGTTATATCCTTGTTGGTTTTGTTGCCCTCAATCGCACGTCTCTTGGAGCAATAATTTTTTATCTTATGGCTTATGCCCTTATGAATATCGGTGCTTTCGCAGTTCTTGCACTTTTTCAAGATCGGGGAAATTCGCTGGAGAGCCTTTCAGGTAGCGGGTTTAAATACCCCTTTCTGGGGCTGATGATGACCATTTTTATGTTTTCTATGGTCGGGCTACCACCAACAGCAGGTTTTATGGGCAAATTTTACATTTTCAAGGGAGCGTTGGAAGCTGGTTATGTGTGGCTTGTTGTACTGGCGGTTTTGAATTCGGCGGTGTCGGCTTACTTTTACCTCAGAGTTTTGATATACATGTTCTTTGAGGATTTTAAAGGAACGGTTCGACCTGCAATAAACGCTACGCCTACGGCTGTTGCGTTGCTTCTAACCTCGATCGGTATACTTTATTTGGGTGTATTTCCGCAGAATTTGTTTGAGTTGACTCGGAAGTGCATGACTTATATCCATTAGTAAGGTAGTGGGGCTTCGGCGGGCATGGCCATATTGATAGAGATATTTTCCTTTTTTAGTTTTTCTAGCTCCTTTTTCTTCTTTAGCGGCGGTTTAACATAGGCCGCCCATGGTGTAGAGCGACACCGTTCTAAACGGTGGAGAATAAAGAGGACCATGGGGATAGCGGAAAGCTCTCCATGGTCCTCAAATTTTTTGGGGAGGGATGCGCATGATCTACAATATGGAATTTGAAACTTTGCCAAGGGAAGCTCTTGAAGCCATACAGTTGAAACGTTTGAAAAACACTGTTGAACGAGTTTACGCGACGGTGCCTTTTTATCGTAGGAAATTTGACGAAGCTGGAGTTAAACCCGACCAAATTAAGAGCCTGGATGATCTGAAGCGCTTGCCTTTTACTACCAAGCAGGATTTAAGGGAAAATTATCCTTTTGGGCTTTTTGCAGTTCCTATGGAAAATGTTGTTCGGATTCATGCATCTTCGGGTACAACAGGAAAGCCTACCGTTGTTGGTTATACAGCACGAGATGTTGAAACGTGGGCCGAACTAATGGCAAGGGCTCTTTCTGCCGCTGGTGCCACAAGAGGTGATATTATTCACAATGCATACGGATATGGATTGTTTACAGGTGGGCTGGGTATTCACTATGGAGCCGAAAAACTTGGGGCATCGGTTATTCCTATATCTGGTGGCAATACTAAACGGCAAATCATGATAATGAGAGATTTTGGTTCGACTATTCTAACATGCACCCCTTCCTACGCTCTGCATCTTGCAGAGGTGGCAGTAGAAATGGGAATTGACCCGAGGAGCTTGAAATTGAAGGCTGGTCTTTTTGGAGCTGAACCCTGGTCTGAAAGGATGAGAGATGAGATAGAAAAGGCACTGGATCTTGTGGCGCTGGACATATACGGATTGAGCGAAATAATCGGCCCCGGTGTTTCCGTGGAGTGTCTCGAGGCAAAACGGGGATTGCACATTTTTGAGGATCATTTTATTCCGGAGATAATTGACCCTGAGACAGGTGAGAACTTGCCGTATGGCGAGACAGGGGAGCTTGTCATAACGACCATAACAAAAGAGGCCTTTCCGGTGATTCGTTACAGAACCAGAGACATAACGTCTCTGAATCCCGAACCCTGCGTTTGTGGAAGGACCCACATCCGAATGAACAGAATCACGGGCAGGAGCGATGACATGCTCATTATCCGTGGTGTGAATGTCTTTCCATCTCAGATAGAAAGTGTTCTTATGGAAATTGAAGAAGTTGAGCCTCACTATCAATTAATAGTCGAGCGAGAGGGTAATCTGGATGTCCTGACGGTTATGGTTGAGGTGGGGGAGCAGGCATTTTCCGACGAGGTTAAGAAACTTCAGCAGTTGGAGAAGAAGATTGAAAAGAATATAAAAGAATATCTAGGAGTTTCGGCCAGGGTACAGCTGGTTGAACCCAAGTCGATTGAGAGAAGTGCAGGGAAGGCCAAGAGAGTAATTGATAAGAGAAAACTGTAAAAGAGACCGGAGGTGGCCGGTATGAAGGTTGAGCAAATTTCTATATTTCTGGAAAACAAGGCGGGACGTTTAGCCGAAGTAACGAGGGTGCTTGCCGAAGCTGGGATTAACATAAGGGCTCTGTCTCTTGCTGATACCTCTGACTTTGGAATCCTCAGGCTGATTGTAAACGACACGGAAAAGGCAAAGCAGACCCTTAAAGAAAATGGGTTTACTGTCGGAAAGACTAACGTGGTTGCCGTTGAGGTGGAGGATAGACCAGGAGGGCTTCACCGTATCCTCGAAATTTTACGAAAGGCCGGAATCAATGTCGAGTACATGTATGCCTTTGTCCAGCAAAGCGGGAACAATGCTGTTTTAATCTTTCGGTTTGACAATACGGACGAGGCTATAAAAACCCTTCAACAGGAAGGCGTAAGAATAATCGAGGGGGCTCAGTTGTACTCGATGTAGCCGAGATTCGTGGTTGCAAATGTAGGGTGCGCCGCGTATATGGCGCACCTCGCTACTCTAAGTTTGCCAACTTTTCTCATTAATTTGTGTAAACCATTGAAGTAATTGAATTTTGCTATGTTAGCTTTTGTAAATCTTATCTTTTGCGGGCGGGAAGATTTTTTCCGTAAGGGAGGGGATGAAAGCCCGCAGATGCGTTAGCACCTTGAAACTAAACAACCGTGAATATACATTACAACCGCAGAGATGAAGACAAGTTGTTAATTTCTCTAAAACATTCCAGTGCCACTTTGCGATCGTCAAATGGGTAGTGTTGGGTGCCTATGATCTGGTAAGTTTCATGGCCTTTTCCGCCGAGGAATACGGTATCATTCCTTTCTGCTATCGTAAGGGCTAATCGAATGGCTTCTTTTCTATCGGGAATTACAGTGTAGGATGATTTTCTTCCCTGGATAACAATCCTTTCCGGATCAACATACTTCCAGTGTGACGGCATACCGGCAACTATGTGGTCAATGATTTGCTGCGGATCTTCCGTTCTGGGATTGTCGCTGGTTATTATTACCACATCGCCAAATCTTGTAGCTGCTTGAGCCATCAAAGGGCGCTTCGTTGGATCCCTGTCACCTCCGCAGCCGAAAACCACTATCAGCTTTCCTTCAGTCCATTCCCTGAGGCATTGAAGAACCTTTTCCATTGCGTCTGGCGTGTGGGCATAGTCTACAATCAAGTTGAAATCGGCTGGAATGGGCACGGGTTCGAGGCGTCCTTCGACTTTAGTAACCTTACGGACTCCTTCTGCTATTGTTTCCCTTGGTATGCCAAGTACAACGCCTGCTGCCACAGATGCAAGGATGTTGTAAGCGTTAAGACTGCCGAGGAGCGAGGAATTGATGTAAATTTTTTGTGGGATTGGGCGCAACGTTTCTATTTCCATTTCCAGGCCACTTGTGGAGCAATCCATCATTGTAACTTTTACATCTGCCACTTTTGAGTCGATTCCGTAACTAATGACTTTTATGTTTAAATTTCGCAGGTCTTCGATTAGGCGTTTACCATAAGGGTCGTCTGCGTTAACGACAGCCCATCTGCTGGGCTTTAAATGTTCAAGGAAAAGCCGTTCTTTGGCAGTGAAATAATCTTCCATTGTTTTGTGGTAATCCAAGTGATCCTGGGAGAGATTGGTAAACAGGCACAGGTCGTACAAACAGCCGTGAATTCGATTTTGAGCCAGAGCATGAGATGACACTTCCATTACTACAGCCTCTACACCATCATTTTTCATTTCGCTGAATATCTCTTGTAATATAACTGGATCCGGTGTTGTAAGAGATGCTTTTATGCTTCTGTGATTCCAGCAATATCCTAGAGTGCCTATCCTTCCTGTGTTAATGGCCCATGATTGGAGCATTTGTTCGATAAGTATTGCCGTAGTGGTCTTTCCGTTGGTGCCAGTAATACCGATGAGTTTCATATTTTTAGTTGGAAAGCTGTGGAAGGCTGCAGAAAGCAAGGCCAGGGCTTTTGCTGAATCGGGCACTATAACCGTCGTTGCAGGAAGTCTTTTTGGTGGAGGATCTTCACAAACTACAGCCGTTGCTCCATTTTTTACAGCCTCCTCAATAAAATTGTGACCGTCCATGCGGGTTCCTCTAACTGCCACGAATAGGGAATCCGGCTGCACCTTTTTGCTATTGGTGCAAATAGTTTTTATGGGAATGTCGGTGTTGCCATTACATCGTATTCCGTCAATACATGAGATTAAATCTCGCAGGATTCTCATCAGGTGTTCTCCACCTTGCTTTTTGGAAATATTCCAAGGTAAGGCAAAACATTCTGCACAATTTCCCTGAAAACAGGAGCAGCAACTACGCCTCCGAAAATAGCGCCGTGAGGCTCATGTACCACAACGGCGACAACTATTCTGGGATTATCGGCGGGTGCGAAACCAACAAATAGGGCAGTGTAACTTCCCCTGGAATATTTCCCCGTCCGAGGGTCAATCCTCTGAGCGGTCCCGGTTTTTCCACCCACCTTATAGCCTTCCGGAACAGCAGCTGCTCCTGTTCCACCTTTTTCGGCTACTCTAACCAGCATTTTTCTTATTTCACGAGCCGTTTCTCTGGACATTATTCGCCGACCTTCATTCTGCTTTATATGGTCTTTGATTATAAAAGGCTTTTTTATGATCCCATCGTTTGCTATGGCACCAAAGGTTACCGCAAGCTGAAGAACTGTAACCCCGATGCCCTGCCCAAATGCGGCAGTAGCCAGATCAATGGGGCGCCAGGACTTCCAGTCTCGAATAATGCCTCTGGCTTCGCCGCTGAGGTCAATTCCTGTCTTGGAACCTAAACCGAACTTGCGGATGTAATGGTAATAGCGTTCGGCTCCAAGCTGCATTGCCACCTTGGCGGCACCTATATTGCTGGAGAACTTGACAACATCGGAAAGGCTGAGCCATCCGTGAGGATGAACATCTTTTATCGTGTGGCCAGGCACTCTGAAGGATCCATTTTCGCAGAATATGATGCTATTAGGACGAAGAATTTTTTCTTCCAATGCCGCAGCAACAACAATGGGCTTAAATGTTGATCCAGGTTCAAAAATGTCCATTATGACTCGATTCCTCCATGCTTCAGGGCTGTAATATTTATAAAGGTTAGGGTCAAAAAAAGGCCAATTAACCATGGCTAAGATTTCGAAAGTGCTGATGTCCAGCACTACCACTTGAGCAGATTTAGCTCTGTATTTTTCGGCACACTTTTGAATGGCCCGCTCGCTGACGAATTGGATATAGCTATCAACGGTTAGCTTCAATTCACTTTTATCTGCCCAGATTTCGGGTGCTCCCGCCCACAGAAGTCGCCCCAGTCCGTCACGGGCTACCTTCTTGTTACTTTCGCGCCCCGAGAGGACGTGATCATAACACTTTTCAATGCCTTCAAGGCCGTGGCCGTCTGAACCAACAAACCCGATTACCTGCCCTCCAAGCCATTTGTGTGGATAATATCGTTTTCTGTCCTTAATTATGTAAATTCCGGGAATTTTCGCCCTTTTAATGAGTTGTGCCTTTTGATCAGATATGTGTCTTTTTATCCAGGTAAAGCGCTTTTTGCTTGATAGCTTTTTCATCAGGGTTTTTTCAGGAACTTTTAGTATTTTTGAAAGGGTAGAGGCAGCTTCTGCAGGATTGGATACCTGTATAGGATCGGCGCATACCGACTTTTCCACAATGGTTATAGCCAGAGGGTATCCGTTTTTGTCAACGATGGGTTTTCTGAAGAAATGATAACGCTTTTGCGTATAGACCTGAGCTTCGTAGCGCCTAAGCCACTTTCCATGTTGGAAAGTCTGGAGGTATAGGGTTTTTATTAAGACAATCGCCCCCAAGAGTCCCGTTCCCAGAAAAACAGCTCTCCCGACATTACGTATTCTTGAAGACCCATTTTCTCCAGGTTTTGCCGACGCCATGTCTTTATTTTACAGCAGCTGACTCAAGCTGTTTTGCTTTCCTCTGCTTCTTCTTGGTGGGTTGTGGATGTCGGCGGAAGGGCAGGTGGACGCGCGGATACGGCACCGGCTTCGATCATACGCCTCGGATTGTGTTCAACTCGCATTGTAAGCATGCCGCCCATAATGCTGATTTCGTAGTTTTTGTCAGAAAGGTCTAGGTTTTGTAAGGCGCTTTTGAAAGTTACCCATTTGCGTTTTGCCTTTTTGTAAATATAGACGCAGCCAGAAACGCCAGTGAGGAACATGATGGCGAATACCCACCAGGGCGTTGCTATAATCCGGCCGACAAAAAGCATGATACCCATTATCACGAGAACAAAGAGTACCTGCAATCCCATAATCAGGTACATGTAACCAATGCCCTGGTTTATTTCGTTTTTGGGCTTTTTTTCTTCCTCTGTCTTATCTTTTCCGAAGAGGTTTTTGAACCATCCCATTAGTCTATATCCTCACTTTCATTACTTTACTTCCTAGCGACTCATCGCCGCCAGGTGTATAATCAACAGAAAAATTGTGCCAACCGCTTTACCATTTTTATCGTCTTCTTCAAAATCAAAACCTTTTCTATTAAGTGTTATCATTGTAGTATGTTTACGCCGAAATGTAAAAGGCTGGTGTTAGCAATGTTAGCAACACATTAATTGTCCGGTTTTTGTAGCACATAGATTGTCCGATTTTGGGTTGTAGCGATGGCGGGGGTGGAGGTGTTTTTTATGTGCCATCGTACTACTCCTTACTGACGTTGCTTAACAAGGGGGGCGCCGAGAATGGGCCCGCCATGTAGCTCGTCGGAGGCGCCCCCCGTGGCTGATTTTTTATTCTCTTCAATGCCTATGAGTGTTCCATCAGCGGTGTATTCTGCCAGCTTTCGTGGACCATGGAAAACTGCCATACTCCCATCGGGATATTTATGCACCCTTACC
>JAFDGW010000060.1 GCA_019309115.1 Deltaproteobacteria bacterium
CGGAATCCGACAGGGAAATAACAAAACAGTTGAAGAAGGCCGGGGACCTGCTCTGTATAAACATCCTCGACCACGTGATTATAGGCGAGGGGAAATACTACAGTTTTATGGATATGGGCGAGTTATGAGAGGAAAGGAGGAATTCCAGTTCGAGGTTAAAGTGAAGGTGAAGGGCTTCAGGAAGTACAAGGGATATTCCGACCTCATTCCCACCTACTGCTGCTCATCGGAAGCCTGCTATTACGTGGTCTTCCCTTCGATCGGGTATGAAGGATACTTCAATAAACGGGATGTTGAGGCGAAAAGAAGGTGATGTGAATTGTACGGAAAAATCAGGGATTTATCCGTAAGGAAGACTCTGGAAAGATACCCGTGCCTGACGGCACACATAATAGCCGAATCCCTGGGGTACGCCACGCCCTCGCTCGCTGCCCGGATTTTGATAGATGCAAGGGAAGGCCGGGAAAATTACTGCGAGTGGATTTATTCATGCTATGACAGAAATCCCCTTCGTGCGGTCCGGGATTCGATAAAAAGGAGGCATTACCATAAGGGATTCATGGCCGACTACAGGAGGGCGAAGGCCCTGGTAAAACAAGCGATTGAAGAAGGCATCGAGCCTTTATTCGGGAGCTGGTTTTGAGGCGATATTCATGACGAAATTCGAGACCGATGGGAAAAACCTTTACATTGACGGCAAGAAGGTCCTCAGAGGATGGGAGTCCTGGAATGGCTGGTACTGGTTCGCTGTTGAAAAGGTGGGAGAGCAGATGAGCGATTTCGGTGACGGCAAGCCTGTAAAGGACACGATTTACTTCGGCCTGGTCCAGGGATTCGAGGAGGAATGGGGCTACTTCTCCCAGGCGGAAATCGAGCGGCTGAGGCCTAAGACGTGGGAAATTCCTAAGAAAAATTTGGCTTATTCTGGGAGAAGAAATTAAAACATTCTATTGGAAAACTAGTATACAATCTTATTTTTTACTTTATTCTGAGCGTTGGCTCTATCTTTTGCCAGTCAGCGATAAGGTCATAGGCCTCTTTCCACCAATCATTGAATGGAGGGGGTACGCCAGTCTCTACAATCTCATCAAATTGGCCCTGGTATATGGAGTTCACAGGAGGAAGTTTGAAGCATATTTCTTTGCTGATGAGCCATCTTCCGTGTATTTGTCGCATCAATTCCTTGTCACAAATGACACGGCATTCGGCCTTTATTCCGCGGTTTTTCATCTCTTCAGAGAACCTTTTGAAGTTGCGCCTCAGCTTGTCGTAGTCAATGTTTGCAATATTCCCTAAAAGTATGCGTAATTCGCTTATCTTGTTTGCATCAAGCTCGTCTGAAAGCAATTCAAGACCTATTGCACTAAAGTGCTTATCAAACCAATAAACATAATCCTCGCATTTCCTTATACAATCTTCCAAAGCCCTAATATTTGAGTAGGGCGTCGTCGGCGCTATGATGGTCTTTGCTGTTTTACCCTCAGAGTCCCTTCGCGGATTGTACGTGACCAGTATCTGGCTATTCCTCTTGCTATATTTCAGAATTCCACAGCTGTTCAGGAGCATCAGATAGCTCCCTATATCCTTTGTCTTCGTCTTCTTCGGTATCATTTCCTTGAGAAGGAGCAGTCGCCAGATGTTTTGGCTTGTGACATTTTGGTTCCCCCAAAGAACTGAGCATAGAAGCAGGACAGGTTCAGAAACCTTTACAGAATCGGCTAGAATCTGCTTTGCCTGGTCTTCTTTGTTCTCCACAAATTTCTTAACATAATAATTACGCCCTCTTTCTGTCAGCTCCATCGAATCATTGATGAATCCTATCCCCTTCAGAAAATCTCCCAGTTCACCAGATTTCTGGGAACTCGCCTCCTTTCCTTCAACCAATCCTTTGAAATATTGCTCACATCTCTTCCAAGGCTGAAGGAGGATACTCTTATTCTGGCTCGTCATCAGACTCCCCCCTTCTCGATTTCTTCCTTCACAATCCTCACGGCCCTCCTTATCTTCTCCTCAGGGGCATTGGCATCAATAAGGATGCCCAAGACCACACTTGTCTGAACCTTCTCCCTCTTCAAAATATCTATTTCTTTCGTATCCTTTTCGCCCGTCCCTTGCTCCCCCCTGTTCTGAGGCTGCACAGGAGGCTTCTTCTGGTCTTTCTTGAAGGATATGCCTTCTTCCGTCTTTTCCAGCGCCCCAAACTCCACAAGTAAATCGATAATCCTCTGTATCCGTTGGCGGTCTTTTTGTTTTAGGTCGAAATGGCCTCCTATATCACTGATAGTGTCCTCCTCACTTGCTTTGCCTCTCTGTTCCAGGAAGAAATTCAATCTCTGACCCAAAGGGCTCGACAATACTTTACTCGCCAATTTCTGTGCACCTAATTCCTTGTTAAAGCCCATGAAATATTGGACAAGTTCCTCTGAGGGCACATATTTCCCTCTGCCTTCCCTTCGCAGCCAGCCCACGTTAGAGAAGTAACCCAATGTTGCGGAAACATTCGTTTTGCTTGCATGCACTCCCCCTATATCCTTGTAAGTCACGGGCTTCTTGTTCTTGTCATACCAGTCCACTAAAGATTTCAGCACAGAAAGCTGAGCCTCTATCTTTAATTTGTTAACTGGCAAAGCAAGTTTCCCACTCTCTTCGTTCTTTTTCTGGTTCATAGTTTCACCCCCAAAGCTTTTTCAAGCGCCTTGATGTCCCGTAGGAATATGCGGGAGTCTCCTAACTCATGATACAGGTCGTAGTCTTCCTTCCAATTCTCTAGGACCCCTCTCAACTCGGCATCCTCTCTGCAAAAGCCGATTATCTTTGACACAGCATCAGTAACAATTTCCCGTGACTTAGTCGGATTTAGAATCTGCCCAACGTATTTCCCAAGTAAATAATAACTGACAGGGTCTATAGCGCGTGATGTGATCATCTCTCTCGCGTTTCCCCCCTGAGGGCCAGCTTCAATATACATTTCGTTCTGCAAATTTCCGTTCGTCAGTAGATACCTCTTCCCTTTCTTTTCCATGATCCCTGCGAAAACTAGCCAGTTCATGAACTTTCGTGCGAAGTTCGTGGATGTACGTTCATTCCAACTTTTTCCCATCATATATGGAATAATCCTAGCCATTTCGCCTATGGTCGTCTCGTTACCCAGTTCCTTCAGAATCCTACTATAACCTGAACCCAGAAGCTGTTTTCTAAAAATCGATCTCTTGTGTTCATCAGTTGACATGGGGCTAATCATATCTTTCCCGGGCTTTTTCAGCTTATAGAAGCCTCTCGCGGCTCGCTCCACCAATCCCAATTCGATACAAGCCATAAGTTCACTGCTTAATCGGCCTTCACTTGTCTTAACTGCCTTCGATAGCTCCTTTAACTCTTTCCCTTCTGGAAATAAGCCATTTAGAATGACAATTATTTTCCGCACGTGAACATCGGGAACAGGTAGTGTATCGGATCGGTCAACACCGTCAGGCAGCAACAGCGTACCAGATCTATAAGACGCCTGCCCGATATAATCGATAATACTTCCGATGGCAGCGCCATAAGCTCTCACTGTAACTGGGTTTTCCCACTTCTGGTTAAACTTCAGGGCAATCTGGTTACCTATCTCATTGATCTCAAGCTTGCCTTTCTGCTTCAGCCATTGTCGAATTTCTGTTATGTAGTCGAGCCCTTCGCATATTTTCACGAGAACTTCACGAGATTTTGCTTCATTATTACGAATTAATGAAATGGCGTACTGCTTCCCTTCCTCAGTGAAATCATAATTCCCTCTCCCTTTCACTAAATGCAGTGCTCTGAGGGTAACCAGCATATTACTCACTGTGCCTATCTTCTCCCCAAGCGCCTTGCAAAACTCGCCTATCACTATCCCCTTTTTCTCAATGAAGGAAGGGGAAAGACGTCTCACCAGCTCGTTAAGCCTCGTTATTCTTATATATGGTAAATCAAGTTTTTTCATCTAATCACCTCATACATTCTTTATTGTATAAATATTAATATGTTAAGGATAATTTGTCAAGAAGATTTATAAGTTTAACCCCTATCGCCACAAAATCTATCACATAACCTACACATAATCCAGCAGGTTAAGACAAACCTTTCAACTTCATCTCACATTAACACTATTGCTTTACTCATTCAAAGGCCACCTACAATATGGAATTTTATAACAAGTTACCTGTAGCTCTTCAGACTTCTGGCACAATAGCCAAAATAGGAAAACTACTGAGAAACAGTGGTATTGATGTTTACGACTATTGTTTATTTATGTAAGTTGGGCATTTATCTACTCCCCAAAAACCAGCGGCAAACCTCTCTTCTTCCAGCGTTTTAACCGTTCTTCGTGGGATAATTCATTTTTGTATTTTCCGTCGTAATAATCCTGGATGTCTTTTTTCTTGGCTCTGCAATGAGGACAATCTGATTGAATGTGATAGGATTCATCCTTCATTATTTGCTTCGTTACGGACTTTCCGGATATTCTGCTACTGCTCGGCTCTCTGTGAGAAGGTTTGTAGAAAGCTACTATTCCTACCTTTTCACAGAACGGACATCTATCTTGTCAAAATTTTATGCGGTAGCGTATATCATCATTGCATGGCTGATGACTTCTGTAGACAACCGCTCTATTTCCTTGTAACTCACTCTCCCGTCAATGACCTTGATCAAAACATTCTTCACAGCCGCTTTTATTTTTGCTTTTATGTACTCTTTCCTATTCCAGTCAGCAACTTTAATGTAATAACCCATTTCCTTTACGATTTCTTTCACTACCTCTTCAACTTCCTTATAATTTTCGAAGCAGTTCTTTTCTGAAGCAAGCAAGTCATAAAAGGCAAGTTCCTCATCGCTGAGATTTAGTTTCTTGCCTTCATATACCGCCTTCTTTATCTCATTGGCGATATTTATTAATTCCTCTATTACTTCCGCTGTATCGATTAATTTGACGTTGTACTTTTCTATAATCTTGTTCATCATGTCGTAGAGAGATCGATACCTAAAAGGGTTGGTTTTAGTCCTGACTATCAGCTCATCCCTTATTATCTTTGCTAAAAGCTCAGCTGCATAATTCTTGTACTCCATGTCCTTAAATCGAGCCAGGAACTTCTCGTCGAAAATCGAAATTTCCGGCCTTCCCTTTCCCATCAGAGAGAAAACATCAATGGGCTCTTCGGCGGTAATACTTTTCGATATGAGATGACTTATTTCATATTCCAGATCCCTATGTATGTCTTTAACCCTGGCCATCGAATATTTCACTATCATCTTCTTAATCATCTCAAAAAACCGGATGTCATCCTTTATCGTGTACGCTTCATGATGAGGGCTTGCCAATGCATAAAGCTTTTTCAAAGCGACAAAATTTCTTATGAATCTCTTTTTTGTGTCCTCCTCCTTGCTTATCCTGTCATACGCTAAAGTTGTAAGTTTGGACAGCGCTGTTGGTTTAAGCTTAGTCCAACCCTTGTAATCTATGCCGTGAAAAAGAGAAGAAACAATGTCGTATTTTTCTTTCAGCAGCGAAATAACCTCATTTATGTTAATGAAGATTTCTTTTATTGTATCAATTGTGTAAACGCTCAGAGATTTTCGAATATTGTCCACTATGCCTATATAATCCACTATCAGGCCACCAGGCTTATCCCTGAAAACCCTGTTTACCCTGGCTATCGCCTGAACCAGAGAATGGTCTTTCATCGGTTTGTCAAAATACATGGTGTGGAGGCAGGGAACATCAAAACCAGTTAGCCACATGTCAACTACGATCGCCAGCTTCGGATCAGTTTCGGGATTCTTGAAGTTATTGGCCAGTTCCTCGGTTTCGTGTTTATTCCTCAAATGAGGCCAATATTCTTTTGGGTCTCTCTGTTTATTCCCTGAAATCACAACGACCGTTGAAGGTGCTTTGGGTTGGCTCATAATTTTCTCGTACAGTTTGACTGCGATTTTCCTACTAATGGTAACTACAATCGCCTTGCCTTCGAATTCCTGCACTCTCTTGTTGAAATGGGTAACTATGTCTTCTATGTCTTTCGCAATTTCATCCATTCTGTCCTCTGCCAGCATAAGTTTTTCTAATCTAGCAAATCTCTTTTTTAAAGACTGTTTTGTCTGAGGATCTTTTGCCACTTCCTCTGAAATTTTTTCAAATTCCTCGTCAATGAATTCGTTGGTTAAGTGAAGCTTAGACAGCCTAGCTTCATAGTAGATGGGAACAACAACTTTATGTCTCTTCGCTTTATCCATGGAATAAACGCTTATGTGTTCCCCAAACACGAGGGAAGTTGAGCGATCCTGAAGTTCGATGGGCGTTGCTGTAAATCCCATGAAAGAGGCATTAGGAATTGCCCTCCGTAAATTCATTGCCAATTCTCTATATTGGCTCCTGTGGGCTTCATCAGCGATAACTACAATATTCTTTCTCTGAGTAAGAAGAGGGTATTCTTCTGCTTTCTTTCTGCCGAATTTCTGTATAGTTGTGAAGATGATTCCTCCTGCTTTGGGCGTTATCAATCCCTGTAAATCTTTTATGGACTTCGCCTGTTTTGCGATTGGTAATTCTGAAAATACTCCGTAAAGCTGCTCATCCAAATTGTTTCTATCCGTTATAAAAACCAGGAGGGGATTTTCTAGCTCTTTGAGTTTTAAAGCCTTCCTCGCATAAAAAAGCATTGTTAAAGACTTGCCAGTTCCCTGGGTATGCCAGACGATACCTATTCTCCTTTCATCTGGAGTTTTCCCCTTAAGTACAGATTCCCTGGTCCTTTCAATCGCCTTTCTCACGACGTAAAACTGGTGGAACATCGCGATTTTCTTTTCATATTTTTCTCCTGATTTTTCAAAAAAAACGAAATCCTCCAAATACTCAGTCAGATGCTCCTTTCTGAAAAGGCCGTTCAGCAAAACTTCGAGGGAAGTCATTTCCTGATTCTTAGGCTTGAAAATATAGTAATATCGGTTCTCTTCAATTTCTTTCGCTTCCAGATCGTTGTCGTCAAAGATACCTTCCCATACGAAAAATCTGTCCCAATCGCTTGTTACGGATCCGTATTTCGTCTCCAGTCCGTCACTCGCTCCCAAGATTTGGGCATAAACGTAGAGCTGCGGAATGTCTTCCATCTTGTTTTTATGATCATAATAAGCATCTTTGGCTGTTTCGTTCGCATTGAAATTTTTGAATTCAAAAACCGCTATGGGTAACCCGTTTACGAAAACGACGAGGTCAGGTCTTCTGTAGACGTCATTCTGATACTGATATTCTACTGAAAACTGGTTCGCTGCAAGAAACTCATTGTTCTCAGGAGTCTCAAAATCGATCAATTTCACAATCTTCGTTTTATCCCTTCCTCTTTCTCTGATCTTGATTTTTACGCCTTTCGTAAGCATCTCGTAAAAGATTTTGCTCTTCATCACGAAATCAGGATGGTCGATGTCAGCTACCTTTTTATAGACCTTTTCTGCAAGATTTTCAGATAACCAAGGATTAAGTCTTTTTACAGCATCAATAAATCTCTTCTTGAGGATCACATTACGATAGGATTCGCGTTCCTCCTTTTCCGGAGATAGCTCTGCTCCGTGAATGTATGAGTAATTGAGATTTTTTAGCCATCCGATAGCGGACTGCTCAACCAAGTAATCTTCCGTAAGTTCCGCTTTAGCCATCATCAAATTCACCCTGAGAAAATCTTGATTAAAGCAATTACTTTAGTAATTTTTTCTGCTAAATCAGGTACTTTACCCAACTTATCCTTTATGTTTCCCCATGCTATCTTAATAATATTCTTTTCAGGCTTGGATTTGCCAAGTTGGCTCTTGATTGTGTCTAAATCGTTTTGTAAATCCACCTTATCATCATCTGACAATTGAGCACTGCTTCTTATTTGATCTCCTAATTCTTCCAATTCCCTAAACAATTCCAAATACTCATTTCTTACGATGTTGTTGTTTCCAACCACGGTTACACCTTGAATATTCGTAATGCTGATGCCACTGAATCTATTTGTAGAGAGAAATTTTGAAGGTCCTTCAAAATGAGTTACTCCAACATCGCTTATTCTATATGTTATTTTTTCTCCTTCAGTGAGACGGTTTTTTATGAAAAATTTCGTTTTTACCTTTATTTCTTTAAGCCAGTCCCGATCGATTAAAAAACTTATCGCTCCAGTAATATCTTGTTCTTTGTATCCCTTTGGCTTCAGTGCCTTTTTTATTTCGCTTATGCTTACAGCCTGTTTTTTTACACTTCGTGATTTTTTATATCTTTCGTAAAGATACTTTAAAACATCCTCTCTAATCATATCCTGAGATGTTGCTTCGTTACTCATATCTCCTCCACTCTCAGCCTGCCATATACGAGGAGAGGCAAAAGCGTATCTCTTATCTTCCTAAGAACCATGATTTGCTTTTGATTTCTTATTATTTTCTGAAATAGAGGTTCTACGAGAGAATGAAATCTATTGATGATCTCCAAAGGCGGCACAACGACAAGCTTGTTTTTCCTAAAATTTTCAATGTCCATTCCTAGCACACCTGTACCCGTAGCAAAACTTGCGCTGTCTTCTCTAGTAAATCTCAAAAATAGGTATAAATATAGTTTGTGCTTTGGATCAAATAGCAAAATCTTTGTTATATGATGGGAATATATCCCCTTGTATTTATAGCCAGGAGGGAAAAATACAATTCCAGGACTCCCTAGTAATCTTTCATCCTTTGTCTGTTCTGTATTAGGGATAATCAAATCCCCTTCCTCTAAAAAATGACGCTTTTTAATTCTGTCACTCTTTATCCACGCATATACTGGTTTGAATCCTCCACCTTCGATGGCATTATTCAAAGTAATAAATATATAACCTCCTTCTACTGGTTCTTCAAATTTCTCCTTTCCACTATAAGATAGGCCATTTCTTATTTCTGCCATTTCACCTATCGGCTTTACCTCCCATCCCTTCGGCATCTGCCCTAATTCACTATCCACAAATTCCTCATTTTTAAACGGCTCGAAATCAATAAACCAGCTTTTGAAAATCGCCATTGCTGTTTTCTCAAGGATTTCGTTCTGACGCTTCTTATTTTCAATGAGGTCGTCGAACCAAGATAAAACGGTGGCGATGCGGGATTGTTCAGAAGGATGAGGATAATACACTGGAAAACGTGATACTACTTTAGCATTTGTATTTGGTCTTGTAGAGCCCTCCGCTATCGATTCTATAAATTCCTGCATGGGATTAGAACTATAGAAATAGTAAATAAATTTATTATTAACTTCAGTTTCCGATAATTTTACAAATTTAAGAAGATAGGAGCCAAATATTAAAGGCTTATCCATTCTTTCTAATAGATCTTTTTTTATATAACCAATAGCCCCAACGTTTGCTATTCTGCTTATGATCAAGTCATCATCCTTAAGCGAATATTTTCTTAATTCTTTTTCGCTAGTTTCTGCATATGGTACTGTCCCAATATTAATACCCTCTTTTCCTATGTCAGTCATTCTTAGCAGCCTACAATTTCCTTTGTCGCTTGAAGACGTAGTTATTCCATACAAAAGCTTATAAAAGTCTGAAATTTTTCTCTCTTCCCAGTCTTTCGGTATATCTCTAAGCTCCGTTTCTTTAAATTCAGTTTCCCATTTGAATTTAATCGACATTTTCACGCCTTAACTGTTTCTATTTTATTTGTTAAAAAATTTATTCTGTAGGCAATTCCTATACCTGTATTTGCATTTGCATTCAAAACTTTCCCAAAAACACTAAAAGACGTAGACATTAATTGGGCAAACTGTCCAAAATCTATCCCTGAAATTACCACACCTGCTCTCCCTTCCATTCGTCGAAAATGTTCATGGAGATAATGTAAATCTTTATATACCTGTTCTAAATCGATCGGCGTTAAGAATCTTCTTTGTGTAATAATTCCAATCACTTTTCCATCTCTCATATCAACAACTGGTCCTCCAGAATTTCCACCATTCACTGACCCATCAATATAAAAACCTATATCCTTAAATGGTCCGGAAACATATGCTGTCTGAACGAGTAAATCATTTATTCCATGAGGAAAACCTGAAAAACACACAGGAATTCCCCTGCTTAGTGATGAAATCTTAGGCAATAAAATTTCTCCCTTTTCCCTTAGTTCTTCTTCCATTTTTAAAATTGCTAAATCATATTCATCTTCTGTCGAAAATCCCAGCAATTTTAATACAGCACTATCCCCATTCTCCGTTTTTGCATATATTTTTTTTCTATCTCTCAAAGATGACTTAATAACATGGTAATTTGTTACAATTAGCCCCTTTCTGAAGAAATAAAATCCAGAACCAGAACTAATGTTACCCTCACATTCTATTTTAATCGTAGCTTTTGCTATTTTTTCAAATAATTCTTCTTTGTTCATCATTAGACCTCAAATTTCAAAGCCTTAAATATTTCCTTAACATCTCTTGTTAATTTTTCCT
This sequence comes from Deltaproteobacteria bacterium, assembly GCA_019309115.1. Classification (GTDB taxonomy): domain Bacteria; phylum Desulfobacterota; class Syntrophobacteria; order Syntrophobacterales; family Thermodesulforhabdaceae; genus JAFDGW01. The sequence goes on from JAFDGW010000060.1 coordinate 10,460, forward strand.
CTTCCCTAAGCAATCTTGATATCTCCTCGGAATAGGTTTTCATTTTCTCTTCAAATGGTATTCCATCTTCAACAATCATTATTCCAACATATCTACCAGGGGTTAAAACATAGCCGTTTTTCTTGATATTTTCTAATGTAGCAATTTTTGCAAATCCAAGTTCATTTATCTCAGTTTCGGATTCTTTCCTCTCAAACATTCTGAACTTTTCGACTATTTTATCTATATGCTCATCTGTAAAAACAACCTGTTTTCTTGAAATTTGCTTAAACATTTTTTTTGCATAAACAAACAAAACCTTCTTTTTCATGTGAGCAGGCTTTGTCTTTCGTAAAAACCACAAAGTGACTGCAAGCGGTACATTATAAAATAATTTAGGAGGACAAGCCACAATCCCCCACACCAAATCATTTTCAATTATCTTCTTTCTAATCTCGCCTTCAACTCCTCCTCCTGACAAAGCTCCATTTGCCATAACATACCCTGCTTTACCTTCTGGAGCTAGATGATAAATATAATGTTGAATCCAGGCGAAGTTTCCATTGTTATCAGGTGGAACTCCATATTTAAATCGAGGATCACCGTATTTC